>DASWRI010000015.1:0-162193 GCA_036403235.1 Pyrinomonadaceae bacterium | reverse complement strand
TCGGATAATCAAAACCACGCATTTCAATTCGGAAACGGGACGGACAAGATAACCGCCGCCGATTTTACGGGCGACGGCAAAACCGACATCGCTTTTTGGCGTCCGGCGAACGGTTTCTGGTTTGTCCTGCGGAGCGAAGACGACAGTTTTTACTCGTTCCCGTTCGGCGCGGCCGGAGATATTCCCGCCGCCGCCGATTTTGACGGCGACGGAAAAGCCGATGCCTCCGTTTTTCGTCCCGGTTCTGCGACTTGGTTTATCAATAAATCTACGGGCGGAACGATTATTCGGCAGTTCGGCGCAAACGGCGACGTTCCCGTCGCGGCTGATTATGACGGCGACCGAAAGGCGGATATAGCCGTCTTTCGGCCTTCTCAGGGTGAATGGTGGTTTCAGAAAAGCTCCGATAATTCGACAGTCGCTTTTCAGTTCGGAAACGGAGCGGATTTTCCCGTTCCGGCGGATTACACCGGCGACGGCAAAATTGATGTTGCCGTATGGCGTCCGGCAAACGGCTTTTGGTACGTTTTGCGAAGCGAAGACCAGAGTTTTTATGCCGCGCCTTTTGGAGCGGCCGGCGATATTCCGGTCGCGGGTGATTACGACGGCGACGGGCGCGCGGATTTCGCCGTCTTTCGTCCGGCGGATGCAAACTGGTATCTGTCGAGAAGTCAGAGCGGATTTACAGCCATACAATTCGGCGCAAACGACGACGTGCCGGTTCCTTCGAGAGCAAATCCCTAAAATTTATCGTTTATAATTTCGGCTGAACATTGCGCGACATTTCTTTGAAAAGTGAAAGACGTTTTCTGTTTCTCACTTTCTAGGGCTTGAAAATCTTTTTCTCCGTCGTCATTTCCTGCGCCGTTTTTTGCGGCGCATTTATTTTTTGCAGAGAAATCTCGTTGGCGGACGAGTCAATTTTTATCGAAAAATCTTTGCACTGCATTTCGGCGAAGGCCGCGTCCCGGGTGTTGTATTTCCAGAAAACCGGCGAGAGCTTGAAGTTTGACGAAAGATTCTCGGCAAATTCTTTCGCGTTTTTCCATTTTACGTCCGCTTCTTCGTAAACAACTTCGAGGGCGGAAAGTCTGTCGTCGAAAAAGCGCGCCGAGATTTGATAAATGTTTTCAAAGCCGCGCGCGCGGCTGTAATGCGGATACGAGATAATGTCCGAGGAATTGATAATCGTTATCCGGTCGCCGGGAATGATTTCGTCGGCCTCGTCGCGCGTCATGCCGAGCCGCAGGCCGCGAATCGACGGCGAATCATTTAACGCCAAATCGCATTGCGCGGGCGTCGGTTTCGGTTTGCTGACCGGATTCGTCTTGGCGACGGGAGCCGGCGACGGTTTCGTCTTCGGCGTCGGCTTTATCGCAGGCGTCGGCGTCGTTTTTGCAACTGTCGCGGGTTTCGGAGTCGGAGAAGTTTTGGCAACGGTTGAAGGCTTCGGTGTTGGAGAAACTTTTGCGATTGGCGTCGGTTTTGGCGTCGGTTCAGTTTTTGGAGTCGATTCGGCTTTTTTATAAGCCCACGTGCCGTCTTCGCGGAGAGTTATTTCTTTACCGTCGGACGTTTTTCCTTCGATTGTCGTCAGCTTTGTTTCCGTTTCGGTTTTTTTGGCGGTCGTTTTCGGCTTAACGCTCGCTTTTAATTTAATTTTTGGTTTCTGAGCCGCGACTTTCTTCGTCTCGGTTTCAGGTTTTGGCGTTTTGACGATTGCTTTGGGTTTTGTCAATTGCGCTTCGGCGGCAGTTTTAGGTTTTACTTTTTGAGTTTTAGACGCACTTTCAGGTTTTGGCGTAGCTTTCGGCTTAACGACTTTTGCTTTCGGAGTTGGCGTTGGTTTAGCGGCCTTTTCGTTAAGCGTAATTTTTTGTCCAAAATTGGCGAAAGACAGCACAAACAACAGTGCAAGCGCGACAAAGTTTCTCATATAGCGCAATTTTAGTTAAATTACAGGCTAAAAGCAATGAAAAATTGAAAACTGAAAAGCGAAAATTGAAATGTAAAAATCAATCGTCACTTTTCAGCTTTAAGTTTTTGCTTTTCAGTTTATTAATTTTTTTCTTTTGTTTGCGTGCATAAGGCTTGCTAGAATAAGGAACATATATTTTTCGAATCTGAATTTATAATCCAAAAGAAAATTTAATGAGAAAGTTTATTTCCACTTCATTTTGCGTTTTATTGCTGTTTGTCTTAAATTTTGCGGCGCGGGCGCAGCAGCCGGCGGCGACGCTGACGGGAATCGTTACGGACGCTGCCGGCGCGGTTATTCCGGGCGCAACGGTTGCGGCGACAAACAACGCGACGAATCTTTATCAAAACACGATTACGGACGACAAAGGCGTTTATACGATTTCGGGTTTGCCGGTCGGCGAATACACAATCCGTTTTGAAGCGGCGGGATTTCAAAAGACGACATACGCAAAAGTAGTATTGAACGTCGGTCAGACGGTGACTTCTAACGCTCAATTAAGTGTCGGTGAGGTTCGGGAAGTTGTGCTCGACGATGATTTCGGAACGACTCCGCTCGTCGATATGCAAACTTCAAAAGTCGATGCCGTGATAAATGATAAAGAAATCGAAAGCCTTCCGCTCAACGGTCGAAATTTTCTCGAGCTGGCGCTGTTGACACCCGGAAATACGATTGCGCCGAATTTCGACCCGACCAAAACGAACACAATCGTCATTTCTTCCGCCGGCCAGATGGGACGCGGCGGCAACGTTTTAATCGACGGAACGGATAATAACGACGACGTCGTCGGTGGCTCTCTGATAAATATCTCGCAGGACGCGGTGCAGGAATTTCAGGTGGCGACAAATCGTTTTTCGGCCGAATACGGTCGCTCGGCTTCCTCGACTATCAACGTCGTGACCAAAGGCGGAACAAATGAAGTACGCGGTTCCGTCTCGTTTTTCGAGCGCGACCGGCGGCTTCAGGGCTTGCCCGCGACGTTTGACCGGAGCCGGCAGCCGCCGCCGTTTGACCGCCAGCAATATTCGTTTACGCTCGGCGCTCCCATTATCAAAGAAAAGCTCTGGGCGTTCGGCGCGCTCGAATATCGCAATCAGGACGGCGCGGTTCTGGTCGGCATCCGCGACGTCGCCAACCGCAGAATCACGCGCGGATTTGCGGAAGCGCCGCTCAATGATTTGCTTTTTAACGGCCGCGTCGATTTTCAGGCGAACGATACGAACAGATTCGAGTTTCGATATTCGTTCGAAGACGTCGACGCAAGAGATTCGAGCAAGCTCGACCGCGCCATCGGGTCGGCTTCATATCTGCAAAACTTAAAAAATCGTTTTCATTCGTTGATGGCAAACTGGACGAGCGTTCTTTCTAAAAGGATTGTCAATAGTTTCGGGTTTAGCCTGAACAACTTCAAAAACGAGACGAATCCGGTTTCGAACGGGATTCAATACACTTTCCCGAGCATTCTCGACGGTTCGAGCTTTCGCGTGCCGCAGGCGACCAAGCAGAATCGCCTGCAGTTTTCAGACGCTTTAACAGTCGTTGCGGGCGGTCACACGCTGAAAATCGGCGGCGAATTTCAAAAAATAGATTCGAGTATATTTCTCGGCGTTTTCCAGCAGGGAAGAATCGAGTTCGTACAGGATTTTGCCGATTTTGACCGCAACGGCGACGGCCGCATCGACGACGGCGATTTGCTTTTCGCCGTTGCGTTGCGCAGCCAGTTTCCCGACAGACCTTTGAATCTCGAAAACGTCGACAACAATCATTTCGCGCTTTTTGTGCAGGACGATTGGCGCGTAACGTCGAATTTAACGCTCAATCTCGGCTTGCGCTACGAGGCCGATACAAACGTAAAAAACAATTCGGGATTTGCCGATATAAATCCGATTGTCGCTTCGTTCTACAGAGGCGAGCGCAAGGTGGACTGGAACAATTTCGGGCCGCGCGTCGGTTTTAATTACTCGACTTCCAACTTAAAATTCAGCCTTCACGGCGGCTACGGGATTTATTACGACCGCGTCGTGCTCGAATTGGTAACGCTCGAACGCGGGCTTGACGGGCGCGCGCTGCCGATTGCCGTTCGCGCCGGAAACGCTCTGCGCGACCAGAACGGCGCGCCGGTTTTTCTTGACCAGAACGGAAGATTTCTGCCGTTCGCGCCGACCGTCGCCAATCCTTTTTCCGGTTTCGTTCTGCCCGGCGCGGGCGCTTCCGGCATCAATATTATCGACAACAATCTGCAAAATCCGTCGGTTCAGCAATCGAATCTTGGGCTGCAGTGGGAATTTGCCCGAAATTTTATTTTGCGCGCCGATTATTTGCACAATTTCGGCACGAATTTTATCATCGGGCGGACGGTCGGCGCGGTTTTTAATCCAATCGTCGGCGGGCCGGACAGAGTCGTAAATCTCGAATCGAGCGTTAAATTTATATACGACGGCCTGCTTTTGAGCGTCGAAAAAAGATTTTCGAGCCGTTTCGGTTTTCGCGCCTCATACACGCTTTCAAAAGCGTTTAATTACGCCAACGACGACCAGATTCCGTTTTCAAACGGGCCGATTGACCCGAACAATCTGCGCCTCGAATTCGCGCCGACGCCGAACGACCAGCGGCATCGTTTTACGATTGCCGGAACAATCGATTTGCCGTTCGATATAAAGCTTGCGCCGATTTTAACGCTCGCGTCGGGCGTTCCGATGGACATTCTTCTGCCCGACGCATCGTCGAGGATTCCGCAGTTGCAGAGAAACGCGGGCGGCCGACTTTTCAAAAACGCATCGGAGCTGAATTCTTTTATCGCGCAGTTAAATGCGGTGGGCGGAGCAAACGGCCAAGCTTTACCGCTTGCGCCAGCAAACGCGAGATTTAACGATAATTTCAGCTCGCTCGATGTGCGCGTTTCAAAAGTGTTCGTGTTCGGGGAAAGATTTCGTCTCGAACCGATTGTCGAAATTTTCAACGTCTTTAACACGACCAATATCCTGGGCGTTTCAAATACGAATTTTTCCGGTTTCGGCAACGTTCTCGGCACGCCGAATTTCGGCCAGCCGGTAACGACCGCCGGCGGCGTTTTCGGCTCGGGCGGCCCGCGCGCATTCCAGCTTGCGGCGCGGTTCACTTTTTAGATTAACCACAGAGGATACAGAGAAAATTAAAACAGGATGGACAGGATTTACAGGATATTTTTTAAAACTCTGTGTCCTCTGCGGTGAAATAATTTTATGCATTTAAAAAGACAATTCGGACTTTGGACGGCGATTGCTTTGATAATCGGGCAGGTTATCGGGGTCGGGATTTTTCTGATTCCGGCGGCAATGGCAAAATCGGTCGGCTCGCCGTTTTGGCTTTTTTTAATTTGGATTATTCTCGGCGCGATGACTTTAATCGGCGCGCTTTGTTTCGGCGAGCTTGCTTCGCGTTTTCCAGAAGCGGGCGGAAGCTACGTTTATCTGCGCGAAGCCTACGGCAGGCCGCTCGCATTTCTTTACGGCTGGATGGTTTTGCTCGTCCTCGACCCGGGACTGACGGCAATTTTCGGCGTCGGGCTGGCGAGCTACGCCGCTTATCTAATTGAGCTTTCGCCGGCGGGAAAACAGATTCTGGCCGTTTCCATCGTTGTTGTCGTCGGTTTGATAAACATTCTCGGCGCGAGACTCGGCGCGGGATTTTTGAAAGCTTTGACCGTTCTGAAAATCGGGACTTTGATTTTTATCGTTTTATACGGATTTCTGGGGAATTTCGGGAGCTGGGCAAATTTTTCGCCGTTTTTTGCGCAGCCGGCTGATATGTTCGGCGCGATGGCGGGCGGCGTGGGCGGCGCGTTTTTCGCGTTTGCGGGCTGGTGGGAAGTCACAAGGATTGCGGGTGAAATCGAAAATCCGCAAAAAAACGTGCCGCGCGCATTGGCTTTCGGTGTTATCGGGATAACGATTATATACATTTTGACGAGCGCGGTTTTTCTGTATCTCGTGCCGGTCGCGCGCGTGACGAGCGATGAAACTTTTGCGGCGCAGGCGGGCGAGGCTTTATTCGGGAAGACGGGCGGAGCCGTTTTCGCCGCGATTGTCGTCGTTTCCGTTCTCGGAACTCTGGTCGCATATCTGATGGTCGCGCCGCGCGTTTATTATGCGATGGCGAAAGACGGCTTGTTTTTTAAGTCTTTCGGCGAGCCGCACCGGCGTTTCAAAACGCCGCACCGCGCGATTCTGATTCAAATCGTTCTGGGCTCGATTTTGATTTTATCGGGAACTTTTGAGCAGATTCTTTCCTACTTTTTTTTTATCGTCGTCGTTTTTCTGGCGCTGACGGTCGCTGGACTTTTTATCATCAGAAAACAGGAATTCGACGGTTACAAAACGATTCTGTTTCCATTTACGCCGCTATTTTTTCTTTTGATAACGGCCGTCGTTCTCGCTTTAATTGCGATGCGAAATCCTTTGCAGACAATTCTGGGCATCGGTGTTGTCTTGCTCGGAATTCCTGTCTATTATTTAATTTTCAGCAAAAATCTAAAATCTAAAATCTAAAATCAAGAAATGGCCTGGATAAAAACGATAAAATTTGAAGACGCAGACGAAAAGCTGCAAAAAATCCTGTCGGAAACGCGCCAAACGTATCCGCAGGAATACGCGACGCCGGTTGACAGCGCAAGCAGCATCAATGAATCGATTGTCGATTCGCACACGCTCATTCCCGACGCGCTTTTTCACGCATTTTCGACGTTCAGCGCGCTGATGTCGCCGGATTTACCGCTTGAGAGAAGACAGCACGAGATGATTGCGACGATGGTTTCGGTGACGAACGATTGTTTTTACTGAGTGGAGTCTCACGCAGAGTTTCTGCGTCGCGTAACTTTAGATGGAGATTTAATCAAGGCTTTGCGCTCCGACTACAAAACTGCGCCGATTTCTGAAGCCGAGATGGTGATGTGCGACTATGTCGTGCAATTGACAAAAGATGCGACAAAAATTCATCCCGCATATCACGAGCGCCTGCGCGCCGCCGGCTTTGACGATACGGCGATTTTGCAGATTACGCTGATTGCCTCATGGTTTAACTATATCAACCGCGTCGCCGACGCGCTCGGCATCGGGAGAGAAGGAATTTGAAGTTTTTTTTGCTCGCGTAAGTGAAAACAAGCTGAAATCGGGGACGAAAACTTTATAAACGATTTGTCCATTGTTCGTTTAAGGTTCACGAAACTCTTCAAACGATTCTGAAATCTCTAATTTAGGTTCACGAAACTCTTCAAACGGTTGGTTAATTAAGAATTAAGGTTCATAAAACTCTTATTAAGGTTCCGTGATTTTTAATTAAGGCAGGCAAATCTTTTATAAAGGTTCTGAAAACTCTTCAAATTTTATTCTTTCGTAAATTTAATGAAAGTCGATTTAATCATTCACAATTCACAGCTCGCAACCTGCGCGTCGAACGGCAGGCCGAAACGTTTTCGGGAAATGGAGGACGTTAATTTGATTGAAAACGGCGCGGTTGCGGTCGATAAAGAAAAGATTGTCCGGGCGGGGAAATCGAATGAAATCGTGCGCGAGTTTCAGTCGGAAAATGAAATCGACGCGGGCGGAAAAGTCGTCTGTCCGGCGTTTGTCGACCCGCACACGCACATCGTTTTTGCGGGAAATCGACTGAATGAATTCGAGCTTAAAATAAAAGGCGCGGATTATCTCGAAATTCTCGCTTCCGGCGGCGGAATCATCTCGACCGTCCGCCAGACGCGCAAAGCAAGTTTGGCGGATTTGATTGAGCAAAGCCGAAAGCGACTCGATAAAATGCTCGAACACGGAACTCTGACGGCGGAAATCAAAACCGGCTACGGTCTGGACACGGAAATCGAATTGAAAATGCTCGAAGCAATTTTCGAACTCGACGAAACGCACGAAATCGACTTGATTCCGACCTTTCTCGCCGCGCACGCCGTCCCGCCCGAATTTAAGGAAAATCCCGACAAATACGTAGATTTGATTTGCCGGGAGATGCTGCCGCTCGTAAATTCAAAATTCAAAATTCAAAATTCAGAAACTCCCTTCTTCGTCGATGTTTTCTGCGAGAAAAACGCTTTTGATTTGGAGCAGTCAAAGCGCGTTTTAACGGCGGCGAAAAATTTGGGTTTCGGTTTAAAAGCGCACGTTGACGAGTTTACAAATCTCGGCGGCGCGCGTCTGGCAATCGAGCTCGGCGCGACTTCGATTGACCATCTGGACGCGACGAGCGACGAGGAAATCGCACTTCTGGCCCGTTCCGGCACAATCGGAATCGTCACGCCGACCGTCAATTTTAATTTCGGCTCGGCTCATTTTGCCGACGCGCGAAAGATGATTGATGCGGGCTGCGCGATTGCGCTTTCGACCGATTACAATCCGGGCTCCGCACCCTGTCCTTCGCAAGCGATGGCGATGGCGATTGCCTGTCGCTATCAAAATCTTCTGCCTTCGGAAGCTTTGAACGCCGCGACGATTAACGCCGCTTTCGCCGTTGGTTCGGGCGAGAAAGTCGGCTCAATCGAGCCGGGAAAACAAGCCGATATTTTAATTTTGGACACAAAAGATTACAGGCAGATTGCCTATGAATTCGGCGGGAACTTTGTCGAAAAAATTCTAAAAAAAGGTCGGGTTATTTCCGGTAATTAAGGCTTTGGGCCGGGAGCGAACCGAAAATCGAAGCTGACGCGGGTCGAATCGGTCGTGTTCCATTTGCTGCCGTGATAAAGATTTGCGCCGTCAAAGATTAACGCCTGACCGTATTCGAGCTCGACGGGCGAAAAATCTTCGCTTCCTTCCTCGCTTTCAATCCAGATGCTGTTTGTTCCCCAGACGCGCGTCAGCGGCAACCACACGTTCAAACGCCCGTCCTGGACGCCGTAATCGCGGTCGCGGTGAAACGAGCTGCTTCCTTTCTGGCTGTAATGAAAACGAAATGACGGCGGTATCTGGTAACCATGGATGCCGCCGAACAGCGGCGCGATGACGGATTTAATAAAGTCGATATAAATCTCCTGGCAAAGGTTAAAGCTGTGGTACAGTTCATCGCGACAAACCCGGATTTGCTTTACGACGCCGTCATAATTTTTAATATCGGCGCGCTCGTGAATTTTTTCGAGCTGCTGAACGCGCAAAACCGAAGAAGCCCACTCCCGAAAATTATATTTCTCAGTATCGTATTCAATTATTGAAGCATTCATCAAATTCACGTTTCAAAATTCTTGAGTTTGGCAGAATGAAATAATCAAAAAAAACTTATTTTACATGAAAAAGCCTCGCCCGGGTTTGAAAATTAAAACTTTTTGACAATTCAAATTTTCCAAAATCGGGCGAGGGCATAACCGACGCAAACAAATTGCTATTTCAGTTTACGTTTACTGTTATCTAACGAGTTTTTATCGTAACCTTCGTCTTCGTCCTTTTCTTCCTCGAGAGCGATAACAATTTCGACAATTTCAACCACCTCGACTACTTCAACCACCTCGACTACTTCGGTCGTGACCTCGGTAACTTCGGTTGTAACTTCCGTGACTTCAGTCGTGACCTCGGTGACCTCGGTCGTAACTTCCGTAACTTCGGTCGTCACTTCGGTGACTTCGGTGGTTACTTCCGTAACTTCCGTTGTTACGTCGGTGGTCGTGTCGGTAGTCGTTACCGGCTCGGCATTGGTCTCCGTCGTTTCGGTTGTGGTCGTATTTTCGGGCGGCGGATTGTCGGGATTAATTTCCGGCCCGGGATTAGCTTCCGCTTCGGGAATGCCTTCTTCCAATCCGGGGTCGACATCCTCGGCCTCCTGCTGGCTGGTAGTCAGCTTGCCCCATGCCCATTTAGCAATCTTAAAGCCCATATAGATAAACTGGATTGCGCCGAGAACAGTCATTACATATCCGGCAATCGTAAAGACTTTCTGCAATGTCGTTTCCTGATAGCCGCCGCCGCCCGAATAAGGCTGTCCGAGAATACCGGAAAACGGAAGCGTGGCCGAGCTCGCCGATTGCTGCAGCGTCCCGGAAAAGGCGTTGCCGACATAGCCGGATGATGTCGGCGTCTTAATCCGGTTAAAGGTAATCGAACCGGCCGTCGTGTTGTTTGTGATAGCCCACGTCAGCACATTTGTATTAACGTCAAAATTGAAACTTTTCAGGTCAATTCCTTTTAATGTAACTTCCGTGTTGCTGATAACAACTAAGGGCGGCCCCGCCGCAAACGAATTATCCGCATTCGTTATCGTCGTTTGTCCGTAAACGCCAAGCCAGTCGGATAACTGCGTAGGCGTTGAAAGCGTTCCGCTGTATTGCTGTGCCGAGGCGGTCGAAGACGTCTGTAATGTTCCGAAAAAAGTCGGCCCGGTATAGCCGCTTGAAGTCGGCGTGGTAATTGTGCTGAAAGAGACGCTCCCGGCCGATGCGTTATGGTCCAGCCCCCAGCTTAGCGTATTGCCGACCGAGCAATATGTGAAATTATTAATCGGAGTCTGGTCCAAAATGACGGTTGTCGCGTTTTGAATAATCAAAGCCGGACCTTTTACATAAGTTCCGTTCGACTTGATTGAAGCCTGACCGTAATTCCCGGACCAGCTATCAAGCGGAAAAGAAGTAATAGGCCCGATTTGACCGCTGTATGCCAGCGCCCCTGTGCCCGGCGCGCACTGAGTTTGCTGTAAAGTTCCGCTGAATAATTTGCCCGTGTAGCCGGTCGGCGGATTCTGGTCGGTGGTTACGGCCGGGACTTCTCCGAATGTGATATTTCCGGCGGTCGCATTTCCGCTGCTCGTATCCCAGACCAGATTCTTGTTTGTAAATGAAAATTTGGAAATCGCCACGTTGTTAATCAACACAGTGTTGTTATCGATGACGACAATCGGCGGCCCTAAGACAAATGTTCCGTCTGATTTTTTTACGGAAGTCTTGCCGTATGTGCCCGCCCAGTAAGACAGCTGAAAGTTTTGCTGTTGTTCCTGCGCCTGAACTATCTGGGTCGGGTTTGTGTTATATCCTTTACTTGCCAGCCACTTGGTCAAAAGGTCGGGATTACTTTGATCCTGAGCGGCTTGACCTTGCGTCTGGAATTCCTGCGCCAGCGTCGGGCTGGTTAAGCAATCCGACAAAAACTTTTGCGCGTCATTGAAAGATTGCTGATTAGATGTTCCATTTGACATAAACTTATCTCCTTCTGTTTAAGTGAATTAACTTGGAAAATATCCGGCAGGCGACGAATGAAACATTCTTATTCGCCTGCCGGACGGGAATTTATTTCTTACTGTCCGGGTCGGATTCGTCTTTTTCGGCTATCACAACTACATCGACGACCTCGACGACCAAGACCTCTGTTACATCGACGGTCGTATCGGTTGTCGTAGTCGGGGGATTGTCGGACGAATCGCCATACGTATCTTTAGTTGACGAAGCCTTATCGTCATCGGCAATTACGATTTCGACGATTTCGACGACCTCGACGACCTCGGTTACATCGACGGTCGTGTCCGTCGTCGTAATCGGCGGGTCGGAAGGCGTGCCCGCTGAGCCTTTTGGCGAGCCGCTGCTAGCCGCTACTTCAACTATCTCAACTACTTCGACGGCCACTTCGGTCGTGGTAATCGGCGGGTCGTTATCGTCATCTGCCGATTGCTCGGCATATAATTCGTGCGTCGCGTCAATTGCCTTAACGCGCTCATCGGCCCAGTGAGATTGTTTGATTGCCATTCTGATTCGACCCGAATGCATGCTTAAGAGCGCCTGTTTTTCAGGTAGCGTCAGATTGGCGTGAGTCGAGGCGGTCATCTCCGGGTTACGCAAAAACTCGGCGAGTATCATCGGATTTTCGAAAGTGTCGGTGATAAAAGTTGCCAGTCCGCTGTGGTCGGGCGAAGGATAATAGCGGCTTCCTTTTTTGACCGTTTTGATAGGGACTCCGTTTCCATTTCCATTACCGCCGTTGGTCGATTTATTGCCGTTCGAGCCGTTTTCGGCTTTGGGCTGACTCTTCGACGGTATCTCGCCGTGCGGCCTCACTTGTTTAACCACCAGTCCGAGTTTTCGAGCCATGTCGACGTCGGTCGGCCTTTCGTCCTGCGGCGGAATATACAAAGTTGAAATTCCGGTGACGGCCGCCGTTCTCAATTTGTCGAGCGGCATTTTTTCGACAACCGACGGGCACATCGGATACTGCGAGCCCTGATAATGAATCACTTCGTGATTTTTGTCGTAAAAAGCTTCCAGATAATCGACCAGAATATTCAAATTGCGATTGTCGTAACCGGCGAAGTTAAAACCGAGGTCGCCGACGCAGCCAATCTGCCAGACGACGACGTGGCCGTCCGTCGTCAGCGTTCGTTTGCGGAGAAGCAGGTCGGTCGCCTCGACCGTTTGCGAGCCTTTCGTAGACGGGTCGACGCCGCAATCGGCGTATAAACAATCTAAAGCGGAAATGGCCGGCAAAATCGCGGCACGATAGCCTTCCGAACGAGCGATTTCGACGGCGCGATGCGAAGGATAAACAAACACGCCGGGATGACCGTAGAAAACCCCGCAGACGTCTTTGCCTTCGCGCATATATTTGAGCATCTCGTCAGCCATATCGATATACGTGTCCAGACGGCGTTTGTCATTGCCGTAAAATTGATACAAATCGATACTGTATTTGCTGTTTTCCTTAATCCAAACTTCGGTAGCCGGATCGGCTACGCAGTATAAAACCACGTCTGAATGTTTAATCCAACCCTGAGTTTCAATCGTCAGATGTCCGACGCTTTTGATGCCCGAACCGACAATAATTAGAGAACCTTTCTTCATATAATTTGCTCCTTTTGGAATTTGTGTTTAGATAATTCTGCCTCATCCCGGCGCACCGAAGTCGTGGCCGGAGATATACCGCAAAATTTAGATTTCTAACCTGAAAACCGTGCAGTACACGGTGGTTTGACCGGCTCTGGGCGTCTTAGTCTAAGTTGACCAGATATTGGGAACTTCAGAAGCCGGCGACTGAATCAAATTTTAGTAAACGGAATTTGAAACCAATTTAATTGGGGCGTCGAAATCCGCCGAAATTTTATTTAGAAAAATAATAATCGTTTTTAGCAAACCAGTCTGCCCGTTAGCGGACATATAAGTCTTTCTTTTTAAAATTTTTTTGTTGCGTTAATTGTCTGATAATGATATATTTCTCACACAATTTAAGAGGAAAATATGACGGCATCTCCTACCCCGAAAGGTGTGCGAAATAATCGATTGCTGAATGCATTACCGGCAAGCGAATTTGCTCGCATCAAACCTGATTTGCGCCCGATTTCGCTTCGTTCCGGTGAGGTTCTTTATGAGTCGGGCGGGCACATTGAATTTGTTTATTTTCCGACTTCGGCCATCATTTCGCGTATCTGCACGACCGAAAACGGCGCGACCGCCGAAACCGGAATTATCGGCAACGACGGGCTGGCCGGAATCGCGCTTTTTCTCGGCGGCGAGACAACGCCGAACCGCGAAATCGTGCAGAGCGCGGGCAGCGCTTTTCGGATGAGCGCGCGGGCGGCGCAGAAAGAATTTGGGCGCGGCGGCGCGTTTCAGCAAATCCTTTTGCGCTACACGCAGGCGTTGATGACGCAGATTTCGCAAACCGCCATCTGCAACCGGCTTCATTCGGTCGAGCAGCATCTCTGCCGCTGGCTTTTGATTAACCACGATTTGCTTGAGGAAGACAAAATGGTGATGACGCACGAAACCATCGCCCACATGCTCGGCGCGCGGCGCGGAAGCATTTCCGAGGCCGCCGGACGCCTTCAGGCGAAGGGGTTGATTTCATATGTCCGCGGAATAATCATCATGCGCGACCGCAAAGGCCTGGAAACAAGCGTCTGCGAATGTTTCCAGGTCGTAAAGGACGAATATTGTCGTCTGCTCGGACAACAAATCGTACAATAATTTTTTTCACAAAAACTTTCTGAATCCCGCGGCCATTCAAAGGATTATTCAAGAAACTCATCAATTCCAGGCAATTTTTCAGAGCCAGCGGTTTGGCGGACGCATACCGGTGAGCACACGATTTCTGACCGAAGACAATTAAATGTAGAATAAAAAAAGCAATTATTAGAACGTATAAAATCCCAGGCATAATTTTGTCTCCCCGAGTGTTTTGAAATGAAACCGGAAAAATATAAAAATCTTGTTTGCTGAAAAACTGGAGCAACTTATAACTTGTTTCAAAAATTAGTATTATTGCGTTGGAACGGAAATCTTTAACCAATGAACCAAATTATTTTAGACGGCGAAAATTTGACAATCGAGCAGGTTGTCGCCGTCGCTTACGGCAAGCCTGCTGAGCCGCGGGTCGTCCTTTCGGAAAAGGCGAAAGCAAACATAAAAAAATGCGCCGACGCCGTTCAGCATTTGCTCGAACGCGGCGAGATTGCATACGGCATTACGACCGGATTCGGCGCGTTTAAGGACAAAATCATCTCGCCCGCAGAATCGGCGCTGCTCCAGCGAAATATCGTTTTAAGTCACGCGGTCGGCGTCGGAGACGCGTTCGACGCGCCGACGACGCGCGCGATTATGCTGATTCGCGCAAACACTCTGGCGCGCGGTTTTTCCGGCATCCGTCCGGAGACGCTCGAGCTTCTTTTAGAACTTTTAAATCGCGGCGTCAATCCGCAGATTCCGGAAAAGGGAAGTCTCGGCGCGAGCGGAGACTTAGCGCCGCTCGCGCACATGGCGTGCGTGCTCATCGGCGAAGGCGAGGCCGAATTCGAAGGCGAAATTTTGAGCGGAAAAGACGCGCTCGAAAAGGCAAATCTAAAACCCGTCACGCTCGCCGCCAAAGAAGGACTCGCGCTGACGAACGGGACGACCGTCATGACGGCCGTCGGACTGCTCGAAACTTATAAAGCAAAAAAACTGGCCTCGATTGCCGACGTTTCCGGCTGCCTGACGCTGGAAGCCTTAAAGGGAACGACGCGAGCCTTTGACGAGCGGATTCACGCGCTGCGCCCGCATCCTCGACAGGTTCGCTGCGCCGCAAATCTGCGCGCGCTTTTGGACGGAAGCGATTTCGTCCGCGAATTTGACGCGACGAACGTGCAGGACGCATACACTCTGCGCTGTATGCCGCAGGTTCACGGCGCGTGTCTCGACGCGATTGACTACGCCGAATGGGTCGTCAATCTCGAATTAAACGCGGTGACGGACAATCCGTTAATTTTTGTTAGTCAAGAGACTCAAGAGACTCAAGAGAGTCTGAAGATTGAAGAATCGAATTTTGTTTCTACTGATTCTCAAGACTCCCGCAACTCACTTGATTATAAAATCGAGGTTATCTCCGGCGGAAATTTTCACGGCGAGCCGCTCGCGCTTTCGATGGATTATCTGGCGATTGCTTTGACCGAGCTCGGAAATATTTCCGAGCGGAGAATTATGAAGCTGACCGACGAGTCTTCAAACGCGCACGTTTTGCCAGCGTTTTTGACCGAGGACGGCGGGTTGAATTCGGGTTTTATGATTGTCCAATACACGGCCGCCGCGCTTTGCAATGAAAATAAAATTCTCTCGCACCCGGCGAGCGCCGACACGATTCCGAGCTCGGCGAACGTCGAAGACCACGTTTCGATGGGCGTCACGTCGGTTCTAAAGCTGCGCCGCGTCGTCGAAAATCTGCGGCATATTCTGGCTCTCGAGCTGTTTTGCGCGGCGCAGGGCGTGGATTTTAGAAAAAAATCCATCGGCGCGGAAAAAAATCTAGGCAAAGGCACGCAAAAGATTTATAATCTCATTCGTTCGCGCGTCCCATTTATCGAAAAAGACGAATACATGAAGCGTCATATCGACGCGATGAGTGAAATCGTGCAGGAAATGCTGGATTAAAAATATGGCTGAAGAAAAAAGACATGTGTTTACGCGTTTTGCCAAATTGACTTCGCATTACACGGGTAAACCCGTGACGTTTATTTCGGCCGTCGTCATTATTATCGTCTGGGCTGCAACCGGGCCGCTTTTTCATTTCAGCGACACGTGGCAGCTCGTCATCAATACGGGAACGACGATTGTCACTTTTCTGATGGTTTTTCTGATTCAAAACACGCAAAACCGCGACACCGAAGCGTTGCAGTTAAAGCTCGATGAAATAATTCGCTGTCTCGAAGGAGCGCGAAATCAAGTTCTGGATTTGGAAGAACTGGACGAAAAAGAGCTTGACCAAATCCGTGAAGAATATCTCACTCTGGCGCACGAAGCGCGCAAGGAAAAAGATAAACGCGAAGAAGAAAAATCTTGAAATTGCTTTGGAGAAAATCGATTTGAAAAAACAGGGCTATATTTTATCGGCTTTTTTATGTCTGGCGTTTTACGCGCCGGCCTTTCCCGCTTTTTCGCAGGAAACCGTAAATTTTAAAGACTTTTTGACAAATAAGCTTTCGACGATGAAATGGAACACGGTCGAAAACGGAAGGTCGAAAGTCGTCACACGAAAGCTCGAAGAAATTTGCCCGATTGAAAAGGATTCGGTCGCAAAACGGGTGTTTGCCGATTACGGTGCGATTTTCATCGCCGACAATAACGATAAAACCGGCATTGTTTTTCCGTTCAAATGCGTTTTTAAGGACGAAAACGAAGTCAGTTTTTATCAAAAATTCGCCAAGCCGAAGTCGTCGGTCGTCGGCGGCGTTCAGATTGAGTTACAAGAACCGGCGATGAACGCTTTGCTCGAAGCCGTCAAGGAAGCCGCGAAGAAAAATCTTAAAATCACGCCGCGCGGCGGTTCGACGGCCGCCAAACGCTCTTATGGCGATACGGAAAAACTCTGGGATTCGAGATTTTATCCGGGCTTGAATTACTGGGTCGGAAAAGGGAAAATCTCGCGCCGCGATGCCGATGCGGCCAAAGCGTTGACGATTAACGAGCAGGTACAGAAAGTGCTCGAATGGGAAAGCAAAAAGCTCTGGTTCAGCACGGATTTTTCGAAATCGATTCTTTATTCGGTCGCCGCGCCCGGCGCTTCGCAGCATATTTTTATGCTCGCGCTCGACGTCGAGCAGTTCGGAAACAAACAGGTCAGAGATATTCTAGCGCGTCACGGCTGGTTTCAGACCGTAAAAAGCGATTTGCCGCATTTTACGTATCTCGGCCTCGCAAAAGAAGATTTGGGCAAATACGGCTTGAAACGGGAAATGGTCGGCGGTCAGGAATTCTGGATTCCGAATCTGGATTGAATCGTTTGAGAAAAAATGAAAGGCAGACACTTTTCGATAATTTTATTGATTTTTACGTTCGGAGCCGCGTGCTGGAAAAGCGACGACGCTAATAATCGCGGCGCAACTCCGAGAAAATCTCCGGGCGCGAGCGTTTCAAACAATTCAAGCTCCGAATCGCAAAATACGGACAGCGTCGGAAACAAAATGAAGAGCGGAAACGGTGAAATCAAAAACGTTGGATTCGCGGCGAGTCTGCCTCAGGGATTTGAGCAGCCGACCGAGGACGTGGGGCGCAGGTTGTTAAAAGAATACGGCTCGGTTTTCGTCGCTCGCGGCGGCGCAACTCCGCCGAAAACAGTAATTTTCAAAAACGAACAGGAAGTCGCCGCGTTTCAATCGGCGCTCGAAAAATCATCGGCGCAAATCGGCGGTTTTAATCTCGAGCTGCAGGCGGCGGCGATGAACGCCTTAAAAGATGCGATTTCCGAAGCCAAGCAAAACAATTTGACGATAACCCCGCGCGGCGCTGATTCGGCGCGAAGAAGTTACGGCGAAACGGTCGATTTGTGGGCGAGCCGCGTCAATCCGGGGCTCGAACACTGGACGCAGAATGGAAAATTATCAAAAGCGGATGCCGACCGCATAAAATCGCTTTCGCCGTTTGAGCAAGTGCCGGAAATATTCAAGCTCGAAGCCGAAGGAATATATTTCGCCAAAGATTTGTCGAAATCGATAATTTATTCGGTCGCGCCGCCGGGAACGTCGCAGCATTTGTCGATGCTGGCGCTCGACGTCAGCGAAAACGGAAACGCCGAAGTCAGGCAAATTATGGCGCGTCACGGCTGGTTTCAAACCGTCCAGTCGGACTTGCCGCACTTTACGTTTCTCGGCGTCAAAGAAGACGAACTCGGCAAGCTCGGTTTGAAAAAAATCTCCGACGCGGGCAGAACTTTCTGGCTTCCGGACATCTAAGCTTTCGGATTAAACCGTCGAATTCTCACGCAATTTTATGAAAAAGTTTTTTAATTTTCATTTATTTACCTTAACAATTTTAATATTTGCTTTTTTTTCGACTACCGCTTTCGCTAAGGACGAATGGGTCAGAGTTCAATCGAAAAATTTTAATATGGTCGGCAACGCCGGAGATAAGGAAATCCGCCGCGTGGCGACCAAGCTCGAACAGTTTCGCGAAGTTTTCCGACAGCTTTTGCCGAAATTAAAATTTACCTCGCCCGTTCCGACAAACGTCATCGTTTTCAAAAGCGACAAAGCTTTCGGCCCGTATAAACCGCTCAACCCGAACGGCCAGACAAACGATTGGGTCGCGGGTTATTTTCAAAAAGGCGAGGACGTAAATTACATCGTGCTTTCGACCGAAGGCGAAAAAGAGCAGACCTACAGCACGATTTTTCACGAATACACGCATTTTCTGGTCGATAACGCCATCGGCCGCTCGCGTATTCCGCCGTGGCTCAACGAAGGGCTGGCCGAATATTACGAAAACTTTAAAATCGAGGACGACCAGAAAGTGACGCTCGGCGCTTTGAACAGCAGTCATCTCGCCTTGCTCGAACAGCGAAGTTTTATTCCGTTCAGCACATTTTTTAATATTGATTATTACACTCTGAACAGTCAGGGCAGCGACCGCGTCAGCATTTTTTACGCTCAGGCGTGGGCTCTGATGCATTATCTGCTTCACAGCGACGACGGCGCGCGCCGCAAACAACTGAGCGCGTTTATGGAATTAATCATCAACGGGAAACCGTCGAAAGACGCGTTTCAGCAGGCTTTTCAGATGGATTACGGCCAGATGGAAAAAGAGCTTCGAAATTATGTCGGGCAAAGAAAATTTAATGCCTTGATAGCCAATTTCAAGGAAAAATTGATTTTCGATACGGAAATGCAGACTTTTCCGATTTCGGAAAGCGATTCGAAAGCGATTCTCGGCGATTTGCTTTATCACTCAAATCGGCTGGACGAGGCCGCCGCGCATCTCGAACAGGCTTTATCGCTCAACCCGAATTCGGCGGCGGCAAATATGACGTTCGGGCTGGTCAAAATGCGACAGGGAAATTTTGACGAAGCGATAAAATTCCTGAAAAAAGCGATTGAAACCGACGACAAAAATTATCTTTCGCATTATCGATACGCTTATCTTTTGAGCCGCGAAGGCATGACCGAAACCGGCTTCGTCACAAAGTACGATAAAGCGACGGCCGACGAAATAAAAGCGGAATTGAAAAAAGCCATTGCGCTAAACGCTGACTTTGCCGAAAGTTACAATCTATACGCGTTTGTCAGTTCGGTCAGAAACGAGGACGTCGACGAAGCGTTTCAGTTTATCAAAAAGGCTCTGACGATTTCGTCGGGGAATCAAACTTACCTGATGCGCGCCGCCGAGCTTCTGCTCCGCAAAGAAGATTTTGCGGGCGGGCGCGCAATTGCGCAGAAAGTTTACGAAACCGCTTCGGACAGCCAGATGCGTCTTTACGCGCAGAATACGATTCTGGTGATAAATTCGACCGAATCGCAGCTTGAGGCGATAAGAGACTTAAAAAATAAGGCGAAAAACGAGATTGTCTCCGACGCGCCCGTTTCCGACGAAGAGCTCGCCAGACGCAACGCGCTGGCCGTCAACGAATCGCTCAATCAGGCTTTGAGAAAACCGGACGCGGGCGAGAAAAGAGTGCTCGGTTATTTAACAAAAATCGAATGTCTCGGCAAAGTCGTCGAATTTTCCGCGAATGTTAACAATCAAATCGTCAAGCTTCAAGCCACGAATTTCGATTCGCTGTTTTTAATGTCATTCAGTTCGGAAACGTCCGACGTCGCCGTCGGCTGCGGAACGATTACAAAAGACAGCTTTGCGGTCATAACTTATCATCCGGTCGAAGACGCAAAATCAAAATACGCGGGCGAAATCGTCGCCATCGAGTTTATGCCCGCAACATTTAAGTTAATAAATTAGAGATTTCCGCGAATTTAATTCAAACAAAAAGGTGAAGCCCCGCGGAGCTTCACCTTTTTCCGATTTATATTTTAACCCAGAACTAGAGCAGTCTGAATGTAACCGTTCTGGTTATCGGGTTGACCGTAAAGCGGAAGAGCTTGGAAACTCTGGTTATTCCGCCGGTCGTGCCGGTCGAATTGCCGCCGGTCGGAGTCGTTGCCGTATTGCCGTTCGGCGAGCCTTCCGGCAAAAACTGTTTGACCGCGATATTATAGGTCGAAGGGCCGTTGGCAAAGCCTTTCACGCGCATGAAATAGGTCGTGTTCGGCTGGACGGCGGCCGCAACGTGCTCGTTGGCGGTTGCGCCGGCTGAAGTGGCAATCACCTGTCCGTTGGCGTCGAGTAAATCGAAGTCCATATCGACTGCCGTCGCCGAGCTTAGAGTTGCGTCGAGAAACAGCGCGTCGGATTTGGTCGTTACCGGAATGTCGTCCCATGTAATGCCCTTAAATGCCGGGTCGCCCCAGGTTGCACTCGTTCCGCCGGTTGCCGTCGGTTCGCCCGCGACGAGTGTTCCCGTTTTATTTTCGCTGAAAATCGCGTAGTTTACAGGAGTCGGCGGATTGCTTGTGCCGTCGCCGCTCTGCTCGCCTGTTCCGACGGTCGAGCCGGTAAAGACGTTTCCGTAAACGCGCGCGTCGAACGTGAATAATTGAGCGGTCGGGTCGTTAAATTCGAGCCGTTTCGCGTTTGATGTCGCGCCGAGCGGCAGAACCTGATTATAGACGAAAGTATTTCTATCGGTTTCGCCGTTTTTGACCGTGACAGTCGGGTTGGAAATGCTGACAATCTGGAATTCAATCGGCTGATAAATCGTCTTATCCGCTGCATCACCGCTGCCTTTGCGATTGGTTATTTTATTGTCGAACGACATCACGCCGCTGGCAAAAGTGACGTTCGAGATTGCCGTGTCAACCGATTCGGTCAAATCCTGACGCATCTGCTGCGTTCTCGTGCCGCCGCTTAGATTCGAGAAACCGAGCTGGCCGCTGTTGTTGACGCTGATGGCGCGAACGACATAGGTCGTGTCAAACAGGTTCGGTAAACCTTCCGGCGCAAAAACTTCGTGAACCGCGCCTTTATCTTCGTAAGAAGTTTCGCTTCTGCCGACGAATGCGACGTGGCGGAAGCCGGTGGTCGAAGCGTCGCCGTCAGCATAGATACGCTTGCCGTTCGGCTGGCGGGCGTTTTCGAAACCGTCTTTACGCTTTAAGACTTCGTATGCAACCGCGCCCGAAACCGCGTTCCACGAAACTTTCAGACTCTTGCCTGAAGCCGGAGCAACCTGCACGTTTGAAGGAGCTGCCGTAGCGCTCTGGCTGCCGGCAAACGGCGTGACCTGGGTCGAAATAGTTGCGCGTCCGCCCGTGACTTCGAGAGCGTTGACGCCCATTTCGTGTGCCGCGAAAATCTGTTCAATCATCGCGCGGTGTTTGCCCGGAGCGTCCGAATCGGTAGTATCGGACGAATAAAGCATCTGGTCGGCGACAATCATCGCATCGCGAGATTTGACGTAAGTGTCAGGCGCGGTCGTGCCGAGAACATACATTGCTCCGAGAAAATCGCGCTCGAAAATGTTTGTGCCCTGCGTGATTTTCTTTTCGGCTCGGCCGTCTTTCGGCTGCGGGCGTTTATATAGCGTGTCGCTCGGATAAACGCGATTCATCATTTCGCGAATGTCCCACATCGTCGACATAAAGATTTCGCCGTCGTAGTGTTCTTCAAAAACAAATGTTCCGTCGCCGTTATCTAAAGTTCCGATGTCGGAATACTTTAAGGTCGAACGTGCGCTGCGAATATACTGAATCGCATCCGGGTCTTTGCCGCGTGAGCGGGCACGGTCGCGGTAGCCTTTAGCATTGACGACGTAATCGCCCAGGCTCGGATTATCGGTAATCGTAAACGCCCACATATCGGCTTGTCCTTCGTTCATTCCGCTCGCTTCATCGCCGCCTTCGAGACCGGCAATCGGAGTCGTAATCGAGTGCATTCCTTCGTGATAGGGAACTGTGCCTTCGAGCGCCAAATCATTTAACAAATAGCCGTGACCGTAAAAAGTCGGGTTGATGACGACCGGCATTTTTTCGCCTGTCAGTTCGACAATCAGCGCCGAAACCGGAACTGCAAAAGCATTGTCCATGCCGAGAAGCTTTTTGTTCAAATCCGGGTCGGTCGGGTCGGGAATGCTGCCGCCCGCAATGGCCAGCGCCGCATAGAAGTTCGGCATGTGAACGGTCGCCGGAAGCGGAATGGTTTTGTTCGGATAATCGTCGGGAAATGCGCCGCCGCCGGTCGCTGTATTGTCGCCTCCGACGTGCAGATAATCGACGTATTCAACCAGATAGTTGACAAAGAAAAACGAATTGATTTCGTCCTGATGCTCGGCCGGCTCGGCAAACTGGTCTTGCTCGTTGGTGCGGGCTTCGAATCCGGTCGGATTGTCCTGACGGAAATGCCATGTGCCCATCGTCGCCTGCGCGAAGGGCTGTTTTGAGTAAAGAACGTTGTTGACGAGAGCATGCGTTCCGGTCAGAGTTCCGTTGACGCCGGTCGCGATATTTTGCTGGTCAAAATTGCGAAGCGAAACGCGCTCCTGTCCGCACGGCGTTCCGTTGCAGTTACTGATAATGCTCTGGTCTTTGAGTTCCTGCGTAATCGTCGGATATTTCGGATAAATGTCCGCCGTGTAGGGCAAAACCTGGGGAGCTTGCTGGAAGTCTACAAAATCTTTACGTGCGACGATTTCTCCGGTATTGGCGTCGATTGAATAAAGAAAAACGCCGAACGGGTTGCTTGAAAATTTAGCGACTTTCCAGACCAGACGATAACCGTCAGCCGTCGGATAGATGCCCAGATGCGGCTGTTGATTGTTAATTGTGCCGAGCTGCTGGCCCAAAACTGTGTTTGCCGCCTGGAATAAATTGCCGTAAGAATTAAGCAAATTGCTTGTAAACTGTGTCAAATCGGAATTGACGACCGATTTGGCCTGTTCCGCCGAAATCGACGGTGTCGTGTTGACGTTGACATCGCGGAAATACGGGCCGGAAGCCATAACCACCTGCTTGTTGGCGTTCATTACAAGACCGATGCCGCCGTCTTTGACATCGACGCCGCCGAAGGTTTGCTGAAAACGAACTAAATAACCGCCAAGCGCCTGCGATTGGTTGAAAAGACGCAGGCTGCTCATATCGGAAACGCCGAACAGAGCAGCATTCTGTTGAATAAATGCGCGTCCGGCTTCTTCGGGAGTTCCGGAAAACTGCTGACTCGCAAAATCATAAATCACATCGGGCGAGCCGCCGAAATCGTTCCAGCGCGCGGTCATATTCGGCGCACTTGTCGCCGATTTTAAGCTTTGCAGCGCCGCAATCTGGTCGCCGGTCGCCTGTCTCATATTCGACAGGGCGCGGCTCGCGTTCAAATCAAAATTGGGAACCGGACGCCCGTATAATTTGCCGATATTCGGCTGTGCGCTCGGCGCGGCCTGTGTTTTTGCAAAAGGGAAATAAATTGCCGCCGCAACCATTGCCCAAACAACCGCGATAATCGTTAATCTAACTAATGCGTCTTTTTTGTTCGTTTTCATCTTACTCATTTTCCTTCCAACTCCCTTGTTCAAATTTTTATAACTGCCTGATGTTTCCAATATAAAATGCGACTCTTGAGAAACACTTGACTCTTGAATTAAAGACTTGAGGCAAACTTGAGAAATCAGCGAAACAAGAAAAAAGCGCGGAACGCTTCAGAATTTACATTCTTCGGCCGGTTCCGCGCGGTTTTCGCTCAATCCCCCTTAGAGCGAAATCGTTAATGATATAAAACGAATATTTACTTTGCTTTAGCGTTATAAAGCGTGTCCGTATCAAATTTCATTAGTTTCTAATCTCGTCTCAAAAATTTGACACATCGCTTGAGAACAAGATTAAACAATGGAGTTTGAGGAAAACTTGAGCTTGTCGGGAAAATGGGGAAAACTGCGAAAAAGCGGCTTGAGATTTTTTATTTAAAGAGCTCCTGAAAGACGCGGCGCGTTTCCGGCGCAGGCTCGACGCCGAGCTCTTTTTTGAGCAGATTCTGCAAAGTTTCGTATTGTTCCCTGACGGCGGCGGGCTTGCTTTGCGCCGAAAAAACTTTCATCACGAGCCGGTGCATATCTTCGCGATACGGGTCTTGCTGCAAAATCTCGCTGGCGAATTTGAGCGCGTTCGACCAGCTTTTTTCTGAAAATGAAAGCTTGGCGAGCGCGCTCAGAACGCGTGCATGCTGCTCGGCGTAATAATTTCGGCGGTCTTCAGCCCAGTCGTCGTAAACGCCGGACATATATTCGCCGCGAAAAAGCGCGTAGGCGGCTTCGAGATTCCGGCGAAAATTTTTCGCGTCCTTTTCGCGCTTGGCGTTTTCGGCTTCGGCGATAAAACGCTCGAATTCTTCCGTATCGATTGAATAGGAAAGCTCGGGATTTAGCTGGTAAGCGCCGTCGCGAAAAACGAGAAAGTTCTGTTTGAACGATTGGCGACTGTTCAAAGCCTTGCGAATATGCGAAATCGTCGGGTGAAAATTCTTCTCGACGGCTTCAAATTCCTCTTCGCCCCAGAAAGCCTCAATCAAAACGTCTTTTTCGACGCGACGATGTTTGCTCGTCGCGATATAGCAGAAAATGTCGCGCGCGCGTCTGGTCGTCCACGCGTCGGAGGCAAAAGGCTTTGTCACGTCGCGGAAAATCTCGACGTGTCCGAGAGTTTTGATGGTCAAATCGACGATGCTCGTCGGCGCGAGCGAAACGTGAATCGAAGCCGCTGTCGCGCCGGCGCTTGCGGCCTGTGCGTTCGGCGTTTGAATTGCCTCGCGTAAATCGAGCGGAAGTTTTTCAAAGACTTCCTCGTCGTTAAAAAGCTGCGGATTTTTTTGAATTTCGCCGCGCAGCCAATGCTCGTAATCAAAGCGGGCTGACAAATCCAGAGCTCTCTGCAAAGGCTCGGACATTTGTTTTCGGTTTTCGTCGGCAAAAAACGTCTCGGCCAAAAGGAGCGAGGCCAGCGCTTCGTAATAATAAAGAGTCTGACTGTGAAAAAATTGGAGAATTTCTTCGACTTGGCCGACTAAATCGCTTGTGTCTTTTTGCGCGAGACGAACTTGAAACAGACATAATTTGGCCGTATTCAAGCCGACTTCGTTGTTTAGATTGCCGCGCGCGACGATTAAATTTTCCAAAAGCCCGCGCGCTTTCGCCAAATCGCCGCGCAGCATATAAAAACGGGCGCGCTCTTCTTCGATTTCGCGCTCGTTGATATTTATTCCCGCGTCCTCATAAGATTTTAAAGCTCGCTCGTAAAATTCCGACGCGTGCGGAAAATCGTTTTTGTCACGATAAAAATTGCCGTAGGACTCGAAAATCTCGCCGCGCAGCGATTTTAAGTTATAAAGCTGGCAAAGCTCGAGCGAGCGTTCGAGATGTTTTTCGGTTTCGTCAAACTCGCCGCGATAGAGATGCAGGCGCGCGACGTTTAAATGTCCGATTGCTTCCTGCGGCAACTGTTTGTCGGGCTGGTCGCTGCGGAAAATCCTTTTAAACCAGCGAAGCGCCTCGCCGAAATCGCCGCGAAAGCCCGAAGGCAAAGCCAGATTATGTGTTATCAACCGGATAAAATGTTCGTTCGCCTGTTTTTCGGCCAGTTCAAGCGCGTAGCGAAACTGCTGCTCGGCTTTTGTCCATTCGCCGCTCAAAATCAAACAAAGCCCGCGCGTGTTGGCGCATTTTAAGAAAGTTTCAGAATCTTCGCCGACCAGATTTTCGGCTTTTTCAAGATATTGAAACGCGTCCGGGCATTTTCCTTTGCGCCGCGCGAGACTGGCCAAAGAGTGCAGCGCCTCGGCTTCGCCGTTAGAATCTTTTTGTTTATTCAGCAATTTGACGGCGCGCTGCAGCAGATTGGAAGATTTTTCCATTTCGCCCTGAAGGCGTGCGATTTCGGCTTTGTGAAGCAGCGCGCGCGGAAATTTTTCCAGAAATTCGAGCGGGATTTTTTCGGCGAAAATTCCGAGTGATGTAAAAGCGCCGCTCGCAATCCATTCGCCGCCTTTTTCGGCGATGACGCCGGCCGCGCGCTCGAAATTTTCGGCTTCCAGCAGATACGGAAGAGCTTTGTCCCAGTTATTGTTTTCGAGAAAAAAATCGGCGATGCGATTTCGCTCTCCGGCCATTCCGCCGCGCCCGATTTCCGAGCGCAGGCGGCGCAGCAGAAAATCTCTGAACAATGGGTGCAGGCGATATTCCTCGTTTGAGTTTCCCTCGCCGACGACCGTCAGAAAAACGTTTTTCTGGGCTAATTCGGGCAAAGTCGCAGAGCAGCGCATATCCGGGAAAAGACGACTGCAAACGTCGAGCGGCAACGATTCGAGAAGCGATAAATAAAGCAGAAGTCTTTGAGTCTCGTCGGGCTCGCGCGAGAAAACTTCCTCGGCAAAATAATCGAAAATATCCTTTTCCGATTGCTGCAAAATTTCGTGCAAATCGAGGACGGGCGAATCGGTCTGCGAGTGAATCTCCTGTTCGGCAACCTGCCGGACGAGCTGCAAAGCCGTAATCCAGCCGTGCGTGCGGTTGCGATATTCGGCGATTTCCTCGTCTTTTAACTCGACGTTCAGAGTTTGACGGAAAAGCTCGCGTACTTCGTCGTCGTTAAAAAGCAAATCTTCGCGCGTGATGACGAGCGCGGCCGACTGCGAGCGGCGGCGCATAATCGCGAGCGGCGGCAAATCGCGCGTCGTGATTATCAAATGCAGCATGTCGGAGGAATACTGCAAAAGCCGGTCGACCAGCTTGTGCACAATCGTCTCGCGCCCGATGTGATGATAATCGTCCAGAACCAAAATAAAAGGCTGCTCGATGGTCTGCAGAATTTCGTTTAGAAGAAGGTCGACGGCGCGCTCGGGAAAACGCAGCAGCTCTTCGTTGGCTTCGGCCAGATACGGAAAAATCGTCTCGCCGAAATCGGGCGCGAAATTTTTGATGCCCTGCGCGATGTAGCCGAGAAAAACAAACGGGTCGGCGTCGGTGTGGTCGAGCTGATACCAGACGGTTTGACGATTTTGATGATTGATAAAATCGGCGATGAGCGTGGTTTTTCCGCATCCGGCGTCGGCGGCAATCATCGTTATCGGCGAATTGAGATTGGCCTGCAGCCGCTCGGTCAGGCGCGGACGCGCGAGTAGCTCGGAAACTGCGCGCGGCGGGAGCAGTTTTGTTCGCAAAAAGAAATTCGGTCGCTGCATCAAATCTTGAAAAAAAAGTTTAAAGTCTTCCTTTGAGTGAGGTTATTATGGCACATTAGTCCGCTTATTTCGAGAGATAAAGGCCTTTCCCCTTCATCTATTTATTAAACTCCGGCGACAAGTCGCAAATAAACTGTTAATCTGTAAAGATGAGTTACAGTCCATTAGCCATTAAACGCAATCATGTCTTAGGCGATATTTATAAAAATTGTGATTCGGTCGAAAGCATTCCGGTCTATCTCAACGATACGGCGGGCGAATTGCTCGGGCACGTTGATGAAAGCTTAGGGCGCTACGCCGATGCGTTTTTATTTCATCTCCCCGAAGATATCTGTAAAAAACTCTCGACCGGACATTACAATTACAGTTTCGATTATGATGTTTTATATAACCAAAACGAGAAAAAAAGACATATCAAATTAAACTGTATATTGCTTGTCGGCAAACAAATCGTTCGCTGAAATTACTTGGTCATCGCCGAATTAATCGAAAGCATCAATTTTGAGATTCTCCCGAAGCTCGCCCGGTGCGCTTTTTTCGCGTTTTCTTTTGCCAACCCGAATTTTTTATAAAGCCTTTCAGTTTCCTCGACGTCGAGCGCCAGAAGCTTTTCGTCAATCACATTCAAAACCTGTTTCGAGCGCAAACGCCAGAGCGGATACGCCGGCTTGCTGCGGCACAAAAGCAAAAGATGAACGTTCGGCAGGAGCGAATACAATAAAAGATTAAAAAAATCGTCAAACCATTCAGCGTCAAATATGTGATGAAAATCGTCAAGCACGATTAAAAGCCGTTCGCCCGCGTAATCCTCCGCAATGTTCGAAAACAATTTACCGAAAAAACTCGAAATTTCCGTCTGAAGCGAATCCGAATCGATATTCTTTTCGGAAACGGATTCAAAATCGACATTACCGGCGAGGACGCTGGTCAGCAAATATTTTGAAAAAACATTCCAGTCGCAGTCGGCCGAATCGACCGAAAGCCAGGCAACGTCTTTAAATGTGCGGGCGAAATCGGCGGCGAGCGCGGTTTTGCCCGTTCCGCTGCGCCCGCAGATTAAAGTCGCACCGAATTGTTTCGAAGATTTCATTAAAAGCTCGTTAAGACGCGGGCGCGAAATGTTTTTCTTAAAGTCTGGAATCTTTAATTTTTCGGCGAACAAGTGAATGTTTTCGGGCGTCGATGTGACGGATTTATTCGAGAGCGACGCACCGGCGTCAAATTGTTTGGCGGATTCGATAAATTCCAGATTTTCGTGCAGAGAAAAAGTCATCGTCATAACAATTTGAAATTTATCAGTAAAGACTTGAGGAAAACTTGAAAATTTTATAAAAATGTAAAATTTGCGCCGAAATTTACCGGCAACCTCAAGTATTTCTCAAGTCTCTATAAATAAAATGAAAACACGTTGAAAAAACGTTCGACTCTCCCCATTAAAAATTCCATATCAAGCAGTAATGGAGGCGGAAATGAAGAAAATTTTATTTGTCACAAGTTTAATCTTACTTTTGAGCTCGCTCGTTTTCTCGCAGAAAGCGAAGAAAAATCCGAACGATATCGACGAACCGACGAGCAAAAATTCGAGCGAAAAAGCTTTATTACAGTCGGGGACAAACATCGAAGCGCAGCTGCAAAGCGCGATTGACGTCAAAAAATCGAAAGTCGGCGACGAAGTTGTTTTGAAAACGACCAAATCAATCAGGCAGAACGGCCAGACAATCGTGCCGAAAGGCGCAAATTTAATCGGCCGGATTACGGAAGTTCAGCAAAAACCGAAAAACGGCGGCGCGTCCAGAATCGGAATGATTTTCGACCGCATCGAAGGCAAAAATCTAAATGCGCCAATCAGCGCGTCGATTGTCTCGGTCGTAAATACGGCGGCGAGCGCCAACGTATCTGATATGATTGATTCGGACGTTTCGAGCTCATCGTCTACGTCCGGAAGAACTTCGGGCGGAACATCGAGCGGCGGCCTTCTCGGCGGCGTCACAAACACGGTCGGCGGCGTTGCCAATTCGACGACGAGCACCGTCAATGGCGTTACGAATGCGGCCGGTCAAACCGTCGGCGGCGCGACGCAGACGCTCGGCCGAACCGTCAACGGAATCCAGATTTCAAAATCCGTCAGCGGTTCGGCGCAAGGCGCGACGACGCTTTCTTCCCAGGATAAAAATTTGCGTTTCGAAAAGGGCGCGACATTTCAGTTGCAGTTAAACGGTTCGGTTGAAAATTAGGAATAAAATTTGCTAAAACAGAAGAGTGTTAATAAGTTCATTAACACTTTTCTGTATAAAATGTCCGGTTTTAATGCGGCGTTGGGGGCAATTCAAAATCGCGAATCAAATCTCCGATTTTGTTTTTGTATTAAATCAAAACATTCAAATATGTTCATAAAAAAATTGCTTAGTTTTATTTTACTGTTTGCTCTCACAGTAAATGCCGCCTATGCGGGCATGACGGTTATAAAATCGAACGGAATCACGCTGACCGGCGCCGACGGAATTCACTATATCGGCACATCGGGAATCACTTTGACCGGCGCGGACGGATTTCTCTCATACAAAACAAACGGAATTACTTTAACCGGTGCTGACGGCGTTACGCAGACGGGCGCTGACGGCATAACTTTAACCGGCGCTGACGGCTCGACCTATACGGGTGCGGACGGAATTACATTGACCGGCGCGGACGGAATTACTTTAACCGGCGCGGACGGCATAACTTTGACCGGCGCCGACGGAACGCAGTATCGGGCAAATTCGATAGTCGTCAGACAGCCGAACGGTATTACCTTAACCGGCGCCGACGGCATAACTTTGACCGGCGTTGACGGTCTTCATTCGGTCGGAACAAACGGTATCACGTTAACCGGCGCTGACGGCATAACGCTAACCGGAGCCGACGGCATTACTTTGACGGGTGCCGACGGCATAATCGGAATCACTGCCAACGGCGTCGCTTTTACGATGAATAATCCGACCGGGATTACTTTGACCGGCGCTGACGGAATTACTTTGACGGGCGCGGACGGAATTGCGGTCACAAATCCGACCGGCATTACATTGACCGGCGCGGACAGCGAATCAATTTATAATTCCGGCCAGGGTATTCAAAGCGTTGACCCCGAATTAGCCGTTTTACTGGAAAATGCGACCGACGACAGCAACATCAATGCGGTAATTGTTTTTCATCATTACCCGACGGAAAACGATTTGACGGCGCTTAGAGAAAAAGGCATTACGGGCGGCACGAAATACAATGCTTTGCCGATGATTATGGTTTCAGCGCCCGCCGACAAACTTATTTCGGCATCGTTTCTGCCGCAGGTGCGCTCGATTTACAGCAATCGGACTTTATCTCTCAATTCGGATACATATTTTCAAAAAACACAAATTCAGAGAGCTTCGCTCGATGCGGATTTAAGAGCCGCAAATTCGGGCGTGCCGATGTCGGGTAAAAACGTGACGGTGGCCGTTTTAGATACGGGCGTAAATTCTCTGCACAACGACCTTTCTGGAAAAGTCGTGCAAAACGTGCGTCTCGCCGACATACAGGGTTTGCCGCTCGGATTTGTCAGCCCGCTCTCGGTTGAAAACGTGGCGAATACGGATTTTGCCGGCGGGCACGGAACTTTTGTCGCGGGCGTGGTGGCCGGAAGCGGCGCTTCTTCAAACGGAAAATACAACGGCGTTGCGTCGGGCGCGCGCATTTTAGGCTTGAGCGCCGGAGATTTGAATTTATCTTACATTCTGGCGGGCTTCGATTATCTGTTGCAGCGCGGCGCGGACTATAACGTAAAAGTCGTCAATTGCAGCTTTTCTTCAAATTCGCTTTTCGATTACAACGACCCCGTTAATATCGCAACGAAAATGCTGACCGAGCGTGGCGTCAACGTTGTGTTTTCGGCAGGGAACTCGGGCTCCGGCAACGGAACTCTTAATCCGTATGCCGTCGCGCCGTGGGTTATCAGCGTCGGCGCGACTGATGAAAAGGGAAATCTGGCCGAATATTCTTCGCGCGGGCTTTTCGGAAGTCAGTTGCAGAATCCGACGCTTGTCGCGCCCGGAACAAACATCGTCAGTCTTCGCGGAACCGTTTCGCAGACAAGCGCCGCCGGGCTCGTTCTCGGCGCTGACCGCGACCGTCTGACGCCCGCTGAACTGCCATATTACACGACCGCCAGCGGAACTTCATTTTCAGCGCCGCAGGTAGCGGGCGCAATCGCCCTGATGCTCGAAGCGAATCCGAATCTGACGCCGAAAGCCATCAAGGACATTCTGCAAAGAACGGCGACGCCGATGCCGCAGTATTTTCGCCACGAAGCCGGAGCGGGAATGCTGAACACTTATGCGGCGCTTCTGGAAGCAGCGTTTTCCGACAGAAAAATGGGCGCTTTTCGCGCGACGCTCGAACGCGGCTCGGTCGATTTTCTGACCTCGGAGACGCAGGCTTTTTCAGAAAACGTCAGTCCGAACACTTCGTTTGTTAAAAGCGTTACGATTCCGGCCGACACTATTCAGGCCGGAGTTCATATCGCATGGGGGTTAAGCTCAAACGATTTAGCTTTGAAAGTTTATGATTCGAACGGCAATTTGAAGGGCAGCTCGAATTATCTAAACGCGCCGGGAATTTCGGGCAGAAGAGAGAAGGTTATTTTGAATTACCCGGACGGACAAAATTACGAAGCGGTAATTCAGCATACGGGAAATCTCGGAAGCAGCACGCAGTTTTTTGACGGAATCGTCGAGGTAACCCGCGTCGATTATAATCAGAATTTGAATTTACAAACGCTTTCGCCGCAGGCGCAGCCGGTTGTAAAAGAAAGTCTGCGGTCATATCTAATGATGCCTTTCGGCAAGGGATTTAATCCGAGTTTCGCCGTGACGCGCGCCGAATTGGCCGAATCGATTGTTCGTTCGGGCCGCGTTCCGCAGTATATGGCGAGCCGCGCCGTATTTACCGACGTGCTCGATTTACCGACGCGAAACGCCGTCGAAAGCATACAGACGAATCCGGCCGGAAAACTTTTTTACGACGCGGCGGCGGGCGGCGCGTTTAATCCATACGCGTTTGCTTCAAAAATCGTCACGGCCGTGGCGCTCGTCAAAGCGGCGAATCTGGAAAGCTCGGTCGCGACTTCCGCGCTGCCGGTAACTGTGACCGACGCCGCTTCGATTCCCGCACAATGGCGCGGATACGTTGCGGTCGCACTGCAAAAAGGATTTTTGAGCCTGGACGGAAACGCTTTTAATCCGAACCGCTCGGTCACGCGCCTGGAGCTCGCGCAGGCGCTTGTAAAACTCAAGAATATGCCGCTTTATTAACGAGCAAAAATTACGGAAAAAAGGCGTTTAGATTAAATTCTAAACGCCTTTTTATTTACTTTTGAAAATCTTGGCGAGGCGTAAGAGATTCGAACTCCCGACACTCGGTTCCGAAGACCGATGCTCTATCCACTGAGCTAACGCCCCGTCTAGATTTTAGATTTTAGATTTTGGATTTTGGATTTGCAAATGAAACAACCCGATATCAAAAATCTAAAATCGCAAATCATTATATTTTCCCTGAAATTCTCCCCGAATAAATTTTACGACCGATTTTATCTGCTCATCGCTCAATTTGTCTTTAAAAGCGGGCATTCCGTCCTCGGTCTGACCGTTTTCGATAATATCAATCAAATCGCTGTCCGCATCGTTTTTTGAATTTTCGGTCGTGAAGTTCGACGCTTTTCTTTTTACGCCCAACACTTCTATTTCGCCGCCTTTGCCGTTTTCCTTGTGACATTTGACGCATTTTTCCATGTAAATTGATTTGCCCAAAGCGATTTCGTCGGCCGGCGCTGAGTTGGAAGCGCCGGCATTGGCGAGTGCGTTTGTGTTGGCGAGCGTGTTTGAGCTGACGGGCGGAACGGCGTTGTTCGAGACGGTGTTTCCGGCCTCTTTGCAAGCGAAAATAAAGAGCGCGAGAGCAGTTAAAATTAAAGCGTATTTTAAGAATTTCATTCGATTTCTCCTGGAGATAAGTTTGCTTCGAAAACTTCAAAAGTTTAACTTATAAATAAAGCTGATTGCAAAATTCTTATGAACGGAAAAATTCTTATCGGCGGCAAATGGCGCGAAGCGAGCGAAAGCTTCACGCTTAAATCGCCTTATTCGCAGGAAATTCTGGCCGAAGTTTTTTCGGCCGACGCGCGCGAAACCGAAGAGGCCGTCGCTCTGGCCGAAAGCGCCGCCCAAGAAATGCGCTCGCTCGCGCGTTTTGAGATTGCGCGCGGTTTGAGAAAGATTGCCGAAGGAATAGAAAATCGCAAAAAGGAATTTGCCGAAACAATCGCGCTGGAAGCCGCCAAACCGATTGCGCTCGCGCGCGGCGAGGTTGAGCGCGGCATCGCCACTTTCGCGTGGGCGGCGGGCGAAGCCGAGCGTTTCGCGGGCGAAGTCGTGCCCGTCGATACGCAGGCCGGCGGAAAAGGGAAGTCAGCTTACACTTTAAGAGTTCCGCGCGGCGTCATATACGGCATCACGCCGTTTAATTTCCCGCTCAATCTGGTTGCGCACAAGGTCGCGCCCGCGCTCGCCGCCGGAAATGCAATCATCATCAAGCCGAGCCAGCGCACGCCGCTCACGAGCCTGCTTCTCGGCGAAGTTTTTCTCGAAAGCGATTTGCCTCAAAGCGCGCTGCAAATCGTCCCGATGGACGTCAAATATATCGACGCGGTTTTGAGCGACGAAAGAATAGATATGATTTCTTTTACCGGAAGCGCCGACGTCGGCTGGAGCTTGAAACAAAAGGCCGGAAAACGGCAAGTCGCGCTCGAACTCGGCGGAAACGCGCCCGTGATTGTCGATGAAAGCGCCGATTTGCAGAAATCGCTCGAAAAAACCGCGATGGGCGCGTTCGCATACGCCGGACAAGTCTGCATTTCCGTCCAGAGAGTGCTGCTTCACGAAAAAATCTTTGACGAGTGGACTGAAAAATTCGTCGAAAGCGCGCGCAATTTGAAAAGGGGAAATCCGCTCGACGAAGCGACGCAGCTTTCCGTTATGATTGACGAGCAGGCGGCGAAAAAAGCCGAAAGCTGGATTCGAGAAGCGGTGCAGTCGGAGGCCGAAATTCTCTGCGGCGGACGGCGCGAAGGCGCAATGCTCGATGCTACCGTTTTAACAAACACAAATTCGGAGATGCGCGTCGTTTCCGAAGAAATCTTTGCGCCGGTCGCGTCAATCGAAAAATTTTCGGATTTTGCCGAAGCCGTCCAGTCAGCGAATCAAACCAGATACGGACTCCAAGCCGGAGTTTTCACAGGGAATTTATCAAACGCAAATTTCGCCGCCGGGCAACTTGAATACGGCGGCGTGATAATCAACGACGTGCCGACGTTTCGCGTCGACAATATGCCCTACGGCGGCGCGAAAGATTCGGGCTTCGGTCGCGAAGGCGTGCGCTACGCGATGGAAGAAATGAGCGAAATTCGTTTGATTGTTACAAGTTAATTTACAAATCAAGCCGAAAGGAATAGAAAAAGCTGAAAACTATGAAGCAAACATAGTTTTCAGCTTTCAGTTTTCAGTTTTCAGTTTTATTTAACCGGCAGATGTTCGTTCAAATATCTGGTCAAAAGCGAGTACAGGTGAATCGTCGTGCCTTCGCCTTCAAAAATGCCGTGCGTGCGGTTCGGATAAGCCATCATCTGAAACGGTTTGTTGAGCTCGATTAATTTATTAATCAAAACTTCCGTTCCCTGATAATGAACATTGTCGTCGCCCGTTCCGTGGACAATCAGCAAATCTCCCTTCAATCCGTTTGCCCACGTTATCGGCGAGCTTTGCCGGTAATCTTCGGCATTTTCCTGCGGAAGTCCCATATAGCGCTCGGTGTAAATCGTGTCGTAAAAACGCTGGTCGGGAACGGGCGCGACGGCCATTCCCATTTTGTAAACGTCCGGGTAGCGAAACATCGCGTTCAAGGTCGAAACGCCGCCGCCGCTCCAGCCCCAGATGCCGACGCGCGAGGCATCGACGTATGGCATTTTGGCTTCGATTGCTTTGACGGCGTTGGCCTGGTCGGCCGAATTTACGACGCCGTTTTTACGGTAGATGGCTTTTCTCCAATCGCGTCCGCGCGGCGCGGGCGTGCCTCGATTGTCGACGCTGGCGACGATGTAGCCCTGCTGCGTCAGCATCATAAACCAGAGATAATCGGTATCGCCCCAGGCATCGATAACGGTTTGTGCGGCCGGTTCGCCATAGGCGAAAAACAAAATCGGATATTTTTTGTTCGGGTCAAAATTGGGCGGCTTCATCATCCAGCCGTCGAGCGTGACATTGCCGCCGATATCGACGCGGAAAAATTCCTGCGGGCCTTTTTTTAATTTGTCGATTTTCGCCTGTATGTCGGCGTTATCGACAATCGTGCGGACGACCGTTTTGTTCGCAAGATTTATAAACTCAAATTTCGGAACTTTCGAAAACGACGAATAATTATGCACCGCCCAATGCGCGTTCGGCGAAATACTGTAATTATGCCAGCCGTTTTGATTGTCGGGCGTGATTTTTTCGAGCGGGCCGCTGCCGTCGAGCCGTTTGCGAAACAGAAGGCGCTGCGTCGCGTTGCCCGGCGAAGCGTTAAAATAAAGCCATCCACCGGCGTCGTCGACCGATTGAATATCAATCACGTCAAAGTCGCCCGGCGTTATCAATTTTATATCCGAGCCGTCGCGCGAAACCGAATAAACCTGTTGCCAGCCGTTGCGCTCGCTCATCCAGAGAAAACGTTTTCCGCCGTCAATCCAGCGCAGGCGCGGCATTGTCAGCTCAATCCAGGCATCGTCCTTTTCGGTCAAAATCGTTCGCACCGCGCCGGTTTTCGCGTCGGCAATCATCACCTGGTCGGTATTCTGCAAACGGTTCATATGCTGCAAAATAAGCTCGCTCGAATTATCCATCCAGTCCATCATAACGATGTAGTTCTGGCGCAAATCGCCCGGCGTGTTCATCCATTTCGTCTGGCTGCCGTCGGCGCTGACGACGCCGACACGAACCGCCGCGTTGGTCGTGCCCGCTTTCGGATAGGGAATGTAGGTCAGAACCGGATATAGGTCTTTCGTATCGTCGACCAGCACGTAATCTTTCATTCCTTCGGTATTAAACTGCCAGTAGGCGATTGATTTACCGTCGGGACTCCAGCGCCAGCAGTCGCGCAGGTAAAATTCTTCCTCGTTGACCCAATCGGACGTTCCGTTAATCAGAGTTTTTGAGCCGTCGGTCGTAATCTGCGTGATTTTGCTGTCCGAGAGATTTTCGACATAGATATTATTTTCTCTGACGTAGCCGACGCGCGTTCCGTCGGGCGAAAATTTGGCGAACATCAAGGTCGAAGACGCGGCGTCGCCGCCGAGCTTTTTCAGATTTCCGCTCGCCAAATCCAAAACCCAGTAATCGCCGCGCGTGTTTAGCCGCCAGACTTTTTTCGAGTTCGTATAAATCAGCATCTGCTTGTTGTCGGCCGACCACTCGTAGCTGTTTATCGGCAGAGGCTTGGTTTGGCCTTTCGGAATCAGCTTTTCGGCCGTCAGCAAAACTGTCCGCTCGTTGGTCGCCGCGTCGTAGCTGACCAAATCAGTTCCGCCCTGAACGGTCGTCGAGCGTTCGATTTTTGAAAACGAATCGCCCGACTTCATCCAGCGAAAACCGCCAAAGCCGTCTCCCTGAAATTCGTCGGACGAAAAAATCCGGTCAAGCGTCAAAAGCGAATTATCCGCTTGCGGCTGCTGGGCGTAAACAAAAGCTTGAAAAGAAAACAATAAAACCCAAAGCAAAACTACTCTGTAACGTTTCATAAATTTTAAGAACTCCGAAAAAGATTTAGATTAGAAAAGCATTTATTCGGCGGCGTGCCGCGCGATTTTCAGATAAGCGTTATACGGACGAAAGCCAAAATATGTTTATTCGCATCAATTCAAATACGTGAAGCCGTATAAAAACTACTAATTGACGCGAAAAATGCAGATTCCGCCAGCGTTTTTTTTATTATCGTTTCGTGGTTTTATTAAATTAGTGCTAAAATTTTCAAAGTTTGCGGCGCATTCGTCTAGTGGTTAGGACGTAAGATTCTCAATCTTGAAACACGGGTTCAATTCCCGTATGCGCTACCACTTTTCATCAGGGAATTAATCAATTTCCGCCTTTCAATAAAAGTCTTGACGTTTTATCGATAAATCGGCAAAATGTTTCAAAAATTATGAAAATTTTAAAATGGATTAGTCTGCTTTTACTTCTTCCTTTCATCTTCTCCTGTACTTCGATTAAAACCGCCGTCAACAATATAACTTATAAAAATCCAATCAAATCGAAATTCAAACCGGCAAATCAGCCGAAAGACATCAAAAATTCGACGCCCGATAAACACGCTGCCGAAGAAACCGCTTTGATTGTCACGCTTTCCGGACAAGGCGACTATTATATCGGCGAAAATCAATATTCTTATGAAGTCGTAACTGATAAATTAGATTCCGAGTTTAGAAAACATCCGTCCGAAAGCCAGTTGATTTATTTAAACTGTGACATTGCTGCAAGTTTTGGCGATGTGGCAAAGCTACTGGACGCTTTTCGCAAAACAAAAGTCGAAAACGTCGGTTTACTGGTTTCGCCCGCCGTTAAAACCGATGTCCCGTTTGATATTCTAAAAGTGAAAATTCCCGACGAACCGACCGAACAGAGTCTCGACAACGTCAAGCCGAATCCGCTCAAGCTCGTCGTCAGCCTGCAAAAAGATGACAAGCTGAAATTAAATTCCGAAGCGATAAGCGCCGATGCGATAAGCGCCAAGCTCACGGAAATTTTCAAAGGCCGGGAATCAAACGGCGTTTTCCGTGCGGGAACAAACGAGATTGAAAAAACCGTCAGCATCAAAAGCAGAAAATCTGACAGATTCGTCGATGTCGTCCGCGTCATCGATGCCGTCGCGGGCGCGGGCGCATCATCGATTTATTTGGAGATAGACGATTTGGAACAATAATCGCCAATTTCCAATTGAATAAAAAAAGAGCGCGGGATTTTTCTCCCACGCTCTTTCTTTTCTATTTTTGCCGGATTATTCCTTTCTTTCCGCGTATTCGTTCGAAGCTTGAATAAGCATTTCTTCCCAGTCGTCAAAACGCGTGTGCGATTTGATAAAATTACTGAAATCCGGCTTTTCCAAATCCTTTTCATTGCTGACGCACGCCGCTTCGAGCAGTTTTTCCCAGCAGTCGAAATCGGTGTTTTTGAGAATAAAATCTTTATTCATGAGTTGTTTGATTGAAATGTCGGGCTCGCCGATGGTGTAGCTGAGGCCGTCTTGAATTTCGTCGAAATTTTCGATTTTTTCTGAGTGTAAGTTCACATTCATAAATGGATTACCTCCTTATATAAAAGTTTTTGAAATTATCTATCTCTGCTTAAATACACATTATCAACTGCGTGCGGCGGGTTCGGTCAGATACCTGACCTAAAATTAAGACTTTTAAATTTCATCCGGCTTTTTACCGATTTTTAGTTTGGCAATAATATAATTTACACACCATTTTCGTAGAAAGACCGGCGTAAATTCAAACTTCATTTTAGAAGTTTTATTTATTCAACTCCGTTCTGTAAAAATTCTGCCTAAATTTAGGCAGAATTTTTATTTGATGAACAATTTGTACCAACAAACTTAATGAAATCAAGGTTTATATTGACTTTCGATTAAAAAAGGCTTATAAAACTTCTTTCTAAGACAAAATGAATTCGGCAGAGTTCAAAGTTAGATGGTTTCCAGCTCTGTAACCGAAATCATTGACGGATTGTTGGATTCCCGATAATTTTTGCACGTTTAACTTGGAGGATTAAGGCAAATGAAGAAACAAACTTTTCAGACCATATTGATTTTCACTCACTTCAGCTTGATGATGATCGTTTTCGGCGGTGCGATTATGGAAACCTTTATCAATTTCCCGAACTGGTTTCATAATATTCCGGCCTCGCTCGATGCTGCGAAAAACTTTTTGCAGGCGAGAAATCCGGGTCAATTCTTTCAAACAATCTATCCTCTGGCAATCCTGACGGGAATCGCGTTTGTGATTCTCGGCTGGAAAATCAAGGCTGCGCGAAATTTTGTCCTCGCTGCCATAGTTTTATCAGTCGGCATAGAAATCATCACATTCACTTTTATCTATCCTTTGCTCAGAACCATGATTGGCGACGGTTCGGCGGTACATTCGGTAGACGTTTTGAAGCAAACGGCACAGCAATTTACAACATTAAATTATATACGGATGTTTTTTTTCTTTATCGCTGAAATGCTTTCGTTAATCGGTTTATGGAAATTCACGCAGCACACGGCTAATCGCGTTATCTAACAATTCAATGGACGCGGACGGTGCGGGCTGCTCCTTTCTTTTTACGCAGCTTTGTTTCCCTTTGCTTGCGTGCTGGCGGTTTTGCCCCGTGTCATCTCGACCGTTAGGTGAGTAAAATATATTGGTGACTTTATTTTAACTCCGGGCAATAGATACGCGCCGACAAACGATTTTAGTGTTTTGATTATTTCCAAAAATTTAGTATTTTCATACACGATGAAAACCAATTTTGCCAAACTTTCGCTCTTAGCATTTTTTCTTTTTGTTTCAACCGTCTGTTTTGCTCAAAATCTGCAGGTTGCAGGCTTAAAAGATTCGGTTACCGTCCGGCGCGACGGGCGCGGAATTCCGTATATCGAGGCGAAATCCGATGCCGACCTTTATTTCGCGCAGGGCTACGTTACGGCGCAAGACCGTCTCTGGCAGATGGATTTGCTGCGACGCGTGGCGCGCGGCGAGACGGCGGAGCTTTTCGGCAAGCAGGCGCTCGAAGGCGACAAGCGCTGGCGAAAGTTCGGCTTTGCGTCGATTGTCGAGGAAACTTTTAAGAATTTTGCGCCCGAACACCGCGCGATTCTGGAAAATTATGCGCGCGGCGTCAACGCCTACATCCAGACGCTCGACGCGAAAACGCTTCCCGTCGAGTTTCAGCTTTTGCAGTATCGCCCGGCCGAATGGAAACCGACCGATTCGATGATTATCGGCGCAATCATCTCCGACGGTTTAAGCACGACCTGGTGGGCAGACGTGTTGAAAGCGTCTTTCGCCGATTTGCCGAAAGAAAAATTCGACCAGCTTTTCACCGAGCGCTCGCCGTTTGACGTTTTAGTCGTCGGAAAAGACAATTTGAAAAGTCAAAAATTGAACGTCGAAGGTCAAAAGTCTCCGGTTGACGATTCATTAATCGAATTTGCGCTGAAAGACGAGCAAGTCAGAAAATCTTCGCTCGAAATGGTCGGCTTTTACGAGGAATTCGGCGCGATGAGCAACAATTTTGTCGTTTCCGGCAAACGTACTCTCGACGGAAAACCGATTCTGGCGAACGACCCGCATCTGCCGCCCGGCGCGCCTTCGGTCTGGCATATGGCGAATCTTTCAGCGCCCGGAATGCGCGTTTCGGGCGTCACGTTTCCGGGCGTTCCGGGCATCGTGCTCGGTCACAACGAATTTATCGCCTGGGGCGCGACCAATCTCGGACCGGACGTGCAGGATTTGTATCTCGAAACTTTTAATGACAAAAACCAGTATCAGACAACTAACGGCTGGCAGGACGCGAAGATTCGAAAAGAAGAAATAAAGGTCAGAAAAACGCCGACTTTGCCGGAAACGGAAATTGTCTCGATGGATGTACTGGAAACAAGAAACGGCGTGATTATCGCCGATGCGGAAAAAGGGGCGAAAACTTATCCTTCAATAGATTACTCTTCATTTCCGAAAGGGACTCTTATCGAGCCGCTTCTAAAAATTACGCCCGCCAATGCAAAAACTGCATATGCTTTAAAATGGACGGCGCGTGACCCGAAAAACGACACGTTCGGCGCGTTTCTGAAATTAAATCGTGCTCGTAACTGGGACGAATTCAAAGCGGCGCTGAAAACTTACGGCGGCTCGACGCAGAATTTCATTTTCGCCGACGTCAAGGGAAATATCGGCTATTACGGCGCGGGCGCGATTCCGATTCGCAAAAGCGGCGACGGCTCGATTCCGTATGATGGATGGACGAACGAAGGCGAATGGATAAAAAATATTCCGTTTGAAGAGATGCCGAACAGTTACAATCCGGCACAAGGTTATATCGCGACGGCAAACCAGCGCATCGCGGGCGAAAGCTACAATCATTTTCTGACGCATCTGTGGTCGGCGCCGTATCGCGCGCGCCGGATTACGCAGCTTCTCGAAGCAAACAAAAAAATGACCGTCAACGACGCGATGGACGTGCAGCGCGACGTTTTTAATATTTCCTTTTCAAATTTCGCGCGCGAAGTCGTCAAACAGGCGGCGGCGAGCGAGGAAACTCTGAAAGTTCTGCGCGGCTGGGACGGGCAGATGAAAGCTGATTCGCGCGGCGCTCTTCTGGTTAACGAAATCAGAAGATTTTTTCTCAACAAAATTTTAATTTCGGCGGTCGGCGCGGAAAGAGCGAAACAGTATCGATGGGCGATGAGCGCGTCGTTTATCGACTGGCTGGCGGCGGAAAAGCCCGCCGACTGGCTTCCCAAAGAATTTGCCGATTACAAAACTCTGCTTATCGCTTCGGACAAGGACGCGCGTGAGAGTCTTGCCAAAAAATACGGCGCGGACGAAGCAAACTGGATTTGGGGAAACATCGAAAAGATGACTTTTCCGCATCCTATCGGGCAGGCCAACATTCCTTTCGTCAGCCAGATGTTTCAAATCGAGCCGATTCCGCGCTTCGGTTCGGGCGACACGCCGAACGTCGGCATCCACGTCTCGATGCGCCACGTAACCGTTCCGGGCGACTGGGATTTAACGCGGCAGGTAATCGCGCCGGGCGAAAGCGGCGACCCGAAATCGCCGTTTTGGAAAGACCAGGTCGAGCAATGGAAATCGGGCAGCACGCCAATTTTCCCGTTTAGCAGAGAAGCAGTCGAAAAAGCGGCGAAAGAAACGATTGTCTTCGTGCCAAAATAATCAATGAGAAAGATTCCGATTAAAACTCGGAATCTTTCCATTTTCCGGCCTCGCGCTTTTTGGCCAGAAAATCGCTCAGTATAATGGCGGCGGCTTCGCTGTCGATTCGCTCGAGAATTTCCTTTTCGCTGTAACCTTGCTGATAGAGCAGATTTTTGGCTTCGATTGAAGTGATGCGCTCGTCCTGCAAAAAGACGGGAATATCGAGCGAGAGCGAAAAATTTCTGGCCAGACGGCGCGCTTCCTGCGACATCTCGCTTTCCGTGCCGTCGAAGTTATACGGCAAACCTAAAACGAGCGCTTTGGCATCAAACTCTACCAGAATGTTGGAAACCTGTTTGAGAAGTTTTTTCCAGGCGATTCGGCGAATGATGCCGACCGGACGCGCGACGAACTGGAGCTCGTCGCAGACGGCGTAGCCGATGCGTTTCGTGCCGATGTCGAGCGAGACGATTCTGCCGGCGTCGGGCGCGCGAAAAACATCTGTAAAATCAGGTTCATTAATTGTTTCTTTTTCTTGCACGAAAATTTTAGTTGATAGATAATTGTTAATTGTTAATTGATATACGTCAAACATTGGTCGGCTCATTAACTCTTAACCTGTAATAATAACGAGGAAAATATGTCATTTCGCGGTAAGTTTTTTATCATTTTAGTCTCGGTTGTAATCGCCTTTTACGCGCTTTTCGGCGGTTTTCTGAGAAACATCACATCGACCTATGCGCAGCAGCCGATAAACGACGCGGGCGCGCAGATTCGCATTTTTGAAAGCGTTTTGCAGCATATTCAAAACGATTATGTCGACGTTCCCGATTTGGGTAAAGTACGCGACGGCGCTCTGCGCGGTCTGGTCGGCGGGCTCGACCCGTATTCTTCATATCTGACGGCCGAACAGGTTAAAGATTATCAGGCGAAAAAACAGAACACTCTGACGGGAATCGGTGCCGAGTTTTCGCAGGTTTCTTCTTATCTTTATGTGATTTCGGTGATTAAGGATTCGCCCGCCGAGAAAGCCGGTCTCAAAGCCGGAGACGTTATCGAATATATCGAAACGAAAGCGACGCGCGATATTTCGCTTTACAACGCGCGCCAGCTTCTGCTCGGCGAAGCCGGTTCGAAAATAAATCTTCGCGTTTTGCGCGCGGGCGAAAAGCCGCAGACGATTTCGGTCGTTCGCAGCGCGTATAAGCTCCCGATGCCCGAAGCACGGATTGAAGCCGGAAAAGTCGGCGTGGTTAAAGTTTACAGTCTCGAAAAAGGCGAAGCGAAAAATATCCGGGCGAAAGTTCAGGAGCTGGCCAAACAGGGCGTGCAGAAAATCGTGCTCGATTTGCGCGGCGTCGCCGCCGGAGATTTGAACGAAGCGGTCGATGTCGCCAATATTTTTATTAAAGACGGAAATCTCGCCGAAATCGTCGGGCGCGAAAACAAAGTTCAGCAGACATTTGCCGCCGACCCGAGCAAGCATCTTTTTGCCGGACAGGTCGCGACGCTGATTGATTTAGGAACGGCCGGCGCGGGTGAAGTCGTCGCCTCGGCGATGCTCGACCGCAAACGCGGTGAAGTCATCGGCGAAAGAAGTTTCGGCGCGGGCACCGAGCAGAAACTCCTGACTTTGCGCAGCGGCGACGGCCTGCTTTTAACCGTTGCCAAATGGGCTTCGGCAAACGGAAATCCGTTTTTGGCCGACGACCGGCAAAATTCGGGCGTCAAGCCTTCGGTCGAAGTAAAACGTCCCGAAACGCCCGAACCGCTCGAAGTCGAAGATTTAATCGACCAGCAGCAACAGCAGGAACAGCAGCCGAATCCGCAGGCAACGCCGCAAGCGACGCCCAAACCCGAGCAGCCGAAGGAAGCTCAGGAAGATTTGCAGCTTAAAAAAGCTCTCGAAATCCTGCAGGGCAATACCGCCAAAACTACCGAAGAATAAACGCCGATAAAATTCTGCTTGACGATGCCGGGCCTGTGCGCCCGGCATTTTATTGACAAAATTATGCAATTGTAAGTAAATAAGATTGTTCGCCAAACTTTTTAATGACACAACAAAATTTCAACGTACGGCCCTTAAAAGAAAGAGATATTGCCGAATGGTTTCGGCTCAGGAAACTTTTGTGGGACGAGCTGACCGACGACGAGCATAAAGCCGAAATGCTCGACATTTACGAGCATACGGACAGCCAGCTCGTTCTGCTCGCCGAAATCGACGACGGTCGTTTGATTGGGTTTCTCGAAGCCAGCATCCGGCCGTTTGTCGAAGATTGTCACACCGACCACGTCGGCTATCTCGAAGGCTGGTTTGTCGAACCCGATTTCAGACGCTACGGTATCGGACGACGCCTGGTGAGAAGCGCCGAAAGCTGGGCGCGGAGCAAAGGCTGCACGGAAATGGCTTCGGATTCGGAAATTGGAAACGATTTGAGTCTCAAAGCGCATCTCAAACTCGGTTACGACGAAACTTCACGGCTCGTGCATTTGCGAAAAGATTTGGTGTAAATTTGAAACGCGAAGACACATAGGAAAATTAAAGCAGTATGAACGTAATTTACAATTTGTGGCAAAAATCACCGGCGAATTTTTTTTATAAATCTCTGCGTCTCTGCGTTCCTGCGTTGATAATTTTCTTTTGTCTCCATTCGATTCAAGCGCAGTCAATCGACCAGAATTTTCCGACGCCCGTCACGAGCAATGAAATAAACGGCAAAATTCCGGCGCGCGACCTCGGCGATGCGCGTCTGACGAATTATTTTTACGTTTTTAACGGAAGTCAGGGCGACGTTTTTATTAACGTCGTGACAAAAAATCTCGACGGCGACATCGATATTTTTACCGCGGACAATCTCAGGCCTTTAACCAAAATCCGTGTTTATTCGGATAATTCCGATAACGAAACCGGGCGAATCGTTTATCTGCGCCAGGCGGAAAAATTGATTTTAAGAATCGAAGGACGCACGCCGAACGACGAAGCCGCGACTTTTCGCATCAAGTTTGCGGGCAGCTTCGAGCCGCTCAAAGCCGTCGCCAAAAACGAAGACCAGAATTCGCCCGCCGTAAAAACCGAAAATCAAGGCGAAGTGCGCGTCAATTCGGTCGGAACAATTATCGAGGTCAAGCCGAAACCGACGCCGAAACCCGTCGTGACGAAAGAAGAAAAGACGGAAACAGTTGCCGAAAATAAAGCGGAAAAAAAGGAAAAAATAGAAGCGAAGAAAACTGAATCTAAAAAGACGGAAACCGCTGAGAAAAAAGAAAAGAAAAAATCCGAAAAAAATGTCGCAGCCGAAGAAACGACTCCTCCGATTGTAGTCGTAACCGATAAAATTCCAAAATCCGAGAAGGCCGATAAAAAAGAAGAAAAGACCGAAGATACAAAGGCAGAATCGGAAAATGCGGCGAAGACAAAGAAAAAATCCACAAAAGCCGAAAAGACGGTCGAACCTAATCCGCTCGAAAATATAAAGCTGATTGTGTTGTTTAAGGACGGCACAAAAATCGAGAGTCCGATGAGCGAAATTCTGCGCGTCAACGTCGATAAAGGCATTTTGACGATTATTCGCAAAGACGGCTCGGTCGGGCGATACTCGATTCTTGACGTCGAACAGATGACGATAAAATAGCGAAAGCGAAAAGTGAAAAGTTTAAGAAGAAATCTTTTCTTCAAACTTTTCACTTTTCCGTTAATTTTGAGAAATTATCTGCCGCAGTCTGGTTGCTAATTGGCTTTGCGGATTTATGGTTTCGAGCTGCTGCAGTGTTTTTTGCGCTTCTTCCGAATTTCCTTTTTTGAAATATGCTATCCCGAGATTGTAAAGCGTCGGTTCGTGGCGCGGATTTTTTTGCAGGGAAGTTTCAAATTCTCTGGCGGCGCGGTCAAAATCGGGATTTGCGCGCTCGACAAATGTTACGCCCAAATCCGTTCGGACGTTGACGTCGTCGGGATTTTTCGCGAGCGCCTCGGAATACCATTTCTCCGCCGATTCAAACTGCTTCGAATCAAAAAATGTATTGCCGATATTAACAATCGTCTGATAATCGTCGGGCTTTATTTTATGCGCTTTTTCGTAAAACTCGGCGGCTTTGTCAAATTTTTGAATCTGCGCGTACATATCTCCGGCCTTAACCTGCGCATCGAAATTATCAGGCTCGTTTTTGGCTTTTTCGAGCGTCTCGTTGACCTGTGCGAGCATTCCGCTTTGCGTCGTCTGAACGGCCGAATTCGGTTGTGAGTTTAGAAACGGCGCATTTGAAATTGGAACGTTCTGCGCTGCTGTCGTCGGCTGCGTGAAAGCGTTCCGATTGATTGTGTTGGCGGCGATAAAACCGATAATCAAACCGATAACCAAACCGCCCGCGCCGAAGAGAAAATAATTTTTGTTCATTAATGCTTATTGAGCTTTCACGCGTTTGAAATAAACGGCTTTTGTGTCTTCGCGGGTGACGAGAAGCGATTTATTTTCGTATTTGTTGTAATCATCGACGTTAAAAAATTCAAATTTTATATTCGGGTCGCCGATAATTTCCCATCCATCGCTGCCGAGTTGCGCGAGCGCTTTTTGGAAAGCGATTTCGCCGGCGCTCGTCCCTGCAAGCTTGCGAGCCGCGTAAGTTTCCGTCAATCCGCGCTCGACCAGAAATTCGCCGTAGTTTAATTCGTGTCTGACCTCGGCGCTTTTGCAGCCCGCCGCCTGCAAATAACAAATTTCCGCCACGCCGAAAATCCTGTTTAGCCTTTCCGTCGGCGGGGTCAACGAATAAACCGCGCGAATCGACGCGTATTCCCATTGCAGCCGCGCGACTTTCTGCGCCGATGTGGTCGGCAAAACAAAGAAATAGCCGAAAAGGAAAATCGAACACAGCGCCAGCCCGGTTAAACCGATTAATAATTTTCGCATAAATTTCTCCCCGATTTCTGATTTCCGCAAACGATTCAATTCACGATTAAAACAAAAAATTGTTGCAAAAACTAAGCGTAGCTATGTAGTCCCGGAAGCAGATAGCTGACGCCGAGATATGTGAAAATCACGAACAAAAAGGCGATGACGGCGAAATAAGCCGAGCTTCTGCCCTTCCAGCCGCGTGAGATGCGCGTGTGCAAAAAAGCGGCGTAAGTCAGCCACGCGACCAGCGCGCCGGTTTCTTTCGAATCAAATCCCCACGGCCGGCCCCACGATTCGTTCGCCCAAATCGCGCCCGTAATCAAAAGCATCGCGAGGCCCGCAAAGGCGAGACACGCCGTTCGATACATCAAGCCGTCGAGCGAATCGAGCGAAGGAAGTCTCTCGATTAATTTGTCGGTTCGAAAAGCAAATAAAATTACAAAAAACGTTCCCGCCAGAGCCGTTATCAAACCGGCCAGCTCGACCGGATTCGTGTTCAGACTGAGATACATTTTGCTGCCGTTCATCTGTAGAGACTGTTTGGCAAACTGCTCGAACTGAGTCGGCGTCAGCGCGCCAAACTCCTGAGCCGACATCTGCTGCGCGGCAACCTGACGTGAGCCGATTTCTTTTCCGACAATCAAATACTGAGACGGCTTAGCGGCGAGCTGCGCCTGAAGCTTCGGATAAACGTCGGTCGTCGATTTTATGCCCGAAACTAAAAGCGCGATGGCCGCGATTTGAACGACGAGCGAAAGCTTTAGCAAAACGTGGCCGACGGTTTTTGCCGTTTCGCTGTTTTGATAAAGATAAACGAGAAACGAAACGATAACGCCGAGAAGCAAAAATCCGGCTAAAGCGAGCGTCGCGCCGACATACGGAATATCGAGACGAAAGTAGGCGGAAAACGGTTTGCCGCCCGCCGGAGCAGGCGTAAAAAGTCCGGCGCGATAGACGAATTCGGTAAAAACCGAAAATTTGCTGATGGTCGCAATGACGGCGAGCGCGAAAACGCTCGACCAAATCGCCATCGCTTCGACTTTTACTTTGTCTTTCAGCAAATAAATGACCGCAATCGCAAAACACACCAAGGCGACGCCGTAGCTTAGAGACGCGACGCCGACGTGAATCGGACGCCAGTAAGAATCGAGAATCGGCATCAAATTCGAATGCTCGCCGCCGATAAATCTGGCAAGCGTCAAAATCAAAGCCGCGAGCGGAAGCGTAAACGCGCTCAAAAATTGAAAGTTGCGGCGATTTGCCACGAGCAGCGTCGTAATTCCCGCGCCGAAAGCGAAAGCGAGACTCAAATCATACAAATTGGCGAACGGAATATATCTGAACATCCACGGCGATTCCATATTTCCGCTCGCGCGAAGCTGTTCGATTTCAAAATTGTAAGACGCGACCCAGCGCACGAGCCAGCTCGAAAGATTAAAGAAAACGCCGAGCGTTCCGCTCCACAAACCGATTTTTCGTGCCATTTCAGAAGGCGCGTAGAGATTTGTCAGTTGAAACAGCGCCGCCAGAATGTAGCAGGCGAGCGCAAGCATCATCAATGCCGTGTCGGAGATAAAGCCCGCTCCGATTTCGATTCGCGTCAAGAGCATTAAAAATGCGCCGCCGACTGCCAGTATGGCGGGCAGATAAGCCTTCCACGTTGAATTATTTTCGATACGTCTTACTTCTTCCATATCATTTTCCTTTTATGAAACTGATTCCAGTTCTGAGGTTAATTTCTTAAATTTATCTTCAAAACCCATCTGATTTCTGTTTGTTTCGCCGCCCAATGCGACTTCAAAATCGTTTTCGTTATGCTTATCAATCAAAGCCCAGACGCGTTTATGCGAAATGAAAAACACGAAAATCAAGGCGCCGATTAAACCGAATCCGCCGATATACCAGGCGACGAAAGCGGCGTTGAACGGGTCGTATTTGATTGACAGGACGTGCGCCAGCGGCGCTTTTTCAAAACTCGCCAGACGCCATTTGTATCCGACTTTCGGCGCTCCGACCGGAATATTGTCTGCCAGCTTTTGAGCAAACGCAAAGACGCGGTTTTTCTCGCCGCCCGGCGGAGTTACGTTTAAAACGACCGCCGGGTTGTTGTATTCGGCCGAACGCGTGTCGGGCTGGCCGTTGACGAATGTAAAATCGGGGAAAAACGCTTCGTAATCAATTTTTGTGCCGTCGGGCAGAGCGGCCGAGCCTTCGCGCGCCAAATCGATTTTTACGACGTCTCCGCCGTTTTGCGGCGTCAGTTCGAGCGTCATCGTCCGCGCGCTGCCCTGCGTGATGGCGCTCGCCTGAAAAAATCGATAGCCGCGATACGTAAAAGGCCGGTTAAGACTAATGTCGGCGACGGTTTGGCCGTATGCCGGGTCGTCAATCTTGATTTGCGTGCGCCAGTCAATCGTATTTCCGATATCGATTCCGGCTTCCGGATTTATCAATTTTTGCTGAATATCGGTGCACGTAATCGTAAAAGGCAGAGCGACGTTAAAACGTTCCTGTTTGTCGAGATTAAATTCGATAAGCTGAATTTCGCTCGTCGTCATTCCGGGCATAAACCTGACGTCGGCGTCAAAACCCGATGTCAGCGCGACGAAATGACCTAAAAATAAAGTCAAAAGGAAAACGTGTACGATATAAGCGCCGAGCCGATTCCACCGGCCGATTTCGCCGAAAACATAAAATTTGCCTTTTTTCTGTGTGATTGTCGTCCGAAAACCCTGGTGCTTGAAAACATCTTTGATTTTTTCGGCAACGATTTGCTCGTTTTCGCCTTGAATGTTGATGACGGCGTTTTGTTTTTGTCCGAGAAGCCACCGGCGCGATGCGTCGAGCTTCGGGCGCGAAATAAACGTCCACGCCGAAGGAAAACGGTCGATTGAAGCAAAAATGATGTTAAGCGAAAGCACGAGCAGCGAGAGATAAAAATACCAGCTGTGATAAATGTCGAAAAGCCCGAGCCGGCCGTAGACGATTTTTTCGGCGGGCGTCAGCGACAGATAATACGTTTCAAAACCGTTGACGTTTTGCTGGACGATTATCATACCGAGAAACGCCAGCAGAACCAGTATAACGAGCAAAACGACGCCGAAGCGCACCGAACTTAAAAAATTCAGAACGCGGTCAACGACGGGCAGAGTTTTTGTCTTGGAAAACTCTCCGGCCTTTTCTTTAAATGTTTCTTCTGCTGTCGACATCTTTTGCTTTGATGTTTTCAAAACCGAAAAAGTTTTGACAAATGCTTAACTTTAATTTTGAAAACGTTCGAATGATTTAAAATCATATCTTAGCGAAATTTATTTGTCATCTTGCTAAAAATTAGTTTGGCTTTTGAAAAAAAGAAGTTCAGCTAAGCCTTTACAGATTTGGAAATTCGCGGCTTGAACGTTATTCTTTGATAAAGATTGTAATTTCTCCGAAAAGTTAATGGACATTGCAACAGTAGAAATTCAGGAAACAAAAGTTGTCGGAGTGCGCGAAAAGCTCGCGGCGTATTTTGAGCTGACCAAACCGCGCATCGCGTTTATGCTCGTTCTGACCTCGGCGGCGGGATTTTATCTCGGTGCGGACAAAGGTTTTAACGTGCTGGTCTTTGTCAATGCGATGATTGGCATCACGCTGCTTGCTTTCGGCGTCGCGACGCTCAATCAGGTCTGGGAGCGCAAAACCGATTTGCTAATGGAGCGCACCGCCAAACGCCCGCTCCCGACGCAGCGCGTAACGCCGACCGAAGCGCTTGTTTTCGGCGTTTTGCTGTGTCTTATCGCCGAAATTTATCTCGTCTTTCTGGTCAACGGATTAACGGCGATTCTCGGTCTGGTCGTGATTGTCGGCTACGTTTTGCTGTACACGCCGCTCAAGACGAGAACGTCAATGTCGACCGCTATCGGCGCGATTCCCGGAGCGATGCCGCCGCTGATGGGCTATACATCTTCGGCGGGCGAAATCACGCTCGGCGCATGGGCTTTGTTCGCGCTTCTTTTTCTCTGGCAGTTTCCGCATTTTCTGGCGATTGCCTGGATGTATCGCGAGCAATACGCGAAAGCCGGAATTCTGATGCTTCCGGTCATCGAGCCGGAAGGGAAAATCACGGCGCAGCAAATCGTTATTTTTACGCTTCTACTTCTTCCGGTCAGCCTCGCGCCGTATTTTCTGGGCGTCGCCGGATTGATTTATCTGGTCGGCGCAAGCCTGCTCTGGGTTTGGTTTTTAGCCGCCAGCATTCAAGCCGCGCGCGCCAAATCAGTCGAAAAGGCGCGCAAACTTCTGCTCGTTTCGGTTCTCTATCTGCCGCTCATTTTTGCCCTTTTGGTTTTTAATCATTAATTTATGAAAATCGGAACTGCCGAAACTAATGTCAGGGCGAGAAAAGCGCGGCTTAAAGCGAAAATGAGCGGCGGGCTCGGAAACGGCGGGCAAAAAAATCGCGGCGGAGGCGGCGGAGGCGACGACGATTTTCCGAAAAATGATTTTGCCGAGCGAACGGACGCGCCGGCGATAAACAAATTCCGCATCGCAATGTGGTTTTTTCTGCTCGTCGTTTTGATGACGTTCAGCGTTTTAATCGGCGCGTATATTTTCTCTTCGGCCAACGGTTCTCCCGAGTGGAAACCGTTTAATTTGCCCGCTCAAATCTGGATAAGTACCGTTTTAATCCTGGCCAGCAGCCTTACCTACACCTTCGCCCAAAAAGCTCTGAACGCGGCCCAACAGCAAAAAGCGAAAAACTGGCTTTTGGCGACGACGATTCTCGGCGCGGCTTTTATTTCTTCGCAGATTCTGGCGTGGCTCGCGCTCGTCAAACGCGGCGTTTATGTCGAGAGCAATCCTTACGCCGGATTTTTTTATATCATGACCGCCGTTCACGTCGTTCACGTTATCGGCGGAATAATCATTCTCGGTTACATCGTTTTGCGCACGTGGCAGGTCACTTCCTCGGAAAGCGAACTGGAAAAAAGACAGAGCATTTCAAAAACCGTCGGCTGGTACTGGCATTTTATGGACGCGCTCTGGCTCGTTTTGTTTGCACTGCTCGGGTTTTATAAATAATTTATGGCAGCACGCGTCGAAACGCTTAATCAGGAAAAAAATTCCAGACTTTTTATAAACACGATTTCCATCGTCGTTCCGATTGTCGTCGCCGTTTTGCTCAGTCTGCCGAACAAGCTCGATTTGGGCGCGTGGACAAAAAATCTAGCGCACGCCATCGGTCTCATAAATACTCTGACGACTTTTACTTTAATTTTCGGTTTGGTTTTTATAAAAACGGGAAAAATCGAAGCGCATCGCCTGATGATGTCGATTTCCTTCGCGCTCGGCGGATTGTTTTTGATTTGTTACGTCACCTATCACCTGACAAATCCGGCCAATCGATTTGCGGGTGAAGGCTTTGTTCGCTACGCCTATCTTTTTCTGCTGGCGACGCACGTTCTGCTGTCGCTCGTCGTTCTGCCGCTCGTTCTGCGCGCGATGTTTTTCGCCGTTACCGGACAATTCGCCCGGCATAAACGCGTCGTTCGCTACGCATATCCGATTTGGCTTTATGTATCGGTCAGCGGAGTTGCCGTATATCTTTTGCTTTATCAACTGTTTTCCGCGAAATAAAAATTTTAATTCAACCCTTGAAAAGTTCATTTTTTGGTGATATATTTTAGATTGTTGAAAAGTTATCGCCGAAGTTGTTTCAAACTAGAAGCAGCGCGGGGGAACCAACGTTTTATAAGCGATTATAAAACAGGGGCGAAGCGTCATAGCTGAAAGAGACGCGGGGAAACTTCTTTGTCCCTAGCCCGGCAGCTAACCTCGTAGGCATAGCAAAGAAGGCACAGTAAGTTTTGCCGTTTTAGGCGCGATTTTGTGTGTGCTTCGCGCTTTTTTATTTTTCAACAAATCAGACGAGACATCCGGTCTTCTCAAAGAAAAAAGTTCCGCTCAAAAGGCGGAACTTTTTATTTTGCGATTTCTATTTTTCGCTCGTCTCAAGCGGTTTTACTTTTACGGTTTTGAGAGGAATTTTCAGATTTTTATCAAAGTCTAAGTTTTTCGGCTGGCCGTCGACTTTGATTGAGAAAACCTGCTCGCGCTTATTGATGCGAATCGTTTCGGTTTTCGCTCCACTTTCGGTCGTCACTTCAACGTCAAACGGCATAATAAACGCCGCCGGGACGAGCTCGTCCGCGTTCTGAGTCTGGCGGATTCTGAGCGTTAAAGTTTTTGCTTTCTCGTAAAAAACCGGCTCGATTTCGAGCTTCGGATAGCCGGCGCCGTAAACCCATTGAGCGAAAAACCAATCGAGATTTTGTCCCGAAGCGTCTTCCATCGCTTTTTTCAAATCCGCCGTCTCGACGTTTTCAAATTGATGACGTTTGAGATAGCTGTTTATCGCCTTCCAGAAAGCTTTATCGCCGATTGTCTCGCGCAGTGTGTGAATGACCGCGCCGCCTTTTTGATAAGCCGTCGTATCGAAAATCGAATCGTCCGGTTTGGCTAAAAGATTATAAAGCCCGTGTCTTTTGGCGCGTGGTAAATCTTCGGAAAAATGTTCGAGCGCGTCTTCATTAATCGCTTCCAAATACTGCTCGCGGCCGTACATTTTTTCGCGATAAGCGGCTTCCATAAACGTTGCAAAACCTTCGTTGAGCCACAGCTCGGCCCAGTTTCGGCACGTGACGAGATTACCGAACCACGAATGCGCCAGCTCGTGCGAAACGACGTCTTCGACGAGTCCCTGCGTGCCGTCAAATTGAGCCATAAAAACGTCCCGGTCGGATAATGTCGTCGCCGTCACGTTTTCCATCGCGCTGAATTCCTCAAAATTGCCGACAATCGTCTGGTCGTATTTATTGAACGGAAAATCGATTCCGGTTAATTCTTCATAAATACGCATCATTTCTTTTGTTTTTCCGAAAGCTCTCTGCGCAATCGCTTCGCTTCCGGGATAGACGTAAAAAGTGAGCGGGATTTTTTTGTAGGAGTCGGTGACTTTTACGTATTTTCCGACGACGAAAGATGTCACGTAAGTGGCGTGACGGACGGGCATTTTGTAATGAAAAGTTTTTGTGCCGTCAGCGTTTTCGACCGTTTCGCGCAAGTCGCCGTTCCCGATGGCGGTTTCGTCTTTTTCGACGGTTATAAATTCTTCGCTGGTCGCTTTATCGTCGGGAAAATCGTAGGAAGGAAACCAGAAATGCGCTCTTTCCGGCTCGTTCTGCGTCCAGATTTGCGCGGAATGAAAGACTTTTCCCTCATCGACTCTTTCTTCCGCGAAATAGATGCCTTTGGCCGGGTTGGTCGTATATTTTAATCGAACGGAAATAGAATCGTTCGGCGAATAATTTTTATCGAGCGTGATGATGATTTTTTCGCCCGCTTGCCGAAATTGCAAATCCGTGCCCGAAGGCTCAAGCTTGACCGATTCGAAATTCATCTGCGCCGCATCGAGCTCGAGCTGTTTGAAGTCGTTTTGGAGCGGTTTTAATTGAACGGTCGTGTCGCCGAAAACCCGTCTTGCGGCGCGGTCAAAGCTGAGACGAATGATGTAATGCTGAACGTCGTAAGTTCGACTGCGATTGAAATTCGTTTTCGGAATTTGCGCCGAAGCTGCCGAAACAAAAGCGAAAAAAATGATGAGAAAAACTTTAGCCGGAAATTTGATTTTCATAAAGGTCGAAAGGCTCGGACAATATTTTCTGCGAAGCTTGCGAAAGACTATTGTGATGCCTTAAAAACATTTTACGATGCCGACGAAGGTTTCATAAGCATCGTAAAATGTTTTTAAATATTCCTGGATTTTTAATGATTCTCGTCCCCATCAGGGGCATCGTCAAATTCCAAACGGGCGCGCGCGTCGGAAGTCAATCGTTCAAAAAGTTCTTCGGGCAAATAAGATTTTCCGGCGTCGAGCTTTTCGCTAGTCGGGCGCATCGGAATAAGAAAATCGTCCGATTCGCCGTGGAGCCAGAGCGCCATTACGTACAAAGCGGGGATTTTTAATACTCTGGCTTCGTAATCTTCGTCCGCCACAATCTCGAGATTCTCAGCCCGAATTAAAGTTCTCACAAGCTGTTCGACGAATGGCCCTGAGTTAAAATGAGAAAACCTGACATCTTCGCCGTTTGAAGCATTGACTTCAGCTGCGGCGACCGGCTCATTTTCGCGAAGGATGGTATATCGCCAGCCGGTCGATTTTGAGTTTTCCAGATTTTTGTCTATTACGTCAGGCAGATTCAGAGTATAGACTTCGAGCGGCGCGGCCAGCTCAGCCGACTCAGTGCCACCTTCTAACGCTCCCAAGGCCGATTCGTGTGTCGAATATACTAATTTATTGGCGGCCTCGGCTATTACTTCCAGCGCTTTTTCCGGCGGATTTCCTGTTTTTAATGACATACTTTCTCTCCTATGCTTTGGTGTAATAACTGTGAGTCCATGCTCCGCTTCCCTGATACCTTGATGAAAATTCGTCATAAACATAAGTTGAAGGGCCGTACCAGGGGTCTTTGACGGAAACCACGTCACCGTTTGCCGAATCGTAACCATCAAGCACGACAAAATGGCCACTCCCGTCGGCCCACTCGATTCTGACGCTGAGCGGTAACGTTGAATTGATTTGCTGCTGCACTCCGCTGAAAGAAATTGTTCCGTTAACCCAATGGTCCAAATTTCCGACGCCGGTTAAAGCGTAATGCAGATACCACCAGCGGTTGCAGGCGGCGGTGCTTCCATCCTGGCAGCAGGTAGTTTGGCCGAGCTGCTGGTTGGCCAGAGTGCATTGTGTCCATGCGCTGTTCGAATTATAAAAAAGCGACGTGCTGACTGATACGGCCGACCAGCACCACTGCGTCTGTGTTTGGTGCTGCATCGCGAAATTCAGATTATTTGAAGTCTGCGCGCCGCCTGCGTCAGCAAGCGGGTCAAGCTCATTTACAAAATTCAAATTTCCTAAATCGGCTTTGATGTCGCCGATTCTTATTTTTTTGGAAAGAATCGGCGAAGTTTTTACTATTTCCCTGAGCATTTATTAACTCCTCTAAGCATACAAATTAAAGTCATTTTTAAGGGTTCAAATATTTACCGAACCAGTCGAGCACCTGCGCGTACCAGAATTCGGAGTTTTGCGGTTTCAAAATCCAGTGGCCTTCGTCGGGAAAGACAATCAATTTCGAATCGACATCGTTGAGCTGCAAAGCCGTAAATAATTGATAATCCTGATCGACCGGAACGCGGTAATCGAGCTCTCCGGCGGTGACGAGCGTCGGCGTTTTAAAGTTTGCGACAAATTTATTCGGCGACCATTTTTCGTAATTCACCTTGTTTTGCCACGGCATTCCTTTAAATTCCCAGTTGACGAACCAGAGTTCCTCGGTCGCGCCCGCCATGCTTTCGAGATTGTAAACTCCGGCGTGCGAAACGAGCGCCCTGAACTTAAAGCGCGGGTCGTTGTTGTGGCCGAGAATCCAATCGACCATGTAACCGCCGTAGCTTGCGCCCGCCGCGCCGATTCGGGTTTTGTCGATAAAAGCGTTGTTCTTCAAAACGCCCGCGACGCCGTTCATAATGTCCGTGTAGGCGCGCCCGCCCCAGTCGCCGGAAACTTCATTGACGAATTTCTGCCCGTAACCGGTCGAGCCGCGCGGGTTCGGCATAAAAACGACGTAACCGGCATTGGCAAAAACTTGCGGATTCCATCGATAGCCCCAGCTATTATTCCACGCGCTCTGCGGCCCGCCGTGAATCAAAACGAGCAGCGGATATTTTTTGCTCGGGTCAAAATTTGCGGGCTTCAGTAAAAATCCGTGAACTTTCGCGTTCAGCGCGCCCGTCCAATCGACGTTTTCGCCTTTCGACAGATTCATGCTTGAATTAAATTTTGTCAGGGCCTTGACGCCGCTTCCGTCCGCGTTGGCTTTCATCACTTCCGCCGCCGAGGACATTGAGCTGCTCAGGAAAACAAACGTTTTTTCGTCTCTCGAAACGTTCAGATTTCCGGCGTAATTTTCCGTAAATATCGGTTTTACAAAGGTCGCGGTTTTCAAGCGAAAATCCGGCTCGACCGGAACGCTGAAAACGGGCGCATTGCCGCGCTGACCGGCAGTAAAATAGACGGTTTTGCCGTCGGCCGAGATGATATGCTCGTCAACCTGCAAATCGAAGCCGCGCGTCAATTCGATTGTTTCGCCGGTCGCGCGATTGTAGCGCATAATGCGCCCGCGGTCGGCTTCAAAGGCTTCGGCCGCCTGCGAGCGATAGATGATATATTTTCCGTCCGGCGTGTAGGCGGGCGCGTTATCGTATCCTTTGTTTGAAGCCGTGATGTTTTTGGCGCCGATGGCGCGATTGCCTTCGATTGGCAAAACATAAATGTCGCTGTTTGTCGAAATTGCCTCGATTTTGTCGGGATTTCTCAAAAAAACTATTTCTTTCGAATCGGGCGAAAAAGCATAATCGACGCCCGTCGAAGCGCCGACCGGCGGCGCATCAAAATCGCCGATTGTTAAATCGGCCGCAGTTCCGCTGCCGTTGCTTGAAACGAGAAAAACGTGACTGCGCTTTTTGTCGCGCCATTCGACCCAGTGACGATACAAAAGCCGTTCGGTGACGATTGCCTTAACTTTGCCGTTATCGTTGGCTTCGTCCTTTTTTTGATTGCAGTCGTCGCTCGCGCATTCGGGATAAACGTCCGAGTTAAATAAAAACCATTTTCCGTCGGGCGACCAGACGGGATTTCCCGCGCCGCTCGATATTTTTGTAATTTGTTTTTTATCGTCGCCGTCGGCGTCCATCGTCCAGATTTGCCCGCTGGTTGTAAAAGCGATTTTCCGGCCGTCCGGCGACCAGCGCGGGCTCGAATTCGATTTGTCGCCTTTAGTGATTTGTCTGATATTCGCGCCGTCAATCGAGACGGTGTAAATCTGTGTCACAACTCGATTTGCCGCTTTATCGACGTCGCCGACCGTAAAAGCAATTGTTCGGCCGTCGGGCGAAAGCTGCGGGTCGCCGACGCGCCGGACTTTTAATAATTCTTCAATCGTAAAAGTTTGGGCAAAGCCGGTCGTCAATAAAAAAACGCACAAAAAAACTACCGAAAATAATTTTTTCATAAATTTATCCGTTAAACTAAAATTGAAAAGCAAACGTATTATGGCACATAAACTTTATGGTTGCTATCATATAAAAAACATCGACTGATAAATTTATGAAAAAATATATTCCTTTAATTCTGCTCGCGCTGGCGCTCCCGGCGTTTGCCCAGCAGCCGACGCCGACGCCGCTTTTATACAGCGAAAAAACGCTTTCGGATTTGGAAAAAATTCAGAGCGCGGCTCTCGCAAGCGATTACGCATACAGACAGGTCGGGTTTCTTTCAAACAATATCGGCGCGCGTCTGACCGGCTCGCCGCAGGCCGAACGCGCCGTTCAGTATGTCGCCGAAGAAATGCGAAAGCTCGGTCTCGAAGTGCGCCTGCAAAAACTGACCGTGCCGCACTGGGTGCGCGGCGAAGAACGCGGCGAGCTTATCGAATTTGAAGGAATGGCGGCCGGTACGACGCAGAGAATCGTCCTGACGACGCTCGGCGGAAGCATCGCGACCGACGCAAACGGTCTCGTCGCCGAAATCATCGTCGTCAACAGTTTTGACGAGCTGAACGCGCTCGGACGAGATAAGGTGCAGGGCAAAATCGTGCTTTTTAATTACAAATTTGACCGCGAAATGCAGGAATCCGGTTTCGGACTCGCGGCTTACGGGCAGGCGACGCAGTATCGCGGCGGCGGCGCCATCGCGGCCGGAAAACTTGGCGCGGCCGGCGTTCTGGTTCGTTCGGCCGGCGCATCGCAAAATCGTCTCGCGCACACCGGCGGAATGCGTTACGACCCGAACGTTCCGAAAATTCCGGCGGCCGCCGTCTCATATGAAGACGCCGAATTAATCGCATATCTCGCCAAACAGGGAAAAGTAAAAATCCGCCTGACGCTGACGCCGCAGACTTTGCCGGAAGTGACGAGCTATAACGTGATTGCGGATTTGAAGGGAAGCGAAAAGCCGAATGAAATAGTTATCGTTTCCGGTCATCTCGATTCGTGGGATTTGGGAACGGGCGCGATTGACGACGCTTCGGGCGTGGCGATGGCGATGCAGGTGCCGTTTCTTTTGAAACAGTTAAAATTAAAGCCGAAACGCACGATTCGCGTCATCGCCTTTATGAACGAGGAAAACGGGTTTGTCGGCGCGACCGAGTATGGAAAGGAAGCCGATGCGAATATTCTGAATCAATTTGCCGCGATTGAAGCCGATTTGGGCGCGTCGCGGCCGCTCGGATTTCAGTTTGCCGGGAAACCCGAAGCGATGCCGTTTTTCGTGCCGCTTTCAAAAGTTTTAAGCTCGCAGGGCGCCGGATTCGCACAAATTCAGCCCGGAGTCGGTTCGGATATTTCGGTTCTGACGCGTAAAGGCGTTCCGTCGTTTGAGCCGTGGTTTGACCAGCGAACGTATTTTAATTATCATCACACGGCCGCCGACACCTTCGACAAGGTAAATCCGAAAGAGCTGGCCGAAAACGGTTCGGTAATGGCCGTTCTGGCCTACGGTCTGGCAAATCTCGAACAGCCCTTACCTAGATAAGTTTCAAGTTCCAGGTTTTATGATTAGTTGTTGACTTTTGAAACTCGAAACCTGAAACTTGAAATCTGGAACTTAATTTATGAACAGACCGCCGCCGTATTTTCCGCAAAATTCGCTTTCGCCGCAAAACGAAAAGCGCTACAAAAAATTCAAGCTGATAATTGCTTTGATAATTCTCGGAGTTTTATTACTGCTCGCCGGAGCGGGAATCGGGATTTATTATTTGATTCACTGGCTCGTTTCTTAAAAAAGAAAAATAAATTAGCCACGAATTACACAAATAACTCGGATAAAATTTGTGTAATTCGTGGCTAATTTTCTTAACGATTTATGCCCGTTGTCGTCTTTTTCGCGTTGGCTTTCGCGCCTTCGATGGCGAGCTGTTTGGCCTGCGGGAGAAGCTCGATGGCGCGCATAAGCTGCGTGTCGTATTCGTTATAAACCTGGAACGAGGTCGTCGCGCCGTAGGAAGCGGTGACGAGCTCGACGCGAAGCATTCTTTCGACAAATTCGCGCTCGCGGTCAATCTGCGCCGATGAAACTTTGTATTTATCGGCCGCATATTTTTTGAAGGCCTGATAGATATTTTCGGTTATCGCGTAATCCGAGTTTTTCAAAGTGTATTCGAATTTTATCGGGCGATTAACCTGATAATCTTCAAAACCGGCGATTTTTCCGTATGTTAAATCGAGCGCGAAGGCGAAAATCGGGTCGTTGAGTTTGGCCTCGACGCGCGCTTTATCGAGTGTCAGCATCTGCGGTTTGAGAACGACGTCCGGGTTAATTCCGCCGCCGCTGTAAACCGTTCGGCCGGCGTCGGTTTTCGTTTCCGCGCCTTTCGGTTTTTCGTTCGGATTGTCTTCACGAAAGCTTCCGCCGTTGGTGTAATAATTGTAAAGATTTCCGTCCGAATAATCGCGCTGAATCAATCGGCCCGAAGGCGTTTCGTATTTGGCAATCGTCAAAAGCAGCATCGAGCCGTATTCGAGAATAAACGGGTTCTGCACAAGTCCTTTGCCGAAAGTGTTTTCGCCGACAATCAAAGCGCGGTCGTGGTCTTGCAGAGCGCCCGCCAAAATTTCCGTCGCCGAGGCCGAATTGCGGTTTACGAGCGCGACAATCGGCGTGTCGTCGGGATTCGTGTTGTTCGATTGATATGTTCCGCCGACGTCTTCAATTCTTCCTTTCTGCGTAAAAATCGTCTGTCCGCGCGCGAGAAAAGTATTTGCGACATTATAAGCCTCTCTGACGAGACCACCGCCGTTATTGCGCAAATCGAGCACGAGCTGCTGCATTCCTTCAGCTTTGAGTTCCTGCATCGCGGCGCGAAATTCGGCAAAAGTAGTCTGCGTGAAATTGCCCGTCATTCCGATATAGCCGACGCCCGGACGAATTATGTAATATTCGGCGATTGAAGGCTGGGAAACGGCGTCGCGGATAATATCGACGGTTTCGCGCTTGCCCGTGCCGTAGCGCTCGACGACGAGCTTGGCGTGCGTTCCGCGCGGCCCGCGCAACGACTGGCGAACTTCGGTAAACGTTTTTCCGAGCATCGAAACGCCGTTGACTTCGACGATTTTATCGCCGTAACGAAGCCCGGCGCGATTGGCGGGCGCGTTTTCAAAAGTCGCTTTGATATAGGTCGCGACGACCTTATCGTTTGCGTCGCGCAAGTCGCCGATGGTCGCGCCGATGCCGTAATATTGCGAAGACTGCTCGGTGCGAAATTCTTCAAAATCTTTGGCGTCGAAATAATTCGAGTGCGGGTCGAGCACGTGCAGCATCGACTCGATTGAAGATTTGAAAAGTTCGTTGTAATCGAGATTTTTCCCGCCAACGTAATTGTCCTGAATAAGCGTCAAAGCCTCGGCCATGTCCTGGTCGATGACATCGGTCGTAACCGGCTTGGTCGTGTTGACCACGGTTTTCGAATCGGTTGATTTTGGCTTAACCTGTGAAGTCGTTTGGGGAAAAACGTTTGTAAAAAGAAATGCAATTAAAAGAATACCGCTAAAAAGAGTCGAACTTTTTTTCACTACAAAAATCTCCTAAAAAGTAAACTGTCGGAAATACAAATTTACGGGAAAATGATAACATTCATTTGAAGAAAAAGCGATAGAAAGAGTTGCACGCCGAAATAAAAAGTAGCAGCCAAATAATTTTGAATAAAACTTATGCGCGGATTAATTTTGACTCTGTTTTTTCTGTTTACGCTTAATTTAGTTGCCGCGGCGCAAGCGGAAAATTACAACGCTCCGGTCAAATGGGAAAGATATAAAGTGAGCAAGAGAGGCGTTTCGGTTCTGCTGCCGAAGCTGCCGATTTTAATCGAATCTTCAACTTCATGCAGCGAACTCGAAACCGTCACGTATGCAGCCTACGCGCGGGAAGTTGTTTATACTTTGAGAATCGTTTCCAAAAAAACAACAATAAGCTGGAACAACTGCCCGTATAAAATTAAATTTAACGAGCAAAGTTTTGAATCGCGGGTAAAAGAGATTCGGTTAAAAGAGAATGGCTTTGACGAATCGAAATACCGCCAAGATGATATTGAGGTCACTAAAATCACTTCAAAAAATCAAACCAGCACTTCGACTTACTGGTTCTTTAACGATTTCAAAAACAAACGCTGGTTTGAGCTTTGGGCAACCCATAGAAGCGATGTCGTGCCTGATACGAAAGATTTCGCCGCGTCGGTAAAAATTGAGAAAACCCTGGAAGGCATCGAAATTGAAGGCGGCTCATTGCAGATACTCGGAGATTTACAGGAGAATTCATCAACAAAAATAATTTCCGGTATCTCGGAAAATTCGGGCAACGGTAATATTATCGGCAAAACAGAAGAAAATAAAACTGATAATTTGAAAGGGAATTCGGTCCAAAGTTCCGAAAAAGTTGAAAATCTAGGAATCGTTATCGTTCATAAACCTTTCGCAAGATATACGGACGCCGCGCGTGATAGTGACATACAGGGAACAGTCATCTTAAAAGTCACGTTTCTGGCAAGCGGCGGCGTAGGCAGCATTTCGGCTGTCAGCACGCTGCCTTACGGACTGACCGAACAAGCAATCGCGGCCGCAAAAAAAATAGTTTTTCTTCCGCCGAAAAGAAACAAAATCGCTTATTCGGTAACAAAAGCCGTATCTTATAGCTTTACGATTTATTAAAAATGTCTCATTTGCTCGAAGTCACGAATCTGCAAACTCATTTCCCGACGCGCGCCGGTTTGGTAAAAGCGGTCAACGACGTCAGTTTTTACGTCGATGCGGGCGAAATGCTCGGACTGGTCGGCGAATCGGGCTGCGGAAAATCAATCACCGCGCTTTCGTTGATGCGCCTGATTTCGCCGCCGGGGCGAATTGTCGGCGGCTCGATAAAATTTAAAGGCGAGGAGCTGACGACCGCTTCGGACGCGAGAATTCGCGAGATTCGAGGCGACGATATTTCGATGATTTTTCAAGACCCGATGACGTCGTTAAATCCGGTTTTTACGGTCGGCGAGCAGATTGCCGAGGCTTTGCGGCTGCATCGAAATATGAACAAAGAGCAGGCCTGGACGGCGGCTGTCGAGGCGATGCACGAAGTCGCGATTCCCGACCCGAAGCGCCGCGTCAAAGATTATCCGCACCAGCTTTCCGGCGGCATGCGCCAGAGAGTGATGATTGCGATGGCCCTCGCCTGCAACCCCGAATTGCTGATTGCCGACGAGCCGACGACGGCGCTCGACGTGACGATTCAGGCGCAGATTCTCGATTTATTAAACGTTTTGCGCGAAACCCGGAAGCTCGCCGTTTTGCTTATCACGCACGATTTGGGCGTCGTCGCCGAAGTCGCCGACCGCGTCTGCGTGATGTATACGGGAAAAATCGTCGAAGAATCGCCCGTCGGCGAAATCTTCGAAAAGCCGAAAATGCCATACACGCAGGGACTTCTTCGTTCCGTCCCGAAATTGAGCGCCGTCGGCGTCGAAAAAGCGACGCGCCTTTCAACCATCGAAGGAACGGTTCCGAGTCCGACAAATCTGCCCGATGGCTGTCATTTTGCGCCGCGCTGCGAGTTTTGTATCGAAGGCGTTTGCACGACCGGCGAGATTCCGCTCTATCAACTGGAAAACGACGTAAAGGTGAGATGCGTTCTTTATGATGAACAGATTATTGAAAGGAAAAAAAGTCTGGCTGCGACCGCCGAAAACTGAAGATTTTGAGGAGTTTACGGCGATGAATAAGGCGAGCCGCAAATTTCACAGCGGTCTCGCAAACCCGCCGATTGACCACAAAAGCTTTGACGGTTTTCTGCTTCGAAACGAGCATGACTCGAACGAATCGTTTTTGATTTGCCGCCGGAACGACGATGCGATTGCCGGAATGATAAATCTTTCGCAGATTTTTCGGGGCAATTTTCAAAACGCATATCTCGGTTATTACGTCGGCGCAAAATTCGCCGGGAAGGGTTTTATGACCGAGGCCATCGATTTGATTCTGCGCTTTGCTTTCAAACAGTTAAAGCTTCACCGGATTGAAGCAAACGTCCAGCCGCAAAATTTATCGTCGCTCACCGTTTTGCGAAAAAACGGCTTTACAAAAGAAGGTTTTTCGCGCCGGTATTTAAAAATCAGCAAACGCTGGCGCGACCACGAACGCTGGGCGATAATCGCGGAAGAGTGGGAGAAACATTTAAAAAGTAAAAAGGTCAATGGAAAATAGCTCGGTAAAAACTCAAAAAAAGGAACTTGTAAAAGTCAGAAATCTGGTCAAACATTTTCCGGTCGAAAACAGTGACGACGTTTTGCAGGCGGTTGACGACGTATCGTTTGATATTTTCGCGGGCGAAACGCTCGGACTGGTCGGCGAATCGGGCTGCGGAAAATCGACCGTCGGGCGCTGTATTCTGCGGCTTTACGAGCCGACGAGCGGGGAAGTCTGGTTTGAAAATCAAAACATTATCGATTTGCCGAACCGTGCAATGCAGGCTTTGCGGCGCGAGATGCAGATTATTTTTCAAGACCCTTATGCGAGCCTCAATCCGCGCCTCAGCATTCTTTCGATTATCGCCGAGCCTTTGAAAATTCACGGCATCGGAAATAAAAGCGAAAGACAGGAACGCGTCGCGGATTTACTGAAAAAAGTCGGGCTCGACCCGAATTATATGAAACGCTACCCGCACGAATTTTCCGGCGGGCAAAGACAGAGAATCGGAATCGCGCGAGCGCTGGCGCTGAATCCGAAATTGATTGTCGCCGACGAGCCCGTCTCGGCGCTCGACGTTTCGGTGCAGGCGCAGGTCGTCAATCTTTTGCAGGATTTACAGGCGGAATTCGGCCTGACGTATCTTTTTATCTCGCACGGCCTGGCGGTCGTCGAGCATATTTCGCAACGCGTCGCGGTCATGTATCTCGGAAAAATCGTCGAGATTGCCGCGTCGGGCGAGCTTTACGAAAATCCGCTTCATCCGTATACAAAAGCGCTTCTTTCGGCGATTCCGATTCCCGACCCGAAGCAGAAACGCGAAAGAATCATGCTTCAGGGCGATGTTCCGACGCCGATAAATCCGCCTTCGGGCTGTCGCTTTCGAACGCGCTGCCCGTGGGCAATCGAACGGTGTGCCGAAGTCGTGCCCGAGCTTCGCGAAATCAGAAAAAATCATTTCGCGGCGTGTATTCGCGTCGAAGGCTACGACGAAGCGCCGAAAATGATTTCATGAGTTGAAACAATTCGTGTAGAATTGTCGTAATTTTGTTGTTCGTTCGTTTTACCAAATACAATTTGTGAGGAATCTATGAATCGTTTAGCTGGAATAGTTATTGCGGTACTCGGTTTGATAATTACTGTCCTGAGCATTGCCAAAGTCCTGCCGGGTTATGTTCAGACGGGAATTGTTTTATGTCTATTGGGCATTTTGATAATCGGTTTGAGCTTTATTTCAAAGCCGAAGGCCGAAGGAGACGGGGAAAGCCGGAAAATGTCGACGCCCTCGACTCTGGTTAATATCTTTTTTAGCCCGACCGAGGTTTTTCAGAATCTCAGACGCCATCCGCGCTGGCTGGCCGCGCTTTTGATAATGACCGTCCTTTCGGCCGTCTATACGAATCTGTTTTTGTATCGGCTGACTCCCGAAAGAGTTACGAATTACACGATTGACAAAACTCTGGAAACGTCCTGGGTAGCCAACAACGAGGACGCCAAAAAGAGCGTCGAAGCCGGACGCGCCGAGGCGATTCAGCAAAACAAAGACCCTTTGCGAAGAGCTGTGCAGGCGGTATCTGGTTTTACCGCAAGCCTTTACTGGTATGCGTTTCTGAGCGCGATTTTATTTTTGTTCGCAATGGCGCTCGGCGGAAAAATCAATTACTGGCAAGCCTTTTCCGCTGCCATTTACGCCGCTTTTCCGATTACGGTAATCTGGTTCGTGCTCAGCACCATAATTTTATTTATCAAAGACCCGACCGATGTTCATCCGATTCTCGGACAAACGGCGCTCGTACAGGACAATCTGAGCTTTCTCACTTCTCCGGGCGCACATCCGGTTCTGTACACGCTTTTGAGCGTTTTCGGCGTTTTGTCGTTTCTTAGATTATGGCTGACGGCGACCGGATTAAAAAACGCGGGCGAGCAAATCAGCTCGCCGACAGCGTGGACGATAACTTTGGTTCTTTTCGTTTTCGGAATTTTGCTCGGTGTTTTATTTGCCTCGGTCTTCGGTGGCTTTATGGGCTAGATGGGAGTTTTGACAAAAAGAGAATGCGACAAAGAGATTTATTTCTCTTTGTCGCATTCTCTTTTTAAACTTTCGCTCTCGCAACTGCTTTTTTCTATTCGTATCTGAGCGATTCAATCGGGTCGAGCCGCGCGGCTTTCCATGCAGGAAATAATCCGAAGATGATGCCGATTCCGACGCTCGCAAAAAATCCGGCGACCGGCGCCCACCACGGAACGTAAGAAGGCATAATAAGTTTTACAAGCAGAGTTAAAAGCCAGCCGAGAAATAATCCGAGCAAGCCTCCGAATCCCGTTAAAGTAGCCGCTTCGATTAAAAATTGCAAAAGAATGTCGCTTTGTTTTGCGCCGATGGCTTTGCGAATTCCGATTTCGCGCGTTCTTTCCGTGACGGACACAAGCATAATATTCATCACGCCGATTCCGCCAATCATCAGACCGACCGAAGATATTACAACCATCGCCAGCGCGACCATCCACGTAATCGAATTGAACTGCTCGATAAGACTGGCGGCAGTCGCCATCGAAAAATTATCGGGTTTGCCGTATGGCACCTGTCGGCGGACGCGCAGCAAATCCTCGACGTCGTCCTTTGCTTTATCGAGCTTTCCTTCATAGGCAATAGCCAGAATAAATAAATCGTCGGCGTTCGGTTTGAGCTTCAAAGCCGAGCCCATCGGCATATAAATAACATTGCTCTGGTCGTTGTTTCCGCCGCCGCCGCCGAAAAGCTGTTCGCGTTTTTCGAGCGTCCCGATAATGCGAAATTCAGTTCCGCCGACTTCAATTGTCTGTCCGATTGGATTTTCATATGGAAAGTAACTTTCGACGACGCTCGAACCGATAAGACAGACATTTGCTTTTTCGTCGCTTTCGCCTTGCGAAAACCATCGACCGTTGAGAAGCACTTCACTGGTTGTTTTTTCGATTTCGGGCAATGTGCCCTGAAGCTGAACGGCGGAAGATGTTTTGCCGTTTTTCCCCGTGACCATTATTTTTTGTCCAAAAAAATTGTTGGAAACATCAAGAAAGGGAACTGCCGTTTCAATCGAAGATAAATTTTTTATGGCTTCGGCATCATCAAAAGTCAGAGGCTTCCGCATTCTTTCTTCCTGCGAGCGCCTGCCGGCGTGAAATCCGATGTCGAATTTGTAAAGAAAAATTGAACGCGTTCCGAAAGATTCGACCTGCTTTTCGACAGCTACCTTTATTCCGCTGATAACCGAAGAAATAAGCATTACCGTAATGACACCGATGACTACGCCGAAAATCGTTAGAAACGAGCGCAGTTTATTGGTGCGCAGCGTGTCAATCGCCATTTTAAAGTTTTCGAGAAAACTACTGGTTAAGACTGTCATAATTTTAGTCCGCTCTTAAAGCCTCGATTGGGTCGAGCCGCGCCGCTTTCCACGCCGGATAAAGTCCTGCCAGAACCCCGACCAGGGCCGAAACGCCGATGGAAATAACTGCCGCATACCACGGAATAACCGTTTTTAGAAGCACCGCGCTGACGACTAAACCTATTAGTTTAGCTAAAATCAAACCGATAATTCCGCCGATTGCCGAAAGCGTCGCCGATTCTGAAATAAATTGTTTCAAAATATCGGATTGCCTCGCGCCCAAACTTTTACGAATACCGATTTCCCTTGTTCTTTCCGTCACGGCAACAAGCATAATATTCATAATTACGATTGCGCCGACCAGCAGCGCAATCGCCGGAACTGCCAGAATAACAATAAATGTCGGCCCTAAAAGACTGTCTTTCAGACCGGAAATCGCATCGGGCGTTAAAATTCCGAAATTGTCCTTTTCTCCGGAAGGAATTTTGCGTTTGATACGCATCAGGGTTCTTGCTTCATCGACCGCATCATTGAAAAGCTTGTCGGATTTTGCCGAAGCTTCAAAATAAGGCGCGCGTCCGGCAGTTAAACCGCCGAAAGCAAGACCATAAGTTTTTATGGGAAGCTGAACGAAACTGTCCTGCGGCTGACCGAAGACGGTTCCTTTGGCCGTCTGGATTCCGATAATTCGATAAGGAATTCCTCTGATAACGATTTCACCGCCGATTGCGTCGCCCTGCGGAAAAAGTTTGTTGGAAATATCCGCACCGACAAATGCGACGCGCATCGAATTATTGTTTTCAGTTTCGGTAAAAAAACGTCCTTCGGCAATATCAGTCTTTTCAATATCGGCAATAATCGGCTCAACGCCCGAAACTGAAACATCCTGTAAAACTTCGTTTTCGCGCTTAATTTCAGCCGGGCCGCCGCCGGATTTCGCACCGATTTTATCAATTAACTGGGCGTGTTCGCGTATGTAATCCAGCTCATCGAACGTTAATTCCTTATTTCGACGCTGTGCGGCGGCAATCGTGTCCGTATCTTTGAAATCGTCAAAACTAAACCTGCGTACGGTAAATGAATTCGAGCCGATTCCGGCTATTTTTTCATCGACATAAACGTTAAAGCCCTGCAAAATTGACAGCACGACCATAAACGCCGTGACGCCGATAATCATTCCGAGAAGCGTCAGAAACGAGCGCAGCTTGTGCGACCAGATTGCGGCGAGGGCGAGTTTTAGTGTTTCGGTAAAATTCATTACGTAAAAATCTTACAGGATAATACGCGCAAGATGAAGGAAAGGTTTTAGGACGGATTATTCAAAGATTATTTTGAAATCAAAACTTTTAAGCGTTTTTATCGTAAAATAAAAAGGATTTAATTCTATTCGTATAAAATTTTGGAGTAAAAAATTTAGAAAATGGCAATGTCTAAAACAGGAAAAGTTCTTCTCATCGTCGGCGGGCTTCTATTCGCTCTTATCTTGGTGGCGGTTATCGGAGTTGTTCTGCTGGCGCAATCTTTCGGTTCTCCGGATGTGCCGGATAACAGCGTTTTGGTGCTCAGGATTTCAGGCGATTTGCCCGATTACACGCCCGAACAGCCGATGGCGAAAGTTTTCGGAATCACGCAGCCGCAGTCATTTACAAGTCTTCTCACGCAGCTTCGCAAAGCCAAAGTCGATACGCGCGTCGGCGCGGTTATGCTCGATATCGATTTTCCCGGAATCGGCTGGGGAAAAGCCGAAGAGCTGCGCGACGCAATCAAAGATTTTCGTGCGTCCGGCAAGCCCGCTTACGCATATATGGAGCTCGGCACAAATAAAGAATATTTTATCGCCACCGCCGCCGAAAAGATTTTTCTGCCGCCTTCGGGCGATTTATACGTCAACGGTTTTGCGGCCGAAGCGATGTTTTATCGCGGCTCGCTCGACAAGCTCGGAATCGAGCCGGACGTTATCAAAATCGGCGATTACAAAAGTGCTCCCGAACAATATACGAATAAGGAAATGTCCAAATACCAGCGCGAAGTGCTCGACGCGGTTCTGGACGAATATTACGGTCGTTTTACCGGCGCGATTGCCGAGACGCGCAAAAAATCGATTGGCGACGTAAAGGCGATTATCGACAACGCTCCGTATCACGCTACCGAAGCGCAGCAGCAGGGCTTGATTGACGGCGCAAATTATAAAGAGCAGGTTTACGAAGAATTAAAAACGCGACTCGGCTACAAGCAGGACGATAAGCTCCGAACCATCACGGGCAGCGACTACCGCGAAGTTCCGGCCGATTCGCTCGGATTAAACAAAGGCGAGCGAATCGCCGTCATTTACGCTTCGGGCGCGATTACCGGCGGGCGTTCGAGCAACAGCCCGTTCGGCGGTCAGATGGTCGGCTCGGACACGATGGTCAAGGCGATTAACGATGCGGCTGAAGATTCTTCGATAAAAGCAATCGTTCTGCGCGTCGATAGCCCCGGCGGCTCGGCGCTGGCTTCGGATTTGATGTGGTATGCGATTGAAAACGCTAAGGCGAAAAAAAAGCCGGTCGTCGTCTCGATGGCCGATGTCGCCGCTTCGGGCGGATATTATATTTCCTGCAACGCCGATAAAATCGTCGCCGAACCGACGACGATTACCGGCTCAATCGGCGTTTTTCTCGGAAAACCCGTCATGAAAGGCTTTTACGACTGGCTTGGAGTAACGAACGAATACGTGATGCGCGGTAAAAACGCGGGAATTTTCCGCGAAACTGTCAAATGGACCGACGACGAGCGCGCCAAAATGCAGGACCAGGCAAACAAAATTTATTACAATGATTTTGTCCCGAAAGTCGCCAAAGGGCGCGGCAAAACCGACGAGCAGGTCAACGCCGTCGGACAGGGACACGTCTGGACGGGAACGCAGGCGAAGGAACGCGGCTTGATTGACGAGTTCGGCGGCATCGAAAAGGCAATCGAAATCGCCAAACAGCTTGCCAATCTTCCCGCCGACAAGGAAGTCAAACGCGTCGCTTTTCCCGAAGCCCGCCCGTTTTTAGAAAGCATTTTCGGCAGCAGCGAAGGAACTATGGCCGATGCTAAACAGCGCGAAGCGCAGGAAATGCTGATAAAATCTCTCCCCGCCGAGACGCGCCGCGCTTTTCGCTTCGCGTCGTTTTTCGACGAAATGAAAAACGGTCAGGGAATGCTGATTTTGCCGTATGAGCTGCAAATTAAATAAACGTTAGTGCAAAGCATCTGAAAACTGAAAGCTGAAAACTGATAATTTTTCCAATATCAGTTTTCAGCTTTTTTTTCGCTTCTGTCAGCCTTTGATACAGAAAACGTATGAAGTTTATACAAAGTCTTTTCGGTCGAATTTGTATTAAATGACTTTAATAAAACCACTTAGCTCTGGCATAGTGCTTGCGAACCTAATTTTTGCAGTGCAACTTTAAATTATGCACGAAAAGACTCAGCAAGGGTATCAAGGAGGTTTTATGACAAAAAACAGTTTATTTCGATTTTGTGCGGTTTTAGGTTTATCGTTTATGATGACCGGATTTATATGCGCGCAGACCGATTCAAAAACAACGACAACGACGACCGTTACCAAACAGGAAGTCGTTCAAAATCCTGACGGAAGCTATTCGGTAATCGAATATCCGGTAGGAAAAGAAGTTACAATCGAATTAACGCCGATGAATATGCAGGGCGCAAAAGGTTGGGCGAAAGTTATGCGTTCGAACGACGGAACAAACGTCGCGCTCGATTTGACGGGGCTTCCGGCTGACACGAAAAGCTATTACGTCTATGCCGTCGACCCGAACGGCGGGGCTACGTTTCTCGGGCCGACGATGATTGAAGGCGGCGCCGGCAAAGCTACTTTTACGACGCCGATGAACCAATTTATGCTCGTTCTTTCGCCGACCGAGGGCTTAACCTCAATCGGAAACGATACGGCGATTTCTTTCCGCAGCGCCGTCCCGACCGGTTATGCCGTCGTCCCGATGGGCAATAGATGGAACGGTAAGGAAGCCAAAGAAAAACAGGTCGCTTCGACCGATACGGTTGCTTCGACATACAATGTGCCGCTTCTGAACGTTCCCAGCTTTGATAACAAAACGACGGAAATCAGAATCGCATTCGAAGGCGAGCTTCAGGGTTTGAAGGGAAAAGCTTACATCGACCCGCGTAAAGACGGAGCAACTCAGGTCAAAATGCGTTTTGACGATATGAAAATGGCTCCGAAAGACAAACGCTTTATTTTGTGGGCTTCTTCGCCGGACGGAAAATATACGAAACTCGGTCAGGTCGTAAATACGGGCGCGCGCCAGGAATCGGAAATCCGTAGCGAAACCGCGATGAAAGATTTCGGTTTATTCGTTACGATGGAAGACACAGACGTGGCACAGCCGACCGGACGGGTTTATTCGACATTCAGAATGCCGTAATAATCGGCCATTTCAAAAATTAAAGCGAGTCTTTCGAGGCTCGCTTTTTTCTGTTTGTCGGTTTAGTTTGCCGTTTTTTATCAAAAAAAGTAAAAAATACTCAAAAATTTCTTGTTTCATACTTGAAACATAATGCAACTTATGCTAGATTTGTTTCATCAATGAGACAAAATGCCTTAGACGGTAGGCATTTAAGAGAGAAAAAATAAACAAAAACATTAAGAAAACTGGTGAAGTAAGGAGAAAGTAAAAATGAGTAAACCAAAAATCAATCCATTGAGCAGAATTCCTCGACAGCAGCGCCTCGTGATGGCGGTTCGCGGCGGCGCGGGCGTCGGCAAAAGTCATTTTATTCGCTCGATGAGCGAAGCCGGGCTCGGCAAGCTCTGTATTTTCGACACGGAAAGAAAAGCGCGTCTTTTGCGCGGCGTCGGACAGACTTTTGACGCTCTGGAAATTGAGCAAATGCCCGAATTGCCCGAATTTATCGAATGGGCGATTTCGGGCGAAGGCCGGGAGCAGAATTACGGCTGTTTCGCGCTCGACAGCTGGGCGGCGTATTTCAGCGCCAAACACTCGGAAATGCTCGAAGCCGTGCGCGAAAAAACGGGCGACCCGCTCGGGCAGCCGACGGCCGAGGAATTGGCGGCAGACCAGATGATTTTGCAGTCGGTTTTGAGAAAGCTCTGTATCGAAAGCGGAAAATGCGTCGTTATCGCCGACCAGATTCCGGCGAAAGGCAAGGAAGCCAAAGAAGATAACGAAATCGGGCGCGTTCTGCCGATGACGGCTTCGGGGCTGGAATATTTCGTCGATGTCATGATTGAAGTCAGCCTGCAGGAGCGCGACGGCGAAATCACGCGGGTTTTTCAGGTCATAAAATCAAATTCTCCGGCGTTTGAAGTCGGATTTGAAATGACCGGCAATATCGGCTTCAAAGATTTTCTCGACCACATGAAAGGCGAGCAGGCGCTTGAGCTGGCGTTTGACGCGCCGGCAAAATCGAGCGTTCCCGAATTCATCGAAGAAAAACAACCGCTTTCGATTGCGCCGCAAACGATGACGATTGAAGATTTGATTCAAAAAGCGGTCGATAATAATTTCAAACAGGCCGACATCGTGACGGCCGCGAAGATTTATCATAATCAGCCGAACATCTATCATCTGACGGCCGAGCAGGTTGTCGATTTAGACCGGAGGATGTCGGCGCGCATCGAAAAAACAAAAACTCAAATTAGCGAATCGCCGAGAAACATCGCCAAAAGAGCAAAAGTAGCTTAAATTTCGCGAAGGCAAAGCGAAAGGTCAAGCAGGGTAAAAAAGGACAAGGGAAGTTTCGGGAGAATTTCTTTTGTCCTTTTTTTGTTTTTAAAGAAAGTATTTGAGGAGGATTTTTGTGATAAGAATAATATTAGGAGTTATCGTCGGATTTATAGTCTGGTCGGTTATTTGGCTTGGCAGCAATTTCTTTCTGGTGTGGATTTCGCCGGGCTGGTGGGGCAGAAGTCTTGCGGGAATGGACGCGGCGGTTCAAACCAAAACGGCTTTTACGGTTGATACCGCGATTCTTGTCATTGCTTTATGTCGAAGTTTTATCTGTTCTTTAATTTCAGGATATATTGCGGCCCTGATTGCCCGGGGAAATACAAAATCGACTTTGGCTCTGGGAATTTTGCTGTTTGTTTTCGGTTGCCTTGTGCAATGGTATTATCTCGACGTTGCGCCGATTTGGTATAGTATTTTATTTTTGCTGCTTTTGATTCCTTTAACGATTCTGGGCGGAAAATTAAGAAAAGCGAAAATGGCGTAAATCACTCGGCTTTGCCCATTTGAGAAATCCAGACGGGAAGCGGAAGCCAGCGCCAATTTGCGCCGTAGGTTTTTTGGTTCAGATTTTCGATTATGTTTTCCTTTTCCGTCTGAATTTCATCGGGCGGCAAATCGGCTTCGTTTTCGTAACAGGCGTGCTGAATGCACGGGGAGGGCTTTGCTTCGGAATGAACGAGACAGCCCGCGCCTTTTTCAAAAAGCGGGCAGGCGAAAGTTTGCGAGAATGTATCGCCTGTGCCGTTTAAGTTGTATTTTTCAATCGTTTTTTCGATGCGTTCGTAAATTTCAACACGCTTTTGCTCGTCAATCTGCGCCAGTGTTTCAACGATTGCGACGGCTTCAAGCCGCGTGATATGAACGTTTACAAAATGCGCGTCGAGACAGCATGCGCCTTTTGTCTCGCACGTCAGGCAACTTTTCGCTTTGTGCTCGTAACCGGATTTTATCAATTCGCGGTAATCTGTTTTGAGTTTGCTTAATTTTGCGAGCGCCTGTTTTTCCGAAAGCATTTTCATAGTGTAAAATTAAAGGCTGAAACACGTCCGAAAGGAAGTGTCACTTTTATTTTATACTATCCTGGAGAAAATTATGCTCAAAGAAGGCGATAACGCGCCGGATTTTTCGGTCAAAAATCAAAACGGAGAAGACGTCAAACTTTCGGATTTGCGCGGGCAGAAAGTGGCTTTGTATTTTTACCCGAAGGACGACACGCCGGGGTGCACGAAAGAAGCTTGCAGCCTGCGCGACAATTTTTCGAATTTGACCGGTGCCGGAATTAAAGTTTTCGGCGTCTCGATGGACAGCGAAAAATCGCACCAGAAATTTATTTCAAAATACGAACTGCCGTTTGATTTGCTGGTCGACGCCGACCATTCGATTGCCGATTCCTATAATTCTTACGGCGAAAAAAAGTTTATGGGAAAAACCTACAACGGCATTTTGCGAAAAACTTTTTTAATTGACGAAGACGGCAAAATCAAGAAGATTTTTGATAAGGTCAACGTCGACGCGCACGCCGACGAAGTTCTTCAAGCATTTGAAAGTTAATAATTTAGGCAACTTTCCGATTTGAATTTTCTTCTAAATAACGTAAAATAACCTACCAAACTTTTGGGGGCGACAGGCTTCGACAGGGGCTTGTATAGATCTTTGGATGCACGTCGGGCTTGCTTGTTAGCTCGTTAAAAAAACACGCAAAACACAAATGCTAATCAAGAATTAGCTCTTGCTGCCTAGGTTTAAAACTTAGTCACAAGTGTCTCGGCGGAAGTCAGCTTGAAGCGACCGTTTGAGGCATAACACAGTTCAAGCTAGCGCGCGTCCACCACCTGCGGGCGCGGGCGAATCATCAGTCAGGTTAGCTTTTCGCAAGGTCTTGTCGATTCACCTGCTTGCGAGAAGCGAAATTTCAAGTGAATTCGACTAAACGTGTAGAGTCTACTGGTCGCAACCTTTGGATGCGGGTTCGATTCCCGCCGCCTCCATTTTATTTAACTTTCTCTAAAAAATTTGAGCCTTTTCAATCAAAGAATTGCGTTTAAATTTAAGACAGGAAACTTTTTGAGGATTATAAAATGAAAAGCAAGTTTTGCGGTAACTGCGGAAACAATAACGCGGATGGAATGAGTTTCTGTATGCAGTGCGGTAACACTTTGGAGCAAGAGCCAAAACCCGTTAATAGTTTTGAACAGCCGCCTTCAGTTTCGCCGAATCAATTTCAGACTCCGGGCTATCCCGACAATCGGCCGCCTTCGCCGCCTGCAGCATTTACGCCGCCTGCTTTTAATCCGCCGCCGGCGAACAATTATCAGCCGTTTCAGCCAAGCCTCAATCAGCCGGACAATGCCCTATTTCTGCAGTCCGCCGAGCCAAAAAAAGGAATCGGAAGCAAAATTTTAAGTATTCTCGGCTCGCTGGCGGTCGGAATATTTATTTTGCTGAAATTCGGGCTGGTTTTTATTCGTGCCGGAAGATTCGGCATAATCGGGGTGGTTATCGCCGCCGTTGCTATTATCGGAATTTACGCGGTGATAAGTATATTCAAAAGAAGTTAGCCAATTACCGCTTTATCCGATTATTTCAACGGGCGATTTTTGACTTTCCGAAAATAGATATTTATTCTTTTCTCTTTTAATGAATAAATTTTCGGAGCAGGCAGAATCAATCAAAAATCAGCAATTAGAAAACAAAAATCTCCCGATCGGCATTTTTGATTCGGGCGTCGGCGGCCTGACGGTTTATCGCGCTCTGCATAATCGTCTGCCGAACGAGCATTTCGTTTATCTCGGCGACACGGCGCGCGTGCCTTACGGGACGAAATCGCTGGCGACGGTCGAGCGCTACGCGATTGAAAACTCTCTATTTTTGGCTTCGCGCGGAATAAAGCTGCTCGTCGTCGCCTGCAATACGGCATCGGCGCTCGCGCTTCCGGCGATTCGACGCGCGGTCGGGCTCGACGTCGTCGGCGTTATCGGGCCGGGCGCGCGCAAAGCGGTCGAATTAACCAGAAACGAAACGAGACCGAGAATTGCCGTAATCGCAACCGAAGCGACGGTTTCGAGCAACGCTTACGCCGAAGCGATTGAGCGCGTGACCGATAAAGCCGACATCATCCAGACGGCCTGCCCTTTGTTCGTGCCGCTCGCCGAAGAAAACTGGACGCGCGAAGACGAAACCTTTTCGATTGCCAAAAAATATCTCGCTAAAATCAACGAATTCGCGCCGAACGCGCTCGTTCTCGGCTGCACGCATTACCCGATTCTGCGCGAAGTAATTCAGCAAACCGTCGGCGAAAATGTTACACTCATTGATTCGGGCGAAGCGGCTGCCGAAGAAGTGGAAAATCTGCTCAAAGAAAAAAATCTCGCCTGCGCGGGAAAAATTTCGACCGGCAACAAGCGCCGTTTATGCGATGACATTGACCAATTTTACGTCACCGACGCCGCCGAACGCTTTGCCCGCGTCGCCGAAAGATTTTTAGGCAGCCAGCCGTCGAAGCTTGAAGCAATTGAAGTCTTTGGAGTTGATAAACTGGAAAATTAAACAGGATAGACTTGATAAGCAGGGTAAAATTTAATTTGCATCGTTGAATTTTTTCAACAAACATCCTGAATATCCTGTCCATCCTGTTTTAATAAACGCTGAATAATTTGAATAAGTATTAAATTAATGAGTTATACAAGAACAGACGGACGCGAGTTCGACCAAATCAGAAAAACAAAAATCACACCGAATATATCGCCTTACGCCGAAGGCTCGGCGCTTATCGAAGTCGGCGGCACAAAAGTCATCTGCACGGCCACCGTCGAAGAAAAAGTTCCGCCTTTTCTGCGCAATAAAGGAACGGGCTGGGTGACGGCCGAATACGCGATGCTTCCGCGCGCGACGCAGACACGCACGAATCGCGAGACCTTGCGGCCTTCGGGCAGAACGCAGGAAATCCAGCGTTTAATCGGGCGAAGCCTGCGCGCCGTCGTCGATATGAAAAAGCTCGGCGAGCGCCAGATTTTTATCGACTGCGATGTCATTCAGGCCGACGGCGGAACGCGCTGCGCTTCGATTACGGGCGCTTTCGCCGCGCTCAGTCTGGCCTGCAAAAGGCTTGTCAGCAAAGGAATTTTGAAAAGCTCGCCGCTTATCAGCGAAGTCGCCGCCGTCAGCGTCGGCATCATCGAAGGCGCGCCGCTGCTCGATTTGTGTTACACCGAAGACTCGACCGCCGAAGTTGACATGAATATCGTCTGCACGGGCGCGGGCAAATTTATCGAAATTCAGGGAACGGCCGAGCGCGAGCCCTTTACGCGCGAGCAAATGAACGAAATGCTGGCGATTGCCGAAAAGGGAATCAACCAGCTTTTCGAGATTCAGAGAAACGCTTTGAACGGCAAAAATATTTAATTTATGAGCGAAAAACAATTTGAAGGGAAATCGGCAATCGTGACGGGCGGAACGCGCGGAATCGGCAGGGCGATTGCGCTGGAACTGGCGAAACGCGGCGCGAACGTCGCTTTTAATTATGCGAAAAGCGCGGACGAAGCCGAAAAATTAAAAGTCGAAATTGAAAATTCGGGCGTGAAGGCGTTTGCCGCGCAATGTGATGTTGCAAATTCAGAATCTTCGGCCGAATTTGTCAAACAGGTGACGAATGAGTTCGGGACGGTCGATTTTTTAATCAACAACGCCGGAATCGCGCGCGACCAGTTGATGCTTCGGATGAAGGAAGAAGATTGGGACGCGGTGATTGATACGAATCTGAAGGGCGCGTGGAATTTTTCGAAAGCCGTTCTGCGCCCGATGATGAAAAACGACGCGGGCGGCTCGATTTTGAATATTTCTTCAATCAGCGGCGTCGTCGGAATGTTCGGGCAGACCAATTATTCGGCGTCAAAGGCAGGAATGATTGGGCTGACGAAAGCGCTTGCAAAAGAAGTCGCGAGCCGCCGGATTACCGTCAACGCGCTCGCGCTCGGCTTAATCGAAACCGAGATGGCGAGCGGGATGAATCAGGAATTCAAAGAAAAAATTCTGCAGAACATTCCGCTGAAACGTCTCGGAAACGTAACCGAAGTCGCCGAAATCGCCTGTTTTATGTTGTCGGATTCGGCGCACTACATCACCGGGCAAGTGATTCAGGCCGACGGCGGCATCGCGATGTAATTCAATTTCAAATTTTTGGATGTGATTTTCGGGTAATCCAAAATCCGAACTCGCTAATCTAAAATTATATGGCTTTTGATTATCCAAACGAACAGCAAAACGTAACCGCTTCGGAAAGTAGGCCGCAGCTTCGGCCGTTGGCGAATTCAATTCCGGTTTATTCATTTATTTTGATTGCGTTTTTAATCGGCGTGTCGCTTTGCCAGTTTGCGGTTGACGGGCGAAACTCGCTTTTTCTCGGCGGCTACGAATCCGCTTTGCGCGCCGGATTTGTCAAACCGTTTTTTGCCGAAGGGCAATATTGGCGAATCCTGACGGGCGCGGTTTTGCACGCCGGTTTGATTCATCTGGCTTTTAACTGCTATGCGCTTTATGTGCTCGGAAAAATTATCGAAACGCTTTCAAACCGGGCGCATCTGCCGATAATTTTTCTGCTTTCGGCCATCGGCGGCAATGTTTTGAGCTACATTTTTTTGCCCGACGGTCTTTCTGTCGGCGCGTCCGGCGGAATCTTGGGCTTTCTCGGCTATCTCGCGGTTTACGGTTTTTTGCGAAGAAAAATCCTTTCAAATTCTTTTCTCAAAAGCATGATATTTAATATCGGATTTATCGCTTTTTATGGCCTACTGCTAAACAAAGAAGTCGATAATTACGCACATCTCGGCGGTTTACTGGTCGGTGTGGTCTACGGGTTTTTGCAGATTCCGAAGGATTTATACACCGACCCGCGCGTGTCGAGCGAGGCGGCAAAAATTTCAGGTTTCGCGGCGCTCGGCGTTTTTATCCTTTTGTGTGGTTCGAGCGCGCTTTTGATTTTTGGAATTTTATAAATGCCGCGCGTCCGAGTCCATCAGCACGTCAATCCGCTCGCGCCGTATTTTCGTTTTACGCCGCAACCGGTTGAATTGGAACGAATTTTCACGCGTCCCGAATTGCCTCTGCATCTCGATATCGGCTCGGCGCGCGGGCGTTTTTTACTGAAAACGGCGGAGCTTGAAAAAAATCGTAATTTTCTCGGCGTCGAAATCCGCGAGCCGCTCGTCGAAGAGGCAAACCGCATCGCGCGCGAGAAAAACTTAAAAAATCTCCAATACGAATTTTGCAACGCGATGATGGCGCTCGACCGCCTTCTCGAAAACTTGCCGGAAAATCTGCTGCAAACGGTCACGATACAATTTCCCGACCCGTGGTATAAAAAAAAACACGCCAAACGCCGGATGGTGAATGATGAATTAATTGAAACCGTCGTCAGGTATTTAAGTCGCGAAGGCAAAATATTTATTCAAACGGACGTCGATTTTCTGGCGGAAGAAATGTTTGATTTATTCAGGGAAAACGATAATTTACGCGAGATTGAAATTTCGGAAAATCCTTTTCCGGTAAAAACCGAGCGCGAGCAGGCGGTCGAAGAAAAAGGTCTGGAGATTTATCGAAGGATTTTTGTAAAAAATTAACTGGAGAGAATTCGTAAGAAATTTAGCCGCGAATTACACGAATAATAATTTCTTTTAATTCGTGCAATTCGCGGCTAAATTTCTTTACTCAATCGCTCAGGCGAATCGAGCGAATCATATTACGAAAAGCGTTGTTATAGCTCGTCGCTTCGTTTTCCGGCGAAACGGTGACGATATAGAATAAATCGCCGTTGCTGAGCATCGTCGTGTAAACGGTTGCGATTTCGTTTCGGCCCGTAATCGGCGAGCGGCCCGAGAGCGCTATTCCGTAACCCTGACGATTTCCGACGGTCGTCTGCGAATAATTACTGCGTTTTCGCAGATAATCGTTCGACTGCAAAATGCCGTCGACATAATCCTGGGTCGCCTGCGAAAGGTCGTTGCTGTTGCCTCGATAAATGCCCATCAGCGCGCCGTGCGTGATTCCTCTGTCGCCGTATGCGCCCTGCGGCGCAAACCAGACTTCGGATTCGGCGGGAAATTCCTGCCAGTTACCCGGTATGTTCATCCGAACCCAGTTGCCGCCCGAATAAGCTCTCGTTCTGGTCGAGGGAATTTCGACGCGGCTTTCGTATTTGCCGTTAGCGGTCGGCGTTTGTGTCTGTCCCTGTTGATTGGTTTTTGCGTTTTTCTCGATTTCCGCCATCGTCTGCGCGCGCGGAAGCTGTCTCAGACGCGCCTGCGTGCGTTCAAACTGGGCCGTGTTTCTAATCGGATTTGAGGAGATGCGGAGAAGCTGTCGTTCGCGTGAGATGTTTTCGTAGCGATTGGCCGGGTTCGGGTGAGTGCTCAACCAGTCAGGGCCGTTACTGCCGCCGCTTTCTTTTTCGATGGTTTTGAACATATTTGCCAAATCGGTCGGGTCGTAGCCGGCATTGGCCATAATTTGCGCGCCGAGCGTGTCGGCCTGCGTTTCATAATCGCGGCTATACGGATAAACCAGTAAACCGCTATAAATCGTTTGTCCGATTGCCGCGCCTGTCTGCCCGCCTAAAATTGCGCCGCCTAAAATCGCGCCGATGCCTAAAATTTGATTGAGCGGATTGCTTTGCTGCGTCGCCTGCGCCGTTCCGTGGCGGAGCGCGACGTGGCTGATTTCGTGCGCCATCACGCCGGCCATTTCGCCTTCGTTGGTGGCTGCGTCAATCATTCCGCGATTGACGTACATCGGCCCGCCGGGAAGCGCGAAAGCGTTGATATCGCGCGCGTTTACAATCTTGAATGAAAATTGAAATTCGGGATGCTGATACTGCGCCGGAATCGCCGCGACAAGCTTGCGTCCGACCGATTCGACGTAGCGCGTGGCTTCGGTCTCATTGTTCAAAATCGGAAATTGTTTTTCGACTTCGGCGGAAGCTTCACGTCCGATTTTTATGTCGTCCTGAACCTTGTATTTATTCTTCGGAGCTTTTACGTTTGTCTGCGCCATCGCCGCCAGAGGCATCAAAAGCATCGCCCAAACCAAAGCAATCGACGTTAAGCTCGTGCTCAAATTAAATTTTTTCATCTTTTCTCCCTGTTCTTCCTCAAATTTATTTAAGTCTATTTAAAAAATACCGGATACGCAATAAAAAGAACTGAAATGCGGCTTTAAGATGAAAAGTGCGGCAAATAAAGTTTGCCGAAAATACGAGATTATAATTTCAAATAAAATAATGTTACGAAAATGTTAATTAAATTAACAAAAAAAATATGCATTCGAAGATAAATTGTATAATCAATCGTAACAAAGAAAATTGAGCCGAAATTGAAAATTGTCAAATAAATTTTTCAAATTAGACAAGGCGGATTTCTTTGGATATATTGAAATCCTGAATAAAATTTTACTTACGGAGATTCTATGGCTTTTAGTTTATTGCCGCGTGAAGACGAGTATTTTACATTCTTTTCGCAAATGACCGGAAAAATTCAAGAAGCGGCCGACATGCTGGTCGAGATGCTGCAGGGAAGTCCGGCAAATTTTGAGGTGATGTCAAAACGCATCAAGGACGCCGAACACGGCTGCGACGATTTGATGCACAAAGTTTCGACCAAACTGAGCAAATCATTTATCACGCCTTTCGACCGCGAAGACATTTTTACGCTTTCAGTTGCGCTCGACGACGTTTGCGATTACATCGACGCGGGCGCGCGCGCGATTTTGATGTACGACATTCAGGAAATAAGCGACAATGCCCGTCATCTCGCCAAAGTTATCCAAAGTTTGGCGATTGAGATTCACTCGGCTGTCTCGATGCTCAACAATCCGCACGATATAAATCAGCACATTGTCGAGATTCATCGGCTTGAAAACGAGGCCGACGACGTTTATTTTCGCGCCATCGGCGACCTTTTTCATAATACGACCAATCCGTTGCAGATAATCCGTCTGAAAGAGCTTTACGAAATTCTGGAAAATGCGACCGACCGCTGCGAAAGCGTTGCCAATATTATCGAAGGCGTCATCTTAAAACACAGCTAAATTTATGGAAATTGGATCCGTGCTGGTAATATTCATCATCGTCGTCGCGCTCGTATTCGACTACACGAACGGCATGCACGATGCGGCCAACTCGATTGCGACGGTCGTTTCGACGCGCGTTTTGTCGCCGGGCGTGGCGGTTATCTGGGCGGCTTTTTTCAATTTTATCGCGTTTGCCGTTTTCGGAACCGGCGTTGCCAAGATGATTGGCGGCGGGCTGGTTGATTTAAGACCGATTCCAAATGAATTTCATCTTTACGTACTGCTCGCAGGGCTTTTCGGCGTTATCATCTGGAATATTCTGACGTGGTATCTCGGTCTTCCGACATCGAGCTCGCACGCTCTAATCGGTGGCTATGCGGGGGCGGCCATTGCGGCATCGGGCAATTTCAGCGTGATTATAGCGAAAGGCTGGTATCTGACGCTAACGTTTATCATCCTCGCGCCTTTGATAGGAATGGTGCTCGGATTTCTCTTGATGCTGGCGGTTTTCTGGATTTTCAGAAATGTAAACGTCAACAAGGTCGATAAAGGATTTCGCGTCGGACAGCTTTTTTCCGCCGCCGCTTATTCGCTCGGACACGGCGGAAACGACGCGCAGAAAACGATGGGAATTATCACGGCCGTTTTAGTCGCGGGCGGCTTTATGCACGCCGGCGCGGACGGAAAATTGCCTGACATCCCGCTCTGGGTTGAAATTTCAGCAAATCTTGCAATCGGGCTGGGAACTCTCACGGGCGGCTGGCGAATCGTTAAGACGATGGGGTCTAAAATTGCTAAATTGCAGCCCGTCGGCGGTTTCTGCGCCGAAACTGCCGGTGCTCTGACGCTCGGCTTCGCCACAATTTTCGGCATTCCCGTCTCAACGACACACACCATAACCGGCGCAATCGTCGGCGTCGGCTCGACCAAGCGGTTATCGGCCGTAAAATGGGGCGTCGCCGGCCGAATCGTCTGGGCCTGGATTTTAACGATTCCCGGCGCGGCCATCATCGCGGCCGTTGCCTATTTCTTAATTCTCTTAATCCACAAAATAGTCGCTTAATAAAATCCGGCCTCAAAATATTCTTTCGGGCGAAGTTAAATCCTCGCTCGTTTTGTTTCAAATTGACGAGGCCGAAATCAAAATTTTCTTGACTTAAAACTCAAATAAGAGTAAAAATGTCTTGAATTAGCTTTCAATTTCAAAAGTTCTCTCCAAAACATAAAAATATTTTGAATAATCGATGCCCTGACTTTTGATGTACTCGAAACGATAAGGTGATGTAGATATGCCTATTGATTTCTGTAAAAGCTGCGGAATTTTTCTGGTCGGCGACAAAGAGCATAGAACCGCTTTGTGCAGTTTTTGCTTTACGCGCCAGCCGAAATTTACGGATGAAAGGAGAAGCGTGAAAATTGAGCTTGAAATGTGGTTAATCGAGCTTCGAAGCAAACGCCGCGCGATTAAAAGATACAAATGACCGAATTATTTATCCGGTTTTTCCGCGTTTCTTAAATTGCCCCTCTCCTGCTCTTCTCTCTGAAGTCTGCGCTGCTCGCTTGAAAGCGGCGGCGTTCCGCGCGAGCCCCAGTAAAAATGTTTCGTAATTAATCCGAGCGCCGCCAGCCCGAGAACTGTCAGCGCGATAACAAGCAAAATAAGCCAGGCCCAATTAGACATACTTTTACTATAAAGGAAAAAGCGATAGTTGATAACTGATAATTGATAGCGAAAGGTGAAAACATCACTCTTTTACTATCCGTTTTCAACTATCAACTATCGCTTTTAAAGAGTTTCCATAAACTGGCGAGATGACTGAATAAGACAATCGGGACGATAATCGCCGGAAGCCATATAAAAGGGAAGTAAAGAACGGCGCGGTTTTGCTGGTCGGGCGCGACGCGGTTAAACGGCGAATCGAGCGAGATAATCGCAATTGAAACGATATTTACGAGTAAGATAAGCGCCGCGATGTTCCAGACGATTAAAAGCCTGCGGTTTGTATTGCGGCCGCGAAAGGCGAGCCAGAAAATAATCGGCGCGCTGATGCCCGACAAAATATCGAAATTCCAGCCCTCGTAGGTCATAATCTGCGGAATCGCTTTGTTTTGATAAAGCCAATGCAAAATGATTTCGACGGGAATTCTGATAATGCTCAGAAGCGTCAGAATTTTGAGCGGAAGCGCTTCTATAAAGCTTTTGCGGGCGAAAACGAAAAGCGCGACTATCAGCAGAATCGCGGGCAGAACGCCGAAGACGGGCAGGCGCGGCGGCGCGCTTTGGGTGTTTTGATAAAAACCGCCGAGCGCGAAAATGCCCTGAAAGAAAATCCAGAAATTTATCAGAAAAATCACGACTTTGGCGGCTGTCGTGTCAAATGCCGTCTGGCGAATCGCGTAGAAAAGAAAACCGATGGTGAGGAAAGTCGTTAAAATAAATGTAATTGAAATGTAGCCGGGCAGATTTTCAATCATTTTATTTTTTCGTCTTGCTCGATGCGCCCGTCGCGAATCGTAATGATGCGATGCGCTCGCTCGGCGACTTCGTGCTCGTGCGTAACGACGATAATTGTGTTTCCCTCGGCGTGCAGGCGCTCAAACAAGGTCATAATTTCAATGCTCGTTTTCGAATCGAGCGCGCCGGTCGGTTCGTCGGCCAGCAGAATCGACGGGTGATTGACGAGCGCGCGGGCAATGGCGACGCGCTGGCGCTGACCGCCGGAAAGCTCGTTCGGGCGATGCGTGACGCGGTCGCCGAGCTCGACCGAAGCGAGCGCCGCCTGCGCTTTTTCGTGACGCTCGCTCGAACCGATTCCGGCGTAAATCAGGGGAAGCTCGACGTTGTGAAGCGCCGTCGCTCTGGCGAGCAAATTAAATGTCTGGAAAACAAATCCGATTTCCTTGTTGCGTATTCGCGCCAGCTCGTCGTCGGTCATATCGGAAACGAGATTTCCGTTAATCCAGTAATCGCCTTTGCTCGGCGTGTCGAGACAGCCGATTAAGTTCATCAAAGTCGACTTTCCCGAACCCGAAGGCCCGATGATGGCGAGATATTCGCCTTTTTTAACGTCAAATGAAACGTCGCGCAAAGCGTGAAGCTCCTCGACGCCCATCTGGTACGTTTTCCAGATACTGCGCATCGAAATCAGCGCATCGCTCGGCTGGCTCGCTGATTTAAAGTTTGATTCGACCGGCTGATTTTCGTCGTCCATAAATCGATACATCTGCTCTTCGTTTTTCATCGAGGTTTAAGATTTCGGAGTTGCTTCTCCTTCTTTCTTCTCCTGTTTTTTGACGATTGCGCCTTCTTTCAAAGTGTTCAAAACGCGGCTCGGGCCGGTGATGACTTCCTGACCGTCGGATAAACCGCTGACGATTTGAATGTCGGATTCGCCCGTGATTCCCGTTTCGACTTCGATAAATTTCGTTTTGTTTCCTTCCAGAACGTAGACGCCTTTGATTGTTTTCGGTTTGTCCGATGGCTGCTGAACGTCGCCCTGAATCGTCGGCGAAGGCGAGCCTTCGGATTTTTTCTCGATGACGGCCTGAAGCGGAACGGTGTAAACGTCGTTGACGGTTTTGGTCGTGATAACGGCCGTCGCGCTCATCCCGGGACGCAGCCCTTCGCGGATTGCGTCCGGCGCGTCCTTGATTTCAATCACGACGCGAAATTCTTTGGCTTCCTGCACGTTAATCTGCGTTGACAGTCCGCCGGTCGTCTGCGATTTTCCGACCGCGAGCGGCGTTTTCTGCGTCACTTCGCCGACAATTTCTTTTTCGCCGAAAGCGTCGACCTTTATTTTTACGGCCTGGCCGACGGCGACTTTGTCGATTTCGGTTTCGTCGACCTTGACCTCGACGTTAATCGTCGACATATCGGCGATGGTCAAAAGCGGCGTCGAAGAAAGATTGGCGACGGCAAACGTTCCGACTTTTGAAGGAATGTCGGCGACGACGCCGTTAATCGGCGCAAGCTGGAGAGTTTTATCGCGCAGAGTTTTTGAGCCGCTTAAAAGCGCCATTTGCTGGTTCGCGCGATTTTGGCTGGCATCGACGCCGATATTTGCCGTATCGACGGCGCGCCGCGCATCGCGAATCGTGACCTGCTGCTGATTAAGCCGCGCGCGCTGCTCATTGACCTGTTTTTCCGCTACCAAAACGGAGCTTTGCTGAACTTTAAGCCGCGCCTGCGCATTTCTGAGCGCGACCTGCGCCTGCTCGACTTTGTCTTTCGCGTTGTCGTATTCGAGCCGCGAGGCGACGCCCGCTTCCAAAAGGTCGGTCGTGCGTTTTAATTCGCGGTTTGCCGTGTTCAAATCGACCTGAGCGCGGTCAACATCCGTCTCGGCGGCGACAACATTTTGTTTTGCCGAATTAACCTGCTGAATCGATGTATCGACCTGCGCCTGCGTCGCAATCAAACCCTGCTGCGCCTGCGAAAGCTGATTTTGCGCGGCCGTCACCTGCGAGCGGCTGCTCTGAACTTCGTTCTGCGATGCCTGATACGAAGCGAGCGCGGCATCCGAGCTCGATTGAAGCTGCGTCGGGTCGAGACGAACGAGTTGCTGACCTTTGGTCACGCGGTCGCCTTCGTTAACGTAAATTTCTTCGATTCGTCCCTGAACTTCGCTCGTCAGATTGATAAACTGAACCGGGCGAATTTCTCCCGAAGCCGTCACGGTCGAGCGCAGCTCGCGTTTTTTCTCGACCTTGACGACGGTTACTTCCGGCGTGTCCTTGCGTGAAGCTAAAACGCTGACCAAGATTATAATGAGCAACAGAACGCCGATGGTCGACCCGATGATTATTTTTCCTTTTCGGCTTATTCCTTTCTTTTTGCTCGAACTGACGGAACTCTCAGAAAGTTCCGGTGCATTTGTAGAACTGGTTTCCATTTATTATTTTCCTCGAAGTAATGGAGTGATATTAAACTCTTAATAGAATTAGCGCAAAACAAATTGTCTGGCTGCGTCAGAATTTCTTTACGAGAAAAAATTCGAAAGAGTTTCAAAAAAGCGAAATTGGTTTCAAGTTTCGAGTTTTAGGTTTCGGGTAAAATCATTTGAAACCTGAAACTTGAAACTTGAAACTTATTGTCGTTAGCTATACGATTTACGAAAAAAAGATTACAGGTTAAAATAGCTTTGTTTTATAATACAAAATCGCTAAATTCATAAAAGTAAATTAAAAATGATAAAGTGCCAGAGGTGCGGAACGGAAAATCTTGACGGTTCACAGTTTTGTGACGAGTGCGGAACTGAGCTGAATTCGTTTGTCGACCGTGTTCAGCGGATGGAAATGCCGGATTTTCAGACTTCTGTTCCCGAGACGCCGATTTTTCAAAGCTCAAATGTAACATCGGTCGGTATTCCGGCAATCGTCGAAGAAATCAAACCCGAAGAAAAGAGCGTCAGCAAGGAAAATCTGAAAACAAACGGCGTTCACGCGACATTAATTATCGAGCGCGGCGAATCGGTCGGAACCGAATTCGCGCTTTCTTCGGAAGAATCGACTATCGGTCGCTGGGACGCCGATAACGGAATTTTCCCGGACGTCGATTTGGACGCGCACGACCCGGAAGCGAAAGTTTCGCGCCGCCACGCGCGCATCCGCCGCGAAAACGGCAGATACGTCATCGAAGATTTGGGCTCGACAAACGGAACGTTCGTCAATCGCGGCCGCCGGTTGATTCCGGGAAACGCGCATATCTTAAACGACGGCGACGAGATTATCGTCGGGAAAACATTTTTGCGATTTTATATTAGTAATTAGTTAGAAATTTAAAAACCGGGAAATATTAGAAAAACATGGCTTATTGTCACCAGTGCGGCGAAAAGGTCGCCGAAAATGATATTTTTTGCCCGTATTGCGGCATTTCTTTGCAGCCGATTTCGATTGGCGGGAGCCAAGATATGTCGTTTGATAAAACCATCGCCGTCAATCAACCGACCATTTCCGAGTCAACGGAAAATCAAAATTCCGAAGAAAATGCCCGGACGGCTCAAAACGGTGAGAATTCCTACCAGCAAACCGACGATTTCTCCGGAACGGCGGAAGATGAACATTATTTAAAAACCGAGTCGGTCGAAATCCCGGCCGAAGTTTTTGAAAGCGAAAATTTAGCGCACAGCGCGTCCGCCGGCGAAAGCGCCGCTTCAACTCAACCACCGACCGAAAACAGCGATGAGATGTCAAGGCCCGCTTTTCTCAGAGAAAGCGAAGAAACTCCGCAAGTTCCTTTGCCGGAAAACATCGAGATTCTAAAACCGCTTGAGGAACCGCCGAAGTCGGAATTTTTTGAAGAAACTCTGAAACCGGAATCATCCGAAGAAATTTCGACGTCGGAATCATTGGAAAGCCGCCCCGAAAGTGAAGAGCGTGAAAATCAAGTTGTTCATTCGGAAGAAATCAAAATGGAAGGTAACGATTCGGCGGCAGAAGAAATACCGGCGCAGCCTAACCAATCATTTTCGGAGTTTGAAAACGATTCGCCTGACAAAAACGAAAGCGCTCCGGCTGAAGAAATCGGCGTTTCGCCGGAAATTCCCGCAGCCGTCGAGCCGGACGCGAGCGAAGCTTCTACGTTTCTCTATGAATCCGGAAGTTCTCCGAAAAATGAATTTGTTCCCGAACCGGAAGCGGAAAGTCAGCCGGAAAGCTTTTCCGAAGAATCGATTTCCAAACCCGAAGATGAGTTAGCGCCCGCGCCGCGCCGCGAATCGGTCTTTGATTCGGTTCAAATTGTTCAAAAAGAAGAAATTAAAGAGCGCCTCGACGTAAGGCCGGCCGAGAGCCAACCCGATTCTTCGGCTGAGCAAGCGACCGAACAAGCCGAAAACGCGCCCGAACAAAAAGAAGGACGCTCTTACACGACGCCGAATTTTACGGGAAACGACACGGACGGCAAAAGCGGCTCGAAATTAAAACCGCTCGACGAAGGTACGATTTTGAACAATCGTTATGAAATCGTGCGAAAAATCGGCGGCGGCGGAATGGGCGCGGTTTATCTGGCGAGCGACAAAAATCTCGGCGGCGTTTTGCGCGCGGTCAAGGAAATGGTGCAGTCCTACATCGAGGAAACGCAGCAGGAAAAGGCGGTTGCCGATTTTAAGCGCGAATCGATGCTGCTGACGTCGCTCGAACATCCGGCGATTCCGACGATTTTCGATTATTTTTACGACGAGCAGGAAGCCAGATTTTATCTCGTCATGAAATACATCTCCGGCGGCGATTTGGCGTCGCGTCTGCGCTCGGCGCCGGAAGGCAAGATTGACGAAAAAACCATCACCGAATGGGCGATTCAGATTGCCGACGTTTTGGATTATCTGCACAATCACCAGCCGCCGATTGTCTATCGCGACTTGAAGCCGGCAAATATTATGATTGACGGAAATTCGGGACGCATAATGCTGATAGATTTCGGCATCGCGCGCTGGATTAACAAAGAGGAAAAAGGCGTGACGGCGGTCGGCACAATGGGCTACGCGCCGCCCGAGCTTTTCAGCGGAAACGTCGACGCGCGGTCGGATATTTATTCGCTTGGTTCGACGATGTTTCATCTTTTGACCGGCGCCGACCCGCAGAGCAATCCGCTCCTTATTTTCGATTTTCAGAAAAATCCGCGCCCGCGCCAGATAAATCCGCAGCTTTCCGACCAGATTGAGCGAATCCTGATGCGTTCGGTCGAATATAATTCGGACAAGCGCTTTTCGACGGCCGGCGATATGCGGCAGGCTTTGCAGGAGCATCTGGATAACTTGAAGTCAAGACAGGTAACTTTCGGCGTCAAGGAAATTCCGGCGTCGGTCGCGCTTTCCGAACAGCCCGTTTTCTGCGGTTTTTGCGGTCAGAAAATCGTCGCGACCGATATGTTCTGCGCGTTTTGCGGCGCGAAACAGCCGATTGCCCAGCAGGGCGTTCACATCGGTAATTATTCCGGTGCAAGTTTGACGGCAAAATTGATGATTGTCGGAACAAACGAGCTTGATTCTCCGTCTTTTAATCTGGAAAAAGACGAAAATCTGGTTGGCCGGCGTGACCCGATGTCAAATATTTTTCCGGAAATTGATTTATCGAAATTTGACCCGCAGACAAAAATCTCGCGCCGTCATGCCAGAATCTGGCGTGAAGGCGGCCAGTTTATGGTCGAGGATTTAGGCTCTTCAAACGGGACGATTCTGCTTCCGGTGGTCAGCGATACGATTCGTCTTCTGCCGCACCAGCCGCACGTTTTGGCAGACGGTGATAAATTAAAAGTTGGAGACACGACGATGCATTTTGTCATCGGTTAGAAATTCGGAGAAATTTTTTGTTATTTTATGAGTGCTCGCGTAGAAAGAACACTTCCCGCCAGAAGTATAAAACCGGAAACAGTCATCGTAAATTTTGACGCCGAAACCTTAAAAGCGCCGTTTTTGCTGCGCTGCGGAGCGATTTTGATTGATTACATCATCTTGGTCGCCGCGCCGGTTTTGAGTCTTATCATCGGCCGCTTGATGGAAATCGAACCGAACAAACTGCTTCACAGCCAGGTCGCAAATTCGGGTTGGCTGATTATGATTCTGCTGGCGTTGACCAATTTTGTTTTTCTGCCGCTGCTGGTCGGGCAGAGCATCGGCAAGATGCTGACGGGCCTCAGGGTCGTCAAAAAAGACGGAAGCTCGCCGACTCTGGGCCGTCTCTGCCTGCGGCATTTAATCGGATATCCTTTGACCGTTTTAACGCTCGGTCTCGGGTTTTTCCTTTCGGTGCTGAGCCAAAAAGGACGCGCCTTGCACGATTTTGTTGCGGGAACCGTGGTTATATACGGCCAGAAACAAGTTATCAGAAAGGAATTGGAATAGAATTTATATGCCGCACCTAATCGTTAAAAATTCTGACCGCCAGCCCGAAACGTTTCCGCTTTCGCGTCTTCGAACGACTATCGGGCGTTCGGCTCGAAGCGACGTCTGTATTCCCGACGCGTTTGCCTCGCGTCTGCACGCCGAAGTCCGGCAGGAAGGCGATGCATACTGGCTGCAGGATTTGGGCTCGGCCAACGGCACGCGTTACAACGGCTCGATGGTTTCGATGCCGATTCCGCTTATTTCGGGCGGCGAAATTCAAATCGGCGAAACGGTAATCGTTTTCGAAGACGAAAGATTAAAGCCGGTGACAAACGCGACTTTGATTACGGACAGCACGCAGACGCTCGACCCGTCGATGACGATTGCGCTTTCGCAGAGAAAAAATCCGACGTCGGAAATTCTCGAATCGCAGTTTTCTTCGAGAACCGAATTGCTTCGCTTAATCAGCAAGGTCGGCGTCGCTTTGCTTTCATCGAGCGGTTTGGACGAAACCTTAAATCAAGTCGCGTCCCTGGTTTTTGAAGCCGTTCCGGCCGAGCGCTGCGTGATTATGCTCCGCGACGAAAATTTGGAAGGCGGAATGAAAATTCTCGTCGCCCGCCAGCGCGGCAAGGAGGAGCGCATCGAGGAAGTCCGAATCAGCAGCAACGTGATGGAAGAAGTGATGAAAAACGGCAAATCCGTTTTGACCGCCGACGCCCAGCACGACCCGCGCTACGCCAGCCAGACGATGGCGCTGCTCGGAATTCGCTCGGTTCTGGCTGTTCCTCTAAGCGTCAGCGAAAAGGAGGTTTTTGGCATTATTTACGCTGATTCGCCGACGACCGAAGCGACTTTTAGCGAAGAACATTTGAATATTTTGACGACTTTGGCGTCGGTCGCTTCGATTCGGGTCGAAAACGCGAAACTGCTCGATGAACGCTTCGAGCGCGAAAGAATGGAGCGTGAGCTGGAGCTTGCGACCGAAATTCAGCAGACGTTTCAGCCGTCCGCGCCGCCCGTCATGGACGATTACGAATTTCAGGGAATTTCGTTTTCCTGTTACGAAATCGGCGGCGATTATTACGATTTTATCTCGCTGCAGGACAATAAAATGATGATTGCGCTGGGCGACGTTTCCGGCAAGGGAACGGCCGCGGCGCTTTTGATGTCGAGCCTTCACGCCGCGATTCACGCGCAGGTGACGGCGCGCACTTCGTTATATCAAATGGTCAGGTCGGTCAATCAATATCTCGCCAGTAATACGCCGACAAATCGTTTCGTGACACTGTTTATCGCTGAACTCGACCCGGAGACGGGCATTTTAAGCTACATCAATGCCGGACATAATCCGCCGATAATGGGACGCGCCGACGGACGCGTCGAGCAATTGGAATCGGGCGGTTTTCCGCTCGGAATCATGCCCGCCGCCGAATATGAACTCGGCACAGTCCAGCTAAATTCGGGCGATTCGCTGGTTATTTATTCGGACGGCGTTTCCGAGGCAAACAATCTCAACGGCGACGAGTTCGGAATGGAGCGCCTGACACACGTCATCAGCAAAAACATCAAAGCCTCCGCCGCCGGAATGCGCGATAAAGTTGAATCAGCGCTTTCCGCCTTTACCCAAACCGCGCCCGCAAATGATGATATAACTCTGGTTATCGTAAAAAGAAAATAATTTTATAACTACATTGGATATAGAAAGGGTTGAGATTTTTTATAATTTCTCAGCCCTCTCCATGTCTTTTGCGGTTAAAGGCAAATTTACTTCGTTAAAAGTTGTTGACCTTTTGCTTTGATTTATTCTAAAATTAGTTTGACGATGTTCTTCGTCTCCAAAACTCTGAATGCCTCAAAATTCAAAGAAAATCGGTTTAATATACTTTGTCGTGATTACGCTTTTGCTGGTCGGGCTCTTTCCGGTTGTGTTGACGGGCTGGTTTTTATCCGACAGAAGCGGCAGGGAACTCCGCGCCGTCGAAAATCGATACCAGACGCAGCTCGTTCAGGAAAAAGCCAGCCAGATTGAAATGTTCGGCCAGCGTTACGGCGATTTGGTCGAAAGCTATGCCAAAGCGCTCGAGCTTTCAAACGATTTGGCAGTTTTGTCATCGCCTTTAACCGAATCAAAACTGAGCACGACGTTAAAGGAAAATCCGAATCTGCTGGCGCTTTACGTCAAACCGACGCAGGGCGAATCCTTATCAGTTTTTCGGGCAGAAACGATTCGGAAAGATGAAGTCGACAGCGTCTCGACCAACCTTTTGCCGCAGCTGGACAAGAAAAAAACCGTCGTCGGCAAACCGCAAAAAATAAATTCGAGCGGCGAAATTGTCTTGACTTTCGCATCGCCTGTCGTTATCAATCAAAACATTTCGGCCGCCGTCATCGGCATTGTTTCGCTGCGCGAAGTTTCGCTGATTATGGGCGAAACCAAAGGAATCGGCGAGGAGCAACTCTGGAAGGAAGGCCTTCCGATTGTGTTTGTCGTTGACGACGAAGGGCGCGCCGTCGCTTATCCCGACGCGGAAATTGCCGCGAGTCAGAAGCCTCTCAGCTATCTCAAAATCGTTCAGGAATGGCAGGAAGCGAACCGCCAGATTCAATCGGCGCTCGTGCCTTTTACGGCCGACTATAAAGGCGAAAAACACGAGATGATTGGCGCTTATTCGACGGCGAGCATCAACAATCAATTAAATCTCGGAGTAATTGCGATGCAGGACGAAAACAAAGCGCTCGCTTCGGTCGGCGATATGCGTCGCCAGACGTGGCTCATAAGTCTTGCGTTCGCGCTTTTTGCAATGGTCGTCGGAAGCGTGCTCGCGCGGCAACTGACGTCGCCGCTTTTAAAACTCGTGACAGCCGCCAAAAAGATTGCTTCGGGCGACCTTTCGATGCGTGTCGAAACAAAAAACATCACGGAAATCGGAACTCTGGGCGAAACTTTCAATATGATGAGCGACAAATTGGAAGACCATATCGCCAGTCTCGCCAAGGCAGCCGAAGAAAATCGGGAGCTTTTTGTCGGAACGGTCAAAGCGCTCGCCGCCGCGATTGACGGCAAAGACCGATACACGCGCGGCCACTCGGAGCGCGTCTGCCGCGTTTCGGTCGCCATCGGCCAGCGTCTCGGAATGGACGAAGAAGAGCTCGAAACGCTGCGCATCAGCGCGCTTCTGCACGATGTCGGCAAAATCGCGATTGACGATTCGATTTTGAAAAAACCCGCCGCGCTGACGAATGAAGAATACGAGATTATGAAAACTCACCCGAAGGCGGGATTTAAGATTATGTCGCAAATTCCGGCGATGAAGGAATTTTTGCCCGGAATGTATATGCATCACGAAATGGTCAACGGGCAGGGCTACCCGCAGGGCTTGAAAGGCGACGAAATTCCGCTCCAGGCTAAAATCGTCTCGGTCGCCGACACGTTCGACGCGATGACGATTGACCGGCCGTATTCGAAAGGAATGACTTTGCAGGACGCGCTCGACCGGATTAAAAGCTTTGTCGGCACTCGTTACGACGGCAAAGTCGTCGAAGCGCTGGTCGAGGCCTGCAACGACGGTCAAATCGGTATCGGTACGGTGAAATTGAAATTAAACAAACCGGCAATTGCTCCCGTTAAAAATGTGGCTTGAAAAGTAATAGTTGATAGTTGAAAGCGGATAGTAAAAAGAACGAACTATCCACTTTCAACTAATAACGACTCAAAGGATTATTACGAAAAATGATAAACCCAAACGAAAGATGGCAAGTGGATGTCGGCGGGGAAATTTACGAAACAAATTTTGAAGGCCTTGTAAACTGGATTGCCGAAGGCTCGCTACTGGCTGTCGATAAAGTCCGGCGCGGAAATCTGCGCTGGCTCGAAGCGGGAAAAATTCCCTTGCTTTACGGTTTTTTCAACGCGAAAGATTTGGGACAGCCGATGCCGCAGATTCAATTTTCTATTTCGGACGGGGATACGGCGATAACCGAAGCTCCTTTTCAGCCGGCCGAAAATGTCGGCGCAACGCAAAATTTCGCCGCCAATCAAACCAGCTTTTCACCGCCGAATAATTTTACTCTCAACGATAATATCCCGCCGACCGAAAATTTCAATCCGCAACCGCCGCCGCAGGCCTTTTATCAACCGCAGTTTGAACAATCGCCGATGCCGAACGCAAACGTCTGTCTGGTACACAGCGACGTTCCTGCGAACTATTTCTGCGAAACTTGCGCGAACGTTTTCTGTAAAGCTTGTCCGAAAGGCTACGGCGGAAACGTAAAAATCTGCCCGATGTGCGGCTCGATGTGTATTTTAATCACGCAGCTCGAGAAAAATACCGTTGAATCCGTCCAGTTTCAAAACGATATGCGCGAAGGTTTCGGCATCGCCGATTTCGGGCGCGCGATAGCTTACCCGTTCAAATTCAAGGCGAGCTTATTCTTCGGCGCGTTTGCGTTTATGCTTTTCACGCTCGGGCAGAAGGCTTCCGGTTCAGGCAGTTTTATGATGCTCGGCGCGGTCATCATTTGTTTTATGCTGTCGAATATGATGACGTTTTCGGTTCTGGCAAACACGGTCGAAAATTTCTCGCAGGGCAAAATCGGCGGCAATTTTATGCCGAGCTTTGACGATTTTTCGCTGTGGGACGATATGGTTCACCCGTTTTTTCTGAACATCGCCGTTTACATCGTCTGTTTCGGTCTGACCATCATCTTGATTGCGGGCGGCGCGTGGTATATGTGGAAGACGATAAACACCACGATGGAAAAGGAAAATCCGGCGGTTTTCACGCAGATGGAAAAGACGCAGAATCCGCAGTTTGCGCAAAAAAATCCGGCCAACACAAACGCACAACCCGTCTGGTCGGACGATAATGACAAGGCGAAACAAGCCGATTTGGAAAATATGCGGAGCAAGCTCGACGTCGACAAAATGAAAACAGTCGCCGGCGCTCCGGGCGATGATATTGCGCCGCAGCGGATTGTCACGGCGCTTTTAAAAACGGCCGGAATTCTCGTCATTCCGATACTTCTCTCGATTTTATGGGGACTGTTTTATTACCCGGCAGCGTGCGCCGTCGCCGCCTATACGCGCTCGTTCTCGGCGACGCTTAATCCGACAATCGGGCTTGACACCATCAGGCGTCTCGGGTTCGATTATGTAAAAATCCTCGGAATGACTTTGCTTCTGATAATTTTTTCATTTTCAATCGGGTTTATTTTGAGCACTATGTTCAAGCCGTTCGATTTGCCGAAAATGGGAAATCTGCCCGCCATCGCCGTCGGAAGCTGGTTTACGTATTATTTCTCAGTCGTTTTTGCCGTCATCCTCGGCTACGCGCTCTACAAAAACACTGAGAAAATGAATTTGTTTCGTAGATAAAGACGATGAATTGTTTCAATCATAATGAAAATGAATCAATCGGGTTTTGTTGAAACTGTTCAAAATCGATTTGCCTCGAATGCGTATTTTACAAGGAATTTCCGGTCGGAATTGTTTGCGGAAACGACTGCAAAGTGCGCTATCGAAAAACTTCTAAACACTTTAAAACTCAACGAAAACGCCAGAGATGATGTTAAAGAAGACAGATTTTTAGCGCGAACAAGGACGCGAGAATGAAAAGCTGAAAGCGAGAAATTTACGGCTTTATCAAAATCTGGCCCGGCAGGAAAAAAAATTCTTTATCCTTTGCTCGGCCATATCTTTTTCGCTTTTCGGCTATTGCGCCGCTTACGCGAATTTTTCGATTGGTATTTTGCGATTTGTCCCGGGATAATTTTGCTTGTCTCGGCGTTTAATTCATTTTATCGAAGCGCGCCTTACCGAAAATTCGCTTTTGAAGAGGTTTGAAAAATTTCCGCTTTTGTTTGATTAAGCCTACTCGTTTATAATTTCTCTTTTGATTTTATAAACAAGTAGGTTTTTTATATATATGGCATTTTTTTGGCGCAGGAAAAAGGACGAAGACAAATTTTCAACTTCAGTTTTAGGACTCGACAAGTCAATCGAAGAACTTAAAAAGCAGGAGGAAGAAGCGGAACGCGCAATCGGCGCTCGATTTTATAACGCAATCGAAAAAACGCGCGATTCGATAAACAATAAGCTCGACACGATTTTTGAAAACCGCAAGCAGATTGACGAGGCATTTTTGGACGAGCTCGAAGAGATGCTGATTTCGACCGACATCGGCGTGGCGACGACAATGCAGATTTTAGACGCCATCCGGCGCGGCGTTTCGCGCCAGGAAATCAATGATTTGAACGCGCTCAAAGCCGCGATGAAAAAGGAGCTTTTAACGATTCTGCATCACTCGGAAGAACGCGGCATCGCCTCCGAGCTGCAAGTTTCAACCGACATTAAACCTTACGTTTTGATGATTGTCGGCGTCAACGGCGTCGGCAAAACGACGACCATCGGCAAGCTCGCGCAACGGATAAAAAACGAAGGAAACGACATTTTAATCTGCGCCGCCGACACATTTCGCGCCGCCGCTTCCGAGCAGCTCGAAATCTGGTCGCAGCGCGCCGGAGTTCCGCTTATCCAGCAAAAACAGGGAACCGACCCGGCAGCGGTTTTATTTGACGCCCTGAAATCGGCGAAGGCGAGAAACGCCGATGTTTTAATCGTCGATACCGCCGGACGCTTGCACAACAAATCGAATTTAATGGCCGAGCTCGAAAAAATGAAACGCATCGCCGGACGCGAAGTCCAGGACGCGCCGCATGAAACGCTTTTAGTGATTGACGCGGTGACGGGCCAAAACGGCCTCGAACAGGCGCGCCAGTTTATGCGCGTCGCCGACGTCACCGGAATAGTTCTGACAAAACTCGACGGTACGGCCAAAGGCGGCATCGCCGTCGCCATCGCCAAGGAATTAAATCTCCCGATTCGCTACGTCGGCATCGGCGAACAGGTCGACGATTTGATGGTTTTCGAGCCGGAAAGCTACGTCAACGGACTTTTTAATTAATTTGAAAAACGAATTTTCAGAATTTGATACGAAAATGATGCGGCTCGCCTTAGAGCTTGCGTCAATCGGCGTCGGGCAGGTCAGCCCGAGCCCGCTGGTCGGCTGCGTGATTGTCGCCGCAAACGGCGAGATTGCGGGCGAGGGAACTTATATTTATGAAAATGTCACGCATGCCGAAGTTCTCGCGTTGGAAGAAGCGGGAAGATTGGCGGTCGGCGGCACGGCGTATGTTTCGCTTGAGCCTCATTCGCATCGGGGGCGAACGAAGCCGTGTACCGAAGCGCTCATAAATGCCGGGATTAAACGCGTTGTCGTGCCGATTGAAGACCCGAACCCGCTCGTTTCGGGGAAAGGCTTTGCGCAGCTCAGAGCGAGCGGAATCGAAGTCGCGACCGGAGTTTTGGCGGAAGAAGCGGCGCGTCTGAACGAAAAATTTGCTCACTGGCACAGGACAAAAAGACCGTTTGTGCATTTGAAAATGGCGATGTCGCTCGACGGGCGGATTTCCCTGCATTCGAGCGTTTCGACGACGCTTTCCGGCAAAGAATCTTTTCAAAAAGTCCACGAGCTGCGCCACGAGCACGACGCGATTCTGGTCGGCGCGAACACGGCCGTCGTCGATAACCCGAGCCTGACGGACAGAAGCGGGAAAAAACGTCGAAAAAAACTCGTCCGCGTAATTCTGGATAATTCTCTCCGCTTGTCCGCCGATTCAGGCATTGCACGAAGCGCGAAAGACATTCCGACCATCATTTTTACAAAAAGCTCGGACGCCGCAAAAACTGAAGCATTACGGGCGAAAGCGGTTGAAATAATACAGCTTGAAGAAGGCGGCAGAAATCTGATTGCGATTCTGGACGAGCTCGGAAGACGTGAAATTCAAAGCGTTCTGGTCGAAGGCGGAACCGAAATCGCCGGAGCTTTTTTTAACGCAAAGTTGATTGATAAAATAACGTTTTTCGTCGCTCCAATAGTCATCGGTGGGCGAGATGCGCCCGTCGCCATCGGCGGACTCGGCGCACGAGATTTGGATAGCGCGATGCGTTTAAATAACGTCGAAATCAAGCGTTACGGCGAAGATTTTGAGATTACGGGATATCCGAAGAAGGGATGAGGAATGAAGGATGAGGGATGAAAAAAGCCGAAAAACAGTCTTTGCCAAAAAATCCTTCGGGCAAAATTTTCTCATAGACCAGAACTACATTAACAAAATCGTTTCGGCCTTAAATCCAAACAAAGACGAAATCATCGTCGAAATCGGCGCCGGTCGCGGCGCGCTGACCGAAAAATTAGTTGAAAGCGGCGCTCGTGTTTTGGCGATTGAATTTGATAGAGATTTGATTCCGGTTTTACGGGAAAAATTCCAAAGTGCCGAAAACTTTGAATTGATTCAGCAAGACGCGCTGAAAATCGATTTCGGTCAATTAATAGAAAATTCCAAATTCCAAATTCCAAATTCCAAATCTCTAAAGCTCGTCGCCAATCTGCCGTATTATATTTCGACCGCGATTCTGCAAAAATTAATCGAGCAGCGAGCCGCATTTTCTGAGATGATTTTGATGTTTCAGCGCGAAGTCGTCGAAAGAATCACCGCCCGAACGATGAGCGGCGAGCGCGGTTTTTTAACCGTTCTGGTCGAGGCTTATCTGAAATCCGAAAAGCTGTTCGACGTTCCGCCGGGCGCGTTTCGTCCCGCTCCGAAAATCTGGAGCTCAATCGTGCGTCTGAAGCCGAAAGAAACGGTCGAAATCGAAGATGAAAATTTGTTTCGTGAGCTCATCAGCGCCGGATTTGCGCAGCGGCGCAAGACGATTTTGAATAATTTAAAAAACGCATCTCAGATTTTGAATAAAAAAGCGTTCGACGCCGAAACGATTCTCCGGCTTTCGGGCATCGACGCGAAACGACGCGCCGAAACCTTGACGCTCGAAGAGTGGAAAAAACTTCTCAAAACATTGTCTTGAAAATCTGCGTAACACATTTATCGCAAAAAACGTCTTTATAATGTTTGCAAACGAATGTGTGCCGGAGATTTTATGAAATTTTTCAGAATTTTTTTCTGCTTTTGTATTTTTGCCGCGTTTACTTCCTTTTACAGCTTCGCCCAGACAAATGAAGCCGTTCCGCGTTTTGAAAAATCAGACTGCGCCGTTCCTGTCCCGAAGGGCGAGCGTGTCGAATGCGGTTATCTGACAGTGCGGGAAAATCGAACGATAAAAAACAGCCGGACAATCAAACTTCCCGTCGTTATTTTAAAAAGCGACAATCCAAAACCGCAGCCCGACCCGATTTTGCGCACTCTCGGCGGGCCGGGCGCTTCTTCCCTGAGAATGATAAACGGGAGGCGTTTTTCGCCGTGGCTGAAAAATCGCGACATGATTATTTTTGAACAGCGCGGAACAAAATACGCGCAGCCCGCGCTCGAATGCCCCGAGGTCAGCGCGGCCAACATCGAGAGCGTCAGGCAGAATTTGAATGAAGCGAATACAAAGCGGCGCGAGCTCGATGCCGTGCGGGCCTGCCGCGAGAGAATTATTAAATCCGGCGTCGATTTGGAAGCTTACAACAGTTTTGAAAGCGCGGCCGATATTGAAGATTTGCGCCGCACGCTGAAGCTCGAAAAAATAAATCTTTACGGCGTTTCTTACAGCGCGCGCCTGATGCTGAATGTTTTGCGCGATTATCCGCAGGGGATTCGCAGCCTCGCGTTGGAGTCGACAATGCCGCTCGAAATTAATTACGACGAAGTTGGCGTCGACGGCATCGCGCGGACTTTGAAACTTCTTTTTTCCAGCTGCCGCGCCGACTTGGAATGCGCGAAAAACTTCCCGAATCTCGAAAAGGAATTTTACGCATTTGTCCAAAAAGCGAACGCAGAGCCGATTTTAATTGATGTGAAAGATTCCCGGAGCGGTGAAACTTTAAAAATTAAATTAACCGGAAATGATATTGTGACATGGGCGATTGACTACCTGCTTTCAAGCGAACCGGAGCTGATAGCTTCCGCGCCGATGCAGATAAATGCGGTTTCAAACGGCGATTTAAAGCCGCTCGAAAATTACGCGGGCGATAAATTAAGTCCTTCGTTTTATTCACTCGGAATGCGTTACTCGGTTTGGTGTCGCGAAGAAATGCCGTTTGAAAACGCGAAAAAAATCGCTTTGCAATCGACGAAATATTCTTTTTTGAAAGGTTACGAAGTTCAGGCTCTGCCTGCAATTTGTTCAATCTGGAACGTTTCGAAAGCCGACGCGATTGAAAACAAACCGGTCAAAAGCGATGTTGCGGCGTTGATTCTGGCGGGCGAATACGACGCTTACACGCCGCCGGATTGGGGCAGACAGGCGGCAAAAAATCTTAAAAACAGTTTTTTCTTTGAAGTTCCGTGGCTCGCTCACGGCCCGGGATTTTCCGCGCCGCCGTGTCTGCGCGAAATGATTGCCGACTTTTTTGACAATCCGGCCGTTGCGCCAAAAAGCGAATGTCTCGAACAAATCCGAAGCAAATACAAATTTACGGGAAAAAGTAAGTAATAAAATCTTAACGGCTTTCATCGCCCGAAAGAAAATTAACAGGATGGACAGGATAGTCAGGATGTTCATTGAGAATTGCAACGTTGCCGTTTTCATCAAATATCCTGACTATCCTGTCCATCCTGTTTGAATTTTCCGTTATTGCGCAGATTTTTTGGCGAAAATCAGAGACGCCGCAATTGAAAGCGCGATTGTCCCCAAAATAAAGCCGAGACTGTATGAAATCGGAAATTTTCCGCCGTAAAAATCGTTGAGCCAGACCATTTTGAGCCCGACGAAAATCAGTACGACCGACAAACCGTATTTCAAAAGATAAAATTTATCGATTGCGCCCGAGAGCATAAAATACATCGAGCGCAATCCGAGAATCGCGAAAATATTCGACGTAAAAACAATCAGAGGCTCGCTCGTCAAAGCGAAAATCGCGGGAACCGAATCGACGGCGAAAATAATATCGGTCACTTCTAAAAACAAAAGCGCGATAAACAAAGGCGTCGCATACCGGATTCCGTTTTGGCGGACAAAAAACTCTCTGCCTTCAATCGTTTTCGTCGCCGGCATAAAGCGCGTGAAAATGCGGATTAAAAAATTCTTTTCCGGCTCGATTTTTTCGTTGCCGGAAAACATCATCTTGATGCCCGTGACAATCAAAAACGCGCCGAAAATGTAGATTACAAAGTGAAACTGCATCAAGGCCGAGCCGAGCGCGATAAAGACTGCGCGAAAAATAAGCGCGCCTAAAATTCCGTAAAACAAAACGCGGTGCTTGTATTTTTCGGGAATCGCGAAATAGCTGAAAACGAGGACGAAAACGAATATATTATCAATCGATAGCGAATATTCGACGACATAGCCCGACAGAAATTCCATCGCCGTCTGCCAGCCCGTCTCAGCGCCGAATTTGGCCGACGCGTATTGATAAAGTATGAAATTGAAAATTAAAGCGAGCGCCACCCAGACGATTGACCAGACGGCCGCTTCTTTAAATGTGACAACGTGCGCCTTGCGGTTGAAAACGCCCAAATCGAGCGCGAGCATCGTAAAAACAAACAATAAAAATAAGCCGTAAAACCACCAGTAATCGGCAAATGGAAATAAATTCATCTAAAAAATCTCCTCTGCCGCAAAAAGAAAAAAACCTTCTGCGGCAATATAAAATATTGCGTCGCAAAAGGTCTCGATAATTTTTCGATGGGCCGAATCGTTTTCGACTAAACGATTGTGTTGACGACTTCACCAAACCCGCTCCGGGCTATCTACTCCCCTGACAAATTGTTATTTAAAACCTAACAAAAAACTTTCATAATTCAAAATGCTTACTGATTAGATGCAAAAACAAACGAAAAAACTTGCCGGGATTTCAGAAAATCCCGGCTGCACAATCTCGGCTCACTATCAACGATTCCGGCATCTAATTAATTTACAATTGCTTGTGATATAGTAAATAATTTGGACAAAAAACAAACTGGACGGGGAAGTAAAGAGTGGCAAAAATAGAAATAGTACCTTTGGGCGGCATCGGCGAATTCGGGATGAATTGTATGGGCATCCGCTACGGCGACGAAATGATTGTCGTCGATGTCGGGATGGGATTTCCCGAAGAAACGCCGTATGGAGTCGATATTTCGATTCCGAACTTTGATTTTCTCGACGAATACAAAGATGAATTAACCGCGCTTTTTTTAACTCACGGGCACGAAGACCACATCGGCGCGCTCCCGTATTTTTTGAAAAAATTCAATCTGCCCGTTTACGGTTCGCGCTTTACGCTCGCGTTGGCCGAAAAAAGGCTCGACGAGCACAATCTGCTCGATTCAGTCCTGCTTCATCGCGTCAGACCGAACGACGTGGCCGAAGTCGGCAATTTTAAGGTCGAATTTATACACGCATCGCATTCGCTGGTCGATTGCTTTTCGCTGGCTATCACGACGCCGCTCGGGACGCTTATTCATACTGGCGATTACAAAATCGACGACACGCCCGTCGTCGACGCGCCGTATGACTTGCACACCCTGCGGAAATACGGCGACCAGGGCGTTCTCGCGCTTCTATCGGATTCGACCAACGCGACCGTTCCGGGCCGGACTCCTTCGGAACGCGCCGTTATTCCGGCCTTTGAAGAAATTTTCTCGGCCGCCGAAGGAAGAATTTTCGTCGCCACGTTTTCGTCTTCGATTCATCGCCTCCAGATTGTTTTTGATATTGCGCACCAATTTGATAAAAAAGTCTGCGTTTTGGGGCGCTCGATGCAGAAAAACGTCGAAATCGCCTCCGAATACGGGCTTTTGAAAATTCCGCTCGATACGCTCGTCGGACTCGGCGAATCGCGTACGCTTGACGAAGACGAAATCGTCTATCTGGTTACCGGCTCGCAGGGCGAAAACCGTGCCGCTTTGTGGAATATGGCGACCGGCGGCTACAAGGGATTAGGGGTCGAAAAAGGCGATACGGTCGTGCTTTCGGCGCGCATAATTCCCGGAAACGAAAAAAATATCAGTCGTCTCATCGGCCATTTATACAAGCGCGGCGCAAATATTATCGAGGAAAAACGCCGTCTCATTCACGTCTCAGGTCACGCTTCGCAGGAAGATATCAAAATAATGACCGAAACGGCGCGGCCGAAATACGTCGTGCCGATTCACGGCGAATACCGCATGCTTTTCCGGCACAAGGAATATATCAAAAATCACATCGAAGGCTACACGGATGAAAACGTGATTTTGATTGAAAACGGAGACCTTTTTGAAATCGACGATATGGGCGCGCGCGTCGTCGTCAAAAACGATTTGGCCAAGACGTTTATCGACGAAGAATCGCTTGCCGAAATCGAATACGACATCGTGCGCGAGCGCAAAAAACTCGCTTACGGCGGCGCGATTTCGCTGGTCGTAACCGTCGATAAAGCGACGAAAGAGCTTGCCGGCGAGCCGCAAATTTCGTTTCAGGGCGTCGCCGGGGTCGATTTGACGAACGGGATTTCGACCAACGCCAAGCAATCTATCACCGACGCCGTAATGCTTATGTCAAAACAGGACATTTCAAACAAAGCTTTATTTCAGGAAAATCTGCGTCTTCATCTGAAACGCTTTATCCAGAAGGAAATCGGCACAAAACCCGTGATTGTGACGACGATTGTCGAAGTCTAGAGTAAAATCCCGAAGACACAAAAAAGGCTTTGCACAAAAATGAATAATTTTTGTGCAAAGCTCAAATTTTATAATTTAATTTTTACTAAAATCTTCGTTTAATTAAAGGAAAACGTTTCCGGCTTCGAGATATTTAATCCGGTGAGCGCGCCGGCCTTGGTTTCCTTTCTTTTATGATAGCTGTCGTTGCCTTTTTTGCCGTCGTAACTGCTGAACCAGTCGAAATTCATCTCGTCGCCGTTAAATGTGATGTTCGTGTAAACGACGTAGGCTTTCGTGATGGGCGTAAAATACGCGATATGTTTCAGCTTTCCGTCGAGGATGACGATGTCCCTGATGTCGCGAACGGTGTCCGTCCCGTCTTCGAGAATCGATATGCAGAGTTTATTTGTCGAGTTAATTCGAAAATTAAAATAATAGCTGTCGCTCCCTTCCCAGACGCCTGAGACTTTTTGGTTTATATTGTCGGCCGAGCAGAATTCGCCGCCGAACGCATTAACACAACCGATAAACAAAAGGCATATTGCAATTTTGATAACAAATCGAGACATATTTATTTTTCCTCCGGGTTAAAATCGAGTTTGATTTTCGTTTGAAAAGTTATTGAACGCACTAAATTTATCAGAAACACTTAAATTTTATAAACTAGGTTAAGAATAAAAACAAGGACTGCTGCGCTTTTGATTTACCCGCTCAAAATTTGAGCGGCGAAAATTAAAGTTAAAGTTCAAAATCTAAAATCTTTATGCTCATGCCGAAAATTGAAACCGAACGCCTTTTGCTGCGAATTTACGAACCCGCTGAGCTGGAAACCGTCTATCAAATGCTCACCGACAAAAACGTCACCAGATTTTATCCGTCCGGCTTCAGCGTCGCGCGCGAAGACATTTTGACGAGTCTGCCGCGCCGTCTGGAAAAATGGTGTAGGCAGGGATTCGGACAGCTCGGCGTTTTTGAAAATGAAAATTTAATCGGCTACTGCGGTTTGCAGTATTTTGACAAAACGCCCGAAGTCGAGATTTATTACGGTTTTTTTAAAGATTGGTGGGGCAAAGGCGTCGCCACGGAAGCGGCAAAAGCGATGCTTCGATTCGGTTTCGAAGAAACAAGGCTCGAAAAAATCGTCGCCGGAACTCATCCGAACAATTTTGCTTCACAAAAAGTCCTGCAAAAAATCGGTCTCAATAAACACGAAGGCCTGCAAAGATTTTACAATATCGATTCGGTTTATTTTTCGATTCTGCGCGAAAATTACCGGCCGGACGACGCGAAATACGTTTTAAGCTATACGAAAATCGATGTCTGAAAACAGTGAAAAAATAAAAGAGCTGCTGCGAAAAGTCCGCGTTGAAGTCGCGCCCGAAACGTTTTATTTGATTTCAATTCGTCACGCCGACTGGCTCAAACTGCTTGAAAGCCCGGAACTCAGCCCGCGAATGACCGCGCCTTTTATGATTTTTAAAGATAAATTTGAAACGACGCTTGTGCTCGACGAAATTGATTTTGGGACGATGCGACACGCCCTCCGCGACGCCAAAATCGAAGGCGGCTTTCGCCTTTTGACCTTTGATATTGAATTAAATTTTTCGGTCGTCGGGTTTTTGGCGGAAATATCGCGGATTTTAGCCGAAGCCGAAATTTCAATCATCGCTCTATCCGCCTTTTCGCGCGACCATCTGCTGATAAAACAGGAAAATTTGTCAAAGGCATTGAAAGTTTTAAGCCCTTATATCGAGGAAATTTGTTAATAATAAAATCAAAAATTTGTAAGCTTTAAGGTCAAAAAACTTAGAAAAAATGTTTTTAGTGCCAAGTTCGCGGTTTTGAGTTAAACTAAAAACCAAATATTTTATGTTCTGGAAAGATAAAGTCGTATTTTTGACGGGCGCGTCGAGCGGAATCGGCGAAGCGCTGGCGCTTGAGATTGCCAAACGCGGCGCAATCTTAGGACTGCTCGCGCGTCGCGAAAGCCTTTTGCGCGATTTGGTCGCAAAATGCGAGCACAAAGGAACGGCGGCGCGCGAATTTCCCTGCGATATTACCGATGAAATCTCCGTCGCGGATGCGGCCGAAAAACTTAGAAACGAGTTTGGCCGAATCGATATTTTGATTGCCAATGCCGGAATCGGCGGCGGGGCAAAACACGCGAAAGACTTAAAGCCTTCGGATTTTCGACGCGTGATTGATACGAATGTCGTCGGCGCGGTCAATTCCGTTGCGGCGGTTTTGCCGTATATGCTCGAAGCTGGAAAAGGCCAGCTCGTCGCCGTTTCGAGCTTGGCGGGGTTTCGCGGTCTGCCGAAATCGGCTTCTTATTGCGCGAGCAAAGCGGCGATGACGGCGTATTTCGAAAGCGTGCGGCTCGACGTTAAAAACAAAGGCGTCGACGTCACGATAATTCAGCCGGGCTTTATCAAAACGCCTTTGACGTCGGGACGGGCGAGCAAAATGCCTTATTTGATGGAGCTCGAAGATTCGATTCCGTATTTTCTGCGCGCCATCGAAAAACGCAAAAAATTCGCCGCTTTTCCGTGGCAACTGGCAACCCTCGTTCGCGCCGGAAGATGCTTTCCCGCCTGGCTTTACGACCGAATCGCGAGCCGTAAATCTTATCGCGAATAATTTTACAATAAAAAATCAGCGCTGATTTCGGCGCTGATTTTTTATTGTAAAACTTTGAATTAAAAATTTGCTACGAGCAGGCGGCGTCCCATGTCGTGCAGTAAGTTGCGCTTTTGCCGTCCGGCGACGCGCTCATGCTGACCATCGAAGCGCAATTTGAATTGCAGCCGATATTTGCCTGGCAACCTTCCTTAGCCGACAGCTCCTGCCATGTGAAATCGGGGCCTTCAGCCGACACGCTAACATTAAAAACTCCCGACAAACCGGGTGTTTTCAGCCCTTGCGTCGGATTATCCGAGCTCATCGAGTCCGACCATTCGTTCTGCGAAAGTATTACTTTCCACGCCGTTATAAAAGGCTTTGAATCCGTCGCGACCACCGTCCAAAATTGTGCGCCGCCGCCAAGCTGCTCGGGAGCGCCTTCATTTTCTGTTTCAGCCATAATTTATCTCCTAAAAAATGCCCCTGACAATAAGCAGTCGGATACCACCGGGGAATTGTAGTAACGAACCGTAATCTGAAGTGCGATTAGAGCGAATATTATATCGTTTCAAAAGCCAAGTCAAACATTAAATATATTTGTCTTTGGTTTGGCTCTAAATGCTCTGAATAGTTGTAAATCGTCGGCGTTAAATGGTAAATTTCATATTCGACTTACTGTTTCTTTTCCGCTTGAATTTTACCGATACGGCATTCTTTTATGAATCTTTTAGAAGCTATAATCCTTGGCATAGTTCAGGGTTTGACCGAATTTATTCCGATTAGTTCGACCGCGCATCTGGTTTTCGCCAGTCGTCTGACGAATATTTACGAGGGTCACCCCGAACAAATCACGGCGACGATTGCGGTTATTCAGCTTGGCACGCTGGCGGCCGTCTTTCTTTATTTTGCGTCTGATATTTGGGCCATTTCCGCCGCTTTTATCCGCGACCACTGGGCTTTAATCACCAGAAAGCGCGGGATGAGATTTTCGGGAACAAATGGCGTGCGCCCGATTTGGCTTTCCGAAGAAGCGTGGCTCGGCTGGCTGATAATTATCGGCTCGATTCCAATCGGAACAATCGGAATTTTGCTCAAAAAGCAAATCGAAGGCCCGGGCACAAAAAATTTATGGATAATCGCGACGATGCTGATTAGCGTGGCGATTCTTCTGGCCTTTGCTGAACTTGTCGGGCGAAAACAAAAGGAAATGAGGGATTTGCGAATCGGCGACGCGATTATCGTCGGGTTCGCGCAGGTTTTGGCTTTGATGCCCGGCGCGAGTCGGTCGGGTTCAACGATTATGGGCGGGCTTTTTGCCGGCCAGACGCGCGAAACCGCCGCCAGATTCTCGTTTTTTCTGTCGATTCCGGCGATTACGGCAAGCGGTCTGCTCGAGCTTCGCGAAGCCATAAAAATCCTGCCGAAAGAATCATTCGTGCCGCTTCTGGTCGGAACCATCGTCGCCGGAATCGTCGGCTATTTTTCAATCTGGGCTTTGCTCGCATTTTTGCGAAAAAACTCGACAGCCGTTTTTATCGTTTATCGCATCTTACTCGGTATTGTAATACTTGTTCTGCTCTGGCGAGGCATCGTTAGCCCGCAAATATAATGAAACGCTGGATTGTCCAAAAACATAATCACGTAGACGTAAAAATGCTGGCGAATGCTCTGAAAATTTCGCCTCTGGCCGCCGCTCTGCTCATCTCGCGCGGTTACGATTCGGAAGAAAAAGCGCACAAGTTTCTGAATCCTTCGTCTGACGATTTGCACGACCCGAGTCTTTTGAAAGGAATCAAGGAAGCGGTCGCGCGCATCTTAAAAGCCGTCGAGAATAACGAAAAAATCCTGATTTGGGGCGATTATGACGTTGACGGAACGACCGGAACCGTCGTTTTGCGAAAAGCTCTGGAGATTCTCGGTGCCGAGACGGGCTATCACGTCCCGCATCGTTTTACCGAAGGCTACGGCCTGAACATCGAAAAATTAAAAGAAGTCAAAGAAAAGGGCTATACGCTCGCCATCAGCGTCGATACCGGGAGCCGTGCTTTTGAAGCGGCCGATTGGGCAAAGGAAAACGGGATGGATTTAATCATCACCGACCATCATTTGTCCGATGCGGAAAAAGGAAATCCGGACGCTTTTGCCGTCGTCAATCCAAACCAGACGGGTTGCGAATATCCCGACAAAAATCTTGCCGGAGTCGGCGTCGCCTTCAAATTGGCGCACGCGCTGCTTCGGGAAAAAGGTCGCGAAAAATTAATCGAAGGCTTTTTGAAAATGGTCGCCATCGGCACAATCGCCGATATTATGCGGCTGACGGGCGAAAACCGGGCGATTGTCGCGCTCGGCCTGCGCGATTTGCCGAAAGCGACAAATTACGGTTTGAAAGCTTTGATGGAAGTTGCCGACTGCAACAACGAAATGACGAGCTACGACATCGGTTTTCGCATCGCGCCGCGCATCAACGCCGCCGGTCGAATGGACGAAGCCTTAACCGTCATCAAGCTTTTCGAAGCCAAAACCTTTGAAAAAGCGCGCGAATACGCCGAAGTCTTAGACCGTCGAAACCGCGAGCGGCAAACGGTTCAGAGACAAATTTCCGAGCTCGCTTTTCAGGAATACATCGATTCGGGCGGCAGCGCAAAACAGACGCACATCACGGTCGTCGCGGGCGAAGGCTGGCATCGCGGCGTTATCGGTCTGGCGGCGTCGCGTATCACCGAAAAACTTTATCGCCCGAGCCTCGTCATTTCTTTGGAAAATGGAATCGGTCACGGCAGCGCGCGGAGCATCGAAAAATATCATCTGCACGACGCGCTCGAACACTGCAAAGAGCTGTTCGAAAAATTCGGCGGTCACGCCGCCGCCTGCGGTTTTACGATAAAGACCGAAAATATCGAAAAGCTTCGCGAAAAGCTCAACTCGCACGCCGCCGGACTTTTAACCGACGACGATTTGATTCCCGAAATTAAAATCGATGCGGTCGTCACCTCGCAGACATTGAATCTCGACGTCGTCAAAGATTTGAAAAAACTTGAGCCGTTCGGCGCGGGAAATCCGAAGCCGAAATTTGTCACGAGAGATTTGTTTTTGCTCGACGAACCGCTCGTGATGAAGGAAAAACACCTGAAAATGCGGCTCGCCGACAACAGCGGCAAGCAGTTCGAAGCGGTCTGGTGGGACGGCGTCGAGAAATCAAAAGAGCAAACTCTGAAACCGAAAAAACGCATCGAACTCGCTTACACGCCCGAAGCAAACACCTGGAACGGAAATACGAGGCTTCAGCTTGTCGTCGAAGATTTAAGAACCGATAATTAAAACGGAGTTAATAAAATGGATTTAGCTGCAAAGTGGCACGAATTAATGGAAAATCCTTTTTTTCGAGATGTTCCGTATAAAGTCGAACTTAATAAATTCGGGCAGATTCTGATGAGTCCGGCTTCAAATCGTCACGGAATTTTGCAATATAAAGTCGGAAGCGTAATCGAAAATACAAAAAAAAGCGGCGTGATTATTACTGAATGCTCGATTTTGACCGATGAAGGAGTGAGAGTTGCTGATATTGCATGGTTGTCCGACGAATTTTACGCCGAATTCGGTGAAACAACTCCATACCCGAAAGCGCCCGAAATCTGCGTTGAGGTAAAATCTCCGGCAAACAGTAAAGCGGAAATGGAAGAAAAGGTTCGACTTTATTTAGGAAAAGGCGCTTTGGAAGTATGGATTGTTGATGAACACGGCAAAGTTATTTTTTTTACTCACACAGGAAAAATAAAAAAATCGAAAATAGCTGAAGACTTCAAATTGTAATGCCCGAAAAGCAGATTCGCAAAAATACAAAAAATCTTGAGCTGCGCGCCAAAATGCCTTTTATAATACGCGTGCTGGCGATTTTTGTGTTATTTGCCGTCGTCGTCGCCATCGGAATCGGCTTTTATCAGGCTTACGGCTACAAGCAGTTTCGAATGAAAAGCTTTCCGACCGCGCTTTCCGAAGACGTCGTCGCCGAAGTCAACGGTTACGAGCGAACCGAAGCCGACGGAGACATCAAAAAATATTACGTAAAGGCCGAAAAAGCCAGAACTTACGCCGACAATCATCAGGAAATGGAGAATATTTATCTTCAGGTTTACGACGAAAAGGGCGATAAATTCGACACGATTACGGCGAGCAAAGCAGTTTATCTTCCCGCCAAAGACGGAACGAAAAACTTTACTGCGTATTTTGCCGGCGCGGTAAACGTCGCGACGCGCGACGCTCTGCAGATAAAAACCGAGCAGGTGACTTATACGAAAGAAACCGAAACGGTCGATGCCGAAGAAGAAGTCGAGTTTTCGCGCGAAAACGTTTCGGGAAAATCTTACGGCGCGCAGGTAAAAATCAAGGAAAAAACGCTCGAGTTATTAAAGGACGTCGAGATAAACGCGTTTGGAAACTCGCAGGAATTTTCGCAGATTCAAAGCGCTCACATCACCGCCGGGCGCGCGTTTCTCAATCAGCTCGAAGAAAAAATCGAGCTCAATCAGGACGTTTTCGTCAGCGTCACGCCGAACGCGAGCGCGGGCGAAATGGCGCAGCCGACCGATATCAAAACCGACAAGGCAATCGCGCATTTTAAGGAAAGAGAAATAAAACAGATTGATTTAAACGGCAGCGTCTACGTTTTTCAAAAGCCGACCGAACGCAGCGCAAAATGGTCGAAAATTCACTCAAATCGCGCTACGGTGCAGATTGAAAAGGAAGTAAAGCGACTTGAGCTTTTTGAAAACGTCGATATCGAAACTACCCTGAACGACGCGAAACCGACGAAAATCAAGTCGAATTACGCGCTTTACGAAAAGGATGCCGACCGCTTCGAGCTCAAAAACGGCGTCGAAATTTTAACGGTCGAAGACAACCAGCCGACCAAAATCAACGCGTCGGAAGCGATTTATGAGCAGTCGAACGGCAGAATTTTTCTAAACGGCAACGCCGAAATCACTGAGGGCGACAATTACATTAAGGGCGATAAGCTGACGGCGGAGCTTTTTCCGAACAAAAAGCTTAAAACCGCGCACGCTTACGACAACGCTTTTCTGCGACAGGTGACGACCGAGCGAACAACCGAGATTTCTTCAAATCAGCTTAGCGCGGTTTTTAACGACAGCCAGCAGCTCCAGACGGCAAACGCGACGGGCGCGAGCCGGGCCGTTTTAATTCCCGCGCAGGCCAATGATTACACGCGCGTGACGCTGACCGCGCCGAACGCGATTCGGGTTAATTTTTCGGACAGCGGTCTTTTGGAGCAGATGCAGACCGACGGTCGCACGACGATTTTTCTGAACGCGCCGAACAATCGCGCGGACGCGGCAAACAAAAAATTGACCGCCGACTCGGTAAAAACCTCGTTTCACGCCAACGGAAAAGATTTGGCGAAAGCCGAAGCCGTCGGCAATGCCGAGCTTTACGTCGAGCCATTGCGCGCTTCGGCGGAAAATTACCGGACGACGATAAACGCGCCGCGTTTCGATTGCGATTTTTTTGATTCGGGAAATAACGCGCGAAGCTGCTCGGCCGGTGTTAAAGCAAAAGTCGTTCGCGTTCCGACCGTTCCGACAGACACACGCGGAAATCAAACGCTCGTCGCGGATAAATTAAATGCCGCTTTCGGACAATCGACGCAGGATGTCGAGCAGTTGGAAGCCGTCGGAAACACGAAATTTTCCGAGCTCGACCGCAACGGCATTGCCGAGCGAATCGTTTTTACGGCGAACGACGGAATGGTTCGCCTGCGCGGCGGCGAGCCGACCGTCTGGGATTCCAACGCGCGGGCAAAAGCGGGTGAAATCGATTGGGACACGCGCGGCGATAAATCCGTTCTGCGCGGAAAAGTCAGCACGACTTATTACAGTCAAAACCAGACCGGCGGCGCGACGCCCTTCGGCGACATTAAATCTCCCGTTTTTGTCACGTCTGACGAAGCAAATTTTGACCATCGCGCTGAAACCGCCGTTTATACGGGAAACGCGCGCGCGTGGCAGGAAAGCAATTACGTTCGCGCCGACCGCCTGACTTTGAATCAAAAGGAAGGAAAGCTGTTCGGCGAAGGCTCTGTTCAAAGCGTTCTTTACAACGCCAAGCAAACCGTCGGCGGCAAAAAATCCGACGCGCCGGTTTCCGCTTCTTCGCAGAAAATATTTTATTCAAAGGAAAGCCGCCAGCTGCGCTATGAAGGCGACGTCGATATCAGGCAGGGAACCGACCGAATTACCGCCGGAGTCGCCAATGTTTATCTGAAAAGTAATAACGAGCTTTCGCAGACCGTCGCCGAAAACAACGTCATCGTCACGCAGCCGAACCGGCGCGCGACCGGCGATTGGGCGCAATACACGGCCGACACGGAAATGGTCGTTTTGCGCGGAAATCCGGCGCGCATCGAAGACGCCGAGAACGGTTCGTCGCAAAGCGCGCAGCTGACGGTCAATATGCGCACCAAAAACGTCGTCAGCGAGAGCAAAACGACTCAAACGAATACGGGCCGAATTCGTTCGGTTTATAAAATAAAGAAACCTGAGTAGTTGTTTTTAGACGGCTTTCACGGTAAAAATATCTCAAGTGCTGAATTTTTTTAACCGGAAAAACAAAACTTCATCAAACGGCGTAAAAGGCGAATCTCCTGCCGATTCTCTGTCTGCGCAAAATCTGCAAAAAACTTACGGTCGCCGGCGAGTCGTCGATGACGTATCGCTTTTCGTCAAGCAGGGCGAAGTCGTCGGGCTGCTTGGCGCAAACGGCGCGGGAAAAACGACGACGTTTTATATGATGACGGGGCTCGAACGCGCCGAAAAGGGCAAAATATTTCTAAACAATCGCGAGGTTACAACTCTTCCGATGTATCTGCGCGCGCGTCTCGGACTCGGTTATCTCCCGCAAGAGCCTTCGATTTTTCGCAAAATGTCGGCCGAGCAGAATATTCTCGCCGTGCTGGAAACGATGAAAATGGCAAGGCGCGACAGATTCGCGCGGCTGGACGAGCTTTTGGAAGAATTCGGCGTCGCGCACGTTCGCAAAACCCGCGGCGACGCGCTTTCGGGCGGCGAGCGTCGGCGCGTCGAAATCGCGCGCTGCCTGGCGACAGAGCCGGAATTTATTTTGCTCGACGAGCCGTTTGCCGGAATCGACCCGATTGCGATTGACGACATCCGCGAAATTATTCTTTATCTCAAAAATCAAGGCATCGGCATTTTGATAACCGACCACAACGTGCGCGAAACTCTCGGCATTACCGACCGCGCGTATATTATGGCTGAAGGCCGAATTCTGCGAAGCGGCGCGCCCGCCGAACTCGTCGAAGACGCCGAAGTCCGAAGGCTGTATTTAGGCGAAAGATTCAGTTTATAGCGCGTCGCACATTCCTATTTGCCAGTCCTATCGTTTATAATAAAAGCAGAATTTGAATTTTCGAGTTATTGACTTAAGGCGAGGTTCACCAATAAACTTTAGATAAATATGTCGTCGCTAAAACTGCAAACATCGCTGAGGCAACAAATGGTTTTGACGCCGCAACTGCGGCAGAGAATCGAGATGCTTCAGATGACGTCACTCGAACTCACTGAACTGGTTCAAAACGAGCTGGTTGCCAATCCGGTGCTGGAAGAAGTCCAGTCCGACGAAGAATTTGAAGAAATTTCCGAGAAAATTCTCGATATAAACTCCGATGGAAACGACCAGAATTACGATGTCGGGCACGAAAAAAATCAGGATTTTTCGACCATTTCCGAAAGCCAGCAAATAGATTTTGAAGCGGAAAAACCAAGCGAAAACGGTTTTCACGAAGAAGCCGCGCAGGAATTTGAAGGCGACGGCGAAGATTTTTCCGACGATAATCGGGACGCTTTCGAGGAAGTCGATTTCGGCCGCGAGTTTCAGGATTATCTCGACCCCGGATACCGCACGCAGGAAATCGAATACAAGGAAGACGCGCCGAGCTTTGACCAGTTTTTATCACGCTCCGAGTCTTTAGCCGAGCATCTCGAATGGCAGCTTAATCTTCAGGCGATTTCGGAAATGCTTGACGAGGCGGCCGTCTGCATTATCGGAAATCTCGACGCCGACGGGCGTTTGAGCGCGACGAGCGAAGAAATCGGCGAGATGTGCGGCTGCACCGTCGAACAGGTCGAGAAAGCGCGGCAAATCGTGATGAATCTCGAGCCAATCGGCTGCGGCGCGCGCGACGTTAAAGAATGTCTGCTCGTGCAGCTCGAAGCGAGCGGCGAAAAAGATTCGCTGGCAGCCGAGCTCGTCAAAAATCATCTCGAAGATTTACAGCCGCACCGCCTCCAGCATCTATCGAAAGATACGGGCGTCGAAATTCATAAGTTAAACGATGAAATCAACAAAATTCGGATTCTCGACCCGTATCCGGGCCGTCGATACTCGTCGGAAGATCCGATTTATGTGTCGCCGGAAGTTTATATCGAAAAAATCGAGGAAGATTACGTCGTCTATTTTACCGACGACGGCAGCCCGCGCCTGCGTATCAGCCAGACTTACCAGCAGCTTTTAGAGCAGAACAACACGACCAAGGAAACAAAGGATTTTATAAAAGACAAAGTTCGCTCGGCGGTCGATTTATTAAGAAATATCGAGCACCGGCGGCAGACGATTTATCGTGTCGTCGAATGCATCGTCCAGCGCCAGCGCGATTTTCTCGATAAAGGCGTCGAATTTATAAAACCGATGATGCTCAAGGACGTCGCCGAAGACATCGGCATGCATCTATCGACGATTTCGCGCGTCGTCAATCGTAAATACGCGCACACGCCGCAGGGCGTTATCGAGTTGCGACGTTTTTTCTCGGAAGGAATGCTCAACGAAGACGGCGAAGAAGTCTCGACGCGCATTTTGAAGCTGAGAATCAAGAAGATGATTGAAGAGGAGGACACGAAAAAGCCTCTGACGGACGACCAGATTGCAAAAATTTTGAGCAAGGAAGGCGTCAAGCTCTCGCGCCGAACCGTTGCCAAATACCGCGACCAGATGCAGATTCCTGGCTCGCGCGAAAGAAAAACAGTTATTTGAAAAAGCAATCAGCCAACAGCGGTCAGTTATCAGAAAATTGTAATATTCGAGTCGAAGTTTTTTCTGACTGCTGACTGCTCGTTGCCGACAGCTAAACAAGAGGGAGAAAATATGAAATTTGAATACACGGGAAGACATATCGAGGTTACACCGGCATTGCGTTCTCATGTCGAAAATCATTTTGAAAAGTTAAATCATTTGTTTGACGGAAATAACGCCAAAGCGCACGTCATCATCGAAGTTGAAAAGGGAAGACATCGCTCAGAAATTGTAGTTAACTGGCGAAAAGAAGTTTTGACCGCAAACACGACTTTGGCAGATATGTATCAATCACTTTCGAGAACGATTGATAAAATCGAAAAACAGGCGTTGAGGCTAAAAAATAAAATAACCGACAAACATCATCGCGCGAAAAAAGTGACGACCGTCGCCGCTCCGGCCGCAGAAGTCGCGCCCGCGCCGTCTTTGCCTCAGATTATCGAGACCAAGCGTTACACGATAAAGCCGATGACGGCCGAAGAAGCCGTTTTGCGATTAAACGACGACGAAAATCAGTTTCTCGTTTTCAGAAACGCCGACAGCGACCGCGTTTCGGTAATTTATAAACGGCAGGACGGAAATTACGGTTTGATTCAGCCATAATTTTCAATTAATTTTGCTGAATGTTTCGGTAAATTTTTATCGAAACATTCAGCACTTCGATTCAAAAAATCTGTTCAAATCCTTCGATTGATGCAAACCGATTCAAAAAATGAAAGCCCGAAGATAACAGTCGCCGAATTTATCGAAAAATCTCCTAAAGAGATGCATTTGACTGTTCTGGCCGGCGAAAACGGTTTACAAAAAAAAGAAATCAACTCGGCGAGAATTCAAAAACTCGGCCTCGCGCTCGCCGGATTTGCGCATTATATTCACGCCGGACGCATTCAAATCGTCGGTCAGAGCGAAATTTCGTATCTGACGCAGCTCGAAAAAGAAAAAAGAATCGAGGCGATAAACAATCTCGACCTCGAAAAAATCTGCTGCATTTTGACGACGAAAAATTTGAATCCGCCGAATGAATTAATAGAAATTGCCGAGGAGCGCAATCTTCCGATTATCGGAACGAGTCAGGTCAGCTCAAAAGCCATCGGCACGATTTCAAATTTTCTCGAAGAAGTTCTCGCGCCGCAGGTCACACTGCACGGCGTTTTGATGGGAATGTACGGCATCGGGATTTTAATTCTCGGAAATTCGGGCATCGGAAAATCCGAATGCGCGCTCGATTTAATCACGCGCGGCCATTATCTGGTTTCCGACGACTCGGTTCTGGTAAAAAAAATCGGTGAAAAGCTCGAAGGAACTTCGCCCGAACTGACCTACGAGCATTTGGAGATTCGCGGGCTCGGCATTATCAACATCCGCGATTTGTTCGGCGTTTCGGCCATCGGCAAAAGCAAGCAAATCGAGTTGCTTATCGAATTTAAAAAATGGAACGAGGTTTTGGAAATCGACCGCCTCGGGCTGGAAACACAGGAAGTCGACATTTTCGGCGTTAAAATCAGCAAATTCGTGCTGCCGGTCAGCGCGGGCAGAAATCTCTCGACGCTGGTGGAGACGGCCGTTCGCGTTCATCTGCTTCGGGTTGCGGGTTTTGACGCCGCGCAAAAATTGATAGAAAAACATTCGGCGCTGGTCAGGGGAAATAATATCTAAAAATCTTTTATGTCCAAAACGGAAAATCTTCCGCATTTTGTAATCATCACCGGCCTCAGCGGTTCGGGAATGTCTTCGGCGACCAACGCATTTGAGGATTTGGGCTACTTTTGCGTCGATAATCTGCCGCTGACGATGCTTTCGACGTTTTCGCGCCTGCTTCTGCCGAATGCCGAGGAAATCGTGGCAATCGAAAAAGCCGCACTCGTCATAAACATCCGCGAGCGTCATTTTCTCTCGGAATTTCCGGGCGAGCTGCAAAAACTGAAAAAAAAGAAGCTAGCGCCGTATGTTTTGTTTTTTGAAGCTTCGGACGAAGTTTTGCAGCGTCGTTTCAGCGAAACGCGCCGGCCGCATCCGGCCGACAACGGGAAAGGCCTGCTCCAGGCGATTCGCGCCGAAAAAAAGGCTCTCAAAAAAATTCGCGAAAAGGCCGATTTTATCGTCGATACCACCGAGCACACGGTTCATACTTTGCGGCGCTTGATTGTGACGAAATTCGGACAGCGCGAAGAAGGCACGCCGCTGCACGTTCAAATCGTCAGTTTCGGCCATAAATACGGCGTTCCGCGCGAAGTCGATTTGCTTTTCGACGTCCGTCATCTGCCGAATCCGTATTTTGTCAAAGAATTAAAGGAATTGCCCGGAACCGACGGAAAAGTCATCGAGTTTTTGGAAAAACAGGCGGAAGTAAGAGAAACGTCCGAGCGTTTTGTCGATTTGCTCGAATATCTTCTGCCGCTTTATAAACGCGAAGGAAAATCTTATTTGACAATCGGAATCGGCTGCACCGGCGGCAAGCATCGCTCGGTGATGGTCGCCAATAAACTCGGAAAATCGTTGAAAAAAGACAGTCTCGATATTACGGTCGCGCATCGTGATATGGTTAAATGAAGTGGTCAGTGGTCAGTGGCCGGTGGTCAGTTGCCTGTTGAATTTAAATTGAGAACATAATTTTATTCAACAAACAACCGACCACCGACCACCGACCACCGACCACTGACTAAAATTTATGAAAAAAATCGGTGGTGTTATTGTTACGCACGGGCAGGTAGCGGGAGAATTGCTGGCGGCGGCTGAGACAATTATCGGCGTGCAGGGCCATATAACGGCGGTTTCAATCGGTTGGCACGACGACGTCGAGATGGCGAAAGACGAAATCCTGCGCGCCATCAAAAAAGTCTCGCAGGGCGCGGGAGTTTTGCTTTTGACGGATATGTTCGGCGGAACTCCGACGAATATTTCGGCGATGTTTATCAAGGACAATGAAGTCGAAATCGTGACCGGCGTCAATTTGCCGATGGTCATAAAACTTGCTTCGCAGAACAAAGAGCTGACGCTAAATGAGATGGCAAAACAAGTTGAAGAACAGGGAAAGCAGGCGATTTATCGCACGAGCGAACTGCTTGAGCCGCAAAAATTGAAAAAAGATGCTTGAAGGCAAAGTTAAAATTATCAATCCGCTCGGACTTCACGCACGCGCCGCCGCTCAGCTTGTCAGATTGGCGGGCAGTTTTCAAAGCAAAATTAAGCTCGTCAGAAGCGACAATTTCGTAATGGCCGACGCGAAATCGATTTTGAGCGTTCTGACGCTGGCCGCCGCCAAAGGAATCGAGCTCGCATTGAGCGTCGAAGGCGCTGACGAAAAGCAGGCCTTTCAATCGATTCAGGAAATTTTCGCGGACGGCTTCGGTGAATTATAATTAAATTCGGAGTTAAAATTTTCCACGCAAATTTTTGATTCTTTTTTCTCAGAAAATATGGCTTTAGAAGAAACAGATTTTCCCGGCAGAGGCAAAAAAGTCGGAATTTTAGGCGTTCCGCTCGGCTTCGGAGCGGAGACCATTGGCAGCGAGCTCGGCGTTTCGGCGATGCGTCTTTCAAAAATTCGCGGCAGCCTTTTAAGCGAGCACGTGCGCGAGCTCGGTTACGAAGTAAAAGATTACGGCGACGTCGAATGTATCAAGCCCGATTATAAAGCGCAGGTTTGCGAAAATCCGAAGTACTTAACTGAAATTGTCGCCGCTTGCAAAAATATGGCCGAATCGGTCAAAGGAATTCTGGAAGACGAAGCAATTCCGGTAATCTTAGGCGGCGACCATTCGATTGCCATCGGAACATTTTCCGGGATTTCGTCATTTTTTCACCGGAAAGAACAGGAAATCGGCTTGATTTGGTTTGACGCGCACGCCGACATAAACACGAATGAAACGTCGCAGTCGGGAAATATTCACGGAATGCCGCTCGCCGCGATTTTAGGTCACGGCGACAAAAAGCTTGTAAATATCGAGGGCTTTAAGCCGAAATTGAATCCGAAGTTTTGCGCTCATGTCGGCGCGCGCGATTTGGACACGGCCGAGCGCCAGCAGATTCGCAAGCTCGGCATGCGCGAAAATTTTTTTACGATGAGCGACATCGACAAACGCGGAATGCTGGCGTGCGTAAAAGACGCCATCGTTATCGCGTCTCAGGCTCCGGGCGGTTTTGCGGTAACCTTTGACGTGGACGTGATAGACCCGCGTTTTGCGCCCGGCTCGGGAACGCTCGTTCGCGGCGGAATAACGTATCGCGAAGCGCATCTTGCGCTTGAGGTCATCGCCGAGCACAGCGGAATGCGCTCGTTTGAAATCGTCGAGGTCAATCCGATGCTCGATAAAAGCAATATTACGGTCGAGCTCGCGTGCGAGCTGATTCTATCGGCGCTCGGAAAAACTATTTTATAGAGGTCAGCGCTCAGCAGTCACTAATCAGCCCAAAAGGCTTTACTGACCACTGACCACTTTTTTTTATGAACAAAATCAGAATCGGCGTAGTTTTCGGCGGTCGTTCGGGCGAGCACGAAATCTCCATTCGTTCGGCAAAAACGGTTATCGAACAAATCGACAAGGAAAAATACGAAGTTTTTCCGATTGCGATTACAAAAGACGGAAGCTGGCTCAATCCGGCCGAATCTTTGAGCTTATTTCCCGAAAAAACGCAGGAAGTTTTAAGCGATAAAATCGAATTTTTTCCGAAAAGCACAGTCGCGCTGCTCGGCGACACAAAATATAAAGGCTTGACCAAACTCGAAGCGACGGGCGGTGAAGAAAGGCTTTCGCCGCTCGACGTGATTTTTCCGGTGCTGCACGGAACTTACGGCGAAGACGGAACGGTTCAGGGGCTTTTTGAAATGGCCGGAATCCCGTATGTCGGCGGCGGCGTTCTGGCTTCGGCCTGCGGAATGGACAAAGTCGTGATGAAAACGCTTTTTCGCGACGCCGAGCTGCCGATTTGCAAATACGTCTGGTTTTTGCGAAGCGAATGGGAAAGCGCCAGAGACGAGGCGGTGATAAAACAAATCGAAGCAAAACTCGGCTATCCGTGTTTTGTAAAACCGGCAAATCTGGGCTCGTCCGTCGGAGTTTCGCGCGCCGACGATGCCGAATCTTTAAGAGACGCCATCAATCTCGCCGCCGAATACGACCGCAAAATTATCGTCGAAGAAGCGCTCGATATGCGCGAAATCGAATGCGCCGTCATCGGTAACGATAAGCCTCAGGCAAGCCTTCCGGGTGAATATATCATCCACGACGACAGCAAGAAATTTCTCGATTACACCGAAAAATACACGGGAACGGGCAACAACGATTTTGTCGTCCCGGCGCTGATTTCCGAAGAACTCGTCAAAAAAATCCAGCAAATGGCAATTTCGGCTTTTAAAGCCGTTGACGGTTCGGGGCTGGCGCGCGTCGATTTCTTTTTGCGAAATGATAACGGCGCGCTGCTCGTCAACGAAATTAATACTCTGCCCGGTTTGACCGACGCTTCGGGCTTTCCGAAAATGTGGGCCGGAACGGGAATGGGATTCTCAAAAGTGATTGATAAGCTGATTGATTTGGCGTTTGAAAGACACGCCGACAAGATGAGAAATAAAACGAGTTTTTAAGTAAATGCAGTAATTTAATTCCGCGGCGAAAATTTGTGTTTGTTTACTTTACGCCTTTGTTTTGAAGTCTGGTCAAATTCGGGAGAACCACAATCGCACCCGCTTGCGCCGCCTCCACCGCCGGGAATTTCATTAAAATATCTCGGAAAAATGATTATCGGCGTTTCGGATTTTACTTGAGGAAGCTCGACGGGAATTTCCGTCCATTTATCATAAATTGAGTTAAAAAAAGAAACGGACGCCAATCCGAGCGCAAACATCATCAAAAAGATTCTGAGCCGTTTCATTTTTTATCTTTTTCTTTCGGTGCGTTGTAGCCTTTGCGGGTTCTGATATTTAAATTCGGTTTGGCGACTCTGACTTCTATCTCACGCCATTTTCCGTCTTTTGCGGTGTTTGTCGGCAGATACGTGATTGTGTATTGCGCGCCGAGCTCCGCGACGATTTCCTTAAACGCGTCTCTGAGTGCGATTCCGCCCGAAACGGGAATAAATCTCCCGCCGCTTTTTTCGGCAAAATTTTTCAAAACGCCTTGATTTTGCAGCTTTTCCTTAAGCCCCGTGTCGATTGAGGTCATATCGACCGTGTAAATCGTCGCGTTGGCGGCGAGCGCGGCTTTTAACGCTTTATCGGCGGAAAGCTTGCTTTTCGTGTCTGCCCCGTCGGAAAGCACGATGATGGCCTTTCGTTTTTCCGGACGCTTTTCCAATTCCTTTGCCGCCTCAAAAACCGCGTCATTTAAGACGGTCATGCCGTCTGCCTTCAAATCGAAAATGCTTTCGACAATATCTCGCGTATTCGAAAAATCCTGAACGAGCGAAACTTTCGAATCGAAATGATAAATCGCGACGTTGTCATCGATGCGCAAACCGTCGAGAAAATTTATCGCCGCCGAGCGCGCAAGACTTATGCGCTGCTCCATGCTGCCCGAAGAATCAAGCAGCACGATTGCTGCAAACGGAGTTTTCTCGGCCGCAAAAAAATCTATCTTTTGCTCTTTGCCATCTTCGAAAATTTTAAAAAGTGATTGATTCAGGCCCGAGACGGCTTTTCCTTTCAAATCCGTGATGGTTGCGTTTATGACGACAATCGAGGAATCGACTTTAATTGGCTCGTCGTCTTCGACCTGTGCGCGAGCGCAGACGGCGAAGCTCAGCATAATTAGAAGAGAAAAAAGAAATTTCTGCATAAGCCGAAAAAAAATTATTTTTTGAACCTGAGAAATCTGACAACTTTTAGCAAAACGTTCGAGCTTTCAATCGCCAGCACGGAAATGCTGTAGCGAGTCGATTTTTTTAGCTCATCGACCAATTGAACGGTATTTTCCTGTAATATTTTGAAGGCGTTCTCGACAGTCGAAGGATTTTTTTCTTCCGCATTTGCGTCGTCATCGTCGCCGCCGAGGTCGCTTCTTATTTTTCGAACGAGCTTTTCCAGGCGGTCGAGCTTTTTATAATCTTCGGACGACAATTTATTGTTGGCGACGAAAGATTTTTCGAGTTCGTCACACAGCTCCAAAGCTTCGTCGCCGCGTTTGAGAAGCTCCTCGTGTTCTTTTATTTCCTGTTCGATGCGTCCTTTGGCCAGATTTTCCTTGATGCTTTTCGGCAAATCCTCTTCCTGCCGTGGTCGCCCGTTCGGCGAGCTCGCGTCAACCTGAGCGTTAACGCAAACGGACGCCAGCGTTACAAGCGTCAAAAGAAAAATAAATTGCAGAAACTTGAAAAACATAAATCTCAAAAAAACTACTGGTCGGAATCTTTCGGCGTATCAATCAACGTACCCGTGACGGCTTCGACCAGTTTTACCATAAATTCGTCTTCGATTGTGCCTGAGCTTTGCAGCGTCGTCCATTCGGATTCAAAGCCGTTTTCCGACCGGCCTTCGATTTTCGCCGTCACCGAAACGTTGTTTTGGACGCCGTCAATCGATTGAACTTCGACCGTTAACGTGTAGCGCCCGCGTGTCCAGGAAGTATCCGAATTCGGCATTACGGCGTAGCGCCCGAGCTCGCTGCGGGTGATAACCGCGCCTTTTGCAAAAATAAACGGCTGCGTGACGACGATTCCGTCTTTCGGACGCGAAGCGGCATCGTCAATCAAAATTTTCATGCTTTCGAGAACGTCGGTAATCGTTTCGAGCAGCGCGTCGCGTCGCGAATTTAATTTATACGGATTTGCCAGACGGGCGCGAACTTTGGTTTTGTCGCCGCCCCAGTCGATTACGCGTCCGCCGCCGGTATTTGTCTGTGTCTGCGTGGTTTTATTTCCTTGTTCCTTGATTTTCTGCGTCTGATTGTCAACGCCTTTTTGCGTCTGTTCCGTCTGGGCAAAAACCGAAAAGGAAAAAATAAAAATGGCCGCCGCAGTATAAAAAATATTTTTCATAAAAATAAACCCCGAACCCGAATTGTTAATGACAATATACCGCAAAATCAATGGAAACTGAATGTTTGATGTATTGAAAATTTGAATAGTTGCAACAATCAGCAGGAAAGTGAAAAGTGAAAAATGAAAAGTGAAAAGTTTAGGAATATTTCTTCATTTTTTACTTTTTACTTTTAGTTTCTTACTTTTTTCCTGCATTTCCCATAAAAGAAGATGTTTCAGATAAGCGTGGTGCGCGGCAAAGCGGGCGATGCAAAAGCCTGCGAAACCGTCGAGAAACCCGGCTTTGATGATGTAGCTTTGCACAAAAGCCAAAAATCCGGCGGTGACGATTTTTAAACGCGAAGTTGTTTTACCTTTTTGGAAATTCTGTGCGGCGGCGAGCGGCGCGTATCTTTCGCCAATCATCTGCTCGTGCTGCGCGGCGCTTTCCCAGCTGTAATGAAGAATGTCGCCAGTGAGTCTTTCTATTTTTGCGCCCGTTTCCATTTCAAACGATTCGTGAATCAAAACGTCTTTCCATTTTCCTTTTCGGCGATTAAAAAGCCGCATTTGCCAGTCCGGATACCAGCCGCCGTGTCGAATCGGGCGATTCATATAAAAGGAAAGCCGCGGAATGCGAAAGCCGTCGGCTTTTAATTTTTCCGGCGCGTTTTTTAATTTCAGAATTTCCTCATGTAACTCGTCGGAAACGATTTCGTCGGCGTCGAGACTGAAAATCCATTCAAACGAAGCGTTTTCGACCGCGAATTGTTTTTGCGCGGAAAATCCCGGCCATTTTTTTATCAAAACTTTTGCGCCTAATGAAACAGCAATCTCGCGCGTTTTGTCGGTCGATTCGGAATCCACAACTAGAATTTCGTCGGCCCAACGAACGGATTCGATTGCTTTGGCGATTTTTTGTTCTTCGTTAAAACAGATGATGACGGCAGAAATTTTCACGCGGTAATTTTCGCAGACTTTAAGCAAAACATAAAGAGTCGGCAATGCGACTCTTTAGAAAATAATTAGATTGGGTAACGTAAACAGCTGAAATCAAAAAATTTACTTGTCAGTCATCGGCGATTGAATCTCGATGTTGTTAATCCGAAATGTCGTCGAAGTCGCGCGCTGTAAATCCGAGAGCGCTTTGTTGTAATCGGTCTCGGCGCGAATCTCTGAGTTGCGCGCGTTGGCCAGAGTGTTTTCGCGCTGGAAAAGCAGAAACGTCGTCGAGCGTCCGGCTTCGACGAGCCTTCTTTCGCCTTCGAGCTGGATTTCGGCGTTGGCGCGCGCTTTTCTCGCCGAGAGAACTCTTTGGCGATTGGTTTCGAGCGCCTGCACGGCATTTCTTACTTCGGCAATCACGGTCTGTTCCTGCGAGCGTGTCTGCGCGCTGATTTGTTCCTGCTGGATTTGCGCGCCCGCGAGATTTGCTCTCGCCGTTCGATTTCCAATCGGGAACGAAAAAGTTATGCCGAAACTGTAGCTCGGCGAATCCGTCCGGAAAAGATTCTGGATTGAGCGAAACGTTCCGCCGTTGAAAAATTCGGACAATCCGGCGACCGTCACCGTCGGGTTCGGAATCGGCAGAAACGGCGAATTTTGCTGGCTGAATCTTGAGTTTAGCTGTTCGAGCAGATACAAATCGCCGGAATTATTCAAAATCGGCACGTTGGTCGAAGATGTATTGACGTTGCCGAGCGAAAGGCCGCCGAGCGAGACGGTCGAGTTAAAATCAATCTGCGGTTTGAGCTGGTTTCTGAAATATCTGATGTCGATGTCGTTGATTTCCTTTTGCAGCCGAAGACGGCTCAGCTCGGGACGATTGTCCATCGCATCTTTGACCGCGTCGCTCAAAATTACCGGCTCATCGCTGTAAGCCGGTTTGTCGGTCGGAATGTAGGCCGCTTCCCATTCGGTTGACGTCGGGTCGCGCAGGATAAGCGTTTTTAAAGAGTTTTCGGCAATCGAAACCTGCTGTGCGGCAAGCAGTAAATCGGATTCGCGGTTGGCGACTTCCGTATTGACTTCGGCGCGAGCGAGCTGCGCGGCTGAACCGGCGCTGATTTTTGCTTCGACCTGACGCAGATTTTCTCTGGCGAGAGATAAATTGTCTTCGCGATTTTTTTGGTCGCGAAGCGCAAAAACCAAATCCCAGTAGGCACGCTGAACCTGCGCGATAACTTCGATTGTCTGGCGGCGAAAATCGGCGTCGGACTGCTGCAGGCGCTTGCGCTGGATTTTTATCTGGCGGCGCGTGTTGTCAATCGAGCGATTTCTAAAAAGCGGCTGATTAAAGGTCACGCCGAGATTGCTGAAATACGTCGTGCTCGAAGACGAGCTGAGAGTCGAAGTCGAATTAAAATTCGTGTTGTTGCGCGAAGTGCTGCCCGTCTGGCTCGTGTTGAAAAAGGCGTTGTAGTTTCCGCCGCCCTTCGAGATAAACTGGCTGAAGCCGGAATCGACGCGAAAATCGTTCGAGGCGCTCGAACCGGTCGTCGCATTGCGCGAAAATGTCGGCGTAACGTTAATGGTCGGGTCGTAAAATCCTAAAAGCGAGCGCAGAGACTGCTCCTGAATTTTGACGTCCGCGCGCGAAATTTCAATATTATTATTGTTTTCCAGCGCTTTTGTGATGGCCTCGTTTAACGTCAGCGGCAGCGTCTGGTCATTTTGAACGCCGACGCGGTTGTAGCTAATCGTGTATTCTTCAGTAGCGGAATCGGCTTTTTTCTCTTCCGTTTTAGGCGCAATCTCAGTTTCCGAAACAGTTGTCTCTTCCTTTGTTTCGACTATATTTTTGGCGATTTGCGGTTTATCTTCCTGCGGGCTGGCGGAGGCTTTTTGAAAGCCCGCGCCGAGCACAGCGACGAAAATTAGACAGAAAAAAGCGATTCGATGCAAAAGTGTCATTCCTATAAGACTCCGAGTGTAATTGATTAAAAAAGAAAATGAACTCAGTTGGATACTACGCCGAAAAGATTTTGTTTGTTTCAAATATTTCCGACCGGCGTGGTTTATTCTTTTCGCAAATCGCCTTAAACTAGCATGTAAAAGCAACCGCTTTGAACTTTGCTTTAATTTAATATATCTTCAAAGTTTTAATAGACAATTCGTTTTCAGGAGGAATTTTTTATATGGCTATAAAAGTAGGAATTAACGGTTTCGGGCGCATCGGACGCAACGTGATGCGGACTTGTCTCGGAGACAAAGACATCGATTTTGTCGCGGTCAACGATTTGACCGACACCAAAACGCTGGCGCATCTTTTCAAATACGATTCGGTGATGGGAAATCTCGAAAACAATATTTCGGCCGACGGCGACACGATTCGCGTCGATGACGAAAGCTTTAAGGTCTTCAGTGAAAAAGACCCGGCATTGATTGACTGGGAATCGGTCGGCGCGGAAATCGTCATCGAATCGACCGGAAGATTTACAAAGGCCGAAGACGCCTGCAAACATATTCGCGGCACGGTGAAAAAAGTAATCATTTCCGCCCCGGCGAAAGGCGAGGACGTCACGATTGTGCTCGGCGTCAACGAAAATATGTATGACGCGGAAAAACACAACATCATCTCAAACGCCTCCTGCACGACGAATTGTCTGGCGCCGGTCGCCAAAGTGATTCACGAAAAATTCGGCATCAAAAACGCTTTGATGAACACGATTCACTCCTACACGAATGACCAGCAGCTGCTCGATTTGCCGCACAAGGATTTGCGACGCGCACGCGCCGCCGCGCTTTCGATGATTCCGACTTCGACCGGCGCTGCCAAGGCGGTCGCGCTCGTCATTCCCGAACTGAAAGGCAAATTTGACGGCATTTCCGTTCGCGTTCCGACGCCGAACGTTTCTCTGGTCGACGTCGTGATAAACGTCGAAAAGACGACTTCGACCGAAGAAGTCAATCAGGTTTTAAAAGACGCTGCCAACAAAGAGTTAAAGGGAATTCTTGCCTTTTCGGAAGAGCCGCTCGTTTCGATAGATTTTCGCGGAAATCCGAATTCTTCGATTGTCGACGCCGAAAACACAAAAGTCATCGGCGGCACGTGCATCAAGATTCTTTCATGGTATGACAACGAGTGGGGCTATTCGTGCCGCGTCCGCGATTTGGTCAAATTTATCGCCGGCAAAGGTTTGTAATTTGCCGAAAACGTAAATTTGTTTTGACACGGCGAATTAAACTATTGTAATTTCAATGCAAAGTTTACGGGAGATAATAAATGAAAAATTCGCTGAATTTAGTTTTGGTAATACTTGTATTTATCGTTTTGGGCTGTAACTGTCAGAAGTTTCAGGAAATAGCGAAAGAGGCGGAAAATGCTTCGAAAACGAAAACGAACACGACGACCACAAACACGTCAACGACAAGTTCGCCGTCAAATTCTTCGTCTTCGACCGCGAAAGGCGATTTGACGCTCGATAAATACAATCAAATCAAAAACGGTATGACTCATAAGGAAGTTATCGATATTCTCGGCGTCGACGGCGTCGAGCAGATGAGCTCCGGCGAGGGCAAATACAAAGTCGAATCTTACAAATGGGAAGGCGACAATTACGCATTTATCAGCGTCGTTTTTATGGGCGATAAGGTAAATTCAAAAGTTCAATACGGAATGAAGTAAATTTAACCGGATGAAACACAAAGCGTTTGGCTTAAAGGCGAGAAGTAATGGTAAAATCGCTTTTATCCAAACGCTTTTTTATTTGACTTATGAACAAGAAAACCATCAAAGACATAGACATAAAAGGCAAGAGAGTTTTTATCCGGGTTGATTTTAACGTTCCCATAAAAGAAGGCAAAATCGAAGACGACACGCGCATTCGCGGCGCGATGCCGACGATTGAATACGCCATCGGGCAGGGCGCGCGCGTCATTCTCGCGTCGCATCTCGGCCGACCTTTGAAAGACAAAAAGAAGGCCGAAGAAAAAGGAATGCCTTTCGACATAAACAAATATTCGCTGAAACCGATTTACGAGTATCTCCGAAAGCTGCCCGAATTGCAGGAAGTTTCCACACGCGGCGATGAGCCCGTTTACACAAACGATTCGGGAACGGCGCTCGGCAAAGCGGAAGTCAAAAACGATAAAGTCTTTTTCGCGGGCGACTCGGTCGGCGATGTCGTTAAATCGTATGTCGAAAAATTGAAGGCGGGCGAAGTCCTTCTGCTCGAAAATCTGCGTCTTCATGCCGGAGAGGAAAAAAACGACGACGAATTTGCGCGGGCATTGGGAGAGCTCGCCGACGTTTACGTCAACGACGCATTCGGCGCGGCGCATCGCGCGCACGCTTCGACCGCCGGAATCACAAAATTTGTGAAGCCCGCGGTCGCCGGTCTTTTGATGGAAAAAGAGTTGAATTTTCTCGGCAAAGCGCTGAACAATCCCGAACGACCGTTTATCGCCATTCTCGGCGGCGCAAAGGTTTCCGACAAGATTCCGGTCATCAAGTCTTTAATCGAGCGCAAAGTCGATAAACTGCTTATCGGCGGCGCGATGGCTTACACGTTTTTCAAAGCGAAAGGCTTTACCGTCGGGAAATCGCTGGTCGAAAACGAAATGCTTGCGACGGCGCTCGAAATCGAAAAACAGGCCGCCGATGCGGGCGTCGAGCTAATTTTGCCGACCGACCATCAGGTCGTCGATTCATTCGACCCGCTCAATTCGTGCAAGACGATTCCGGTCGAATTTACAAACACGGGACTCGTCGGCCTCGACATCGGAACGGAAACAATCCAAATTTTCACGCGCGCGCTCGAAGGCGCAAAGACGATTATCTGGAACGGGCCGATGGGAATGTTCGAGGAAAAACCGTTCGACGAGGGCACAATCGCCATCGCGCAGGCCGTCGCCGACGCGACCGACGCGGGCGCGACATCGATTGTCGGCGGCGGCGATTCGGTCGCGGCCATCAATCAGGCCGGGCTCGAAGACAAAATCACGCACATCTCGACCGGCGGCGGCGCAACGCTCGAATTTTTAGCCGGAGACGAGCTTCCCGGTGTTGCTGCGTTAGATGATAATTAACATAATTTGAGAACTAAAATGGCAAAAGCAAAGAGTGAAACAGAAAATAAGCAGTCAAAAAAAAACAATAAAATCGTGCAGGAGGATAATAATAAATGTTTTGTTGTCACGCCGATTGGAGATGTAACTTCAGAAATACGTCGAGCCACTGAAGGATTGCTCAGCGCTGTCATTGAACCAGTTTTGGATGAATTGGGCTTAGAACCAATAGTTGCACATAAAATATCTGAGTCTGGTTCAATTACAAGACAAGTTATTGAGCATTTGCTTCAAGACAAACTTGTGATAGCAAATCTGACGGGACTAAATCCAAATGTCATGTATGAAGTAGCCACCAGGCATGCAACAGGATTGCCTTGTGTATTACTAACTGAACGGGAAACAAGATTGCCTTTTGATATATCAGATGAACGTACAATTTTCTACGAAAATGATATGTTGGGTGTAATTACCTTACGTGAAGAATTAAAGATAGCCGTTAAATCTGCGTTAGACGAAACCGAACCAGATAATCCAATTTATAGAGTTAGTAAAGCTAAAGTTATAAAGGAATCAACTGAAACAAGCAATACTGAAGAATATATACTAGGTAGATTAGATAGAATTGAAAATTCTATTGAAAGAATTTCATTACGGAGCTCACCAACATTATTGGAATCAGTGAAAGAACGGAATATAATTTCCAATAGACAATATGTATTTTTTAAAACAGAGGAACTTCTGAATGATGACAACTTTGATACAATTAACAAAATAATTTTTGATTGGAGTTCTTCAAATAATATTTCTATCTTAACTATTCAAAAAAATATAAGAAAAGATGAATTTAGAATAAAATCACTTAATGCCAAAATTATCAAAGAAAATGTAAGTGAACTTATAGATAAATTGTCTAAAGCAAATATCAATATAAAAGAAATAAGATATCCCACGGGAGATATTGAGGTTTTTTTAAAGTAATTACTGTTGACCAAATCGCTCGAATCGGTTTATTATTCTCAACACAGCGGAAACAGGTTCGAATTATTTATTATATCGCAGCAAAAACGGCTTGTTTCCGCTTGTGACAGCCGTTTTTTTGATTGGTCTTTATTAAATCAGAGGGTTTGTAATCGTTAATGTATGGCGATACGTTAATCTCGTATTGCAATACATTAATCTCGTATCGCCATACATTAACGATGTATCGCGATACATTAATCTCGTATGACAATACATCGTCGATGTATCGCCATACGAAAGACTTGTATGACGATACATCAAGTATGTATGACGATACATCAAGTATGTTTCGCGATACGTCGATGATGTATCGGCGTCAGAAAGTATTTTCCGCTAAATTTTCATTTATATCCCAAAGGTGAAAATAATCAGTTGAAGCTCCTTATTTTCCAGCCTTTGTCCAATTAATAAAATTCGCTCTATTAAATAGAGATAATAAAAAACAGGAGGACAAAATAATGTCAAAACGAAGATTATCACCGAAAGACCGGCAAGCTGACCTTGATGCTTATGCCGCGCTCGAATCGCTGGCGAACTACAGGGAGTCGAATCCGGCTTTTTCAAAAGCAAATGCGGCTTCCGCAAAGACTGCTATGCAAACAAAACAAACGGTTGAAGTTCAGGCAAAAGCCGCTTATGATACGGCTCGCGACGATGCCGCCGATGAAGAATGGGCTTTTCACGACGTTATGCTGAATGTAGGCATTCAGGCGAGAGCGCAATTCGGCAACGATTCAAACGAAGTCCAATCGCTCGGACTTAAGAAAAAGAGCGAATACAAGAAAAAGACCGTAAAGCCGCCGCAGGCCTGAGGCGGAAGCCGGCGCGTCAACACAGGGGCGGATTGCTCAAGTTGAATATTCCGCTCTTGCTGATGCGCGGGCTTCTGTTTTCTTCTCTGCAAAAATAATTGCTAAAAATATTCACATTCCTTATAATTCAAGCCATCCACAAATAATACGAAAAGGAGACGTTTGCTAAGTGTTCAATTCCGGTCAGAAGGTTGGGCTTTACACGCTTATCGAAAAACTCGGTCGCGGCGGTTTCGGCGAAGTCTGGCTGGCCGAAAAGCGCTCGGAGTTCGTCACGAAAAAAGTCGCCGTCAAATTGCCGCATCCGGGGCAGGTCAATTTCGACGCGATTCGGCAGGAAGCGACGCTCTGGGAACAGGCGAGCGGGCATCCGAACGTTTTGCCGATAATCGACGCCGACGTTTTCGACGGTCAGGTCGTCATCGTCAGCGAATACGCCGACGGCGGCTCTCTGGCCGACAGATTGCAGCGCGAAGGCAAACTCTCGCTCAAAGACGCGGTCGAGATGACAATCGGGATTCTGCACGGCCTCGAATTTCTGCACAGCCGACGGATAATTCACCGCGACATCAAGCCGCAAAATATTCTTCTACAGGGAAAAACGCCGCGTCTCGCCGATTTCGGCATCTCGCGCGCGATGCAGGCGACGATGGTCAGCTCGGCGATTATCGGGACGGACGCCTATATGTCGCCCGAAGCGTTTGACGGAAAACGCAACGCGCAGACGGACATCTGGTCGGTCGGCGTCGTTTTGTATCAACTTTTGAAGGGAAGTCTGCCGTTTCCGCAAGACCATCCGTCCGAGCGTATGTTTGCCGTTCTGACGAAAGAGTTCGAGCCTCTGCCGGACGAGATTTTGTCGGATTTGCGGCAAATCGTCCGCAAAGCGCTGGCGAAACAACCCGAACAGCGCTATCTTTCGGCCGAAGATATGCGCGAAGATTTGCAGAAGGCGCTAATCGGCATCGCGCACCCGACGCTCGCCAAAACCGAAATTTTGATAAAGCCCGATTTAGCCGGTTACGACGCAAACACGCCGACGATTGCCAAAAGCGAGCCGCCGCCGATTGTAAAGCCCGGTGTTTTTCCCGACGCGCCGCAGACGGAAGATAAATATCGAACCGTCGTCGATGAAGTTCAGACAATAGTCGGCAAAAGGGACGAAAATCAGCCCGCGCCGGCCGCATATCAACAAAGCTCGGTCGTCACGCAGCTAAAACAAACGCCCGCCGCGACGAATCAGCCGGTTCAGCCCGCGAATCCGGCCAGCAGTTCCTTCAACGCGTCGAAGCGAAAGCGAAATCTGACCGTAGTTTTTATCGGCGTCGGCGCGATTTTTATAATCGCCGCCGCTTTGTCGCTCGGTTTGGCGGTCAAGTATCTTTCAAAGCCGGCATATCCGCCCGGAGTGCAGAAACGTATCGACGAAGCAAAGAAAAAAGACCCTTATTACGTTTATAACGACCGCATATCGTTTGAAGATAACAAAAAATACGGATTCAAAGATTCAAAGGGCAAAATCGTCATTCCCGCAAAATACGATACGGCAGGCAGTTTTTCTAACGGTTTGGCTCCGGTTCAATCGGGCGATAAATGGGGTTACATTGATGAGAACGGTAATGTGGTCATTCCGTTTAAGTTCAACGAGGCGGATTATTTCAGCCAAAATCTGGCAGCGGTCAAACAAAACGACAAATACGGATTTATCGACACCTCCGGCAATGAAATTACTCCTTTCAAATATGAACGTACAAGTTATAGTTTTGATGAGGGTATGTGTTCGGTAGAGCTAAACGGCAAATGGGGATTTATTGACAGGAGCGGCAAAGAAGTAATTCCTTTCAGATATGACATGACTAAGTTTTTTTCAGAATCTCTGGTGGCGGTCGCACAGGACGGCAAATGGGGATTTATTGATAAAAACGGCAGCACGGTTATCCCGTTTAAATACGATGAAGCGGTTTATTTCAATGAAGGTTTGGCCTCGGTCAAATTAAACGATAAATACGGATTTATAGACAAAACAGACAATGAAGTCATCGCTTTCATATATGATAATAGCGGCTTGTTCCCGGCATTTGAGGATGGTTTTGCAAGAGTTTGTATGGAATCAATTAATACGGGCAGCTGCGGTATAATAGATAAAACGGGCCGGGAGGTCGTGCCGTATAAATATGATTACGTTTATGGTTTTTCGGAAGATTTAGCGGCGGCGGAAAAGGATAATAAATGGGGCTTTGTCAATAAAAAAGGCGTCGAGGTTATCCCGCTTAAATATGATTCCGGCGGTTTTTTTGATGATAATTATGCGGAAGTTACGCTCAACGGCAGAAAACTGCGCATCGACAAAAACGGCAGCGAAACTGACATCGGCGCAACAAACAGCAACACGAATATGAGATGATAAGGCAAATATGCCGATGTCGAATCAAAACGCCTCAGACTGATAAATCGAAGATAAATTAACTTTGCGGCTTGGCCTGTTTCAAGCCGTTTTTTATTTGTGTTAGAATATCTATTTTTGATTGACGCTTATGAGAAAACCTGTTATCGCCGGAAACTGGAAAATGTATAAACTGCTCGACGAAGCGGTTCAGACGGCGCTCGCGCTCAAGCCTTTGACAGCGAACGCGAATCACTGCGAAGTCATCATCGCGCCCGTTTACGTCCATTTAAAAACGATTGCCGACCGTCTCGAAGGCTCGAATATTCGCGTGGCGGCGCAGAACTGTGCCGCCGAAGCGAAACACTCGGCGCACACCGGCGAAGTCGCCGCCGATATGATAAAAGACGCGGGCTGCTCGTCGGTCATAATCGGCCACTCCGAGCGCCGCCAGTTTTACGGCGAAACCAACGAATCGGTTAATAAAAAGACGAAAGCGGCGCTCGCGGCAAACTTAAAGGCAATCGTCTGCGTCGGCGAAAGTCTGGCGGAAAGAGAAGCAGGCCGCGCCGAAAATGTGGTCGGAACGCAGCTCTCCGGTGCGTTGGACGGTTTGACAGTTTCGGATATGGAACGTATCATAATCGCTTACGAGCCTGTTTGGGCAATTGGCACAGGAAAGACTGCCACGCCCGAACAGGCTCAAGAAATGCACGGCTTTATTCGCGCAAAAGTGGCCGAAACACACGGAAAAGAAATTGCCGACGCGGTCAGAATTCTTTACGGAGGTTCGGTTAAACCGGACAATATTCGGGAATTAATGCGGGAGGCGGACATCGACGGCGCATTGGTCGGCGGAGCAAGCCTCGAAGCGGAAAGCTTTGCTAAAATTGTTAATTACAAGGATTTGTGAATCGTAAGCTGTAAGTCGTGAATGGATTTTGTTTTTCCGATTCACGATTCACGATTCACTGTTTACTAAAATGAGTTATTTTCTTTACGGATTATTTTTTCTCTCGTGCGTCGTGCTGATTGCGAGCGTTTTGCTTCAACCCGGCAAAACCGATGCCGGCGCGCTGTTTACGAGCAACGTTTCGAGCGCAGCTTTCGGTCCGCGTGGAACGGCGACGATTTTATCGAAAATCACGATTGGTGCGGCGACGACGTTTATGCTGACGGCCCTCTTACTGGCGATGCCCGCATTAAACGGCAAAGTCTCGGTTTTGCAGACGACTTCCGAATCGCAGACTGAAACGACGCAGCCGCCGATTACCGATTTGAGCATAAATTCAAACGCTAACGCTAACGTTCCGCCCGCGACGAATCTGGCGGTCGAATCGCCGAACACAAACGCGGCGGTCAACGCGCCCGTAAGTGCTAACACAGCGACTAATACCAACGTCAAAGCAAATATAAACGCCAAGGCGAACACAAAAGCGGCGACGAACGCAAACGCGCCGAAGACCGCAAAAAAATAGACTTTTTGAAATTTTTCCCAAGCCGAGGTGGCGTAATTGGTAGCCGCGCACGTTTGAGGGGCGTGTGGTGAAAACCGTACGAGTTCGAGTCTCGTCCTCGGCACCATAGATTAAAAAAGACAGGCTATAAAACCTGTCTTTTTTATTTTCTCTCTGAAAGAAGAAGCGATTTTGAGTCATCTTCGATGTTTTATTTAAGCTTTTGCGACAAAAGCCACGGCATCAAATCTTTTTCCGCCAAAACGTTCATCCAGACATTATGCCCGACGCCCTTGTATTCGTTGTATTTGACGTCGCCTTGATTTTCTTTGAGCGCTTTGGCGAGCTCGCGTGATTCGCTGACCGGCACGACTTTATCTTCCGCGCCGTGAAAAAGCCAAACGGGCGTTTTCCCGACTTTCCGCGCTATCGTAGAAAACCTGTCGCCGTTTAAAACAGAGCTTCCGCCGCAAATCGAGACGAGCGCCGCGAATTTTTCGGCATGATGCGAGGCAAAATGCCAGACGCCGTAACCGCCCATCGAGACGCCGAGAAGATACAGGCGCTTCGAGTCGGCGTTAAATTCTTTAATCGTTTCGCCTAATTCCTGCAAAACCATCTGCTCCATCACCGGGTCAGACCAGTAACTTCCCGGGCGACACTGCGGAAGCAAAATAATCGCCGGAATTTGTTTGAAATACTGCTTGATAAACGCCGCCAGACCGCCTTCCGTCGGAATAATCCCGCCCGTTCCGCGCTCGCGGATGCCGTGCAGAAAAACAATCACAGGGAGATTTTCCGATACTTTTGCCTGCGGCGGAACATAAATTTGATATTCGAAGTTTTTTGCATCGACCTCGGTCGAGCGTTTTACAATTTCGCCCCGCTCAGACGCGTTTCCGCCTAATAAATTGGCGGAGAGAAATCCGCCCAATACTGAAAATAATTCGTTGCGCATATTTTTTAGAGTTTATTCGATATTTGCCGGCCGTTTAAGCAGATTCAGCAGACGGTCAGGATAGTCGGTCATAATTCCGTCGACGCCCATGTCGAGCATACGCTGCATATCCGTCGCTTCATTGACCGTCCAGACGTGAACTTTTAAGTTGCGCTCGTGCGCGGCTTCGACAAATCCCTTCGATAAAATCTGAACTCCGGCGTATTCCGGCACTTGCAGAGCCTGCATCGAAGGACTGTAAGCCTGACTCACCCCGGTTTTGTACAACGCCAGAAATTTGCTGACTTCCGAAGGACTGGCCGAAGTCGCCACCTCGCTGCAATTTGCGCGAAACTCATCGAGAATCGTTTGATTAAACGAGGCGATAACGACTTTATCGGTCATGCTAAATTCGCGAAGGATTGCGCATAGAGGTTTTATTAGCGACGGCGTTTGATGCTTCGGCTCAATATTAAATCTCAAATTCGGAAAAGCCTTAAACACCTCGCGCAGAGTCGGAATCGTCACTCCGCCGGCGCGAAAAGGAAAAGTTTGCCCGCCGTCCTGCGTCCAGCTAAACCCGGCATCGAGTTTTTTAACCTGCTCGAGCGTTAACGAGTTGATTAATCCGCTTCCGTCGGTCGTCCGGTCAACCGCTGCGTCGTGCAAAACGACGAGCTCGCCGTCCGAAGTGCTTTGGACGTCGATTTCGATAACGTCGACGCCGATGGATGCGGCGCGTTCGAACGCAGCCAAAGTATTTTCCGGCGCGAGTCCGCCGCCGCCTCTGTGCGCGATAACCAGCGGATTTGTTTTAAGCGCGCGAAAAAATGTGAATTCGGCGGCGGGTTTTCCTTTTGAGGTGGCTAAAGAGCCATAAATTATGCTCATAATTCCGACAAGTGCCAGCAAAAAAAACGCGAAATATTTTAGTAATTTTCTTACCACAGTTTTTTATTCGATATTGTTTGTTATCGGTTACGAATTCAACATAAATATTCGGACAAATTAAGACGCTGAAGTAGCACAAATCGTTGACTGCTTTTGTGAAAACGGTCGTTTGTTGATTCGATTAGATGTGCCGCAAGACAGCGGATTTACGAGACTAGTGCGGCTAATTCCCGACACACAACAAAAAAGCTAAATTATGTTCTTATATTGATTTACTTCGCTTTTGTCGTTTGCTGGGATAGATACCGATAAATTTCCGCAAAAATTTTATCTAATTGATTTTCGTATAACAAAATAATATGAGCACACGCTAATAAAGCAGAGTCCATTTTATAAGATAAGGGAACGATATAGTTCTTTAGTAATTCCGGACGCTTAGCTTTTGTAAATTCGTCCAAAACATTCAAACAATCTTTCCATCGCAGTTTTTTAGTAATAATCAACGCATCTTCAAATAAATGGTCTTTAGCGAGAGCCTCGGCAAGACCCGCTAAAGCCTGAAGCCGATACCCGACAGATTCAATGGAAAGTGCGACTCTTTTGGATTTTTCGAAAGACGAAACGCGAGCTAAGGCTTGGGCGAGATTTCTAAGAACCATAGACCGATAGGTTATATCTTCTATTGAGCGGGCTGATTGCTCAAGCTCATCAAACGATTTACTGTCTTTTAACTCTATTGCAATTTGGATAAGTGCTAATGATTTTTGTCTGATTTCTCTGATAGAATTGGCGATTTGTTTAGCCTCTTCAAAAATCTGTCGAGCCTTATTCAGGAGCTGGGCATCGTGTAAAGCTGCGCCAAGTTTCGCGAGAGATTGCGAACGAGAAATTGAAGTTTTAATTGAACGAGCCACTCGCTCGGCTTGTTCAAAAGATAGTGATTTAGCTAATTCTACAGCAAGATTTCTGAGAGATTTTGACCTGAGTCTGGAGTCTTTAATAGAATGTGCGACTCGCTCGGATTCGGTAAACTGTTTTGCTTCAGCCAATTTCAAAGCTATAACCGCCAGTGCTTCGTTTTTATCCTCAGATTTTTCAATGGAACGGGCAATTTGTTCGGCTTCGGTAAAAAGTTGTCGGGATTCCACGGTAAATTCTTTATGAGTTAAAACTAAAGCAAAATTTGCCAAAGTTTGTGAGCGAATACGACTATTCCTAATAAAAAACACAACCTGTCTGGCTTTATCAAACTGATGGCTTTCAGCCAGCGATAGGGCAAGATGATCTATAAATTGAGAATAATCCACAGGTTTCTCATTCGAATAGATAAATTGTTCAATTTTATTTAGACTGTTTTCGGTTTTATCAAAACGCTCCATATAAAGGGAAAGAGTAAAGATGGTTTTTATAAATTGATAACGAATCCGAAAATCTTCAGTGGAATAAGCAACTTGCTCAGCCTCTTTAAAAAGTTCGTGCGATTTATTAATAAAACCAGCGTCAAAAGCTGACTGAGTAAGACTTGTAAGAATTTCGAAGCTTTCTCTAGTATCTTCGATTGAACGGGCAATTTGCTCGGCTTCGGCAAAAAGTCGCTGAGATTTGTCAGCAAATTGTTCGTGAATTGAAGCGACAGCAAGTTTTGCCAGAAGTTGAGAGCGAATAAAGGCATTTTCCATAGAATGCACAATGTGTTCGGCTCTATCAAGAAATCGAGCATCAATTAGAATCTCCGCAAGTTTTTTGAGCTTTTCCTGACGAACGTTCTTATCTTCGATAGAATCAGCTATTTTTTCAGCTTCATAAAAAATCTGATTAGCTTTATCGAATAAATGAGCTTTAAATAAAATGCTGGAAAGATATTTGAATATATAAAATTTAGTTAAAATGGTTTTACTGGAATTTGCAATTTGTATGATCTCATCTATAATTTGTTCCGCTTCGCTAATGCGGTCGATTCGAAGAAGCAAAATAGCCAGATTTGCGAGAATAGATGCGCGAAAAGAAAGGTTTTTATCCGAATAGGCGATAGGTTTGACTTCGTCGATAATATGCTCAGCTCTCTCTCTCCTGTTAACGTCAGCTAAATTTATAGCCAAGCTTATAAGAGCAGTTAGACGTAATTGAGAATCGTTAATAGAGCGGATGCATTGCTCGGCTTTATCAAAATCACCGATTTGTAGAAACTGTTTTGAGATGTTGAAGACTTTTCTTTCAAATTTTGATTTGACAAGAATTTTAGCATAAATATTTAGGATTAAATTGAGATGCGCAACTTCCAGAAAAATAGGCAGAACAAATTCGGCAATGAGAGATTGTGAACCTGATAATTCAGTTAATGGCAACGCGTCAATTCTTCGTAAAATTTTTTCCGCTTCTTCCTTTTCGTTTGACTTAGCCAGTTTCCAGGCCGTCAAAAGATACCAAACGACTCTACGCTCATCATCGCCAAAATGGTCTGCAAGCTGCAGCGCACCAGAAAATCCGCGATGCGCAAATGCTTCGAGCCAAGGTTCTTCGGATAATTTTTCGACTAACAACGCGTGTGACAACGAGAATTTAGCCATCATTGCCCCGTTATTCTTTTCAGCAGCGTACAAAATAGCTGTTTGCAACGTACGTAAGGAAGCATCCGGGGTATCGGTTAAAACGTTTCTTTGCGTCGCCAGAAAATTTTCATTATCGGCAAGCCGGTAAAGTTTTTCTTCTTTTCCATCAGTCCGTAAAAGTTTGGCGTAGTTGAGCAAAGCGTAAGCGCTTTTATGCTGTTCCCATTCTTCGCAATAATTTAATAAGTGTTTTATAAAAATGGCTTTCCTGTCAGCGACATATCTTTTATAAAAGACTTCTCCGATTTTCTGATGTGAAAACGCCCAAGAGTCAGCCTCGTTTCGCAGCCATCGTTTGATGTCCCAGCGCACATTGTCAAAATCTATATTATCCAACTTGTTACCGGAAAGCTTTGTAAGTGCGACCAAATCATGTTTATCAAGCGGAGCTTGAGTTAATGCAATAAAAGACAATGCATCTTCCCAGTTTGGCTTACCGGTTAAAGCCACGGGTAGCGATGCTTTAACATATTCCTCAAATCCTTTCGGCAACTCTTTAATTCTTTCCGTCCAATGTATTTCATTGGCTTTACTTAACTCATCAAGCAGATAATGAACGTAAATCGCCAAACCCTCCGTTTTTTCGATAATTCGTTCTTTGAAGTTTTGGTCGTTAGCTTTTCTTCTTAATCTTTCGTCAGCAGATTTTAATAAGTAAGAAGTCAGTGCAGCGTTATTAACATCAGGTAATATAAGTTCCTGAAGAGGTATACCGAGTTCTTCTTGATAATGCTGAAAAGAGCGCATTCCCTGGTCATTACGAACTGTGAGAATAACTGTTGTATTTTCTCCAAGGTTGCGTGGAAAAAGAGGCTTGAAGAGACTTAGGAAATCTGCTTCGGTAGCCGGGTCTCCGGCTTCGTCTAAGCCATCAATAATTACTAAAAGCCTTGTCGGATGATTAAGTTCGAGGGCATAGGGAATAATCGAGCTGACAGTTGCCGGGTTAAAACTGTTCACGTTGGCTTGAATGTGATGGGCTTTGAGAAGTTGGTCGCTTAAGATAGTCAAGCCCTTGTCATAGTCCTTTGTCCCTTCTTGCTTACTGTAAAAGTGATAACAGATTTTTACCGGAGTCTGATTTTGTATTTGATTCGACGAAGCAAACTCGCGAATCCAATGCGCCAGCAAAGTTGATTTTCCGCTTCCTGCAGATGCCGCTAGAAGAAAATAGCCGTCTTTTTTTTCCAGGTCGGACAGACCTTTTATTCTATTTTCTCTGTTAATAGTTGCTTCTCGTTCAATATATATTTCCTTAGTAGATAATTTTTCGACAAGGTTTTCGATAGGTTTCCGCAGAGAAAAATTAATTTCTTCTCCGTTTTGCAAAAATCTTCCGCCGGCGACTTTAGACATTTCTTCCAAAGCTAAAATATGCTTTTCAAAATCTTTGAGAAGCGCAAGGCTTTGAGTTTGAATTACCTTCTGATATTCCTGCCAGACTCCTGCGTATGTTTCTCTTTGTAAGGTTTTTGTGAGAGCTTCCTGAATAAATTTGATGAGGTTTTGCTTGAGATAATCGCTTAAGTCATCTGGAATATTAGTTTTCGACCATGATTCTAACAATGCTTTAACTTCCGTCCACCATTTTTCGTCAGTTTCAATATCTGCAGAGGCAAAAAGTATTTGTTCAAACTGTTCATATTCTACAGCATTCTCATTTTCTGATATGCTTGTCTGAAGCTCCTTCAATTTTTCCAACCAATCAATAAAAAACTGGTCATTTGAATTCAAATTTAGGGTCGCGGGAAGAATATTTTTCTCTTTTTGCTCCTTACTTAATTTTTCCTGTATATTTTTGAAGGCTTGCTGAAGAGCAATATGGTAGGCTTCGGTTAGTTTCGGCTTTGTTCCGACGGAGTTAATAAATTTTTTAAGATTGGCAGCTAAAAATTCGGTTGAAACTCCACTGCTTGCATCTATCAAACTCTCAACAGTTTTCTTTATTAATTCTTTGATTTCAGGATTTTCAAGAGTTACTCCAATAAATTCCTTTAGTCCGGGAATGAACGATAAAGCTAAATTTCCTAATGGCTTGCAAAGAACCGCACCGGCACCAGAAACTAAAGTTGATGTAAGTTTCTCTTTGAGAGACATTTTTTCGTTGTGATTTAATCAACTGACGATTTTATATCAATTGCAATTAACCGAGTTAAAAAAAATAAGATAATTCAAGAATAATATCTACTTTTGCAAAAGTTTCGCAAGTATATTCTAAAGCTGTTGCTTTAGCTAATAAATTTTTACAAATAAATCAAACGCCGCATTTAAAAAAGCTTAAATTTTATGGTCAGATATTTTTTCGGATTCTGGCGAAAATCGTAAATCAGTTTTGTGCCCTCGGCCGAGAGTTGATTGATGTTTCCGGCGGTTTGGTTGAGATTTGTAAAAAGCGTGTCGTCGGTCAGAAGCTTTCCGATGGTGCCTTTTCCGGCTTGAGCGTCAGTGATTATAAGGTCGAATTTATCGGCCGTCGAATTAAATTTTGCCAGGGCATTGCGGGCGTCTTCGTAAAGCTGCTCGTCCTTGAGAAATTTTCCGGCGGTGCCTTTGCCTTCATTCAAATCGTTGGTGATTAATTTAAAATCGTCGGCGATGCCGTTGAGTTTGGAAGCCGTCACGCGAAGGTCGCCGATGGTGGCGCGCGTTTCGTTGTAAAGCTCATCGTTTGAAATCAATTTTCCGGCCGTTCCGCGTCCGGCGCGAATGTCTTTGGAAATTGCTTCGAGCTGTTCGGCCGTACGGTTGAGACTGTTGTAGAGCTGCGGGTCGTTTAAGAGCCGTCCGGCGCTGCCCTGTCCGCTGTTTACTTTTTCGAGAGTTGTTTGCAGACGCGCCATCGTTTGTTTGGTTTCGGCCACGGTCGCGTCGAGATTTCGGTAAAGCGATTCGTCGTTGATGACGCGTCCGAGCGTTCCTTCACCCTGATTCGCTTTGTTGAGAATTTCGTTGGCGGGAATGGCGATTTTGTTGATTTGCTGGAGCAGTTCGTTTCCGGTTTGAGTCAAATTATTAATGGAAATCGCTTCGGTCGAATCCAGAATGTGATTTTCGGCAACGGGTGTTCCGTTTTGCGTGCCGGGCGTGATGTCTATCATTTTATCGTTGGCCAACACGGAAGTCGCGACGAGCTTGGCGGTCGAATCCGTGCGGATTCTTTCGGTAATCGGTTTTCCGCTTAATACCTGGTCAACGACCATAACGGCTTCGACCTTGGCGTTTTCGGAACTTTCGGGCGGAAGCAAATCGACCGATTCGACTTTTCCGATATGAACGCCGGCAAGCTGAACCTCCGAGCCTTCGCGCAAACCGTCGGCGGCGGCGAAACGCGCTTTTAAGCGTAGTTTCTTTTCAAACGGGTTAAAATCGCCGGTCGCGTTGAGAACCATAAACGCCATCACAGCCAGTCCGAACAGAACAAAAATGCCGACGCGCAATTGACTAAACGTTAGATTTTTTTTCGTCTCTGCCATAAATTATTTTCCGTGTATAAAGCGGCGTATATATTCATCTTTTGTCGTCGCCGCCTTGAGCTGCTCGTCCTTTCCGCTAAAGATAATCTGCCCGTCTCTGAACATAATAATCTCTGTATTTATCAGGCAAAGCTTTTCGCCTTCTTTTTCAAAAATTATCTCGCCGTCTTCGTTTACGGTAGCATATTCCGATGAAAGATACTGCACATTGTTCATTTCGTGAGTCACGAAAATCGACGAAACGTCTTCCAAATCACGCAGCTTGATGGCCAGCTCGCAAATCGTGCGCGCAGTCGGCGGGTCGAGACCGGCGGTCGGTTCGTCAAACATAACGATTTGCGGGTCGCCGATTAAAGCGCGCGCGATGCCGACGCGTCGACGCATTCCGCCGGAAAGTTCGTCCGGCATTTTATCAATCGCGTCTTCCAAATCGACGAACTGGAGCATTCGCCGCACTTCCTTGGCGATTGTTGCTTCCTCGACGCCTTGCTCGCGCAGTCGATAGGCGACGTTTTCGTAAACCGAAAGCGAATCGAAAAGCGCGCCTTCCTGAAAAACCATCCCGATTTTCTGGCGAATCCGCATCATTTCTTCTTCGCTGAAATCGGTAATGTCTTCGCCGTCAATCAAAATTCTTCCCGAATCCGGTTTTATCAAGCCCAAAATCAACCGAATCGTCGTCGATTTGCCGCCGCCGCTGCGGCCTAAAATAAGTTTCGTTTCGCCGCGACGGACGATAAAGCTGACGCCGTTTAAGATTTTTTTGCCGTCAAATGACAGATGTATATCGCGAAACTCGATTGCCGGAAGAATCCTGTCGGGTTCGTCGACCGCGTTGTCCAAAGCCTGCGGCTCAAGCTCATCTTCGTTTTGAAATCCCGTTTCTTCGCGCGGCGAATCCATAAAAATTTTTGTTTATAATAAGTCTTAAATATACTGAATTCCAAAAATCGATTGAATCGCTTTGGAAAGAAAAAAGTCAAAAATAATTACCCAAATTGAGGCCAGCACGACGGCGTTCGTCGTTGAGCGTCCGACGCCGACTGTTCCGCCCGTTGTGCTCAGGCCTTTAAAGCAGGAGACGCTGCCGATAATAAGACCGAAAAATACGGGTTTGATAATGCCGCCGAGTAAATCTTCGGTCGAGATGCCGAACCGGACCGAAGTAATGTAAACATTTAAATCGAGATTAAAAATATACGTCGCGATAATGCCGCCGCCGATAATGCCGAAAATGTCGGCGGCGACCGTCAAAAGCGGCAGCATAAAAATCAGCGCGAGAATTCGCGGCGCGACGAGTTTCCGGTGCGGATTTGTTCCGAGCGCGCGCATCGCGTCAATCTGCTGCGAGACGACCATCGCGCCGAGCTCGGCGGAAATCGCCGAGCCGATTCGGCCCGAAACCATCAGCGCCGAGAGAACCGGGCCGAGCTCGCGAATCAAAGAAGTCGCGACCGAACGACCAGCTTGATTTTGCAGACTGTAATATTCAAACGTCGGATAAGTTTGCAGAATCAAAACGCCGCCGGTAAAAAATCCGGTCAGAAGGACAATCGGCAACGACCCGACGCCGATTAAATCCATCTGGCGAATGCTTTCGGCAATATAACGCGGTTTTTTTCGCAATCCGCCTAAAGCAGAGAAAATAAGAAGCGAAATTTCCTGTAGCTCAAATAAAAATTTTTTGAGTGGATTCATCTGAAAAGTAATTTGTGCGTAAAACTTATCTGTTGGCTAAAGGTTACAATGAAGCGCGAAAAACGACAAATAAAAAAGCCGACCTTATCGAAAAGTCGGCTTTTGTCTATCGAAAAGTCGGCGAGCGAAAATTTTTAATTTATACGATTTTTCGGGCGCTGCTGAAACGGGCGATTATTGACGGGCGGATTCTGCATATCATCGCGCTCCTGCGGCGCGATGTCCTCGTCATTCATTCTTTGTTCTTCCATCCGTTTGATAAATTGTTCGCGAAGCTCTCGAAATCTGGCGAGCTGCTCGGGATTTAAAACTTTTCGAACGGCAAACTCCGTCATATTTCGAAGCTTGATGACTTCGGCCTGCGCCGCCTGCGCTTCTTTTAGACGCGTTTGAATTTCTTCTTCGTTAATCGTGTCGGCATAAATCGCCTGGTCGAGATTTCGATTGGCGTCGCGGAGGCGCATCTGCGCCGTCTGCATCTGCTCGCGGCGCGCTTCGTGAATCTGCCGGATTTGCTGAATCTGTTCTTTTGTTAAATTCAATTCGCGCAAAATTTCCTGCGGGCGAAAACCATTTTTCGGCTGCTTATCCTGCAAGCCCTGAGCGGAAACCAAAGCCGCTGAAGCTAAAATTAAAAATGCGACTAAAATTAAATTCGTTAAATTTAATGTTTTCATTCGTTTAACCTCGAAATTATTCGGTACCGATTTCGCTGAATAAATCAGCCAGACGCAGAGATTTGTCATCGTCATCATCAAAATTGGAAAGCGTCGGGATTTCCTGTTTCTGAATTTTATCGTTCCGGTTTTTGTTATTTTTATCCGAAACGGCAAACGTATTATTCGATTTCGGCGCGCTTGATTTATTTTTCGACGCCGCAGAAGTTTTTACAATAGATTCTTTTTTAACCAACGGCTGTTTTTCAGGGAATTTATTTTCCGCTTTTTCCTGATTCTCCGGCGCGGGCTGACTCGCGTAATTTTTTTCATCCTTCGGCGTTGAGATTTTTTCTTCAATCTTTGTATTGTTGTTTGAAGCCAGAATTTGTTCGGAAGCTTGATTTTCCTTTCCGGCGATATTTTTGTTGGACGAAAAATTGGCGATGACGAAAATCAATCCGACACAGGCGGCAAGAGCGATAAAAGCGATTGAGCCGAAAGCCAATCTCGGGGAGAGAGCGAAAAGTCGTTTCAGAGTTTCCAGCCACGAATTCGATTCGTTTGAAATCAGAGTCTTTTGTTCAATCTTCGCCGTCTTCAGCGCGGGAATTTCAAGCGCCGGCATATCCAGAGAACAAATTTCTTCAGTGCGCCATTCCTGAATTGAAGAACGGACGAATCCAAAAGCGGTGAGCTCGTCGGCGCAGCTCGCGCAATTCGTTAGATGTGCGACGAAGGCCGCATTTTCCGGAACGCTCGCTTCGTCGTAGAGATACGAAACTATCTCCTCCTGAAAGCGGCAAGTCGAATTATTATTACTTAACATAGCTTTTCTCAAAATCTCTCAAACAATCTCCAGCGGAACTCTCTCCAATTTCATCCGAAGCTGTTTCAGAGCAGTATAAAGACGGCTTTTGACCGTGCTTAAAGGCATATCCAGAGTTTCCGAAATCTGCTGAAAAGTCATTTCGTCAAATTCCTTCATCACGATAATCTGCCTTAAATCTATTGGCAGCGAAAAAACCGCCTGCCGGATTATCTGCAAACGCTCGCTCTGCTCGGTCGTTTTCGACGGCTGGAGATTTGTCGGCGCGACAAAAACTCTGTCTTCCGCGTTTTCCTCATCGTCGAGAAAACTTTCAGAACGCGTTTTGGCGCGTCTTTTGGTTGTCAAACACTGGTTGACGGCGATTCGGTGGAGCCACGACGAAACTTTTGCGTCGCCGCGAAAATTTTTCAAATTTCGGTAGGCGGCGATAAACGTTTCCTGCGCGGCGTCTTTGGCTTCGTCCTCGCGGCTGAGCATACCGTAGCAGAGCGCGAAGATTTTGCGCTCCCATCTCGATACGATTACGCCGAAAGCATCCGGATTATCCGTAACTGCCAATTCGACTAACTGCTCATCCGTCAAGTTCGTCACCTTTTAGCTCGTGTGTAAATTATATGTAAAATCGCACGAGAATTTTACCAAACGCACTCGTGAACGCAAACATTTTCACGCTCATTTCTTAGACGCGACAAGATAGAAAAAAGTCGGATTTTGTTCAATTTTATTGGTAAATCATCCAAGCTGTGACATATTACCGTTACAGAAATGATTTGAGGCTGGTTAAAAAATGAAAATTTTAATTATCTTAATTCAAATTTTATCTTTATTTTGCTGTGTTCAGTGTCAGATTGAAAATGGCTGGAAGGGTATTAAAGTTTTTGAAAGGAGGTCGGATGAAAACAGAGTTGTAACTGAAGTAGTTCAAAGTATCAGTTTTGAGTTAACGAACGAACAGGCATTAAAATTCAGTTGTAAAAACAATTGATGCTCAAATCCGACAAAGCAATGATTAACGCAAAAAGGCAAACTCAAATTCAGAGTTTGCCTTTTATAATTTGGTGAGTCGTGCGGGGCTCGAACCTGCGACCCGAAGATTACCTACCACACTAATTTTCATTAGCCGCGAAAAATTCACGCGTTGTAGTCTGGACTGTCTCATCGCCCGCCGCGAAAGCGGTTTGGGCGTGCGGCGTACAGTCTCTGAGGGCTTTCTTAAGATTTAAATAATCTTTGGCATAGCGCACATTTTTATTCTGTCCGTTTTTGCTTGGGGATAATCTAAATTTAGAGTTCTTACTGTTTTTAAGAATTTCTTTTGCCGAAACGTAAAAAATTAAATCTTTATCAATTACATAAACAGCAAAAATATCGACTTGACTGGTTGTGTAAGTTGAATCGTATTTCGGGTTCAAACAATTTTTTATTGAATAAACCGCAACACATTCATTTTTTGAGTTTGTAGTTTTAACTTGAATTTTATAAGTTTTATAATCTTCGTCCAAAACTATTTAATCAACTTTCGAATGATTTCCGAGTTCAAAAAACACGCTGTAACCAAGTCGAAGTAATTCTTTGCAAACAGCAATTTCTCCCAAAGTTCCTTTTTTGCTTGGATTATCAATCGTCATTATATTACTCCATTATAACGACATTTGATTTAATCGCTGAAACTAAAGTTAAGAGTTGCCTGCTGATTGTCCAATCTTCAAAATTTTTACGATGGATGTCGTATTTGAAGCTCTAAGGATATTCCAGCATACAGCCGCATTTTCAGTTCATTGTTTCCAATGAACGCTCCTGTTTCAAATAACAAGAGTCTTCTGCTCTACCAACTGAGCTAACGACCCAAATCAATCTCGGATTATAGCAAGAGTAAAATGGAAAGGCAATCGGCTAAATTTTGCAAATTATAGAATTGAGCGCGTTCTTTATTTGATTGATTTTTCAGAAAAAGGGAAAATAGAAACGCGAAATGAAAGAATGCCCGAAATGTGAGGTCTGCTATTCCGACGAAGTCAATTTCTGCCCGATTGACCAGACACAGACGCGTCTGGCCTTGCCCGGAAGCCAGCTTCTCGCCAAACGTTATTTTTTGGAGCGCCGTTTAGGTCGCGGCGCGATGGGACAGGTTTATCTCGCCAAAGACGAAAACTTGGGGACGCGCCGCGTCGCAGTAAAAACCGTCCGGCAGGATTTGCTGAACAGCGAAAACTTGCAGGAAGGCGAAGCGATTGCGCGGTTTGAACGCGAAGCGCGCTCGGCCGCTTCGATTTCTCACCCGAATATCGTCGACGTGACCGATTTCGGCGAAACCGAGGACGGCGTTTTTTATCTCGTCATGGAATACGTCGAGGGCGAAACGCTTCACCGTCTTTTGCGGCGCGAAGGAACTTTGACGATTCAGCGCGCCGTCAGTTTACTGAGACAAATCGCCAACGGCGTCGAAGCCGCGCACGAAGCGGGAATTTTGCACCGCGACTTAAAACCGGCCAATATTTTTATCATGCAGAAAGGCAAATCGACGGGCGACGGCTTTATCAAAGTCGGCGATTTCGGCCTCGCAAAAATCGTCAACCAGACGATTACGGACGCAAACTCTGACGCCGGCCCGGCCTCACGCGGAATAATCGGAACGCCCGAATTTATGGCGCCCGAACAGATGCAGCCCGAACTCGGCATGGACGTGCGCGCCGATATTTACGCGCTCGGCACGATTGCTTATCTGATGCTCGGCGGCCGAACTCCTTTTGCGGGCGACTTGATGCAGCTGATTATGCAGAAAATTATGCATCAGCCGCCGCCGCTTTCCTCTCTGCGAACTGATATTCCGCCGCGAGTCGAAAAAGCGATAATGAAAGCGCTCGAAATCGAAGCCGACAAGCGTCCGGCGTCGGTTTCCGATTGGATTACGGAGCTTGAAAACGCGGCAAAGGACGTTGACGAAGATAAAAAGATTGGCACTTCGCGCCTCGTCATCATGGCTCCGGTCGGCGCGGAAGTTTATCTGAACGACGAACGAAAGGGAAGTATCGGAAGCTCGGGGCGATTGATTTTGACGACCGTTCCGGCCGGCCAACACATTTTAAGAGTTTCCAAACTCGGCGAAAAAGACGACGAGCGCGTGATTGAATTGCGCGAGGACGGAAACGAGCAGGTCATACAGGCGCATCTGAAACCGATTGCGGGAACAGCGAGTCAGCCGTCGCCGTCACAGGGCGGCGCGAGCGCGAGCGGCGCGGCGCAGTCGAGCCTGATGCCCGGAATTGTCGCGTGCACAAATTGCAATTCGCGTTTTGCCGAAGGCATTAAATTTTGCGGTCGCTGCGGAAATCGCTCGTTTAAGCTTATCAGCGAAGGCGAGAGTCCGGCGACTTTTCCGTGCCCGCGCTGTTCGGCGCAGCTTCCCGCGCAATCGAAGTTTTGCGGCCGTTGCGGTTTTAGAATGGAACAGATGGGAGGCGTTCATTCGAGCGTTTCGCCGAATCCGAATCAACATGTCAGCACTCCGCCCTCAGTTTCGGGAAATCAACCGTCGAGCACGCCGTCGAGCTTTAAATCGACTTTGCCGCAAAGCATAAATCGACAGGTCGAGAAAATCTGTCTGCGTTGCGGTTCTTCGTTTCCGCCGAATATCAAATTTTGCGGCCGTTGCGGGACGACCTTGAGTTAGAAATCTTTTAATCAAAAAGCTCCGAACTTTTCCGTCCTGACATAGCGTATAATATAAAAGATTGTGTTAAAATCCTTCAAAACCCGCAAAGGAAAACAAAATGAAAATTTGTCCGAAGTGTCAGCAGACTTATACAGATGAAAATTTAAATTTCTGTCTAAACGACGGCGCGGTTTTAACCCAGACGGGCGGCAGCGCCAATACTTTACCCGAGACGGTTTTTGTAAATCAGCCGCGCCCGACAAATCCGTACCAGCAGTACGGCAGTCAAGCGCCGCAATTCGGCGACCAGCCGCAAAACGCATGGAATAATCCGCAGCAACAGCAGTACTCGATGCAGGCGCCGCAGCAAAAAAGCTCAAAAGCGGGGCTTTGGGCCGTCGGGATTCTGGGCGTTCTGGTTTTGCTTTGCGGCGGCGGAGGTTTAATCGGGTTTTTAGCTTTAAAGGCTAGTGACGAAAATTCTTATAAATCTGACTATCCAACGCCGACGCCTCTTTCGTCGCCGGCCGTTTCGAGCAATATTACAAAGTATGATATGACGCTCTGGAAAACCGGCGTGGGCGATTATGCGACGACGAGCTACAGCAGCGATAAATTTACGGTCGAAGTTACCAAACCCGATTATTATTACGTCGTTATAACCAATCAAAACCCGACGACCAAAGCCGAGCACGAAACGCAGAATGCGACGACAAAAGTCACTATTTCAAACAGGCTCGCGGAATCCGTGAAATACGGTTTCGGGCTGGTCGTGCACAGCGATACGACGCCGCTCAACCGGGATTATGCATTTGTCATCGATTCGGAAAATAAAAAATACAGAATTCTGCACCATACGTCTAAAACCGAAAAAGTTTTGACCGGCTGGACCGATTCGTCGGCCATCAAAAGCGGAAGCGCAGACAATGTTTTGGAAGTGCGCGATAAAGGCGATAAAATGGATTTTTACATCAACGGGTTACTCGTAAAAACCGTAAACGACGACGATAACAATACGAGCGGAATTGCCGGAATTTATTCGAGCGATAAAACCCCGATTGATTTTTCGAATTTGCAGATAGAAAAAAAATAAATTTCCCTTACGCGATATGAAAATTTGTCCTAATTGCCAGCAACAATATACGGATGACAATTTGAATTTTTGTCTCAACGACGGCGGGATTTTGACGCCGGCGCAGGACGATGCCGCGCCGACGATTCTCTTAAATCAGGCGCGCACGACAAATCAAAACTGGTCGGAGACAAAAGACCCGTTTATGCCCTGGCAAAGTCAGCCGCTTCAACAGCAGCATCAACAGAATCAACCGTTTCAGCAGCAGCAATACCAGAATCAGCCTTTGGCGCGACCGCAATGGGCACAGGGAAACGACCAGACGTTGCCGATAATTTCTTTGATTATGGGTATTTTAAGCCTGCTTTTTACATGCTGGTGCGGCGGTTTTTATTTCGGCGTCGCCGCTTTGATTACCGGCTACATCGGTTTTAATAACGTCAATAAAAATTCTCAGGTTTACGGCGGTAAAGGAATGGCAATCGCCGGATTAATTTTGGGCGCGGTCAGTCTTTTAGTCGCGGTTTTGTTTGTTTTATTTGCGATTATTGGAAATATTCATTAATTTTATAAAGTCAGCTTCGGCTGGGAAAATTATCTTAGAAGCGATTCGAAAGTTTTAATGCAAGTTAAATTGCGCGTAATTTCAGGTCCTCAGACGGGACGAATTTTCACGTTTGACCAGCATGATACGTTTATGATTGGGCGAAGCGAGGACGCGCATTTCTGTTTGTCGCAGGACAGATTTTTTTCGCGCCATCACTGCATTTTGGAAATGGCACCGCCGCAATGCTTTTTGCGTGATTTAGGCTCGCTCAACGGAACTTACGTCAACGGAGTACGCGTCGAAACGGCGCATCTGAAAAACGGCGACCGGATTCAGGGCGGCGAAACGGTTCTGGAAGTCGAGGTCGCAGCCGATGAGTTTCAGCAATTTTCATCAAACCCCACGCAATTGGGAAAAACCACGCCGTCGCTCGTCACCGTCCAATGTTTGAACTGCGGCATGCCGGCCAGCGCCGAAGCTTCGCGCCCGGATTCAAAGCTTTCCTACGTTTGCGACGATTGCCGCGAGGAATTAAAGAAAAATCCGCAGCCGATTCCGAATTACCAGATGATAAAAGTCCTCGGGCAGGGCGGAATGGGAAGCGTTATGCTCGCCCGTCAGATACAGGACGGTCGCGTCGTCGCGATAAAAACTCTTTTGCCCGAAGTCGCTGTCAGCGAGCAGTCGCTAAAACGTTTTATTCGCGAAATAGAAGTCGCCGCCAGCCTTCGCCATCCGCATATCGTCAGCTATATCGACCACGGAACGCACAACGGAATCGTCTATCTCGTGTCGGAATTCGTCGGCGGAATGGATGCCTCGAAGCTTTCAAAATTTCGCGGCGGGAAATTAAATTATCAGGAAGTCGTTAAAATTATCGAGCAGACGCTTTCGGCGCTCGATTTCGCTCATTCACTCGGTTTTGTTCATCGAGACATCAAGGAGCAGAATATTCTGGTTGACGGAAATTACCCGAATTATGTGGCCAAACTGACGGATTTCGGTCTAGCAAAAAGTTTCAAACAAACCGGAATGAGCGGCGTGACGATGGTCGGCGACGTTGCCGGAACGATTGCGTATATGCCGCCCGAACAGGTCAGGGATTTTAAGGAAGTCCGCCCGCCTTCGGATATTTACGCGATTGGAATGACGGCTTACAGTCTTCTGACCGGCTCGAACGCGCTTGATATCAGCCCGCGCGCCGGGATTGCCGAAACCGTCAAAGCAATTTTTGAAAAACCGATTGTGCCGATTTCAAGCCGCGCGCCCGAAGTTCCATACCGCATCAGCGCCGTCATCGAAACGTCGCTTGCCAAAGACGTAAATCTGCGCTGGCGGACGGCCGGCGAGATGCGCGAGGCGCTTTTAAGGGCGATGTCTTAAAATTCATTTCACCGATTTGATTAATTTCTTTAATTTTTTCGCAAACTTTTCCAGCTCAAAATTCTGCGGGTCGTCATGCGCGTCTTTTATTCCGGCATCAATCGCCGAATGATAGGCGGGAATCAGCCACGTTCCGCGCCGCAAGCTCGCACAGACATAAAGCAAAGCCAGTTTTGCGTACTGCTCGTCGGTAAAACCGGGAAACGGCGCGATTAAATCATTTTCCGGATTCGGATTTTTGACGTCGCGCCGGCGCGGCTGAATCAATTCGATATGAAGCTGTAAGCCTTTCGCGTCCACTTTCAAAATATCGCGCGCAAACTTTGTTCCCCAGCCTTTTTCGACCGTTTCGGCAAACGGAGTCGTCGTAAGCGATTCTCCGAGACGATTGACAAAAATGTGTGCGACGGGTTGTTTGAGCCAAATTTCGAGCTTGTTCCCGTTCCAGTTTTTATCCGTATTAAAATTTTCGGGAAACGGCGCGTCCGCCAGATACGGGTAAGAAGCGTCGTGAATAATAAAATAGAGCGCCGCGATTTCCTCGCCGTTCGGAAGTTTCGCTTTTGACAATCGATCGTCGAGCGAGCCGCCGAGCGTATTTTCGTCGAATTTATTTGCCAGCAGATATTTTCTTAAATTTTCCTTTTTGATTTCAACACGTTGGCCGATTAGTTTTCCGAGCGGCTTCGGCAGAGATTTCAACTCATCGCCGAGCACGCCGCCGATTTTATTCGGGCGAAGCAGACAGCGCGCCTGTTCGACGGGCGTTCCCGCAAATTGCAAAGTCTGCGAATTAAATTCACAGGGTTTATTCTGAGCTTTAATTGGAAATACAAAGCAGAACAAAAAGAAGGCTGAATTTAAAAACATCAATGCAAAATTACGAAACCACTGACCGCTGACCGCTGACCACTGACTGCTTTTCATATTGTTTTCGTGACTTTTGAAAGCGAACGCGGCGCGTCGGCGTCGATGCCTTTTGCTTTTGCCAGGTGCGCGGCGAAAAGCTGGGCGGGAATGATAAACGGAATCGGGGATAAAAATTCGTCGATTTCCGGCGACAGACGAAGCGAAAGCGAGCTCTGCGAAGCGATTTCCACGTCGTTTGTGATTGAAAAAGAATCGGCGTGAAGCTCTTTTAGCTGTTTTAATAAATCGACGCTGCTTTTTTTCGTGACGCCCGTCGGAGCAAGCATTATTACCGGAAAACGGCGCTCGACAATCGCGAGCGGGCCGTGAAAAAAATCCGCCGACGAAAATCTTTCGGCGACGACATAACATGTTTCCATCAATTTAAGCGCCAGCTCGTAAGAATTTCCGTAATTCAAACCGCGTCCGACGACGACGCAGTTTTCCATAAAAATATAACGCTCGACGATTTTTTCGATTTCCGGCCCAAGCTTTAACGATTGGGCGGAAAAATCGGGAATTTTTTCGATTCCCAATTTTTCCGAAGCCAAAAGACAAGAAAGCATATAAAAATGCAGCATCTGGCCGGTGTAAGTTTTGGTGGCGGCGACCGATTTTTCACGTCCGGCGTGAATAAGCAGCGTTTCGTCGGTGATTTTCGCCATCGTCGAATCGGCTTCGTTCGTAATTCCGAGCGTAAACGCGCCGGATTTTTTCGCGCTTTCCAGAACCGTGTTGATGTCGATGCCTTCGCCCGACTGCGAAACTCCGATGACGAGCGCGCGCTTCAAATTGAGTTTCGCGTTATAAAGCGTAAAAACCGACGGCGCGCAGAGCGAAACCGGGATTCCGCAGGTGATTTCCAAAAGATAACGACCAAAAAGCGAAGCATTGTCCGAACTTCCGCGCGCGACCAGAACGATTAAATCAATTTCACGCGAGCGAAGAAATTCGCCGAGTTTTTTAAGTTTTCCGCTTTCCTCACGAATCGTCCGTTCGAGAACTTCGGGCTGCTCGGAAATTTCCTTTAGCATCAGGGACATAAGTTTTAATCTTCGCTCGCCTTTCTTTTCGGCAGGCCTTTGGTTTCGGGTTTTGTTTTTTTCGCCTTTTTGCTTTCAGGGTCTTCGACGACTTCTTTTGCTTCGGCTTTTCTGGCCGCCGCTTCGGCTGCTTCGGGGTCGGAAAATTCCTGCAAAACCGCATTTATTGTGCCGCCGGTTAAAATCACAAAAGCCGTCAGATAAAGCCAGAGCATTAAAATTATGACCGCGCCGAGCGAGCCGTAAGTTTTATCATAAGAATTGAAATAACCGAGATAAAGACGAAATCCGTAAGACAGCAAAAGCCATAAAATGATTCCGACAATCGCGCCCGGCGTAATCCAAACCCATTTGCTTTTCGTGTGGTCGGGCAGAACGTTGTAAATAATCGCGAAAATCGTGACCAGAACCGCTAAAACCGTTATTCCTTGCAAAATGCCGAGAAAAAAAGGCGACGAAATCGTGAAATTTATCGTTCCGAGAATCAAAGATATAAATTTGCCGCCGTAAAATACGACGCCGAGCGCAATCATCACCAAAGCCGCCAGGCCAAACGTTAAAATCAGCGCGAGAAGCTTTGTTTTCCACCACGGCCGATTTTCGGTTAAATTATAAACGCCGTTCAGCGCGACTCGAATGCTGTCGATTCCGGCCGAAGCCGCCCATAAAGCCGCCAAAATACCGATGGTGAGTTTGCTGCCCGAGCTGTTTTCGGTGATTTCACCGATTGTTTTAAAAACCAAATCGTAAGCCGAATCCGGCATCATCCGGCGCAGATAGAGAAAAAGCTGGGCCCGCATTTCGTCGGCCGACGTGAGTATGATGGCAAATAAACTTAATAAAAAAAGAAGCAGCGGAAAAAGCGCGAATGTGAAATAAAAACCGACCTGAGCCGCATTGCTCGGCAAATCTTCCTCGTCAAAGGCCTTTATATAAAAACGCTTGAAAAATTTCTTGAAATCGATTTTTAACCCTAACATAAACCTGCCCCCTTTTCGTATAAATTTTTAACCTACAGCCCGCTTTAATCCGGGAAATTTACTAATTTCTGCATTCTCTTTCAAAATATTTTTCAGCTCGTAAATTTTCATCAAAGCTTCGACGGGCGAAAGATTGTCCAAATCGATTTCCGTAAGCTTTTCTTCAAGTTTAGATAACTCGGCTGATTCGTTAGATAAATTTGTCGTCAGCGGATTTTCCTTTTCGTATTCGTTTAAAAGCTCTTCGGCGCGATGGACGACCGGTTTGGGCAAGCCCGCCAGTTTCGCGGCATAGACGCCGTAGCTTTTCAAAGCCGTTCCGCGCTGCATTTTATATTTAAAAGTCAGCTCGCCGCCCGATTCCTCGATAATAAAATGCAGATTTTCCAGACGCGGCAAAATTTCTTCGAGCTCGGCCAGCTCGTGATAATGCGTTGCAAAAAGCGTCCTTGTTTTTAATTTCGGATGATTGTGTATGTATTCGAGGACGGCGCGCGCGACGGCCAAACCGTCAAACGTCGAAGTTCCGCGCCCGAGCTCATCGAGCAAAATCAAGCTTTGCGGCGAAGCGTGATGAAGAATTTCGGCGGTTTCAATCATCTCGGTCATAAACGTCGATTCGCCGCTTCCAAGCTTGTCGTACAAACCGATGCGCGTAAAAATCCGGTCGCAAATGCCGACGACGGCTTCGTCCGCCGGAACGAAGCTGCCGATTTGGGCGAGCAGCACGATTAAGGCGATTTGTCGTAAATATGTCGATTTCCCGGAAGCGTTCGGCCCGGTAATTAAAGCAATTTGCGGCGCGCCGTTTCCGCCGAGCGCCGCGTCATTGGCGATAAAATCGACGCTTTCTTCGCCCAGAATCTTTTCGATGACGATGTGACGACCGTTTTTTATACGCAAAAGCGAAGTTTCATTGACCGTCGGCCGCGAATAATTGAATTCGTCAGCGACATCGGCCAGCGAGCAAATTGCGTCGAGATAAGCGATTGTCGAAGCCGAAAGCAGAATCTGCGGTCGATTTCTGCCGACTTCGAAACAAATCTGGCGAAAAAGATTGTTTTCGAGCTCAGCAATTCGCTCCTGCGCATGAACGACGAGCGATTCGTATTCTTTGAGCTCGAGCGTGACAAATCTTTCCGACGGAATAAGCGTCTGCTTGCGCGTGTAATCGCTTGGAACAAGATGCAAATTCGCTTTTGTAACTTCGATATAATAGCCGAAAACCTTATTAAATCCGACGCGCAGAGATTTTATTCCGGTGCGCGCGCGCTCGCGTTTTTCAAGTTCCGCAAGAAACCCTTTTCCGTCGCGCAAAGTCGCGCGCAGCTTATCCAGTTCCTCGGAAAATCCTTCGCGGATAATTCCGATTTGCTCCGAATATCGATAAGGAAGCTCATCGGAAACCCCGGCGCTAATCAAATCGGAAACCTCGGTGCATTCAGGCAGATGTGCTAAAAGCTGTCCGAAACGAACGACGTCTTTTTGCAGAATCTTTTTTATATTTGGAATTAATTCGAGACTTTTGCCAAACGCCAGAAGCTCATAAGCCGACAAATAATTTGCTTTGGCGCGGCTCGAGAGACGCTCAAGGTCTTTTACGTCTGATAATGTTTGCCGCAGAGCTTTTCTTTCTTCCGGATTTTCCTTAAACCACGAAACATGTTCCTGGCGACGAAAAATCTCGGCGGATTCGAGCAGCGGCTGTCTGAGCCATTTTCTGAGAAGTCTTCCGCCCATCGCGGTTTTCGAACGGTCAATCACCGACAAAAGGCTTTGACCCGAGCTGCTGTAAAAAATTTCCAGATTTCGCAGGGTTTGATTGTCGAGCAGCATATACGCCTGGCTGTCGTAAGTCGTCAGACGAGTCAATTGCTCGGAAATTCCTTCCTGCGTCGTGCGCAGATAGGAAATTAAAGCTCCGGCGGCGGAAACCGCCAGCGGCAGATTTTCCAAACCGAAAGGCTTTAGCGTCTTTGTCTGAAAATGCGAAAAAATCGTTTTTCTGGCTTTTTCGAAAACAAAATGTTCAGCGTCTAATTTTGTAACAAACTGCGTCAGGCCGCGATTGCTGAAGTCTTCGTCAGTTTTGGCAATGACGATTTCGGCGGGCGCGAGCCGCTGAATCTCGGCCAGAGCATATTTGTTTTCGATTTCGGTGGCCGCAAAATCTCCGGTCGTAATGTCGGCGTATGCAATCCCGGCGCGATTTCCATCGCTTGTCAAGGCGACGAGATAATTGTTTGATTTGCTGTCTAAAAGCTGCGGTTCGATAATCGTTCCGGCCGTCACGATTCTTACGACATCGCGCTGAATCAATTTTTTGCCATCTTTTCCTTTGACCGGATTTATAGAAGTTTGCTCGCAAATCGCGACTCGATGACCTTTTGAAATCAAGGTCGCGAGATGTTTTTCGAGAACAAAATGCGGAACTCCGGCGAGCGGAACGCGATTGTCTTTTCCCATTGCTTTCGACGTTAAAGCGATGTTCAGCTCGCGCGCGAGCAATTTCGCGTCTTCGTCGAAGGCCTCGTAAAAATCGCCGAGACGAAAAAGCAAAATCGAATCCTGATGCTTGGCTTTTATCTCAAGATATTGCCGTCGGATGGGCGTTTCAACATTCATTTAGAAAGTTATTTTAACAGAAAATCTTTGAGAATATCAGCAATATTTTTAATATTCTGGTGAACTTTTTTTACCTGCGCGAATGACAAAACTGTCAAAACCGATTCGACATCCTGAAATTCGTGCGCGAGAGATTTTCCGGCGCGATTTAAATCTCTTTCTGACGCGATTATCAAAAAAGGTTTGGAACGCTGATTTTGGTACGCGCGCTTGAGTTTGGCAAACGCCGAATCGATGTTGCCTTTGCTCTGAACTTCAAAGACGTGCGATATTCTTTGGCTTTTTACGCTTTCGCGCCAGATTACATCATAATATTCAAACTCAATTTCGGCGTGGAAACCGAGACTTGCGCCGATTTCTACAAGCATTTCCTGCACACTGAGGTGCGTGAGCTCTTTTGCTTTTGTTTGCGTTAAAGTAAAACCTGAAGTTTCTTCCTGCGCTACGGATTTGCCCTTTTCGGTTATCGACCACAATCCTCGATTACGCTTGATGAAGTTTTTTTCGTCGAGAACTTTGCCTGCTTTCTGTACGGCTTTCCGCCAATTCGAATTCGCTCCGTTTTTTATTTCCGAAATTTCCGCGTCTGAAATCTGCGGAAAATAAGCAATCAGCCTTTCGTATAAAAACCGTACGTCGTCAGTCCCGCCGGTGGCGAGTAACTCCTGTAGAATCGGTATTTCGATGGTTGAGTTTGGCGGTAGAGACATTTAGAAAATCTTCTCAAATTCATTAAAGTTTTTATTTAATATATCACTTTTAAGCTTATCTAAAAAAAGCGTCGTCTTATATTCTAAATGCTCTGTTGTTATTTTAAGATTATTTTCAAATAATTCCGTCTCGCCGATTCGAATGAAAATCTCGGGTTTATATTCGCCCAGAAATTCATATCGAAACACTGCCGGTATCAAGAGACATTTTCCGCTTTTTGCGATGATTTTTGAAATCCCTTTATAAAACATTAATGGTCGTAAATCATTCGGAAGGATTTCGCCCTGCGGAAAAATCCATAAGACTCTTTTTGGCTTTTCTTTAAGCAGGTTAACAGCGTAATCGATACTTTTTGCCGCTTCGAAAGGCTTTTCGCGAACGACGGAAAAAGCGCCCAATTTGCGAAACAAAAGCATTTTTTTGAGATGCTTTTCTTCCATCATTACAAAACTGTCCGCTTTGACTTGATATGAAATTTGAAAAGCGACAAGGCCGTCCCACCAGCTTGAATGATTTGTATAAATTATCGCGGGAATATCAGGACTTTTTTTTCTTAAAACGTCCAAACCCGAAATCTGAAGCGAGTTAAACCGTCGTTTCAGCAAATTGCGATTGTAAATTGCAAAAATGCTTTCAAACCAAGCGCTTTTTTTAGCTTCCAACATATTTTCGGCTGACGCGCCGGTTGATTCCGCATGTAATTTCGTATGAAATCGTTCCTGTTTTTTCGGCTAATTCTTCGGCTCGAATTTCTAAATTTTCTGCTTTGCCAATCAAAACAACTTTATCGTTTATTTTAACTTCCGGTATGTTCGTTACATCGACGATAGTCCAGTCCATCGAAATTCTTCCGACGACCGGAGCAAATTGATTTTTGATAATAACTCTTCCGCAGTTTGAAAGCGAGCGTCTGTAACCGTCGTCGTAGCCGATTGGAATCGTTGCAATCAGCGAGTCTTTTTCGGTCGTAAATGTTCGCCCATAGCCTAAAGTGTCGCCTTTGGGAACATTCTTTAAGTGACTGATTTTAGTATGCAAAGACATTACCGGCTTGAGTGGTGGCAAAGCAATTTCGCGTGGCAGGACATCGCCTCCCAATCCGTATAAAACGCCTCCTAAACGCACCATGTTCCCGAGAGAATTTTTGTGCGCAATCGCGCCCGGCGAATTCGCTAAATCCTTAAAGCGAGGTCGAAATCCCTTTTCTTCGAACATAGCGATAGTTTCGTAAAATCTCTTAACCTGTAGATTTGTAAACGTATTTTCATCCAATTTATCAGCCGATGCAAAATGCGTCATAATTCCTTCTACTTCTAAATTTTGAAATTTTCTGAGCTCTTCTGAAAATTCACGAGCTTCATCAAAGCGAACGCCGATTCTGCCCATCCCGGTATCGATTTTTACGTGGATTTTTGCGGTAAGTCCTTTTTCCTTAGCGGCTTTATTAAATTTATCGGCGATTTCGAGATTGTAAATTACGGGCGTTAAATCGTTTTCGAGTAAAAGTTTTTCCTGACCCGACCAAAAGCTTCCGAGACACAG
>DASWRI010000014.1:0-17081 GCA_036403235.1 Pyrinomonadaceae bacterium | reverse complement strand
GCCAAATTGCTGTGCACGCTCGGCAAAAAAATCCATCGCTTCGACTAACGAACCGAAATCGGATATTTTCTTTTTCGATTTGGCAAATTTAATTAACGCCGTATGCGCCGCCGCCATTGCTTCCAGAGCTTCCTGCGGATTGGCATTGCCGAGCTGCTCCCACTTGTCTTCGCTTTCGCGAATATTTTCGGCGAGCGCCCGCATTTTTTCAGTCAAATCACTTATTACTGCCGGGTCGGGGCCGCCGCTTTTGCCGAGTTCCTGTTGATAAAGAATCTGTTGACTGTTATATTCATTCACCGCCGCCAGGCGCTTTGCGGAAATGGCAGTTGCTTTGCGTGAATATGCCGCGCGCAGGTCGATACCAATTACGCTAATCAGTTCGTTGATAGGTTGCTCACCCTTTAGAATCGCTTCCTCTAATTCTTTTTTTATCTTCTGCTGGACAATAATATCGAGAACGGTGCCGATTATTTGCGTAACCGGTCCGACAGCGTCCTTAAATGTCTTATTAAAACCGTTGTTAGGCCCGCCGTTCGGGTCATCATCGGATAAACTGCCTATCGTTCCCGATAAATGCGTGAGCGCGTCTTTTAAGTTTGTTACCTGCGCATTAACTCTTTCAGGCGCATCACTATTTGCTAATTTCAACAAAAGGTCGCCGTAATTTCCCAAAGCATCAAGAGCGTCCATTCGGGCTTGTATACCTTCTTTGCTCAAAACCTGAGTTTTATCGATATCGGGTATCAAAATTGGCTTTTTATTGTTGAATTGTTTGGAAATAAACGTATCGCGCTCGGTTTTGTTTAATTCCGACACATAAACTCGCGTGCTTTCGATTACAACCACAGAAGCATTTCGAAATTTAGTTATCGGTTTTGCAAAACCGGACGAACCGCAGCCTGTATTTAAGATTCCAATCAGAACGCAAAATAGCAGTAGATATACACAAACATTTCTTGATTTACTGACTTGTTTCATATTTTTTCTCCTTAATTTTTTAGCTTTACCGAAGAATTATTGAATTCCTTCAATTTTATCCAGCGCCTTCAAGGCAAAATCGACTTTTTCCTGAATCGCCTCCAAGCGCTTCGTCGCTTCTGCGTCTTCGGAAACGTAATCCGCCAGTTCACGGGTTTCCATTAATTCTTTTTTGATTTGTTCTTTCCAATCCATAAAATTTTTCCTCGTCTATGAATCCAAAATGCCGATGGCGGTTTTGGCGGATTTTGTCTGGTCTTCCGTCCGGAGCGCGGTTCGGGCATTTTTTATTTTTTCTTCGAGCATTTCTCTTTCGAGCTGCGCCTGCTCTTTGGCGTATTGGGCGGCATCGGTTTTTTGGGTTTGCCGCGTAATCTCGTCTTTCAGAAAATGTTCGTTCTGTCGTGAGGGCAGGCGGCCAAAATAGTAGCCGATAAGTATGAAGATTATCGGCTCGAGCCTGAGAAGCATTGTGTTGTCTTTCAACGGGTCGAATTTTCCCATAAAGGCCGCCGCGTAGAGCAGAACGAAGATTAAGGTCAGGATGACCATCATCGAATCTTTGAGAATTTCCGTAATACTTTTTCGGTTGGTGGTATTTTTTTCATTCATCGCAAAATTCTTTATAAATAAGTTCCGGTTTCGGGTGGTTAGCGTTCTCATCGTTTTATTTAAGAAAAGTTATAAAAAAATCTTGCAAATTTTCAGATTTTCAAGCTATAAATAGTTGTTCATTAAAATTTCCAAAAAATTTTTATTGATATGTTTTCAAAGGCTCTATATCTATAAGCACGAAAACTCGTCAAAACTAATCATCGGGCTAAAATTTTTTCTATTTTTTTTTAAGAAAATTCAGACAGCGATAAATTAAGGGAAAAAATCGACTTTTTATGCTTTCGACAATAGGAATTACCGAACTTTTAATTGATTGGAGCGCGGGCAAAGACGACGCGCTCGAGAAACTTTTTCCGCTTGTCGAAAAAGAGCTTCACCGTCTGGCGCACAACTATATGAGAAAACTGCAGCCGGGAAATACCCTGCAGACGACCGCCGTCATTAACGAAACCTATATCCGTCTGATTGACCAAAATAAAGTTCAATGGCAAAACCGCGCGCATTTTTTCGGCATCGCCGCCAATATGATGCGCCGCTTTCTGCTCAATTACATCCGCGACCGTAAAGCCAAAAAACGCGGCGACGGCGCCATCGAAGTTTCGCTGGCCGACTCGATGCTCGTCACGGAACAAAAATCACACGAAATTCTGGCGCTCGAAGAAGCGCTGTGTATGCTGGCCGAGATTGACGAACGCAAGGCGAAAGTCGTCGAGCTTCGTTATTACGGCGGCTTAAACGCCGATGAAATTGCCGAGGTATTAAAAGTTTCCGTCGTTACGGTCAGGCGCGATTGGACGATGGCCAAAGCCTGGCTCGCGCGGGAAGTGCGGAAATGAAAAATAACTGGGAAAAAGTCGAAAAGATTTTTCACACGACGCTCGATTTACCTTCGGGAGAAAGAAAAACGTATCTTCAAAAGGCATGCGCGGGCGACGGCCAGCTTTTTTCCGAAATTGAATCCCTGATAGACAGTCTTGAAAGCGAACCGGGTTTTCTGGCTGAGCCGGTTTTTGAACTCGGTCTCGGCGCAATGCATAAAAACGGTCAGAAAAGTTTTGCGGGAACGACCATCGGGTTTTACGAAATACACGAAAAAATCGGTGCGGGCGGAATGGGCGATGTTTACAAAGCCGTTGATACGCGCCTCAACCGGCCGGTCGCGCTCAAATTTCTCTCCGAATCGCTGGAAAACGACCGCGCGGCAAAACGCCAGCTCGTCAAGGAAGCGCAGGCGGCGGCCGCGCTCGAACATCCGAATATCTGCGCCGTCCACGGCATCGAACAGACGGGCGAGCATCACTTTATCGTGATGCAGTATATCGAAGGCCGAACGCTGGCCGAAATCGTCGAAAAAGAATCCATCGGCGTCGATAACTTTAAAAGTCTCGCGCGTCAGATTGTCACCGCCGTCGCCTTTGCCCATTCACACGGCGTCATTCACCGCGACCTCAAACCGGGCAATATCATGCTCACCACCGAGAAATATATAAAGGTTCTCGATTTCGGGCTCGCAAAAGTTATTCGTCAAAAACATCTGATAGACGGCGAAATCGACAACAAAAGCAATTTTTCGCAGAACGGATTGGTTATCGGGACTGTTTCGTATATGTCGCCCGAACAGCTTCGCGGCGAAAAAATCGATTACCGGAGCGATATTTTCAGCGTCGGGATTGTTCTCTACGAGCTGCTCACCAAAAAAAATCCGTTCAGCCGCAAAAGTCAGGCGGAAACCATCGCCGCGATTTTGAGCGACAAGCCGCCGCGCCCGGAAAAATTCAAGTCCGATTTTCCCGCCGGCCTGATAAATCTGGTCGAAAAATGTCTGCAAAAAGAACCTGAAAAAAGGTTTCAGTCGGCGGCGGAAATCCTCGTCGAGCTCGACAAAGCCGAATCGGAAAATTATCTTGAAATCGCTTCCAAACGCCGCCGTAAATTTTTTATCAAAGCCGCTGCGGCCGCCGTCATTCTGGCGTTTGTCCTGGCATTTGCCTATTTTTACGCGGCCAGACGCTCGCAGAGAACGATTGCGATTCTGCCGATTTCTTTCGAGAATCCGCCGGCTGAAAAAGAATATCTGGCGGGCGGGCTGACGCAGAGCATTATCGATAAACTCTCGAATTTGTCCGATTTAGACGTCAAAAGCGAATTTCTCATCGCCCGCTACAAAGGAAAAACGATAGAACCGCGAGCGGCCGGAAAAGAGCTGAACGTCGATGCCGTTTATGCCGGCGCGATTATAAATCGCGCGGATGATTTGTTTTTTAACTACAAACTTATCCGGACGTCGGACGGCGTCGTGATAGCTTCGGACGAGATAAAAATAGAAGAGTCCAAGCTGATTGAGCTGCAGGAAAACGTCACTTCGCGAATCATCAATGAAGTTAAATCGAATCTGACCGATGAAGATAAAAACCGGCTGGCCAAAAAAGACACCGGCAACGACGAAGCCAAGCGATTATATTTTCTCGGACGTTATTATTTGAACCGGAGAATGAATGACGACGTCAACAATGCCGTCAAGTCTTTTAATCGCGCCAAAGAATTAGACCCGACTTACGCAAAGGCATGGGCCGGTCTGGCCGACGCCTATCTTTCGCAAAGTCTGCCCGGCGTCGAAAACGCCATTCCGCCCGTCGAAGCCGTCGGCAATGCCAAAGCGGCGGCGAAAACGGCGCTGCTTTTAGATAATACGTTGTGTGAATCTTACAATTCGCTGGGAATGATTAGCTTAAAATACGAATGGAACTGGACGGAAGCCGAAAGCTATTTTAGAACCGCGATAGCGCGCGACCCGGATTTTCTTCCGTCGCGCGTTGGTCTGATAAATGTTTTAAGCAATCAGGAGCGTTATGATGAAGCTCTCGAAGAAGCAAAAAAAATAAAAGAAACCGATTCGCTCTCCATCTTGTCCGATGCCGAGCTGGCGAAAATTTATTATCGAAAACATGATTTCGAGCAAATGGACAAAATTATCACCGATTTGTTCGACAAAAATCCCGACAATACCAGGCTGCCTTATTTGCAGAGCTATCTGTTTTTGAAAACCGGAAAATATAAGGAGGCAATCGGTATTTTGGAGAAAACCTACCAGTCCGAAAAAATATCGGATAAGGTCTTCGTCTCCGCCCCGCTCGGATTTGCTTATGCCAAAGCCAATCGTCCGGCCGAGGCGTTGAAACTGATTGAAAATCTGGACGTTCTGGCGAAAAAAATATACGTTCCGGCGCAGGAGAGAGCCGTTATTTATATCGGACTCGGAGATGTTGACAAGGCTTTTGAATATCTGAACAAATCCTGCGCCGAAAGATATTCAACCTTGCCGAGCTTGATAACCGACCCGCTCGTCGATGATATAAAATCGGACGCGAGATTTGCCGCCGTCAAAAAATGCGCCAATCTATAAGCCGTAATTAAATCGAATTCAATATTTTCTTAAATTCAATTTTCACTTTATCGAGCTTTTGCGCCGGGCCGCGCAAAAGCTTTTCGGTGATTTTTATTAGTTTTTGCGGAACGTTGCGGCGCAATTTTCCGATTTCAACCGGTTCGTCCGCGTCATACAACCTTCCCGTCAGCAGAAAATAAACAACCGCCCCGAGCGCATATGTGTCGGCGGATTTTCCGCTCGAAGCGGCTGAATCCTTTGCGGATTTTGAAAATCCCTTTGTTTTCCAATCAAACGGCTCTGATTTATCGACCGGATAAGCGCCTTCGAAATCAATCGGTCTGAGCGATTTATTGGCCGTTACAATCAGATTTGCCGGTTTGCAGTCGTTCCACACCCAGCCCGCCCGGTGAATGTTTTCGATGATTTCCGCAATCCTGATGCCAAGCTCAAGCACCTGTTTGACGGAGAAGCGCCGTTGACGCGGCTTCATGATGTCGTTGAGGCTTCGGCCTTCGACGTATTCCATCGCCAGATAAAAATTTCCGTAAATTTCAAACGAAGCGAAGACGCGCGGCACTTCGTTTGAAATTTTATTGAGGACGGTCAGGACTTCGAATTCATTTTTGACGAGAGAATAGCCGTCCTGCCCGTTCCAGCCCGTCTCGCCGTGACGTCTTCCTTCTTTGACGATAGAGAGGCGCGGCCGCATCGAGCTGAAATCCAGAGCCTGATACGTACCGCCTTTGCCGCGCTGCGTGATGGCGCGGAAAATTTTATAAGTCGTGCCCAGAGGCGTGTCGTTAAAATCCTTTTCGCCATTTTTTTTGTGAATTTGAAAGGGATTCGACATCCATTCGGGAACGGCCTGAAAACGGTCGTCGGGAACAATTTCCCCGCTTGGTTTCCGGACGGCCGAAAAAACTTTGCCGTTTTCGTCAATCATTTCAATCGGCACAAAACCGCCATAACGGTAAAAAACCGAGCTGTCCGGCAGATATTGCTCGTCGAAGGGAACTGACACCGCGATAAAATCGATTGTTAATTCGTGAAGCTCGCGCGCCAAGCGAACGGCCTGCTCTTTCGTTGAAGGATAAATCGTGATAAATTTTCCGACCTGATGATAGCCGTATTCCAAACCGCAATTGATTTTGGAAAGCTCGTCCAAAGATTTCGGAGCTTTGAACTGTACGTCTGCTGATGTGAGATGCGGCGCGGCTTTTTCAAACACGTCGCAAGCTTCGAGAACCGTCGCCGAGATATGAAGTTTCCACCCCTGCGACGGTTCTCCGGCTTTGCCGTCCCGGCTAAACCGCCAAATTGAATTTTCGGTTTTGACCGGCAGATAGCGCTCACAAAGCAGATGCCAGCGGCGATGAAATAAATCCGCTCCGGCATCTGCTTTTAAACGTTCTATGTCCGGTGATTTTGAAAATATCCGAGCCGCTTGCGTCATTTGAAGATTTATTCTTCGATTAAAGCCAGTTGAAAATACGGTTTGATTGTCTTTTCAACTTTTTTCAAATTTCTCGACCGAGAAATTTATGCCGGATTGGTGTCTCCACTAAAATCCTCGTCCAGGCTGTTATACATCTGCGGCGTCATATTGTTTTTGGTGCCGGTAAAGGTGTTGATTCCGCAGGTCGAATTGGCCACTAAATAAGCCAGTGTCTTCGGCCCCCAAGGTAAAGCCATAAAAACAGGGTCATTACCTTTTAATCTTTCCAGCTGCGCGGCGTTTGTCACAAATCTGCTCATATAATCGCTCCACGCCTGGCTTGTAATTCCTTTATGAATCGCTTTGATTGCCAAATCCTGCAATTCATTTGCCAAGCTCAGGCCGGCGGCTTCCGGATCGCTGTAAATCAGATTATGATTCTCGTTTATTTTATCAAGTATTCTGTTACCACTCATATTGTTTTTGTTCTCCTTATTTTGTGTTTTTCTATCTTGTGCGGGAGTTGAATGTTAGCTGAATTATTTAGCTCGTAGCCAGCGGATTCAAAAATCCGGGTTCTATTTTCTCGACGAAATTGAGTAGCTCCGCCATGCCGAATTTGGCCGGATTGCCTGAATTATTGTTGTCGCCCGAATTATCCGGTTTTTCGCCCAGAAAATCCGGGTGACTCGGGAAATCAATGTCGAATATCGAATATTCGCTTCGTTTCAGCAGCTCGACAAAAGTTTCGGCAATTATCCGGCTGCCGACGTCGCCCATAGTTTCGGCGGATTTGCCCTGCGCATTTTTATTGAGCTCGGCTTCCGCCAGTAAATAAAACCAGAGCGGCGTCTCAACTGAAAATTCTTTTTCCAGCGCCTTCGGCAAAAGCGGCTCGATTTCCTCGGGCTGCAAAACTCTGATATCCATTTTGCTTGTCATCATGCCGGCAATCATTTGTCCGGCGGGAAGCTCCATCGCCCGCGTGCGATATAAATCAAATGCCGGAAGCGAGAAAAGCCGATTAAATCCGTTTACGAGTTTGGGCGCTAAATTTCCGAGAGTCGTTGAAATATTTGTGTTTAGTTTAGCTGTAGTATTGAAATGCTCGGAATCGGTGTGCATCAAATCGTTAATGTTATAAAACCAGTTCCAATTTATTATCCAAATGTTCGGAAGCCCCATTTCGCCGGCCATACAATCAAATTTTTTATCGCAGCTCGAGCCCGTAAATTTTATTAAATCCTTGATTGACGCGCGCGGCGAATTTGGGTCGTTGTTAAAATTCAGATTCCAGTTGTATGTGTTTCTAATCATGCTGTGGCCGGCGCGGTAAGCGCCGACGGAAAATTCCAGCGGTATAAAAACATCGTCGTCGGTAGGGTAATAAAATTTGTTGCCGTTTTTTATGACATCTTCGAGGACTTCTTTTTTTACGAGTTTCGGAAGAAAATCGTGAAGAATAATCCACTGGTAATGCCGGATTGTTCTGCGCCGCGCCTCCTCAAACATTTCAGTCGTATTATCGCCGCCGAGATGTTTGACAATCGCGTTATGAAATCTGATAAAGGCGACGTGAGTCTGCGCGACCCCGAGATTTTCGTCATTTCGTCCATCGACAATCCGCGCTTTGACGCTGTTTGCGTATCTCGGCAAATCGTTCTTAAAAGAAGGTTTTTTTCCGTCGGGAATGGTTTGTCCAATCTTTAGAAGCGATTTGGTTTCCATTAAATCGGAGCGGTCAACCTCGGTGAAACTCTGCTTATCGTCAACGCTATAAAGGGTGTCGAGATTAAAAAACGGCGAGCGTTTATTGTAAAGCTCGGCCGGTCTGTGTTTGATTTCCCACGGAAATCTTCTGCCGATGGCGTCGAGCGAAATGTCGTGGTCGATAAATTGAGACAAATACGTATATCCGGCGGGAATGGTCGAGCTGTCGTTGATGGTGTTTTGGGTTACAAACTCGGCTAACGCATCCAATTTGTCGTCGCTCGGGTGAAACGGCGCTTTGATGCTCAGCATGTCTTTATAAAAAAACGGCATAATAGCTTTGTTAAGACCGGAGTTTTCTCCTCTCACGGTCTTCTCCTTTTTTTATGGGGATAACGGAAAAGTTCCTGTAACTAAACGCACGAAAACTCGGGAGAATCAATCATTCCTTTTATTTTTTTTGTGAAAAATTATTCGTATTATGCACATTTTGGATGAAAATGGAAATTAGAACGGGGGTTATCGCCAGTTTAGCAGTTTTAATTTATCGCCGGTTCGGGTTTGTTTCAGGCAAATAACGATTTTCAGATTCGGATTGTTCTCAGATTGAATGCGTTCTGAAATTAAAATATTTTTAAGAGATGTGAAAATTTATTTCTCCTCGTTGTTAATAATTCGCCGCGGCGCGCGTTTATATTTGTAGATGACGATTCAAAGGAGAATAATGTGAACACCGCCGCCGCCAATATGCCATTTACAAGCGATTTAAAAGACTCCGCAAAAAGCGCGACGCCCGATAAAGCAATCGCGGGTAACGCGGAGCTTGAAGAACTCGCGGGTCTTTTTCGCGACCATCATAAAACGATTTTCCGCATCGCGTATCGCATCACGGGCAGTCCGAGCGACGCCGAGGACGTGCTTCAGACTATCTTCCTGCGGCTCACTCCGAACCGGAGCGACCTTTCGCCGAACCCGGAAGGCTATCTGCATCGTGCGGCGGTCAACGCCTCGCTCGACTTGCTCAGGAGTCGCCGGCGCGCCAATTCCGTCTCTTTGGATGTCATAGATTTTAATAAAGAAGCGAAGCTCTCGTCTCCGAGTCCCGAAGACGATTTTGCAGATGTCGAGCTGCGCGAGCTTATTCGTCATGCAGTCGCAAAGCTCGAAGGGCGCGCCGCGACCGCGTTCGCGCTGCGTTATTTTGAAGGCTACGACAATAATCGCATCGCACAAGTTTTAGGTACGTCACAAATGGTCGTCGCGGTCACGCTGCACCGCGCCAGAACACGTTTGCGCAAAGAAATCGGCAATTATTTGGAGAAACATCATGAAGCATAATAAAAAAGAATTGGACGCAATCATAGACGACGCCGCGCACGGCATACGTGACGAGCAAATCGACGAATCAATCATAAATCAATCCGCGGCGCGCGTGTGGGCGCGAATCAGCGGGCAGTTGGCGGACGAAGATTTCGCTTCGACGAGCGCATCAGTTGCGGCGGAGAATTCTTTGCCCGCAGCTACACATTTGGGAGATTTAAATACAATGAACACTAATGCCGAACAAATTAATGGGTGCGCGGATTTCCAATCGCTCATTCCGGCGTATCTCGACGGAAAACTTTCGACGGCTCGCACGCTGCTCTTAAAAGACCATACGAACGAGTGCATTCCGTGTCGCCGGGCGTTAAAAGCCGAACGCGCGGACGCGGCGACGGCAACGGTTGGCGCTCGTCAACTCGCGCGGCACGCTTCGCGTGGACAGAAACGCGCACAGACGAATTGGTGGAGTAAACCTAACGTCGCGCGCTGGAGCATCGCTGCCGCGTTCGTCATCTGTCTCGGACTGGCAGGATTGTTCGTATCCGAGCGTTTCGACTGGTCGGGGCGCACACTTGCGGCGACGGTCGAGAATGTGAACGGCGCGGTCTATGTGGTTTCTGACGCGCAGGAGAGTCGCCAGCTTGCGGCGGGCGAGCAGCTTCAGAAAGGCGAACGCGTGCGCACGGCGAAAGACTCGACGGCGGTGCTGCGACTCGCCGACGGTTCGACGGTTGAGATGCGCGAACGCTCCGAGTTTTCGGTGAGCGAAAACAGGCGCGGCGTAACCATCCAACTCGAGCGCGGCGATGTAATTGTCGAAGCCGCGAAGCAGCACAATGGCCGCCTGTATGTTCAGACGCCCGATTCGCTCGTCTCGGTCAAAGGAACGATATTCGCGGTCGAAAGCGGCACAAAGGGTTCGCGTGTTTCGGTGGTTGAAGGCGAAGTGCAGGTCAATCACGCGGGCAAGGATGAAACCTTACTTCCCGGCGAGCAGACGACGACGAACAGTAGTTTGGACAAAACGTCCGTCGAGCAGAACGTCGCATGGAGTCGCAACGCGGCGCGCTACGTGAATTTAGTTTCGGAGCTGGCGAAATTGCGTCACGATGTCGATCAGCGCGTCCAGCGTCCCGGCGTCCGTTACTCTTCCAAATTCGTCAACCTCGTTCCCGAGAACACCGTTTTCTACGCGGCGTTGCCAAACTTAACCGAGTCGTTTGCGGAATCGCAGCGCATTATGCAGGAGCGCATCAGTCAGAATCCGGCGCTCGCCGAATGGTGGAAAGGCAACCGGGGCGACGGCTTCGGCATTAACGAACAGACGCTGGCGCGGGTGCGCGAATTTGGTTCACAACTTGGCGAAGAAATCGTCGTCAGCGCGGAAATGGACGCGAAAAACGAGCCGAACGGCATACTCGTGTTGGGCGAAGTGAAAAACGCGGCGAGCTTCCGCACGTATCTCGACGGGCAGCTCGCGCGCTTTGCGAATGAATCCGGCAACGCGCTGAACGTCCGCATCATCGATAATCCTTTGACGGCAAAAGTAACGAATCCTTCGGCATCAACGACGCCCACGAAAAACGCCGCGACTAAATCTGAACTGTTCGTCTGGATTCACAACGACATCTTCGCCGCGTCAACGCAGATTGAGCCTCTGCGCACGCTCGAAACGACATTGAACGCGCCGGGCACGAATCGGTTTGCGGGTTCGTCGTTTTACAGCCGCATCAACGATATTTACAAAGACGGCGCGGGATTAGTCGTCGCCGCCGACCTCGAAAAGCTTATCGCGCGGACAGTCAGCAAAGATACGAAGCCGGGCGCGGATCGTCGTCTCGAAGGCTTCAAACAGCTCGGCGTAATGGACTTACGCCACTTCGTCGTCGAACAGAAGGAAGTAAACGGCAAAACTTTGAGCCGCGCCGCGCTCACGTTCAGCGAACCGAATCGCGGCATCGCGTCGTGGCTTGCCGCGCCGGGTTCGATGGGCGCGTTAGATTTCATCTCGCCGAACGCGAACGTCGCGACCGCGTTCGTGGTTAAAGAACCGGCGCTGCTGGTTGACGATTTGCTCGGATTTTTAGAAACGGTTAAGCCGGATTTGCGACGCCAGCTGGACGACATTCAAAAGCAGCAGGGTTTCGATATTCGCAATGACTTCGCCGCGCCGCTCGGCGGTGAGTTCGCCTTCGCGATTGACGGCCCAATTTTTCCGACGCCTTCGTGGAAAGTCGTCCTGGAAGTTTATGACCAGGCGAAATTGCAGGGAACGTTCGAGCGCGCCATCGATAAGTTGAATCAGTTTTCCGTGCTGCACGGCAAAGGCAAGCTGAGCCTGGAGAACGAGTCGGCGGGCGACCGCACTTATTACTCGATAAAATCTGATAACGCGGGACTTGAAGTGCATTACACATACGTGAACGGTTACCTCGTCGCCGCGCCGAGCCGCGCGCTGCTCGAACAATCGATTAAGAATCGCGACGCTGGTCAAACGCTCGTTCGTTCATCGAGATTTATGAGCGCGCTGCCGCAGGACGGCAACACGAACTTCTCCGCGATTTTTTATCACGACCTTGCGCCGTTAGTTCAGCCGCTCATGGACAGAATGAAGAATGCGGGCGGAGAATTGACCGAGGAACAACGTCAGGCGCTCGGCTCGTTCGACGCGAATGCGCCGCCGACGCTTGTCTATGCTTACGCGCAGGGCGACCGCATTACGCTGGCCGCGAATACGGAAGGCGGCGCGTTCGGCTTAAGCCCGGCGAGTCTCATCGGTCTGCCGAATTCGTTCGAGATGCAGCACATTTTAATGAACGCCCTCGGCGATAAAAACGTAGATAAGAAATAATGGACGAAAACAACGCGAGTTAGCACGAACAACGACGGACGATTTCGAAATCGTCCGTCGTTGTTCGTCGTGTTCGGCATCAGCCTTTGAAATCGAAACAGCTAGGAAAATAAACCGAAAGCCGTTATATTTTAGTTGTGCGATTTGATTGGGATAAAAACAAAGCGGCGAGCAATTTCGCTAAACATAAAGTTTCATTTGAAGAGGCAGCGACGGTTTTCGCCGACCTGCTTTCAGATACGTTATAAAGTCAGCCCGATTCGATAAAACCGAGCCAGACTGAAAATTATGAGAAATAAATTAGCATCCGTACTGTTAATGGCATCAATTTTCGTTTGGGGAATTTGGTGCGGCGGGCAAGTTTTCAACGAGTTGATGACTGTACCGAAATGGAGTGCATCGCCGCCCGAATCTTTGAAGGCTTACGACGCGCTTTCGAGCAAAGGCGGTTTGCCGTTTTTTCCGCTTTTTAATCCGTTATTTGTTGTCCTGGCAATCGGCGCGGCGATTGCGGCTTGGAAGTCGGCGCGGCGGGCAAGAGTTTGGCTTGCATTGTCGGCGGGAACTTCCGTTGTTTTGTTTGTCGCATTGGTTTTTTATCTCGCGCCGCTCGTCCAAAGTATGTTTCAGCACAGTATTGCGGGTGATTTGCCAGCCGCTGACATTGTTTCCGGAGTTGAGCAGTGGATGCTGGGCAACCGTGTTCGCTTGATAGTAGAGTTATTCGGATTTGTCTTTTCTATTATTGCGCTACGTGTTTGGTCAGCCGAAACCGCTTCTAATGAACTGGCAGGCTGATAAGTTATTGGACGTGAGCGCGCTGGCAGCGACTTTCTTAAAACGGTCTTTGGTTATGCATCGGATTTCGCTCCACATCAACGCCGCCGTTATGATAAAGCGTTCTTACTAAAATGATAACCGTATGGTGATAGCTGCATGACAAATGTCATCGAACTTGAACAACTGAGCGTGACGTTTGGAAAGCGTCCGATTCTGAAATCTCTAAACGGCGCGCTCGGCGGGCGCGCCATCGGCTTGCTCGGGCCGAACGGCGCGGGCAAGACGACGCTTATTCACACTTTGCTCGGATTTCATCCGCCGACTTCCGGCACGGCGCGCATCTTCGGGCAGGACATTACGCGGGACGCAAAGCAGGTGCGAGCGACGGTCGGTTATATGCCGGAGAGCGATTCGTTTATTGCCAAAATGTCGTGCGTCCACTTTGTGCGTCTGATGGCGGAGCTTTCCGGCATTCCCGCCGGTCATGCGCTCGAACGCGCACACGAAGCGCTGTTTTACGTCGGCTTGGGAGAAGCGCGCTACCGTCCCGTCGATAGTTACTCGCTCGGCATGAAGCAGCTCGCCAAGCTCGCGCAGGCGATAGTTCACGGGCCGAAACTGATTATCTTAGACGAACCGACCAACGGTCTCGACCCGCCGACGCGCAGCCGTATGATTTCGCTTATCCGACAGATTCGCGACGGCGGTCGCGCGCGCATACTCTTGTCGTCTCATCTTTTGCGCGACGTCGAGGAATGCTGCGACGAGATTCTCGTATTGAAGGACGGATACATCGCCGCCAACTGTAATCTGGAAGAAGAGCGCAAGGCGAACCGTAAATTTATCGAATTAGAGACGCGCGGCGGCAATCGCGCGGCGTTTGTCGAGGCAATCGGCGGTTTGGGATGCGAATACGCACTTTCGGGCGAGCGCCGCATAAAATTAATCATGCAGGAGACAGTCGTAATAAGCGATTTATACCGCCTCGCGCTCGAACACGGAGTGCAAATCAGACGTCTCAATTTCAAGCGCGATTCGCTCGAAGACATTTTCCTGAAAGCGATGGAAAACGGAAATACGGGCGAAGACGCGAGCGCGCCAGTCAATAACGGAAATCAGATTGAGAACGGAAACGCGCAGGCGAACGGGAGGGCGGACGATGGCGGTTTATGAACATTTGTACGGGGCGTATGAAGGCGAGTCGCACTCCGCGTGGTCGCGCTTTCTGGTGATACCGCGCTACGCCCTGCGCGAAGTTTTCAAGTCGAAGCTGCTCGTGACGATATTTATCCTGTGCTTTATCTACCCGCTCGTTGCGACCATCCTGGTTTATCTGCATCATAATGCGAACGCGCTCGCGGTGCTGCAAATAAACGTTCGCGAGCTGCTGCCCATCGACGCTTCTTTTTTTCGAACTTTCCTTGAGCTTCAAGGCTCGTTTGCTTTTATCCTGACGGTGCTCGTCGCGCCGCCGCTCATTTCGCGCGACTTGTCGAACAATGCTTTGCCGCTTTATTTGTGCCGCCCGCTTTCTCGCGCCGAATACGTGCTTGGCAAGATGACTGTCATTGCGTTCCTGCTGTCTTTGGTAACATGGATTCCGGGCTTGCTGTTATTCTTTTTTCAAGCGTCTCTCGCCGGCTTCGCCTGGGCTTGGATAAATCTGTGGATGCTCTGGGCGATTTTCTTCGGAAGCATGGTCTGGATAATCTTGCTGTCTTTAATTGCGCTCGCCGTATCGGCCATCGTCAAGTGGCGCGTGGTAGCGAGCGGCGCGCTGCTCGGACTGTTCTTCGTGCCGAGCGCGTTCGGTGAGATAGTCAATCAGCTATTTCTGACACGCGCGGGAAATTTGATTAGTTTGTGGGCGTCGATGAACAGCATTTGGCGCGGATTGTTCGGACTTTTCGTGCGACAGACCGGAACCATTCGCGGAAAAGTCAGCAATCCGATTTACGACGGTCAGTTTTTTGACATGCCGCTACTGGAGCCGCCGCTCTGGGTTTCCTGGCTGATAATCGCGCTGGTCTGTGCCGTATGCGTTTGGCTGCTCGCGCGCAAGGTGCGCGCCTACGAGGTGATTAAATGACCGCGTTACGCGATGTGTGCTTTTTGTCGCTGAAGGCGACCAGCATTATAGCCCGGCGAGAATCGCCGAGTTAAGTCGCCCGAAAAGATTCCGTCGCTGAAGGCGACGAACAATTTTGCGCCGATTGTTGCTCTTCAGCGAGCGATTATTTAATTACATTGTTCCAGGCGATTCTCGCCGGGCTATAATGTGCGTCGCCGTTGGCGACAAATACGCGTATCACGTAACGTGAGTAAATGAACCAGATGCCAATTACAACATCATTAGAAAGCTCAACATCTCCGCAGGTATCGTTTCCGGCATCAACGTCGTCGCTCACTTCGGCAACATTGAATGAGACGATTATCTTTGAAGACGTGTCGAAGTTTTACGGCGAGATTCTCGGCGTCAATCGAGTTAATTTGCAGATTGCGCCGGGCATTACGAGTCTCGTCGGGCCGAACGGGTCTGGCAAAACTACTTTGATGAATTTGATGACCGGGCTGCTCAAGCCGACGCAGGGGCGCATAAGTGTTCTCGGCGCACCGCCCGACGAACCGGAAACGATTTTTCAAAAGCTCGGTTACTGTTCGCAGTTCGATTCATTTCCGCGCGGCGCGACCGCACGCGAGTTTATCGAATTCTATCTGCGCGTTCACGGTTACACGAAACAGGAGGTGCGCGAAATGACGCACGCCGCACTCGAACGCGTGTCGATGGTGGAAGCGGCAGACCGCAAAGTTTCGGCGTTCAGTAAGGGAATGCGGCAGCGCGTCCGGCTCGCGCAATCGATTGCGCACAATCCTTCGGTGCTCGTATTGGACGAACCTTTGAACGGGCTTGACCCGTTGGCGCGTGCCGAAATAATTCGCCTGTTCCGCCAGCTCGCGGACGCGGGAATGTACCTTGTCATCTCAAGCCACATTCTGCACGAAGTGGATATGATGTCCGACAGCGTCGTGCTTCTTCATAACGGCTACGTCGTCGCGGAAGGCGAAGTACACGGCGTGCGCGATGAGATAGAAGAACATCCGATTCAGATTCTGATTCGCTGCGACCGGCCGCAAATCTTAGCCGCGCGTCTGTTTGAACACGAGCACACCGTCGAAGCGCGCATCCACGATGACTGTCAAGGCTTGTTTGTTAAAACGCGCCGACCGGATGATTTCTATCTGCTGCTCAATAAAGTTATTACGGAGCAGAATCTTCAAGTCGAATCGGTTGCGCCCGTCGACGACGATTTGAACGCCGTCTATCAATACTTAATCACATCCGACGGAGGGCAAACCCGATGAGTTCAACCACTGAAATCACAGAACAAACCGCCGCAGCAAATGCGAACCGGCCGAATGCGAGCACGGCGCGCGAATCTTCCCGGTCGCTGTGGACGCGGCAGACGCTTGCGATTTTAAGTCTTGAAATCAGGAAAAACTTTTTGAGCCGTCGCGCTTTTCTGCTCTATTTGATTGCGGGAGCACCACTCGTCCTGCTGTCGCTATTCGCGCTTTTTCGAGTGCCGGCAGACGATGCGGGAAGCTTCAGCGAATTGAACATAACCTATGCGGCGATATACGGCGGGCTGATTCTTCGCACGCTCGTCTTTTTCGGCTGCGCGTGGGTTTTTATGAACCTCTTTCGCGGCGAGGTCGTTGACCGAAGCCTGCACTACTATTTTCTCGCACCCGTCAGGCGCGAAGTGCTTGTTGTCGGCAAGTATCTGTCAGGACTCATCGCGACCGTTCTGTTATTCAGCATCACGACGGTCGGCTCGATGTTAATATTATACTTCTCGCTCTACCCGTCAGAATCTTCGAGATACTTCTTCGAAGGCGCGGGTGCCGCTCAGATGCTGGCTTATCTTGGAATTACGATCCTTGCGTGCATCGGATACGGCGCGGTCTTTCTGCTTGTCGGATTGCGTTTCCGCAAC
>DASWRI010000013.1:0-30404 GCA_036403235.1 Pyrinomonadaceae bacterium | reverse complement strand
ACAAATAATAATGCAAAAAGTCTAAAGGTTTCGGCAGATGATTCCGACCTGTCGCCTCAAACGGTAAACGTTACCGTCGGCGACGCAACAATAACATTTCCGGGCATAACGACGGCAGGCGCAACGCAGGAGATTCCGCTTAATCTAACCGTGTTGCCGCCGCTTCCGTCCGGAACTTCGAGCGGTCTAACTTACGATATTGCAACGAGTGCCGTTTATGCAGGTTCGCCTACAGTTTGCTTTAATCTGCCTGCGCTGGCAACAGTTTTCCCAAATCTGCGAATTTATCATCTCGAAGGTTTCGCGTGGGTCAACCGGACGGCAGCGAGCGGCAATACTCCGTCGAATTTTTGCACAACGCCTCTTTCGTCGCTTTCTCCGTTTGCGATTATTCAGGCTGTTCCGACAGCGGCAACCGTTTCAATTTCGGGCAGAGTGATTAGAGGCAAAGATATAGGCTTACTAAATGCCATAGTTGTTATGACCGATTCACAAGGTAATACACGGACGGCGCGTTCAAGTTCATTCGGCTATTATCGATTTGATGAGGTCGCAGTCGGAGAGAATTACGTCCTGTCGATTTCATCGAAACGTTATCAGTTTGCACCGCAAGTTGTGTTTGTTGACGAGGAACGTGAAGACTTGGACTTTCTGGCCCTGCCTTAGCGCCCGGACGGCTAAGCTTTCTCAAAATAAAGGGTCAGGCGCTGTAACACGCCTGACTCTTCTTCCTAAATTACAGGCAAACTTGTGAATAAATATCTGGAGATTCGCCTGTTGTCGATTATTCAGGATAAGATACTTCGTCCAAAATCAAGTATGTTATCTTTCAATGATTTTGTTATTTAGGCATCCGGGATTACAGGCCTTGACGTTGATTTTCATCGCAATCACAAATTCGCCTTTCGGGTCGTCAAAATTGCGCGTGAAGGCACGCGTGATTGTCTGCGAAGTTTTTGCCGCGTCCAGAACGACGTCGAAAGTCGGCGTATTTCCCATTGCGCGCGAAAAAATAAACGAAGCGTTTTGCATCGGCAAATCGACGATGGTTATGAGCGGAATCTGGATGACAAAAATATACAGAGCTTTTCCCGCGAATGCTTTTGAAAAATCATTTGTCGCGGGCAGCCATTTGAGCGCAAGCTTTCCGTTATTCATTTCGCCTTCAACCGAGATGCGGAAATAACCGGGAGCCGCCATTCTGGCAAACGTACCGAAATCCTCGACATACGGCACGGTCGGCGGAGAATAAGCGCGGCGGGCGATTAAAAACGGCTTGAGATTTGGATTTATTGAGATAAAATTTTCCTTGATGTCGATGTTCGTCGCGTTGCCTTCGAGCTGCCCGGTGAAATGAACCGCTTCGTTCGGCTGCGATTGTTTGGCGTAACGCAGTGAAAGTTTGCCCTTCAAAGTCATGTTGTAAGACCAGAATAATTCGAGATTGTTAATAAATTTTATACCGAAAGTTCCGTCAACCGGGCCTTCGAAGCGTTCGCAGTATTGGTCGAAAACTTTTGCGGTCTGAAGCTGCGCGATGTCGTTGATGATGCCGATGCCGTTCATTGCCCAGCCGACCGGAGACGGTAGGCCGCCGGTCAAAACCGAAACGGAAAATTTCAGCGTGTCGGACAAAAAAAGGTTGGTCGCGGCATTCGGAGCTCTTCCGCTGCCTTCTGCGAAAGCCGCAAGCAGGCGCGGCGTTCCTTTATCAATCGCAAAGTTTTTTATAAGGTCGATTAACTTGGAATTGAGGTTGAGCGCGAACGAAATCGCGTTGAAAGCTTCATTGGCGGTGTCTAATTTATCGCAGCGTACGCCGTCTTTTCTGGAGTTGGCGATTTGCCGGCGCAGCGAAACAGTTTGATTTTTGGCTTCAGATGTTTTCGCGTCGAGCTTTTCAATTATTTCCTCAAACGCTCCTGTCATCTCCGGATTGCGTTCGGGAATCTGAGCGAGGCGTGCGAGCGATTGGCGAAATTTACCGACGATATCCGAAGATTGAGCGAGATTCTCTTTTAATTTGTCAATTTTCGCCTTCAGCTCTTCTTTCGGCGGCGAAGGCGGTAAAGAATCGATTAATTCTTGACCGGCATCTACAGTTTCGCCGGTCGCTTCGAGCAATTCGGCGGCAGTATCGGCGGGACGTGCAAAAGCGTCGGCGGGCGAGAGTACTTCAAACGAAGCGCTCGTCGTCCCTTTTCCATCCGGCGCAACGATTTTGACGGCGTATGTGCCCGTAGAATTAGTTTGAGCGAAAGGAATTTCAAACCTGCCCGCATCGTCAATTTTGGCGGGTAGCGAAACGGGCGCGCCCTGCGGCGGCGTGACGGTAATCCTGACATCAAACCGCTTTCCGTCGTTTTCGGTCTTGCCGCCGATTTTTACGCCCAGACCGACGATTGTCAGTGACGGTTTAACCGAGGCTTCGACGGGTGCGTCAATGGTTTCCATTCCTTTGACCACCGGCGGGTTTGTCTGCGGCTTTACGGAAATCGTAAAAGAAGTGAGCAGAATCGCGAAGCACAAATTGAAACTTATGATTTTGGCAAGTTTATTTTTCATCGGTAATAGACGTTTTTTCATTTTGGAAAACTCTACGGTTTTGACGATTTTCGAGCTTTATTTCGGCACATAATGACTTTCAACAAAAGCGAAAACGTCGCGCACATACGGCATTTTTTCCGCCTGCTCGTTTGAGATTTTGAGATTAAACTTTTCTTCGAGCTGGAAACGCAGTTCCGTCAAAGCAATCGAATCGCCGCCTAAATCTTTGACGAAATGCGCGTTGGCGACGACTTTTTTAAGGTCAGCGCCGAGCGTTTCGGCAATTATTTTTCTGATAATTTCCTGTCGCTCTTTTGCCGTTTGCAAATTGTTTTTTTTCCGCGCGAAACGCTGCGTGACTAATTTATCCGTCGCCGCCAAAGTATTTATCCCGGTCAGCGGAGCGAGCGCGAGCGCGACCAACGAAAGACTGATTTTATGTAATGTTTTTTTTGACATATTTGATTTCTCCTTTTGTTTTTGAAAATTAACGATTATTAATCGACAATAATTCGGTCGAGCCGACGTTTGTGCCGCCTAAAGTGTTCACTGATTTTACTTTGCCGATGTCTTTGGCAAACCACGTGAGGGTTTCAAGCGAAAACTGATTCGGCATCGACGTTCCGCCAACTTTAACGGTTATATTCATTTTGGTTACGGTCCGGACTTTCAACGCCTGAAAAGTTCCGGCGGGAACGGTTACCGTTTCTTCGCCGAGAATTTCGCCCGCGCCGTCGACTGTCCCGTCGCCTTCGCCGCGCATCTGCGAGTTTGGAAACTGCATCGTGTATTTGACGTCGTATTTTGCGTTCCACTTTTCGCCCGTTTTCCAGCGCGCTTCGGCGGGCAGCGAAACGCCCGTAACTTTTAGAGTTTCAAATTTGCCGCTGACGCCGTTTTTCGTCTGCATCGTATTGCCGTCAAAGTCGTTCGGCGTTAAGCCTTCCGCCGTGCAAAGCCATTTAATGTCGGTTTTCACGTCAGAGTCTTTCGCGCCCGCAAAATCCGAATGAACGACAAATGAATCAGCCGTAATATCGCGATAAGTTTCAGTCATCTCATGCGCCGGCAAGCCGTTTGTCGTTACGCGGTATTTTCTTTCCAAGTCGGCAGCGATTGGATTGTAAGCGTTTTGACATAATGTCGAACCGGTTTTTACAATCGCGCTGTTTTCATTTTTTTGTGATTCGACGGTAACCGAATTTTGTGTGCCCGGAGTTTTATCGACCGTCGATTTTAGAAAACCGCAGCCGTTCGTTAAAACGACCAAAAAGAAAACTTTGCAGGTTAAGGAAACGATTGTTTTCATATTTTTGCTTAATTAATTCGCCGGATGCGATTTGAGCTATTGCCCGTAATATCTTGTATTCGGCTTGAATGATTGCGTATTATTCGTTCAATTCGATGGTGACGATGCAGATGATGCGGCGGAACGGCGTTCGCGTTTTCGTAAATATTATTTTTATCGTTCATCATCTGCAGAGTCCACGGCGCGGAAAAAGCGCGTTTGAAAATTCTCGTTTCCTCCTCGCTGCCGGTGCCGAAAACTCTGACGAGCGGATAATGATACGGGTCAATGATTCTCTGCGCGAAAGCAGTCAGAAACGTTTCTCCGGTCGAAGCGATTCGGCGAATTGCCGAATCTCCGCCGATTGTCACATAGCTGAAACCTCCATCGTGCGTCATGAACCGCATTATCCAGCGCAGCGCCTCAATCATGCTTTCACCGGGCTCAATCGCCGTATAAAATGATTCGCCTGAAGCGTCAAACATACTATTGGCCGCCGGCTGATTCAAAACTTCTATAGCTAAATCCTTACTCATTTTTTATCTCCATTTGTGTTTTTATCCAGCCATCGCAAAATTTAATTCGCGCCCTGAGGCGTTTCGACGTTGATGTTTTCATCCTGACGACTTTCGTTGACGATTGTCGTTTGATTGTTCATTTTTGTTTGCCTGCGAACGGCGTAGCCGGTGCGGCGGCTAATCCAGTAATCAGTTACGTTCGCGCCGGAATTGTCGTATTTTATTTGAAAATGATTGCAGCTTTCGCCGTTTACGTTTTCCGTGCCGATTAAAGTCGGACGCGCGGCGGCAACGTCGGCAAATTGAATGACGTTAGTGGCGATAATTAAATTTTGATATTCCTGTTCGGTCGGTTTGCGTCGCTGTCTCGTCCAAACGCCGCCTTCCTTTCGAAAAGTGTTTTGCGCGTTTGTGATTTGCCCGTCGCCCGATAGTTTGTCCCACCATTCGCCGTTGCTCTGCGCGCTTGAGCCGGTAATTGTGACGTGAAGAATGATTGCGTCCTGACCAAGCTGAATGCGCTCGCCGGTATAACTGCGTCGGCTTCCGTCCGGTTTGATAATTTCCAGAAAAAACTGGCGGTTCGTCGGATTTTTTGTCGCGGCGCACTCAATGCTTCCGATTGGATGGTCGCCGCAATCGTTTGGAGTATTACCGTTCGTTTTAGTTTTTTCGTTTGTTGTCGAATCGCTTGCGCCGTCATTCATGGGCGCGGGAATTGTCGGATTGCCGGCAGCATCGAGCGGCGGCATATAGGCTATTTCAAACACATCTTTGAAATTCGCGTCGCCGCTTGCGCCGTAAATCTCAAGCTGCACCGTTTCACTCGCGCCGCGCCCGAAAACCATAAATCTGCCGCCGCTCGAAGTCGAGTTATCCATTTGCAGCGTAAAGCCCTGCGCCGGAAGTCTTTCGCGGTAAAATCTCGCCACTCCGGTATCTTTCACGCTCGGATTCAAATATACGGTTACCAATCTAACGCCGTTATAACCGCACAGAACAGATTCGCCCGGAACGGGAAAACGCGCGGGCAAATCGCCTGTGCTGTTCGGTCTGTTTTGTCTGTCGGAAGAACTCAAAACACTTCGACATACCGCCGCCTGCTCCGCATTCGGAGTCGCCATAGGTTTCGCTTCGTTAAATGCCCGTGAATCGTCCGCTGCGGCAGAAGTAGACCAGCTTTGAATTTGCTGACAGCCCATTAAAAGCAATGAAATAGCTAATAAAATATAAATTCGGTTCATAAAGATTTGTCTCCGGTTAAAATTTACTGCGACGCTTTATTTGATACTGATTTTCAGCGTGAACGGCGCGGCGCCGACGCCATCAATCGTGTGCGAAACGATTATTTGATAAACGCCCGAATCGTTAAGCGTTCCTGACCAGTTTTTGACGCCGTGCGTTTCGCCGTCGGGCTGTTCGCCGTCGGCGTCAGGCGGCACGACGAGCGAAAAATCAAAGCTCGGCTTGCCCGCAAGCGTTATCGTCATTCGTTGTCCGGCCTTCGCCTGCAAAGTGTAAACATAGGCCGTTCCCCACGCTGCCGAGCCTTTCAGCGTCGTGCTGCTCGTTCCTTTTGCAAAAGCCACTTTTTTGCGGACGACTGTTCCCTTCTGGGCAAACGCGCTTGACGAAAACAGCGCGAGCGCGAGGAAACAGAAACTAAGCGCGCCGCGCAAAATGCGTCCGGTTCGATTGTTCGAGATTGATTTTTGATTTTCCGACATTTGATTTTCTCCCTGTAAGTTTTTTTGACTAAATTTTTCGTAAATTATTTCACCCAAACGAGCAATTTATACGGGTAAATTTCCTGTTTGCCGCCCTTTACGTCGGGACGCGAAACGACGATGACATAATCGCCCGATTCCGTAATCGTTCCCGACCATTTGCCGTCTTTCGCCGTGCCGACAAGCGCCGCATCTTCCGCTTCGGATTTGTAAAGCCCGCGAATTTCGATTGGCGGAACTGTATTGTCACGGAAAACGGCGTTCGGTTTGTCTTCATTGAAATTACCGCGAAAAACAGCCGCGAGATTGACGCTTTGACCTTTTTCGGCGTGAATCAGATAAACGTAAGACTGCTGCGATTTTTCGATTTGTCCTTCGCGCTCGACCTTTTCGCCTTTTTTAATTTCTATTTTTTCGTTGACCTTGATTCCGGCGGCGAACGCGATGATTGAAAAGCATGTTAATGCGACTATTGATACTGCGACGATAATTTGTTTTTTCATTTTTCTTTTCTCCTAAATATTTCTTCCTGCCGGCCGCTCCGAAACTAAATTTACTTTTCCGAACGGCCGTTAAAATTCGGTCTCTGCCTAAAAGTGTCGAAAATCTGAAAACGTCACAAAAAACTTTGAAAAAATTCATAAAACGAAAAAAGGCCGCTCACGGCGGCTCTTTTGATTGACTAAAAAATGAATTTAATCGGAAAGTTTACGGCACGGCGATTTCAAAATCGTAGTAGCCGATTGTCTCGGCCTGACTTCCGTTCGTGCCGCTTAAAACGGCTTCGTATTTTCCGGCGGCAAGACGCGCGGCCGGAATATTGACAACCGCTGTCTGACCGGAACGCGCCGCGTTTGAAGCGAAAACGCCCGCGCCTGATTTGTTTCGTATTTCGATTCGATAATTTTTATATTCGTCGCCTTTTTCCAAATTAAAAACAAGCCGCGCGGTTTTCACGTCTGGCGCGAGTTTTAACTCCAAAACTTTTCCGCCGCCGTCGCGCGTCATTCCGAGCGGAAAAATGAGCGCGGCAAAAGTCTGTGCGGGCGATTCGGTTTTAACAGGCGGCGTCGGAGAAGCTTTCGGTTGTGTCGGCTGAACGTTTGCCTGTTTGTTTTGAATCGATTTTTCGGTTGCGGGCAAATGCTCGTTGTTCGGCGAAATGTCCGGCGAGGGTGAAGAGTTGTTTATTGTACGATTATTTAAATTGTCAGTCGTTTGATTTGTCGTTTGCGGCGCGCGGTTCACATTTGCTTGTCCGGCAATTTCAGGCGGGCTTTTTTTCGTCTTCAAAAAAATCAGCGCGCCGCCGAGTAAAATCAGCAAAATGACTGCGGCAAAAGCAATTTGCGGTTTGAATGTTAATGAAACAAGTGTTTGCCAGAAGCTCTTTTCTTCGGGCTTCGTTGCTCGCGTTTCGGTTTTGACAAATATCGATTTTTTTTCTTCAAGTTGAATTAATGCCCTGGCAAATTCGATTTTTTTCTTTCGCTCATCCGACGTGAAAAACATTTTCTCGAAATTTTGTTTTTCATCCGCAGTTAATTCCCCGCGCGCGTATTCGTCAATCAAATCATTTTCGACGGACTCTATCAGCGAGAATAAATCCGCGTCGGCAAACGCCGCATCTTCGACGCGCGTTTGCTCGTCTTCCGAAAGCTCGCCGAGCAGGTATCGGCGAATCGAATTTTCTCCAAAATTTTCCGAATTCATTTTTTCTGTCGGCAAAAACGGTTTACGCTTTTCGTCCTTCACTGTTTAAGTGTCGCATTTGCGCTTTTCGTCACAAACTAATTTTTTAGACGCCGCGTTCGCTCAAACAATTCTGCAAACAATTCTCTAATCGCTCGCGCAAACGCAGAGCTTTCATTCGCAAACCGCTCGATGATAATTTCAATTTCTCGAGTAAAATCTGGCGATGCTTGATTTTCGCGGCGCGTTCGCCTTTGTAATAATCGACGATAAAGATGCGCTCGTCAGTTTCTAACTCGCGCAGACATTTTTCCAGACAATCGAGCCGCGCCTGTTTGTAATTTGTTTCTTCATCATTTGCTTTGCTTTCGGGCAGTTCGGCGAGAGCGAGGCGCGCTTTCGCTTCGCGGCGACTTGTTTCCAAAATCAAAAAACGCGCGATGCCGAAAACATACGCGCGAAAATCTGCAATCTGCTCGCCGCCTTCGAGCCTTTTCGCTGTCCGAGTTAAAGTTTCGTCGGCCGCATCTTCGGGAAAACTGCTGCCGCGCCAGGTGAAAAAACGGCGAAGATTTTCGCGCAGCTCGACATATAAAGCGCCCGCCTGTTCGCGGTCGGACGCGTCCAGCGCGGAAAGCAGTTTATCGAACGCCGCCTGCGTGATTTCGTTTTTATTTTCCGGGGAAGTATTCGTCATCGAATTACGCGTAGAATATAAGGACGCATAAATTACCGCTAACTAAAAATACTGCTATATCCGTGCTGCCGTGAGGTTTACTTCCATTCGCCTTGCAAAGTAAATGCCGCCCAATAATACGGGTTTTGCCAGCGCACGGTTTTCAGCATTTCGATTTGCGCGGCTCGCAGCGCATTTGCCGGTGACATTTTATCACGCAGCATACGAACGTAAAACTTTTTCATCAATTCCGCTGTAGCGCGGTCGTCGATGCTCCACAGACTGGCCACCACGCGCGGCGCTCCGGCATACATAAATCCACGCGTTAGGCCAATTAAACCTTCGCCTCTGACATCACGCCCGAGCGCTGTCTGACACGCCGATAAAACAACTAAATCCGTTTCGAGCTTTAAGTTGTAAATTTCAAAAAGTCGCAGAAAACCGTCCTGCGCGTCGCCTTTTTCATCGACTAAAGACAATACGATACCGGACAGTTCAGGATTTTGACTGTTTATCAAGCCGTGCGTTGCCAAGTGAATAATACGATGTTTGCCGAAATCGTCGCTCAACACGTTTTTCTTGCTGGCGGCAAAATCCATCGCTTCAAACAGATTCCGGCGCGGCGCAAGCGCGGAAATAGCGGCGGCTTCGTCACGGCTGAAACGCAGGCGCGCGAAATTTTCTAATCCCGTTTCGCGTGTTGCGCGCTCAATGTTTGGCGTCGTTTTGCTTGCCGGATTTTGACTTCCGGTTAAGGCGTTTTGCGATAAATTACCGGACAGTTTTGTTTGAGCTTCGGCAATCCTAGAAACGCGCAAATCGTCTGCGTCGAAAACCGGATCGGCAACGATGGCGATGGAATTCGTTTTGATTTTAGGTTTATTCGCAGATTCGCTCCGCAAAAGAGCGAGCGTCGAAGCCGATGGAAGCGCGACAATTTCGTTGGTTTCGACTAAAAACCGTGCTTCAATTTTTGGATTTTGACTTTCGAGCGCCGCAAACGGAACGTATTGCAGCGCGCCGTCGGCGACGATTAAAAGGCGCTTATTTTTTAATTCGGCGGCTGCGGGCGCGAGAATCATTTTGCTCAAAGCGATTGAAGCGGCAGAAAAATCCTTTTCCGTCCGGCTGATGCGTGAATTCCTTTGCTCGTCGGTTTCGTCTTCCGGATTTTGATTTCGTGTCGTCAAAATTTCGTACATTTGTCGCGCCACGTTTTCTATGTCGGCGCGTTTCGGCAGTTCAAAACTTATCAGAGAATTTTGGCTGACAACCCAAAGATAGCTCGTTTCCTCGCCGAGCGCGTATTCTAAAAGAACCGTGTCGCGGTCGAGAATCTGCGTTTGAATTTCTTTGACCGAAGTGATGGTCGGCTGCGTCAAAGCGGCGTAACGCGGACTTTTAACGCGAATTTCGGTTTCGATTTTCTCGTATTCATCCGACAATTTCTTGATTTCCTCGTTGATGGCCGTTTCCTGTTCCGCCGTATGTTTGCCGCCGAGAATACGCGTTTGATAATTGCTCTTGGCGGCGAGCGTCAGGCGCAAAGCTTTTTCCTGTTCCAAAAGCGCCGTGTCGACGCCCTGTTTGATGTCGGCGTGCGATTCGTTTAATAAATCAATCAAACTGCGGGCGCGCGTCTTTTCGGCAGATTCGAGGGCGAGCGCGTCAAAATTACCGTCCGGTCGCTCTTTGTGCAGACGCATTAAAATCTCGGTTCGCAGATTATAGTAGTCCTGAACCGAAGCCAGATAACTCGTCCGCAGAGCATTTCCGGCGATGTTGCTGCGAAACGATTCGACGATTGCCAGAGCCGATTCGACTTGCGTCAAAGCATCGTTTAACTGGCCGCGCCGTTTTTCCAAAATTGCCAGGTGATAAAGTGTCGCGGCCTGGGCGTATTTATTGCCCAACGCGCGGTTGAGCTCCAGTGCGCGATTAAAGGATTCGAGAGCTTTTGTCCATTCGCCAGCGTCACGGTAAATTATTCCTAAACTGTTAACAATAACGGCTTCGGAAAAAATAAATTTAGACGCGCGGGCAATCGGCAAAGCTTCGGTTTGATATCTGAGCGCGTTCGATTTATCGCCCAACGCATAATAAGCGTTGCCGATTGCATTGAGCGATTGCGATTCGGTGGCCGGATTTTTGATGGCGCGGCTCAGGGCGAGAGATTGAGTGTAGAATTCCAGCGCTTTGGCGTAATCCTTCAGCCTCATATTGATGTTGCCGATATTTGTCAAAGTTAAGCTTTCGCCGCGACGGTCGCCGGTTTCGCGTCGAATTTGCAGCGACAGGTTGTAAAATTCAAGCGCGCGAGACGTATCGCCCAAAGTTGAATAAACAGCGCCGATTTTGCTCAAAGCTCCGGCTTGCGTTTCGCGTTCGCCGGTGGAACGGGCGAGCGTTAATGCTTCATTAAAATAATCCAGAGCCTTTTGCGATTCGCCCTGTCCGGCGTAAATCGTGGCAATTCCGTCGAGCGCGTAAGCTTCGTCGTCGCGGCTTTTTATAAGGCGGCTGATTTTTAACTGCTGACCGTAAAAATCGAGCGCTTTTTCATTTTCGCCTAAATATCTGCTTGAAGCGGCGATATTTCCGAGCGTCACTGCTTCGCCGCTCGGGTCGCCGGCCAGACGGCGAAGCGGAAGCGCCTGCATAAAATAATCAATTCCTTTCTGCTGGTCGCCGAGATTGCTGTAAACTGCTCCGATGCTGTCGAGCGTCACCGCTTCGCCGAATATATCTTTGACTTCGCGCCGAATCGGCAGAGCTTGATTGTAATAATCGAGGCCTTTTTGCCAGTCGCCGAGATTGTCCAGACAGAGCCCGATTTCGTTAAGCGCGGCCGCTTCTTCGGTGCGGTCTTTGAGTTCGCGCCAAATCGGCAGCGCCTGATTGTCGTATTCAAGCGCGCGTTTGTAATCGCTCAAACTCGAAGCGAGCATTTCGCCGAGTTTGGTTAAAGTCCGCGCTTCGCCTAAACGATCGCCGTTTTTGCGAAATAACGATAAGGCTTCTTCATATTTTGCCGCCGCCTGCTTTTTTGCTTCGCCGTCATCTTTTACGGAAAGTCGTGACGCTTCGCCGAAAATTCGTTCGGCGGCGATATTTGCTTCATCCTGAACGGTTGCCGTTCGCAGTTCTTCAATTTTTATCGTGTATTCGCTTGCCGAGTTTACCGTTTCCGATTTTCGCACGCGCAATTGATAATTTCCGCCTGTTTCGGCGACAAAAAGCATGCGGCGGAAATCACGTCTGCCCGTCGTGTAATCAACTTCGTTTAAAACTTTCCCGGCTGAATCATATAGACTCAAAACCGCGTCAAATTTCGCGTTGCTTACCGCGTTCAAGAATTGTCCGGCAGAAAGCGTAACCGTGTAAAAATGTGTTTCACCGGGAGCGATTTGTCTTGTGATTGTTTGTCCGGCCAGTAATTCCGTTGTTTGATTATTAATTTGAGAAATTACCGAAAACAGCTCAGCCGCACCTGTAAAAATGGATAAATCATTTTTTTTCTGCCGGGCTGTCAATGTCAAAGGAAAAAGAAATATGACAGCTAAAAATAAAAATAACGTTTTCAGCCAATCCGCTGCGGCGACAAAATTTTGCTGCCGCGCACATTTACTGAGGTTTAACATTGGCACTTCGGTTATTCTTCCTTTATAAGCTATGAGACACTGATTCTTGAGAGTTTAATTCTAGCAAAATTGGTTATTTTAAGTCTATATTTTGCGGCTGGTAGTTTATTTTACTAATATTTCATTTATTAAAAGTTAGTAAAATCAAACACTTATAAACCCAAACAAACTCGGAAAATAAAAATCCGAAGATTGAAAACCGGCGTCACGGCAGACGCAAATCGAACGATGCGAAATCAAATCCTCGTCCGGTATTTCGCCCGATTCCTAAAGGTCGGTCATTATTATTTGAATCGCCGTTGAGGTCGCTTCCTGCGAGCACGCTATACGACAGGCGTAATGTCTTGGGAAACTGCTAAGAATGAATTTCGTTGTGTTTGTAAATTATTGTTTCTCCAACGGAGCGCAGACGACGACATTCCGGTCAACGGCGATTTCAACGACGACATTGCCTATTTTTTCCGGCTTTTCTTTATAAGCAGAAAGTTTATAAGCAGCGGAAAAAGATTTGCGCAATTCTTTTTCGATTATTCCCCCCGGTTTCTGCACGAGTGAAAATTATCTCTGCAAGGTCGCGGACAAGTGCAATGTCGATAAAATCTGCCGCAATCACAGCATAAGCGAAAGGCTGGAAGAAATTTATTGACTATCCAGCCGAACAGGCGTATAAAGAGGGTGTTTTTCCAATTCAACCAGGGAGCTGCCACCATGAAACTGAAACTTTCTGTTCTGTTGTTGATGTTTATTATTTCCGACGACGACCAAAAATTACAGAGTATTGCCGTTACGCCGACACCTAAATTTGAGAATCCGTCTTTCTGCCTGAAAGAAGGCTTTCCCGGTTGGTTTCGAAGAAGTAAAAAATTTACATAAAGCTGATTTTCCAGCCGGGAAAGATTATGAATGTTTGACAACTTTTGGCTCCGATATGGTCAAGATATAAATTACAGGAGAAAATATGAAAAATGACAGCAGAAATTTATCGCGCCGAACTCTTTTGTCTAAAGGCGTTGCCGCTATTGCCGCTTCGTCCATAATTTCGATTGAAGCATTAGCCGCGCCTGATTCCGCAAATCCCGCCGCAACTATTAATAAGACGGCGATTGCGCTGCCGCCCGGCGTTCCGGTGACGACAACAGAAACGCAGACTTTAACCAATAAAACGATTCCGAGCCGCTTCAACACTCTCGGAACCGATTACGTTAATATTAGGGAATATCCGGTTCCGTCCGAAACAACCGATATTGCCGATATTACAAGCCAGCTAAATCAAGCCATCGACGATTTAAGCCGCCCGGGTTCATACGGCGGGCAGATTTTGATTCCGCACGGCGTTTGGCATTCCGACGGCGGTCATGACATCAAAAATTCGATTTCGATTGAAGGCGTCGGCTTTAATACAAATCCCGGCTTTTACGGAACGGAGATTAAGCTCAACTCCAAGAGCGGATTCGCTTATATGTTTAAGATAAATTCAATAACAGACAGGAAGGGCAGGCTTGATGACCGGCAGAATTGTTCGTTGAAGAACTTGGCGATAAATCTGCAGGACGCGCCGGCTGCGGCCGGGCTGCTGATGACCAATGAAGGCGGCGGCAAAAGCATATATTTGACGAGCGTAGAAAATGTCGGATTTTACGGCGGAGAATATGGAATAAAGGTAAATTCGGACGCGGTCGAGTTTGAGTGTATTTTGAATCGTTTTGAAAGATTGTCTTTTATCGCCTGCCGAACGGCGTTTTACTGCAATACCATCAACGGCGGTTACTCGTTTGATACCTGCTATTTCAGCTTGCCGACGATGGATGCAGCGGACGGCAGCGGCGGGACGGCTTTTGACTGTCCCACGATTGGCAATTTGTCGGTCGAGCATTGTCTTTTCGTCGGAAATCAGCGCAACCCGCCAAACATTCCGCCGTCGGACGGCTCAACTATTTTGAAAACCGTCGGCGAATACAACAACATCAGTTTTTCCGACTGCCAGGACGAGGGCATAGAATACACCTACCAAAACGCGGAGAATTTCTTTGATAACGTCCCGCTCGTTTTTAGAAATTGTCTGGTTCAATCAAAATTTAAATATACCGCATCGGGCTCGGTTATTTTTGATTCGTGCCGGCTGAACATAACCAACGGCAGTGCACGCGTCACGGATACGAGGGACGCTTATGCGCGAGTTTATCTGAAGGGATTAAACTATATTTTCTGGCAGATTGAACCGCACACGGTAAAAACGCTGGATGACTTCGTGAATCCATTTTCACAGATTATTTACGAAGCAAAAGAAATCGGTCTGCCTGTCATAACCCCGACCGGAATAACGGGAGACCGGACAATTAACGCATCGCGCGGCACAGTAAATATTGCGAGAGGGGAATCCAATATAAGAGTTTACAATAATTCGATTACGCCGGAATCGCTCGTTTTCGCGCAGCTCAGAAGTTACGATTCCGGCGGTGCGAGAATCATAAATGTTTACTGCGAATACGGTCTTTTCACAATCAATTTTGATAAAACCGCCGCAAACGAGTTAAGCATCGGCTTTAAGGTCGAGGGCTGAGATAGCTCGCGTCAGGAGAATTACTGTTCGTTCGTTAAGTAAATTAAACAAAAAAGTCGGGATAACTATAGTTTGTTTCCCCGACTTTTTTTATGCGCGACATAGATGGAATTAACGGATATGGAATTTGTATAAGGATTTGCAAACTCGATATTGTAAGCGGCCGCAGCGCCGAATACGGATTCTAAATGTTTTGTAAATTTGTCATCAAACGGGTCATTCGACCAGAGAGCAAACGCGCCGCCCGTCTTTATTTGTTGCCGAAGCGAGTTGAGCCCTTCCAGGCTGTAAAAGGATTTGTTCTTTTCATCAAGAAAATGTTCGGGCGAATGGTCGATATCGAGCAGAACCGCATCAAACCTTCTTTTATTATCGGAAACGTCAAAACCCGTCCGCGCCAGCTCGAAAAAATCACCCTGTCGCATTTCGCATCTTTTATCTTCCGATAATACGCTTCCCATCGGGACAAGTTTGTTTTGATGCCAGTCGATAACTTCCTGAAACATATCAATCACCAGAAGCGAGCGCACCATTTTATTTTCGAGCGCCGCAGCTGCCGTATAACCCAGACCGAGACCGCCGACCACGACATCGAGCTCGCCTTCAAGCGATGCCAATCCAAGATTCGCAAGCTCCTTTTCGCCCTCGGTAAAAAGACTCGACATCAAAAACTCCTCGCCGAGTTTAACTTCGAAAACCTCCTTTTTCTGCAAACGAGTTTCCATTCTCCGGCGCAGTATCAGTTCGCCTAAAGGCGTTTTATGGTATGCAAGTTCTTCAATTTTCATTACTCATGGAATGTCGGGCTCAAATGCCCGGCTATAAAGTTCGGTAAAGTGCCTTACTCCTGAAGCATAGCAGACTGGTAGAATCTATCAAGAGCTCCTTATTTACAGATATTTTCTGGCCGTCGCGTTTGCGAATTCCTACATTATTTAAATCTCAGCCATTCCCAGAAATGGTCTTTAATTTTTTGTTCTTGACGCAGCTTTTCTAATATTTTCAATCCAAAATCTGTTTTCCACCCTCAACCGCCGGAATGTATCATTTTCGCTTTTAGTATAGAATTGTGTCTATGAGTTTAGAGACGGACGACGTAAAAACTTTTAAAGAATTCGGGCTGATTGATGAGCTGATGAAGGCAATCGATGATGTCGGTTATGAAACGCCTTCGCCGATACAGCTGAAAACCATTCCGGTGCTGCTCGATGGCCGGGATATTGTCGGGCAGGCGCAGACCGGAACGGGAAAAACGGCGGCGTTCGCACTGCCGGGTTTGCAGAAAATCGACACTTCGACCAGCCGCGTTCAGCTGCTCGTGCTGACGCCGACGCGCGAGCTTGCCATACAGGTCGCCGAAGCTTTTCACACGTATGCCAAACATCTCGGGCGCATCAGAGTTCTGCCGGTTTACGGCGGGCAGTCGATTACCCAACAGATTAAACATCTGCGCAGCGGCGTGCAGGTGATTGTCGGCACGCCCGGTCGCGTGATGGATCATATGCGGCGCGAGACGATTGACTTGAACAACCTGAAAATGGTCGTGCTCGACGAAGCCGACGAGATGCTGCGGATGGGCTTTCAGGAAGATGTCGAATGGATTCTCGGACATACGCCCGAAACGCGTCAGACGGCGCTTTTTTCGGCGACGATGCCGCGTCAGGTGCGGCGCATCGCCGAAAAGTATTTGAACGACCCGGTCAATATCGAAACGGAACGAAAGACGATGACCGTTCCGACCATCTCGCAGTTTTACATCAACGTCTCAGAAGGTCAGAAAGTCGATGCGCTGACCAGAATTCTCGAAGCCGACTCAAATCCGGGCGAAGCCGTCCTTATCTTTCACCGAACGAAAATCGGCGCTGACCAGTTGACCGAAAAACTTCAGGCGCGCGGCTACGCGGCCGAAGCAATGCACGGCGATATGAATCAAAACCAGCGCGAAGCGGTTATTAAAAGATTAAAAAACGGTCAGGTCGAGATAGTCGTCGCAACGGACGTTGCCGCGCGCGGGCTGGACGTCGAACAAATTACGTCCGTTATCAATTACGATATGCCGGGCGATACCGAAGTTTACGTTCACCGCATCGGTCGCACGGGACGCGCCGGCCGGATTGGCAAAGCGATTTTATTCGTCACGCCGCGCCAGCAGCGGATGAAGCGCGACATCGAAAATTATACGAAACAGCGCATCGAGCCTTTCCGGATGCCGACGCAGGCTGATGTCGCGTCGCGCCGCGTGGCGATTTTGAAGGAAAGAATTCTGGACACTCTGGCGAAACAGGATTTGGAGCTTTATCTTTCGCTGGTCGAGGAATTAGCCGAAGAATGCGGCTGCGACATTGCCGAAATCGCCGCCGCGGCGACGTTTCTCGCCGTCGGCGACAAACCGCTTCAGGTCAAGGTTCAACCGAAAGCCGAACAGCTCGTCAAACAATGGAATCAGGATATGACGCGGCTTTTCGTCGATGTCGGACGCCGCGACGGCGTCAGCGCCGGGGATATCGTCGGCGCGATTGCCAACGAAGGCAACGTGCCGGGAAAAGCCATCGGCGCAATCGACATTTACGACCGTTTTACGCTGGTTGACGTGCCTTCGGAATTTACCGCGCAAGTGCTCGAACAAATGCGCAACAGCCGCATCCGCAGTCAAAAAGCTAACGTGCGCGTGGCTGATTCGAGCGACGCTTCAGAAAAATCACCCGTAACTTTTGAAAAGCCGCGCCAATCTTTCGACAAGGCACGCGATAGTTTTGAAAAGCCGCGCGATGCTTTTGCCGATAAATCCGGCGGCGACAAACCGCCCCGACGAAAAAAAACAGATGAACGGGAAAGTCCGTTCAGCCAGTATGAAAAACCGGGCAGACCCAAAAAGACCAATGCGCGTCCGAAAACCGAGGCGAAAACTGCCAGACCGAAAAAATTAAAAGACGGCAAAAAGAAGCCGAAGTGGACAAAGGAACAGCGCGCACAGCGCACTAAATTTCCCAGGTCGAAATAGAGAGAAAGACAAAAATGATAACTGTCGCAAATCGAATATATGTCAGCCCGGAATACGCCGATGCTTTTGAAAAAGTATTCCGCGAGCGAGCGAAACTGGTTGACCAAATGCCCGGATTCGTTTCCAATCAGGTTCTGCGCCCGGTCAATGACGGCGACCCGTATGTCGTTTTTACAATCTGGAACAGCCGCGAGGATTTTATGAATTGGGTTCGTTCCGAGGCATTTATAAAAGGTCATGCCCAATCAGGCACTCTTCCGAAAGAAGCCTATTTCAAAACAAACGTGCTTGAGATGCATGAAGTATTACAGGATTCAGCCCGGCCTGATTTACAGGCCGAACCGCGCGGCGGAGCTTTCAAAATGCACTAGGCTGCCGGAAAATTGTTCGCATCATGCGGAAACTTTTTATTCTTTAGTCTTCCCGGACTTTTAAAAATTCGGCTTTTTCAAAAATTTTCGCCGCCCAAAAACTTATAAATTTAACTGTAATATCTAATCTGATTTCTTTCTTTTTATTTGTTAAAACCCGTAATAAAGCGTAACTTGATTTATTATCAGTTTTTTTAACAAAATTTTTGCAAGGGTGAAAATAAATTTTCATTTAATATATCTTGGTCTAATTAAAGTCCTTTTTTTATCGACCGCTTTTGTTTTTTCTCAGCAGCTTCCCGTCCATAAATACACGATTGCCGATGGTCTGGCGCGCGACTATGTTTTCCGCATCCGACAGGATTCGCATGGATTTCTATGGTTTTGCACCGCCGAAGGACTTTCGCGTTTCGACGGTTACGAGTTTCATAATTATACGACCGACGACGGACTGCCCGACCGCCGCGTCAACGATGTGCTGGAAACGCGCGACGGCGCGTATTGGATTGCCACCAACAACGGTCTGGCGCGATTTAATCCGAACGGATTTTCAACCGTCAAAAGTAAGAATTTGCTGGCGGACACGCAAACAAGCGATTCGGCAAAACGCGAGCCGATGTTTGCCGTTTATAAAATTACCGGCGATGTTTCAACCGATTCGGTTACATATCTTTTTGAAGACCGTTTGGGAACAATCTGGCTTGGCACAGGCGCGGGACTTTATCGCGTAAATTCGGCTGAAGGGCAAACGTCGCTTGAGTTTGTCGAGGTCGGACGCGGCGAATCGAACATCGACGCAAATGCTCCGCTGCCGATTACGAGTATTGTCGAAGACGCCGAAGGCTCTCTGTGGCTGGCGACAAAAAACGGACTTTTTCGCAAATCACCCGGCGGGCAAATCGAAAAATTTACCGTTGCAAACGGCTTGGCGAGCAGCGATATTCATTCTTTGAGCAAAACTGCGGAAGGACGAATTTGGATTGGAACACTTTCGGGATTATGCGAGCTTAACAAAGATTTCAGTGTAGATTCAAATAAAATCGCCCGTTGTTACACGGAAAAGGAAGGCTCGACGGTGAAGCCGGTTTCCGCGATATTTACGACGGCGGACAATAAAACTTACGCCGCTTCGCCCGATGGAGTAAGTTTTGGTTCGCCGGATTCCGAGGGCAAAGGCGACGCTTTTCGTAAGCTCGGAAACGCACAGAATTTTAACGACGCGACGACGCTTGCCGAAGACAAAGACGGCAATCTCTGGGTCGGCACGAATCACGGCGCGTTCAAAATCATCCGCAACGGATTGGTCACTTTCAGAGAACCGGACGGACTCGATAATTTATCAATCGGCTCTATTATCGAAGATTTAAACGGCGAAATATACGCCGTCAGCTCGCCCGGATTTAATAATCTGCTTTATAAATTCAAAGGCGACCGGTTTGTAGCTGTTCCGCTCAAATCGCTGTCGATTTTGTCAAAAGGCGGCTGGGGAATAAACTACAACGTTTTTCAAGACCGCTCCGGCGAATGGTGGTTTCCAAGTTCGAGCGGCGCGTATCATTTTCCAAAAATCGAACGCTCCGAACAGCTTTCCAGCGCCGAGCCGCGGCAAATTTTCACGATTAAAGACGGCTTGACTGAAGACGGTATTTTTCATATTTACGAAGACCGAAGCGGCGACGTTTGGATTGGAACTTTGGGCAATCCTCCGTGGCTCAACCGCTGGGAACGCGCGACGGGCAAGATTTTTCAATATGCCGAGCCGGAAGAATACAAACAATTTGGCGGCACGACCGCGTTTGGTGAAGATGCTCAGGGAAACATCTGGTTCGGTTATTATAACGGCAGCGTTTCGCGCTATCGCGACGGGAAATTTTCGCGTTTTACCGTTTTCGACGGAGTTCCAGCCGGACAAATCCGGGCGATTTTTAATGATTCAAAAAATCGTTTGTGGATAGGAACGGCCGGCGGTGGAATTTCACAGGTTACGGATATCTCATCGGAACATCCGCATTTCGATAATCTTTCAACTTCGGCGGGGCTTTCGAGCAGTTCGATTTCATCTATCACGGAAGATATTTTCGGGCGGCTTTATCTGGCGGGCGCGCGCGGCATTGACCGTTTTGAGCCGGAAACCGGACGCGTCAGCCATTTTACGACCGCCGACGGTTTAGCCGGAAACAACGTTACGACGGCTTTCAGAGACAGCCGAAACAGACTCTGGTTTGCGACGCAGGACGGAATTTCTCTTCTGGCGACGACAGAAAAAGATGCAAATCCCGATAAAAACGACCCGCCCGTTTTTATCGGCAAACTTCAAATCGGCGACAGTTTTTTTCCGGTTTCAGAACTCGGCACAAAAGAAATTTCCAATTTAGAGCTGGCGCCCGAACAAAATCGTTTGCAGGTGGACTTTGCCAGCGTGAGCTTTGCGCCGGGCGAGATTTTGCAGTATCAATACCGGCTTGAAGAAAGTAAGGACTGGAGCGCGCCGACGGCTAAACGCTCGATTTCCTTCGCCAATCTCGCGCCGGGAAATTATCGCTTTCAAGTACGCGCAATCAACGGCGAGGGCATTGTCAGCCGCGAGCCGGCGCAGATTTCCTTTAAGCTTTTACCGCCCGTTTGGCGTCGCTGGTGGTTTATAACTCTGGCGGCGATTATCATCGCCGCGGCGATTTTCGCGCTCGACCGTTTTCGCGTCAAAAAAACGCGGCAGGTCAAAGCGGCTCTCGACAAATCGCTCGAATCCGAAGAGCGTTTCCGGACGCTCGCGCAGACGGCTTCCGACGCGATTATTACGATTAATAAGGAAAGCAAAATCGTTTATGTCAACGAAGCGATTGAAAAGGTTTTCGGCTACAAACCCGAAGAAATTATCGGCGCGGATTTGACGGTTTTGATGCCGGCGGCTTTTAGAAATCTGCATCACAAGGGTTTCGGGCATTATATCGAAACAGGCAAAAAACAAATTTCGTGGTCGGCGGTCGAGCTTCCCGGACAGCACAAAGACGGGCGCGAAATTCCGCTCGAGCTTTCTTTCGGCGAATTTACGCGGCTGGGCGAAAGATATTTTACCGGAATCGCCCGCGACATTTCCGAGCGACGCAAAGCCGAAGAAGCATTGCAGCGCGCGCGTGAGGAGCGGCTCGGCGAACTCGAAAAAGTTCGCAAACGCATCGCTACCGATTTGCACGACGACATCGGCTCCAGCCTGACGCAGATTTCGCTTCTGAGCGAAGTCGTCCGCCAGCGCGTCGGGACGGAAGAAAAGCCGGTTTTGCAGCCGCTTTCGATGATTGCCAACGCTTCGCGCGAGCTCGTCGATTCGATGTCGGACATTGTCTGGGCAATCAATCCGCTGAAAGACCATCTCGCCGATTTGACGCAGAGAATGCGCCGTTTCGCGGCTGATGTCTTTACGATTCGCAACATAAAATTTGACTGGAACGCGCCCGAAATTGAAAGAGACATTCCGGTCGGCGCAAACGTGCGGCGCGAGATTTTTCTGATTTTCAAAGAATCGGTCAACAATATCGTCAAACACGCCGATTGTTCTGAGGTTAAAGTTAGTTTGAAATTGACGGAACGCAATCTGGAATTGACTTTGCGCGACGACGGCCGGGGCTTTGACGTTTCGCTCGAAAGCGAAGGACACGGGCTTGCGAGTATGAAAGACCGCGTCAAGGGCTTGGGCGGCACGCTCAAAATCGTTTCGGAAATCGGGCAAGGCACGACGACGAGTTTAAAAATTCCGTTTGAAGAAGGTGAAGAAAACGGATAATTCCGGGAATTGTTAAATTATAAAGCGAAGTTAGAAATACAAAAAACAATTATTTTTCATTTTTTATTTTCCGTTTCCACTTTCTTCCCACCTGTGTAGGTGGTTTTTTATTGAAATATTTTTACTAAACTCTGTCTTGTTTGAATAGAAAGTTGAAGAAAATTTGTATGATAGGTTTAGTAGAACACGCAAAAATGGAAAGCAAAACGACATCAAGCGATGCGATAAAAGTCGCTATTATCGAAGACCGGCGCGAAATCCGCGAGAGTCTGGCGATGCTGATTGGCGGAACGATTGGATTTGAATCGGTCGGCGCGTATCGCTCGATGGAAGACGCCCTGCCGCGCATCGGCGGAAATCTGCCGGACATTGTCCTTTCGGACATCGGGCTTCCCGGCATGAACGGCATCGACGGCGTTCGCATTTTGAAGGAAAAATATCCGAATTTGACGATTTTGATGCTTTCCGTTTATGACGACGACGAAAGAATATTCGACGCCTTGTGCGCCGGAGCGTGCGGCTATCTGCTGAAAAAAACGCCGCCGATTCGCCTGCTCGACAGTTTACGCGAAGCCGTCGAGGGCGGCGCGCCGATGTCGCCGGAAGTCGCCAGCCGCGTTATTTCCCTGTTTAGAGACATTCGCCCGCCGGAACGCGCCGATTATAACTTGACTCCGCACGAAACGCGTCTTTTGAAAATGCTCGTCGAAGGACACAATTACAAGACAATGACAGTTGAATTAGGCGTCAGCATCAACACGATTTCCTTCCATATGCGCCATATTTACGAAAAGCTGCAAGTTCATTCAAAAAGCGAAGCCGTCGCCAAAGCCCTGCGCGACCGGCTGGTTAATTAAAGACACTTTGTAAAAAAATTTAAATTTAGAAATCTCAAAAAACCGGCAGAAATGCCGGTTTTTTGTCGTGAAATTTATTTAAAAACTTACCACTTGTGTAGGTGGTGAAATCGGATACCATTCTGCGCTTTGATAGATACAGGTAAAAACGCCCGGACGTTTGAAGAAAAATTAAAGGAAAAAGAAAACAAAATGAAAAACGAAAACAATTTAATTAACAAAACAAATCGCAATACATATCTATCAAAAATCGGCGTGTTCGCGCTGACCGCGCTTTTTGCGATGAGCAATTTCGCGCCGATGATTTTGGCGCAAGACGAAACTGACAAAACAGCAAATCAAACGTCGTCGCAGTTATCCGCGCCGGCGAACGATGATTTTGTCAATGCACAAATAATCAGCGGCCCGTCGGGCAATCTTATAGGTAACAACAATCAGGCTACGAAGGAAGCGGGAGAGCCGTTTCACGCCGGAAATCGCGGCGGCGCGTCCGTCTGGTATAAATGGATGGCGCCCATTACAGGCAATATGAAAATTTCTGTTTTAGGCAGCTATGGCTATGAAGTTTCGGTCTATACCGGCAGCGACGTGAACAATCTAAAATTGATTGCCGCCAACAGGCGAAGTAACAACGAAGGCGACAGTACCGTTACTTTCGGAACGCAGTCGGCGACGATTTATTACATTGCCGTTGACGGAAAGTTTTATAACGGCAGCGCGAAACAGGGTAATTTTCCGTTTTACTGGGCGTATGGCAGCACACTGTCCGACGATAATTTCAGTTCGCCTTCGGGCTTAAACCCTTTGGGCGTATATGTTAATACCAATGCCGGTGCAACCAAGGAAGCTGGCGAACCTAATCATGCGGGCAATGCCGGCGGAAAATCCGTCTGGTTTCAATTCTACAGTTTTCCCTACGCAAGCAGTTATACAATCAGCACGCGCGGCAGCATCGGCATTGACGGCTCGCCGAATATGGATACGCTTCTCGCGGTCTATAAAGGCAGCAATATAAATAATCTGACGCTTGTCGCCGCCAACGACGATTTTTACGGTCATACCAGTCAGGTCACGTTTACGGCTCCGGCAAACACTCATTATTACATCGCGGTTGACGGATACAACGGAGCGACCGGAAATATTAATTTGACGTGGAACATAACCGACGGAACTCAAAGCGCGAATTTTGACGGCGATGATTTGAGCGATATTTCCGTGTTTCGCCCGTCTGACGGCAACTGGTATGACATAAATACTTCGGAAAATTCGGTCTCGACCGTGCATTGGGGAATCAGCGAAGATAAGCCCGTGCAGGGCGATTACGACAACGACGGCAAAACCGACCGCGCCGTCTTTCGTCCTTCAAACGGAACCTGGTATATCAGCAGAAGCAGCGACCAGAGTTTTTCGGCAATAAACTTCGGACTCGGCACGGACGTTCCGGCAGCGGGAGATTACGACGGAAACGGGCAAACCGACATTGCCGTTTTCCGGCCTTCAGACGGAACGTGGCATATCGCCAATCAAAATACAATTAAATTCGGACAAAACGGAGACGTTCCCGCTCCGGCGGATTACGACGGCGACAACAAAACCGATATCGCCGTTTTTCGCCCGTCGGACGGAATTTGGTACATTCTTCAAAGCTCGAATGGCCAGGCCGTCGGCAAACAGTTCGGCTTAAACGGCGATAAACCCGTTGCCGCCGATTATGACGGCGACGGTCTCGCCGACATCGCGGTTTTTCGTCCTTCGACAAACGTCTGGTATATCTGTCAGAGCTCGGATAATGCGACCAAAGCGACGCAGTGGGGCATCGGCGGAGACATTCCCGTTCCGGCCAAATATAATTACGTTTACAAAGCCGACGTCGCCGTTTTCCGGCCGTCAAACAGCACCTGGTATATTATGCGCGCCGGAGCGCAGCCGACTTTTATCCAATTCGGCACAAACGGCGACGTTCCGGCAACCGCCGCTTATCAAATTCCATAACAATTCAAATCGTTTTTCGCGCAATGCATAGTTCATTCGGAGCATTGCGCGAACGACAGGCAATTAAAATCTAAAAGGAGAAAGACAATGAAAAATACGAATCGAAACGCAAAATATTTTATCGCAGCAATATTGATGACATTAATGATGAGCGGCTTTTCGCAGACGCTTTTCGCAAAAACTTCGGACTCGGTGCAATTGACCGCGCCGACGAACGACAATTTTGCCGATGCGCAGACAATAAATTTTCCGGAGTATGCAGGAATTATCATTGATAATTCCCAGGCGACGGGCGAGCCGAGCGAGCCGAATCACGCCAACGCTTCGGGAACTCTTCACTCGGTCTGGTTTAAATGGACTGCGCCCGCTAACTATAGCGTAACAATGCAAACAATCGGCAGTCTTGATTCGACGCTGGCGATTTATACCGGAACGGCTTTAAATAATCTGACGCCAATTACCGCGAATGACAATCTCGGACGCGGCGTTTTCAAATCAAGCCGCGTCACTTTTATTGCCAATGCCGGAACGCATTATTACATCGCAGTTGCCGGCGCCGGCGGCGCGACCGGAAATACCAATTTATATTTCGGAATCAATTTAGCCGAGAGCAGCAAAAAGTTTGATTTTGACGGGAATGAACGAAGCGATTTCACCGTAATTCGTCCGGGCAATCGAATTTGGTACATCAACGAATCTTTGAACGATTATTCCGAATTGATTTACCGCCAATTCGGTTTGAATGGCGACATTCCGCTCGCCGGCGATTATACGGGCGACGGTTATCAATCGGACATCTGCGTCTGGCGACCGTCAAACGGCACGTTTTATATCTTGAACCGGGAAACCATCCCGGAAAGCTTAGTCGCTTTCCAATGGGGCGCAGCCGGCGACATTCCGGTCAGCGGCGATTTTGATGGCGACGACATTGCGGATTTTGCCGTTTGGCGACCGTCAACCGCAACTTTTTGGGTGCGCCGAAGCTCTGACGGCTCGACTTTGGCGCAGCAATGGGGCGCGGGCGCAACCGACGTTCCGGTCGTCGCCGATTACGACGGCGACGGGAAAACCGATTTTGCGGTGCGGCGCAATTCAGGCGCGGAAGAAGGAAATTTTTATATTCTGCGAAGCTCGGACGGAACTTATATTGCCAAAAACTTTGGCCTTAAAAATGATTTAATCGTGCCGGGCGATTACGATTTCGACGGCAAAAACGATATTGCCGTTTATCGTCCGAGCGAGAATAAATATTATGTTTTGCAAAGCGGAAGCGGCACGATTCTCTACCAAAACTGGGGAATCCCCGGAGACGTTCCCGTAACCGGCGAATATATGACCAACCCGCGCTCGGCTTTCACCGTCTGGCGACCGAGCAACGGAACACTGTATATTCTCGACCCGTTTGATAATATACACGCTTATCAATGGGGAGAAAGCAGCGACGCGCCGCTTGGCGTAAATAACATTCACTAAAAATGAGCTACGAGGTGATGCCCGCTTTGCAAAGCGGGCATCACTATTATATAAAATCCGCCAAAAGCAAAAACTACCGGTTTGCGCGATAGATTAAAAACTAAACTGTACTTCAAATCTGACACGGCGATTGCCTCCGCTTTGACCGCCGCCGCCGAAACCGAAACCGCTGGCGAGCGAGACGGGTTCGCCGAAAAACGGCGAGCGCAGATTTCCGACCGGCGTGCCGCCGTTTGTCCGGTTAAAAAGATTTCTAATTTGCACGGAGAACTCCAGTTTATAGGGACTTTCGTCGTCATCGCCGCCACCGCCGCCGCGTTGCGCACCGCCGCCGCCGAACGGACTGTTTGTGCCGGTTCGATTGTTGTTATCGCCAACTTGAACTTGTTTGGTCGCTTTCTTTTTACTGCCACCGCCAAAACCGAATTCTTTGGCAGCGCGCAGATTGACGACGAAAAACGACGGCCCGCGACCATAATTTCGCGGGATAATCGTATCGCCCGCGTCAGGCGTCGGGTCAAAAGCGCCGAATCGGGTGACGATAATTCCGGGTTCGGACAGGCTCGTCGCAAACGCCGGACGGTCGTTGAAAATTGTGTCGCCGTTTGTGTCCGTCCCGTTTGTTATATTAAACGGGACGCCGGAGCGAAACGTGATAAACGGGCTAAGCCTTATTCCAAAAGGAACTGTGACATTTCCGCCGACGACAAAGCGATGCCGAATATCCACCAGAGCGTTGCCGTATTCGCCGCTTAAATCATACTGATTGGCCGGGAATGTTCCCGCGCCGTCCGAATCGCTTTTGGCGCCGCCGAACGCATAATTGCCGAAAATCGAAACGTGCTCGCTGAAATTTGAACGGAAATTTATAATTAATTGATTTTGATTAAAGCGTCCCGTCGATTCATATTGAAAAATGTTGCCCGCAGACGGAGCCGGCCGCACGCCGTTAACCGGAGCGTTGATGTTACGCGAGCGCAGCAGGCGGCGCGTTTGCGCGAAAACGTAGGTCGCGCTGAGAGTCGTTTTAAAGGGCAGCTGGCGCTCGACGCTGAGAGCGATTTGGTTCGTGTATGGCGTCTGCAAATTCGGCGCAACGACGCGCGTCGTCTGCGGCTGCGCAAAGGCTGCCAAAGTCTGAATGCTCGGGACGTTTGTGACGCTTCCGTTCGGCGAAAAAACAATCTGGTCTAAAATGGCCGGGTCGGTAACGACGAATTGCTGCTGATTGATTCCGTTAAAACGCAATGATTGCAAAGTTAATCCTTCGCTGAAACGGTCGTAGAAAATTCCGAAGCCGCCGCGAAAAACCGTTTTCGGCTTGTTGCTCCCGTTTGCTCCCGGCGCGTAGGCGAAAGCGAAGCGCGGCGCGAAATTGAAGTCGCTGGAAACGTTCGTCTGCGTCTCGTAACGCAAGCCGAACGAAAGCGTCAACGCCGGGTTCACGCGCCAATCATCCTGCGCAAATATTCCCAAATCAGTTCGCTTGACGCTCGCCTGCGGATTCCCTCCGGCAATCGTAAACTGCGTCGGGCGCGCTCCCGCCACATCTAAAATCGTATTGCGATATTGCTCCAAATTGGTAAAAGTGAATGTTCCGGCAAAATTACCCGGCGAAGCGTCGGTAATATGAACCTGCCTCAGCCGCCCGCCGATTTTGAGCGAATGTTTTTTGAAAATAAACGATGTGAAATTCTGCACTTCCAGGCGGTCTTCATTGGCAAACGCCGAACCGATGTTGGCACCGCCGCCGGTAAAAGCGTCCAGCACGCGAATCGTCGGCGAATTGTCAGTGCTCGTTTGCGTTGCGCGGCGGCGAATAAACTGAAAACGCGCTTCGTTGATGATTGAAGGCGAAATTACCGCCGTATCCGTTACGCGCAAAGTGTGCTCGCTGTCGCTTGATGCAAAAGCGCGCGAAGGCAAATCGAAGCCGCCCAAACCGGCGTTCGTCGTATCCGAGCCTTCAAAGAAATAACGCGCGGTGAGCGTATTGTTCTGGTTTACCTGAAAGTCGAGGCGCGGGCTTATTTCAAAATTTTTCTGCGGCGCGAGAACGCTTTGCTGAAACGATGTCGTATTTAAGGCCGGGTCAAGAATCAACGCGTTGATGAGAGCATTGTTATCGACATCTTCCTTTTCAAAATCAACAAAAAACGACGCGCGTTTTTTGACGAGCGGCCCGCCCGCATTGCCGTTGATATTGCGGAGCTGAAACGACGGTCGATTCGTGGCGAACGGGTTGCGCGAGTTAAAAGATTCATCTTCAAATTCGCTGCCGATTTCGCCGCGCCACTTGTCCGTTCCCGGTTTGGTAAAAATCTCGATGCGACCCAAGCCTAAACGGTCATATTCCGATGAAAAAGGATTCTGGTTGACGCGGATTTCCCGAATTGAATCGCGCGGCGGAAGCCTTCCTCCCGAAAAACCGTCGATAAAAATCTCGCCGCCCGACGGGCCTGCGCCCGGTCCGGCAAGAGCCTGCAGCGCCGCTTCCAGTTCGGCCGGGTCGTCGGGCAGAGATTGAATGTCTTCCTGATTCAAGACGATTGCGCTCGCGTTGGCGTCCGGGCTGGTGTTGATAGGCTGTTCGCCGCCGACCGTCACTTCTTCGTTAACTGTAATTGAGAGCGTAGCGTCGAGAACCAGCGTCTTACCCGAAGCGACATCAATTTCGGCATTCTCAAACAGCGAAAATCCCTGTGCCGAAATCCGGACGGTATATCTTCCGGCGGCGAGATTGGTAATCGAATATAAACCTTCCTGATTCGTCTGCGTCGTTCGTTCGGCGCCGTTTGCTCCGACGACTGTCACACTTGCGCCGCCGATGAGCGCGCCCTGAACGTCGACAACTTTGCCGCGAATTGTTCCGTTAGCCGTTTGCTGGGCGTTAGCGGCGATTAAGAGTGCTGCCGCTAATAAACATAAACTTATACTTTGTCTTATTAATTTCATAAACCGTTAATAACTAATATCTTATGATTGTAAAATATGAAAAACCACAAAGATTTAAACAGTAACGGTATCAAATCAAAGATGAATAAAAGATGAACAGGGAAAAATATTTATCCGTGAGGTTTACTTGGCTGTGATAAGCAAGTTGTTTTCACCGACGCGAACTTTTTTATTTAAGGTTGTGGCTAAGTCATACTTCTGAAAAACATTTTCGAAAATCTTCTCCCATGAATGTGACAGAGCCGTTTTTCTGGCAGAAGCTTTCATTTCCGAAAAACTTTCTCGTTCTTTAACTACGCGGTTTATTATGGCGCAAAAGTCTTGATTGTCGCGGGCGACAAAACCATTTGTTTCGTGCTCGATTAAAAACTTGGGCCCGCCTTCGGGCATGACGACGCTCGGCACTCCTGCTGCCATCGCCTCCAGAACGACATTACCGAAGGCATCGGTTTTTGATGGAAACGCGAATAAATCCATATTGGCATAGGCGCGCGCCAAATCTTCGCCGCACAAAACGCCGGTAAATTCCGCTTGACTTATATTTCTTTGCAGCCAGTCCTGTTCGGTGCCGTCGCCGACTATCAGAAATCTATAATTGGTCGAGCCGGTTTTTTTCAATGCCGCGTCTATTTCCGCCAGAAAGCGAACATTTTTTTCAGAGCGCAGCCTCCCAACATAACCGATTGTAAAGACGTCGTCAGTTCGTTGACGTTTAGATGGTGAAAAAAGATTTGTATCGACCCCGCGGCTCATTAGAAACGAGGGCCGCTTTGTCATTTTTCTCATTTGGCTGACGAGCTCTTCATTTGGCGCAAGCTGCACCTGTGCCAAAAAATACATTTTCATCGAGCCGACTAAAACGCATTTTTCGATGGCTTTCTTCCAAACATTCTGTAATTTGTCAGGCAGCCATGAAAATCTGCTCAACAGGCGACACGAAGCATATTCATGGCCGTTAGTGTGCCACGAAGCGACGGCGGATAAATTATGAAAATGGGCAAAATAAAATCCGAGCTGGCTGACATCATTAAATCCGGTAAGATGAAGCACTCCCGGCTGAAAATCTTTGAGCGTGCGCTTAATCAGGCTTTTATGACGCCACAATAACGGGTCGTATTCAAGCTCCGAGTCAATCGATATGGACGCTCTGCTGCGTTCGAGTTCGAGGATTTTAATATTTCCGTCTTCCCAGACTCGTGTTTTTTTGCCTGTGCGAATACACAAAAACGGGTATCCGTTTGTCTTGGCAAAATCGGTCAACCGGCGAAGCACGTTGGCCGCCCCGTTAACTTCATGAAATGTGTCGGCAAACAATGCCACACGCG
>DASWRI010000012.1:0-47116 GCA_036403235.1 Pyrinomonadaceae bacterium | reverse complement strand
CAATTTTAGCGTGTCCGGCGTTCATCTAGTTTAACCAAAAAGGATTATCTAAATAAAGCCCGACCGGCAAAATTTCGCGAATTAAAATTTTTCCGTAAATTCACTGTTTTGTAAAGTTCTTTAAATCAAGATGCTTTAATTATGTATCAATTCTCAATTCGCTTTTATCCGGACAAATCCATAATAGACGTGACGAAGAATTTTAATAAACATAATTTGAAATGCGATGTTAAGTTGACATTTTAGAAGGCGAAAATGTATAAATCATAATACCGCGAAGCCTTTGTAGTTAAGAATCATGATTTTAATTTAAATTAATGTCCTACACATCAATTCGTCGCTTTTATAATACAAACGTAACTCTCAATCATAATACGGGTGACGTCTGGTCAAATCTTCCGACACACGGGCTGCTTAAAATTTCACACGTTCCGGGCGTAATCATTACGCCTGCTTGTGATTTAGCAAATGAAAAGGCCGACACTTTGACCTATCTTCCGGTACTTTCCATTTCTCAGTGGCTGTCTACCAGAGCGTTTTACCCTGAGGTACGCCGTCAATTTACTAATTTGTTAGATAGTCTCAAGCTGCAAAATTTGCGTGAGTGTTTACCCTCCGGAGTTTTGCCGGAAAATGACGGAATAAACATCCTCAGACGGGCATTTGAATCTGTCCTGGACGATAAAAAGCTTGAAGCCTCTTCGCGCCGTTGTTTAAACGGGATATTGCACCTGGAGAAGATAGTTTCCAGTAATGATGAATCGGCGAATATTTCAGAATTAGAACATTTTTTTGGCAAGAACAACTTTAAAGAATTAATTTACAAGGTTATTCGGAATTCTTTTAGCAATGAAATTCATTTTATTCCGGCGGATGAACAAAATAAAATGTGGTCGATTATAAACGACCCGTCTTTAGTTCTTTTCAGATATCCTTTAACGGCGCCGCTAGAGGTATTTGAATATGCTCAAAGAGCAAGACCTGATGACTGGGAAAACGAGATTGGCAAATTAGCTCTCAAAGTCCCTTTTATATCAAATTTCGGCGCTGAAAGACCGTTAAAAGGTTTACAGATTAACGAGCAATTTCTTCATGATATGCTGGTTCGTTTTGTAAATTTGTTTAGTAGATTAGGATCGCCCGATTTTACCAGTGATTCGATATCGCGGGTTTATTTATCGCTTGGAGGCTCATCTGAATGAAATATCTGGGAATAACGCAAAAAACTGCCGAATGGCTGCTGAACAGCTCGCACCGAAACGCAATTAGTCAGGAAATTAAAGGTCTAATTGAAGCAGACAAATTAAAGGAATGTATTTTATCAATCGGAGCCCTGCGCATAGCGGCCTACGAGTCAACGGTTCTCTGTTTATGGAATACTGATTATCTTTCTGCCAGCGGATATGAAGAGTGGGGATTTGTATCGCTGAGCAAGCAGCACGGTCTGCTCGCTGTTGAAGAGATTCTTGAGGAGGTGCTTGAAAGATGTCTTTTAATCATTAACCTGCGATTACAAGGTCTGCTGCTTCCCGACGACCGTTTTATTCACAGATCTCTTGGAGGAAATGCGCATTCTTGTTTATCGGGTAGGGGGGAAGCTCGTCAATACAGCATCGGGTATGTTGAAGATACAATCAGGCTGGCTACATACGAAGCCCGAAGCCTTGTTTGTGTAGGCCCGTGGGGAGGCACAGATTTTGATGACCTCAAAAGATTAGCTCAGGATGCAGGTAATCAAATGCAAGTTCTTCTCGAATCTGCCAACAATCTTCTGACTTTATCGAAAAAACGCCCGGCTATCGATAGTTCATTATTTAAAGATTTGCGAGAACAATTTCTTTCGGAAACCACTAAGCAGTCTGACGGCATTCCTATACAAAAAATGCCGGAGCTTAGTTCTCCGCAACAGTCGGCGGATGTTTATTCCACGGTTAACTGGAACTACGATAAATGGCTTACTGAAAACAGTCCGCTTACTCAGGAGCAACGTTTTATAATAAATAGTGATGTCATTCTCAAACAACCCATCAGAATTACCGGAACGGCCGGTTCGGGCAAAACTCTGACGATGCAATTGCTGGCAATGCAGCGCCTGCGTCAGGCAAAAGAGAACAAAGAAAATCTTCGGTCGCTTTACGTTGTTCACAATATGGAAATGGCAAACACGGTCGAGCAGCGATTTCTCACATTGGGCGCGGATGAGTTTCTCAAATCCAGAGCGGAGCAATTTCTTGACATAAATACTCTCTTTGGATTTTGTCAGGATATGCTTAGTATTCCTGCCAACAGCGTAATTGATAAAGATGCGAACAACACCAAAATCTTTCAACGCGATGAAGTTATGCGGTTTACGGAAGAAATTTTTCTTGAAAAAAGGGAAATAATTCTTGAACAAAAAGATGGAAACAATATATGCCCCATATTACGCCAGTTTGTTGATAAGAACGAATCGTTTACCAGTTTGATTGAGTTAATTTGCAATGAGATTGGCGTTACGATAAAAGGACGTGCTCTGATTGACGATCGAAAACGATATACGCAATCCGAAAAACCGCTCAGTAGATTTCATGCTTTGCTGTCTATCCGCGAGAGGGAAATAGTTTTTGATATTTTTGAAATGTATCGTCATGAAGTGTTTGAAGTATATCAAGTTCTTGATTCTGACGATGTTGCAATTTCTTTGCTGGGAACCCTTAATACGCCGCTCTGGGAAATGCAGCGGAAGATTAAAGGCTATGATTTTGTGTTTGTGGATGAAACTCAGCTTTTCAACGAAAACGAGAGGTCGCTTTTTCACTTTCTGACCAAAGGCGACAGTAATCATCTTCCAATTGCTTTAGCACTTGATTTAGCACAAGATTTGCGGGGCAATATATCTTCCGGTTTTGGTCGACTCGGCATCGAAAATATATCGAATCAAAATTTACGAAGCGTGCATAGGTGCACGAAAGATATTCTCAAACTGGCTTTCTTTATAATCCAGCGTACCGTAGATCTTTTCACTGCCGAGTTTCCTGACTTTACGTCCGATACCGTAACGCTGGTTCCGGATAATCATCCTCTGGCAGAGAAGCCGCGTTTGATAGTTCGAGGGGAATCAGCTACGTTCGCAAAATCAATCGTAAAAGAGGTCAGGTTATTAAGAAGCAAAAATATCAGACAAATCGCTATCATCGTTATGGTGGAAAAATATTGGGATGAAATCAAACATCAACTATCCAAAGAGCTTAATATTCCCTTATTTATACAATCAAAGCGCGGCGAATTAATTGACCCGCAGAAACCTATAGTGGTTTTAACCCGCCCCGACAACGTCGGCGGACAGGAGTTTGATGCAGTCATTTGTATCGGGCTTGAAAGAGGATTGATTCCGCGCCAAGTGGCTCACGGCGGACTGTCGGCGGCTTTGGAGCAACAGGCTTTACGAGAAATATATTTATCCTTTACCAGAGCCCGCTATCAGCTTATTTTAATTAATCCGAGAGGAAGTGATGCAAGCCGGGTAATACAGGATGCTATTTCGGAAAAGTTAATCAATGAAGAATTAATCTGACATAATAAAAATCTTCTTACCGGTGGAATATCAGGAAGACGAATTTTAAAGTAAGCTCAAGAGATTAAACGGTAAATAAGTATTCAAAAATAATAAGGCGACTGAATTAAAAACAGTCGCCTTATTATTTGAATCTTCTAAAAGCTTATCTAGGGATAGAGATTAGATGATTTTATTGTCCAACTTTATTTCCCAAATATAATTACTGTAGTGCGCTAATAAAGTTGGGAACTGGTGTCAACAGGTTTTTACGAACAAAAGTTTTTATAAACAATATCAGGTGAGAGCCTTTACCTATGGTTGGCTTATCAAGCAAATACATTTTAAAAGCTATATTTTACAACTATCATCAAGCCTTCAAGATTGCTTAATTGTGCCGGGTTTACCGATAATTCAAAAGAAGTTTCGATTTCTATACCGTTCTTTTTGCCATGACATAACTTCCACTCGTCAATTCTCGATAAATTTACCGCATTCTCGTCAATGTTAACCGAATAGGAAGCTGGATTGTTTTTAACCTGTGCTATAAAAGTTACACTTTCAATCTCAACACCCTCAATCGATTGGACAAAATAGGGCAGCCTTGATTTAGCTATGGTTAAATTAATCATGCCGCTCGTTTTAAGCAAGTTCCACTCATTCGGTAGGTCATGCTTCATATCTAAGGCAATATGTAATCCGGTTTGATTGAGTTGTTGTTTTATCTCTTGCAGTTTTTCCTTTAAAGTCGATTCAGCAAGCCCCCGCAAACCGCCGCCACCTTCTCTAGCAGTATATTTAACGTGCAAAACAACATCCGAAATGGTGTTGTAGTCAAACTGTCGAACCTCTTTCGGAAGTTCCAGCTGCCAGGTGCCGACAACGCCGCAGCCTTCAAACGGCAGATAGCGTTCGTCACGGAAATTTAACTCGAACATACCGCTGTCGTTTTGCGAATTACTGGCGGCGATGGATTGGATGGCTCCGACGTTGTAGGTAAATCTTTCGTCGTTGCCGGCGACTTCTTCATATTCCTCTTTCGGCGTTCCTGCGCCCTGCGCTTTGGCGGTATTCTTCCGATATTTGTTGCTGACCAGCGATAATTTAGCGCTCACCGATGTATAAGGTCCGGCAATACAAGGCAGGCTGATGCTGACGGATTTTACTCTTCTGAAATAGTGTCCAGGATGATCCATATCGTAGATGGCTTCCGGTATTTCAAAATCGCAAACACCGGCGGCGCGCAGCCTGACTAAAGCCAGAGGGTCGAGCAAAGCCAGCGAAACATGCTTGGTTATTTCGTATTCGCGTTTGTTTTTGTCGAGATAGCCGGTTTCCATTCGCTTAATGTCGTGAAGCAGATGGTCGGCGCTTTGCAGCCCTTTTTTCAGGCTGTCCCAGTAACCGAATCCGATAAAAGTATCGTTATTGCCGAGTTCAAATCGATAACAGCGCTCGGCTTTTTTGGCAAAGTCATACGCCAGTTGATAGGCTCGGAAATAAACCGAGCTGATTTGACCAATCGTCCATTCATACAACTCCTTGTTGGTAAATTTCGAGCGCATAAACTCATCGGTCTTTTTAGCGTTTTCAATTTGCAAATCATGATTTTTTAAATCCGTCTCCGCCACGTCGCGGCGAATTTCGGCCGCGACGATTTGGCGATCTATTTGAGCCAGTTCTTTTTTGGCTACCCGCTCCTGGAGTTTCCAATCATCAAAACGCCGGTCATATCCGCCCAGAATCGAGGCGCGATTTGCTTCGTAAGAAGCGATGGCACTGAAAATAGACAATCCCTTTCCGATGGCGTCGGTGCTGTGCGCCAGAAGGCTGCCGCCGAATTTGGCGGCGCCTTCCGGCGAGCCGCCGAAACCTGAGACGCCCAGAGTCAAGTCCGGGATAAGAGCCAAACCAGCCCCAAGCGCGTAAGTTATATTAGCGGCTAATTGCCAATCTTTGGCTTCGGATAATTTATCCAGATTTAACTGCTCGTGAGGAATTATCTTCTGGATATTCGAGTAATATTTGTTTCGTTCTTCGGTGACGGCTTTGGTTCCCTTTAAAATCTCGATTTGCTCTTTGGCTTCTTTTATTTGAAGCAGCTTCATATCTCTGACCGCTTTTAACACTTTCGTTTCCAGCTCGCTGCGCAAAAGCGACATCGCTTCGGCATCTTTCTTTTCCAAAGCCTGGAGCAGTGAGCTACCGAGATTTCTTACTTCCTGAACCAGTTCGGTCGCTTTCTGTGAAAGCACGTTGAATCTGTAAAACGGCGTCGGAGCATTTATTCCGGCCAGAACGGAAGAAATATCCAGCCCGGAAGCGGCAGCGCGAACCAGCATTGCCGGGTCAATCGGCGGCGCGAATAAAGCCAGACTGCGTTCGACGCCTTCGATATTGCGGCAGTGACGAATATTAAACAGCCGGTCGGCGATGCGGTCCCAGTAATCCAGCATTTTGTCGTTCTGCGGGATGCAGAAATAAAGCATCGATAAGGTGACGGGCGGAGGCGGCAGTTCTGCGCCGCCTTCGGGCATCGACGAAAGGTCGGGTAATATATTTTCCAAATCAATCAAGGCATTGCCGAAGGCGTCGAGCTTGCCTTCTATCTGGTTGTAGGTTTCATACGGGGCTTTGATGACGGGCGGTATAATTCTCGGTTTCGGTCCGAGCAGCTTGTCAGCCAGAATATACATCTGGGTCGCCTGAACAATAGATTCCATCGTGTCCTGCCGGAAGAGATAATCGCCCCATTCGATGAGATTATCGAGATATTTCATGAGCAATGCTTTCTGATAGGCGACCGGGCGGAAACGAGCGACGACGTGCGGCTGAAACGGCTTGTCCCGCCACTCGTCGATGGCAAATTCCAGCTCGGCGATTTCGGGCGTGACGGGATTGGCGATTTTATACAGCAAAGTATCGATTCGCTGGCTGACGTAATCTTCGGTCAGGAAAAACGGCTTCGTCACCCAGTATTTCTGCGGCGTATCGCCATCCAAAGCGCCGGTTGGGTTAAACATATAATGAAACCAGTCCATCGCCTCTTCAAATTGCTGATTTTTGGTTAAACGGGTCGCCAGCAGAAACGGGATATGAAAAAACAGCTCCCAATTGTAACCGCTGTAGCTTCCATCACTACTAAAATCGATGTCTTCGACCGGGCGCGGCAGTGGAACTGCCGGAGTCGGCTGATAATTATTATTGAAATTAAACGGGCTGACCTGTAACTGTGTTTCTCGCCTCATCAATGCGGGAATGCCGTCTTTGTAAAGCGTCGTTCGGAGCGGGCATACCAGCGGGTGATACATATTTTTGAACTGCTCACCATACTGCAAACCCATATAAATCTTTATCTCGGCAACAATTTCCAGGTAATCGTTATCGGCTTTCAGCCCGGCTAACAGGGCGTTTAAATCCTGTGCCGGGTTAGCATTGTATTTAGTCAGGTATTTCGTGAACAGAGCGATAATATCCTCGATAAGCTGGAGAGCGTTTGAGCCAGTGCGTTTTACATAGACCGGCTTGCCGCGCGGGTCTTTATCTTCGCGGTAAAATCCCGGAATAATAACGTAGGCGTGGTGGCTGTCTTCCATAAAATAAGGAAGCAAAGTGCCGAGCGGGATTTTGAAGGCGCGGTCGTTATTGCCGCGCCCGTAAATATGCAGCAGCAAATACTGGAGAAGCAGGGAGACCAAATCAATCAGCGTGAGCTGAAGCGGATAAGTTAATTTGAAATTATTGGGTGTTTTCGACAAAAGTTCAAGAAACTGGAAAAAGGAGATTCCGTTTCTCACCGATAAATTGTCATTGATGGTCAGAGTCAAATCTCCGTAACGTTGCGTATTTAACACCGCATGCTGGAAGTCGGGCAAAAAGTCGGGAATAAAGGAATTACCTTGGAATGCCAGTTCCGGGTAGCCCTTGCAGCCGGCGATGTTAAAGATGCCGTTTACTTCGTTTATTTCCTGATTATGTGAGAAACGCGTGCTGAACAGCCATATTTGCTGACCCCATTCAAAATACAATAAATTATACCGGTTTCGCGGCAAATCGGCGTCAGTAAAATTGGACGGTGTTTCAATGCCCTGCGCCGAAACCTTTTTCTGCTGCCATTTTTTATTGGCGAACTCGCTGACGGCTATTTGAATTTTTAATTTCCGTTTCGGCTTGTCCACGGATGTAGCGCCGGGTGAATTTATGTTCGGAACCGTCGATTGCGGATTCGGGTCGGGCACCTCGCTGAAAACGAGCCAAGCCAGACACAAACGATTATTGCGGACAAAGGCTAAAAGATGATCGCCCGTTATATCGAGCTCTACTTTTTCCCAGGGCGTCCAGAATCGTTCCTGCTCGAATCTCCGGTAATAATAAATCGCCGGGTCGCCGCCTTTGGTGCGGGCAAAAACGTGCATCGTCTTGATGTCGGTCTGATACCAAGTGGCGACCACTTCCAGAAAGGCGATATTATCAAGTTTTTCCAAATATCTGATAAGCGCGTCTTCCGCCGTAAACTCGTTGAGCTCGTTTTGTAACAACTCGTTTTCGAGTTCCGTAAACAGAAATGATTTATCGTCGCGCAATTCGGCTTCAATCCAGTTTTCCGGATAAAGAAACACTTTGCGGTTCGCTTCCCAGACGCGATAATTTCGCATCCATTTCCACTGCTCCCATTTTTTATCATTGTTCAAATCAGCGGCGGCTGACGGCTCCAGTCCCATCAAACAGCGCTGGACAAAAAGCTGAACGGTTCCGTGCGCTTGCACGATTCTGGACGAAGGCATACACGACTCCATTTCCACATCGACCAGAAAATAATCGTATAAATCATTCTCGTCCTTCATCTCAGGATTAATCGCCAGCAGATACGCCGCCAGCGCGTCTCTCTTTTGCGGGCGAACCGTGTCGGTGATTTGTTTCAGGGTATCGAGCCAGACTTCTTCGTCGTAACGGACTTTTAACGCCATCCGCAGCAAATCAGTATCCACGCCGGTCAGCACCGGCTTGATAAATTCCTTCACCTGCGCGACGGTCGAGCCTAGTTTTCTGAGATGCTCGACGCATCTTTCGACAGCTTTCCAGGTTTCGACGTCGCGATAATCGTTCAGGCTGAAAACCGGGAACAAATAAGCGTCAATAGCGTTCGCATCTGCTTTATCGTAACCTGTCAGCAAAGAAAAAGTGTCTATCCACTCAGCGCGGGTCGTCGGATTACCGGGCAAAAGCATTTCCACCGCCTGATAGAAGGTCAGCGGATTTTCCGCATCGGCGGAATTGGGCACGGGCGTTAGCTGTCCGGCTAGCGAAAGCGTTTCCGCGAAAGCGGCATAAGTCGAATAATCGACCGGATTTTGTGCCGCCTGATAGGGAATGGCGTCTGGCTTAAACCATCCGAGCAGAGCGTTGTTTTGCAGATGCCAGGCAACGTTTTCAGTTGCCAGCTTGAAGGAATTCAGCAGCGGAAACAATTTATGCAGCAGTCGAATCGCGTTATATTGCGCCGGAAAAGCCGCGTCGGTGACGGCCGGCAGCACCGGCGGCGTATTCGCCTTGTCGATTAACGCATCGGTCTGGAGCAAATCGCCAATCAAATCAGTGCCGGGCAAAGGCTGTCTGAGCAGTGCGTTGTCGACAACGATTTCCGCTAATTCCTCGTTCGTTTTAAAGGAAGCCGCCAGCGTTTGCAGAAGCGCTCCTTTCTTGGCGTCCTTAAAAAAGAAATCGGAAACGGGGTCGAGAAAAGACTTTAACAAGTCTTTTCGCTTGTTCTCAACATTCGCGCCGGCAGCCTTCGCGGCAGCTAATGTGCCGACTTCGGCGGCGACGGCAGCAGTCAATTGTGCCTGCGCGGCGGCGAGCGCGACGGGCGTTGCCGCCGTTAATACTGCCAGCTGAGCGACATCGATTGCCGTCAGAGCGGCGGCTTCATTGGCATTGGCGGTCGCTGCCAGCGGGAGGACGGCAGCTAATGCGTTGAGGGCAATTCCGATTGACGTCGTATCAAAAAATTTATCGAGCCGGTTCTGTAAAAAAACGATGGCTTGCGCCGCATTGGTAGAATTGATGACTGCGCCGGTTTCATCCGTCCAGCTAAATATCCAGTTGCCGTCGATTAAACTGGTGAATGTTTTTACGTCCGTCTCAACGATGCCGCGCAATTTCGAGAGGAGATTTTGCAGCATTTCTTTTTGTTCATCGGCGTTTAACGCATCGTCGTAAGGAGAGCGGTTGGCGATAAAGGCTTTTTGGAAATCTGCCTGTAATTTCTTGATTACCGATTTGATTTTATCGTCTTTAATCTCCCTGTCCGCCAGATTTTTCGCTTCGTGCCGGAGCATAAATTTTATATCCGCCGGTTTTAACGCGAATTGTCTCGCCGCCGTAACGGCTTCGACAAACTCCAGCGTCGATTCGGGCGAATCCTGTATATCGATTCCCGTCAGTTCGGTCAGAATGATAAAATCATCCACTTTCAGCTTGAGCTTGCGTATCAGCGAGGATGTCGCGTATAACGCGCTGAGGTTGGCGAAAGTCATATCTGCGTTCAATAGCGCGGGAAGCAGTTTGTCAAAATCCTGTTCGGATAAATGCAGACAAACCGACAAGGAAGTTTTAAAATTGCTCAGCGATTGCGTGCCGTCGATTTTTTCGGGCAATAAGCCCGGGTCGATAAAACCGTTTTTTGCCTTGTTGAGAAAAATCTGTTGATAGAGCGGTTTTTTATCTGCGTTCGTTAATTCCGCGTGCGGTATCTCGCCGTAAAAACCGAGCAATTCTTCGAGCTTGATTCCGGTTTTTTCGGCGAGCTTCTTTAAGGCTGCCGCCTTAATCAGGCACTCGTTCCCGTTGGTCACGCCGTCGCCGTCATCGTCGACGGCGTCGAGCTTTCCGTTGCCGAGCCTAGGCTGCGAAATAATCTCGTCCAGCGTTTCAAACTTCCAGCCGGTTTTCTTTTGCAGCCTCAGGAAGCGGTGAATACGGTCTAACGCCGCCGCGTCGAGATTGGCGATTTCCTTTTGCGCGGTGTCGCAGGTAAGGTTGAGGTGCTTGATAAAAAGATTGGCCGCCGGGTTGATAAATTTCAGCGACAAAAGCAAATCGAGCTCCTTGTAAGTCAGCCCCGACTTGGTCAGGAAAGTATCCACGATTTTCATTTCAGTGACGGCATCTGCCATCGTCGTGTTCCAGAACGATTGTTGATTGCCTGCGTCCGGCGTCGCAATCATATTTCTTTCCGTGTCGGTCAATCCTAAAGCGTCTGCTGCAATTTCTTCGTCGGCGGGAACATTTGACACCTGAAAATCGGACATCAGCGTCGGGCGCGCGATGTCAAAACGGGAAAAATAAGCTCTCGCTTCCGTCAGATTCAAATCAAAAGGCAGCTTGAAAGCATAAAAATTATCGCGCAATTCGATGTAGGCTTTTTCATTGACATACGCGGGCGCGGCAGCCAGCTCTTCGGCGGCAGCCAGCGTTTGGCGCAGACGCCTGACGGTATAATTGTTTCCGCCGTTGTTAATTATCTTGCAAACCGCTTCTTTATCGCGCAGATAATGCGGCAGCGTCGCCGACGAGCCGGCGGTGGTTTCCGTTTCAAATATCTGCGCCTGGTCGGTGACGGGAATTCTGGCAGCCGTCAAGGCGTCGAGCAGAGCATTAGAGATTTTTCCCTTTAACGAATCGGCTCCGTCGGAAAGCACGCCCGCAAACCCGATGCCGGCATCCGGCGCGACGGCTTCTTCGAGCAGCTCGCAGACGAGATCGATATATGGAACGGGCGTGTTGGCATTCTCGCATCCCAAATCGATGTCGCCCAAATCGGGTCGGCGTTCAAACAAAACATCTTTGGCGATGTTAACGGACGGGCGCGTTACCGGCGGCGGCGGCGCAGGAATCGTCAAATCGACGACGCTCCGATTATCCAGAAACTGTAAAATCTCCACTAAATAAGCCGCCGGGCTGTAAACGGAACGGCAATGCTCGCAGGCGCAGGTATCGGTTAATTTAAAAAGCGATTTAAGATTTGGAAAATCTTTGCTCACCGCTTGGAGTTTTGCCGCGACCTCATTCATCTGCAACGCCGGAACGTCCAGCGCGCGCATCGTATCCTGCAATTCGCCGATGACGAGCATCGCCGCCGCATTGATTCTTTCCGCTTTTTTAAATATTTTTTTGGCTTCGCGGCCGCTGATTCCGGCTCCGGGCGCGACTTCTTTGACAAACCGGGTTTCGCCGATGGCGGCGACGCTTTGTGCCGAATGAATATTTTTTTGCAGCAGCGCGTTTGTTTTGCCGTAGTGCGGGACGAGCTTAAAAACTCGCTGGAGGGATTTTAACTCGTCACGCACGGCGTCGCTTTTCTCGCCGGTTAATTTTTTCTCTTTGAGAAAAAGGTCGATGCTGCTGGTCTGCAAATCGAAATCCGCGTGTTTTTTCAGAAAACTCCGGATGGCATCCTGATTTTGCAGAACCGGTTTTTTTTCTCTTTCCAGCTGAGCTGCAAAGGCGACACTCGGAAATTCCTTCTCCATTTTTCTGGCTAAAGCCGAGGCGTGAAAATTAATCAGCTTTTTGTCCAGCGGTTTACCGTTGATATTGATTTTGCCTGCCGATTCGGTCAGCACTTTTTTCCAGTCGGCTTTGTTTAAAGCCGCCAGCCGCCGAACGTCTTCCGGCGTTTTAATTTTTTGCGCCTGCCTGACCTGAGAAATGACGGCGTCGTCAAAACCGAGCAGTTCCGCCAATGCCAGCGACGTTTTGGCGCCGGAGGCTTTCGACTCATTTTTAAAAAAGGAATTATCATTGATTTTTTTGAAAAACGTTCCGATGTCGTTTTTGTTTTCGCGGAAAAGCCTGCCGATTTCGCCGACTTTATCTTCGAGCACGAAACGGCTGAGGATATTTAATATTTTTTTCGGATGCTCGTCGCGATAATATTCTTCTGCCCTTTGCCGATATTGTTTTAAGAGCGAGAGATTTTGGTTCAATTCCTTGCCGACTCTGGCGGGCACAATCGTTTCTTTTACGGCGGCGGTCACGTCGCGCTGCACGATTTTTCCGTCCGCCAGGGCGGCGTCATAGAGCAAGGGCGCCAGCTCGGCGTTGATGTCGATAAATAATCTGGTCTGGAGCGATTTTGTTAGGTCGATTTTCAGCAGAGTGTTTTTCCGCAACAGGGCATAGAAAAACGCGGCATCTATTTTCGATTCGTCTTTGAGGCGATGAGCGACGACCAGATGCTCTAATTTTTCGGCGCTGATGCCCGCTTCTCTCGATAAAAAGGTAATATCGCGGTTTTCCCGATTTTCCTTAAGCTGCGCCGCCGGCACTCCGCCGATTAAAACGGAAATCTCCCGCAGTATGAGGTCGAACTCATTTTCTTCGGCTTTTATCTCAGTCTGAATGACGATATTGATTTCTTCGGAAGGTGAAGCGTTAAAAATAATCTGTTCTATCTCGGTCTCGTAAAGCAGGTCGCGGCCTCCGGCACCGTATACCTTCATACACAAATCGGCGGTTTGCTTTTCCGCCCAGTTAAATTGCTCTGCCGAGTATTCAATCCGGTATTCGCCTTTAGTATCGGTCGGACATTCTCCCAGAAGACCTTCCGAACGCATATCGCGGTCAAAGGCTCTTACTAAAAGCCCTGAAAGTTTCCTATTGTTTTTATCGCTGACTGTGCCTTGAACTAAATTGCGCGGTTGGTTTTGGTCTGATTTGATTGCCATTTTCATATTCCTCCAATATTTCAGTAGGATAACCTTCGGTTTATTCTTACCGGTTAAATAAAGCCTTTTAAAATTTGACTGGTAGTTTCATCGGACAAGTTCCGAGGATTAGCCTTCAAGATGGATAACAGCGCTTTGGCTATTGCGGTAAACATATTTGGCGAAGAACTAATTACCCCATGCGCAGCGGGCCCCAAGGTTAATACTCCACTGCCCAGCATACCTGCGGCACCGGACATTCCGTTTAAAACCGCGGCGGCATATTCTTCTGCTAAACCCGCCCGCACCTTATCCACATTCGATGCCAGCGCCCAGGTTAATAAATCGCCGCCGGCGACCGTTACCGACATTTCAATTGAAAGATGCTCCGTTGCGTCCGGCATAAATTTTCCAGCCAAAAGCGCATAATTTATTTTTGCGCCGATTGGAACATAAAGCTCTATGCCTGCGAGACATATATCTTTGACGTGACCGGGCTGCGAAGGCAGAACTCGTTTGAAAATCTCTGTCGATTGAATATCAATCGGCGGCAGCTCAGAAAGCCACACCCTTGCCTTTGCGAAATAAGAAAGTTGAAGCTCTATCATTGTGAAATCCCCCAGAATCGAAACCAATTTTGGTTAAACTCGCCTGGGAAAGCCTGGATGACCTCAGGATGATACACACTAAATGGCGATACCTGATATTTGGAAAGCGCCGCCGCGTGAGCGGTATCGTAAACCATTCCGCGTCCCATTAAAGTGGCTTCATTGACTTCATGCATATAAAAGCTGGCGTCGGCGCCGCTAATTCGTCGCCCCTGTGATAAAGCCTCACGCAGTCTGGCAATCATTGCTTCGTTTTGCGGAACGCTGCCGAATCTGGCTAAATGCTGTTCAACTATTTCAAGTCCCCGTTCGGAAACTTGTAGTTCGGCTGTCGCCAGTCGTCCTAATCCTGCGCCTCCTCCGGCTGCTCCTTGCGAAAAAGCGCCGGTCGGAGCTGCCCCCTGCGCGCGCAAACCCACTCCCAGAGTTGCCGCGCCGACAACAAATGAGCCGCCTTCCCAAAGCCGTTCTCTGGTTGACAATTGCCTTCCGGTATCAAAGTTTCCGTGGACGATGTTGCTGATGTGAAGACCGGAGCTTTCGCCGGTAATTGCCTGACCGCCGCTAACGCCGATTTCCCATGCGCCGCCGATTGGGTTCGCTTTTAGAGGAATTTCCACGAATCCTGTTATGTAGCCTTGCTGCCAGGAATTAACGTAACCACGTAAATTGAAATTACTCGGAGAAACCTGCGAGAAAACATGACACGTCGGACACATATAGTTTTCCGCAAGTTCGGCAGCTTCGTAATTGCCTTGTTCCGCATACATTATGGCGTATGGTTTGGTGTATCTTTCTCTTAAAGGGCCTCTATATCCGTTAATCGGAATTCTTTCGCCTCTTGGTCCTAATTCCCATGGTTGAGTATGAGTTTCCTGAGTCGCGGAAGCCGCCTGCGGTGTCGGTCGCGGTCTGACTCGCACTCGCGGCGGCGGTGGCGGCAACGCGGTCGGCGCGGGAGTGTCAGGTCGGGCTTCGGTTGGGCAAGGTTCGGCATAGCACGTCGTTGCCTCTTCGTCCCAAACGCCGCAAGTTTCGCCGTCCGTGCCTGACGGGTCGAGAGCCATCACCGGATTATTCTTTACATAGGCATAAAAATTGATGCCTCCCTTTAATCCAACCGGGTCGGCGTTGAGCCATCTTCCCAACCAGGGCAAATAGTAACGGGCGGAGTGATAGCTCAATCCGCTTTCTTCATCCCTTTCCATACCCGTGTAGCGATAGCGTTTGGCGGCTGCTTTAATGTCCTTGTCAACAGCCTGATAGCTGGTCGTGCCAAAAGGATGATATTCTTCGTAGCTGATTACTCTGGCGTCGGCGTCGGTTTCCAGGCTGGCGGAGCCGAGGTGGTTGCCAAACTGGTAACGGACTAATCGCAGAGGAGCGTCATCATCACCCGCCGTTCTGGTTTCTATCATCGCAATCCGCTTCTTATCGTCCATCACGTGATAGCTTTTTCGCTCAAGCGCGACCGCGCCGGCAATACCATACTCGCGGTAAATTTCCACGCCGCCGACATAAATGCGTTCGGACTTTTTGGTCGGCTCTACTCCGGCAGCGGCTTCATTTTCGGTAATTTTTCTTGTCCGCTGTCCACCTCCGTCATAAACATACCAGGTGGTTTCAGGCGTTCCGTTTAAGACGCTCTGTTTTGCCACTGCCTGCAATTCCTCTTTGAAATTCCATTTCATCACCTGCAAATGCGGCAGGGCAGTGATAAATCCGTGCTCCGGGTGGTGCGGGTAATTGTATGTGTCGGCGCCGACTTTGGTAGAAAGCAGCCGGTTATTTCCGGCGGCATAATTATAAATTCTTGTCCAGTTGCCGGCCGCAGCGCCGGTCGTATGCCGCATTTCCGTAATGTTTCCCGCCTTGTCATAATCGTATTGCTGAGTATAATTTCGCCACGCCAGCGCATCATTCCGGCTGTATTGCTTCATAAAAGGCAGGTCGTTCCAGTTGTCAAACTGTCCGAAAATGGCTTGCCCGATATGCTCTCTGCCGGTGGCTTCCGTCAGGCGATAAACAGCATCGTAAGTATAGGAAGCGACGCCTTCAATCTTTTGATTATCGAAAAATACATCCGGTATGTTTTTGTCCTCGATATGCGTGATGTTGCCTACCGGGTCAAAGGTGTAATACAAATCCTGAAACGGGTCGCCCGTTTGCCTTTTGGTTTCTAAATGGACAAGCCGAAAAGTTTCCTTGTCATAGAAATAATTGGTCGTCACATCATTGCCGTAACGGATTCGGCGGCGCTGTCCTTTTTCGTCGTAATCGATGTTTTTGACAAAAAACTCGGTGTTCCCGTTTTGAGTAACCTGCACGCGGTCAAGCAAGCCCGCTTCGTTGTATGCCGGCAGGAAAATGCTGTTATCCGGCGCGGTTTGACGGGTGATGCGTTTCAGGGCGTCGTATTCAAAAGAAGAAACGAAGGTTTCCAATTCCAAACGGGCGTCGGGATTTGCGCCGCTCCAATCGGCGACATCTTTATAATTTTCGGCAAAGGTCTTGGCGCTGCCGAGCGGGCTTCCCTTAAAATCAAACGCCGATATTTCTGATTTGCCGGAGGTGTCATAAATAATTACCGCCCGCGCGCGGAAATTACTCGTTTCAGGATTCGGAAAAGCTTCGCCGTAGATGATTTTTTCATAGACGTTATTCAAAGGGACTGCTCCGTCGCCGCCCGTCACCTTTTTTACTACCGGGCGGTGGAGAATATCGTATTCAAAAGAAAGCTCTTGGTTTCTTTCATCCCAGCTTCTGAGCGGATTGCCGACGATATTCTGAATTAACCAGCGCTGCCCGGCATCCATACTGTTTTGATAGACTAGATTACCGAGCATATCGTATTTGTATCGCATCACCGGATTGTCTCTGCCGTCGGTCACGCGGCGAAGATTTCCTTCGAGGTCTAAATCCGCCCGCGTATGATAAAACACATCCGCGGCGGCGTCTTTGTTATGCTCGACCTGCAGGACGAGTCGTCCGAGCGTATCGAAATGCTGCGTCAAAGGCGTGGCGGCGTGTTTAGCGGCTTTTCCGGCGGCGAGCTTTTCCCGCTTCGGGTCTTTTCCGGCGGCGGTCAGCTCGGCATCTATCAGGCGGTTAAATCGTTTGTTGAACCAATCGGTTTCCAATACCGTATCGTTCTGGTCATAAATAACTTGCTTCCACGAATCAAACTCGGTTTTGGAGAAAGTGCGCTCGGGAAATTCCGTTTTAATCATTCGACCGGCAACGTCATAATATAAAATCGGCGTCACGCCGGTTTCGACCAATTCCTTTAAATCTTCGTATTGGTGCGTCACCGAAAAATAAGGTTCGTATTGCTTGACGGGCTTACCTTTATTATTCAACACCTTTCTGCCGTTTCCAATCCAGCGGAGCTGTTTGGGATGGCTCGCGGCGGTGTCTGTTTCGGAAACGGAATAAGTGTCGTCCGGGTTGACCGTCACCTGTTTGGCGATGCCGGGCTCAGCCTGCGTTTTTTTCATCATCACCTGTCCGAACCCGTTGGAATATTCAAAACTTATCTGAACAGGTGAGTTATTATTCTTTTGAAAATGCTCCTCGCGGATAATCGAAGCCGCTACCGCCGGTTTCGTGCCGCCCGAATTTTTGTAAACGTCTAAATCATAGACAAATCGCGTCGTGGCGTGATGCAGCAAATTTTTTCCAAACGTGACTAATTGGTCGGAAGCAGCGGCATTAAAGAAACTACCGACCAGCGAGCTTTCTGCCGCCGACATAAACTCATTGATACTGGCTAAATCATCCGCCTCAGCGCCTTTGCCGAAAACAGCCACCGCTTTGATGAAGCCCAATTCGTCGGCGATTGCTTCCGAGATATTGTCGTTGGCATCCTGCATTCGTTGCGCCGAAAGCGTGCGCATATTGAATGACAAAACCTTTGTTTTGTTTTGCAGCGGGTCTTGGATTTCCTCGATAAAAAGAAAATAATCGGAAAAGTATTTTATTTTTGTTTTTGCTCCGTAAGGGTCGGTGTAAGAGATTGGCATACGGAAACGGTTTTCCGCGTCGGCAACCGTTTCCGCGCCTTCTATATATTGAGTCGTGCCGGAGCGAATCCACCAGTTATCGTCTGCCTCGCTGTGCATGAATTTACCTTCCGGCATCAGCGCCAATATCTGGGCGTTAGTCAATTTTGTCCCGAAAATATCGGAAAGAAGGGCGGGCGTATAAGCCAGTTGATAGCTTTCAAAAGAAAGTCCTTTTGTCTCTAAATCGTGCAAAGGCAGCGCTCCGGTCAAGTCGTCCCGATAGAATACGGTTCTGGTATGCTCGATTAATCTTTTTTGTGAAGCTCCCGCCGCCGGGTTTGTGTCGACCTGATGATATTCGACCTCGACGGAATCAATCAGAATGTCTTCAAAATCGCTGACGGTAAAAAGCGTGTCGGCTTTTGCCACGCCTTTCAGCTCATATGTTTTTGTTTCCGAGGGCTGGCGCAGGCGATAAGCGTCCGACGTTTTGATGTCATTCGTAAATTTGTTTTGCGCGTAAGTGATGAAAGTTTTGTTTTGTGCCGCCCGCGTTTCCGGCGACAAGGTTACATCCGGCAACGCTCGCGGGTAAACCACCGCTGCGGATTCCAAAACTTTGCCGTATTCATCCAATTTGATGTTCAGGTTATGAGCAATGCGCGGGTCGTCCGTTTTTCTTTCATAGCTGTAGGTGACGGATTCGCTTTCTTTGACTACAAAAACGGCGTGTTTATTTCGACCTTTCGGCTGCACCAGTTCGATGACGCAGTTGTGCGCCGTCACCGTAAAAGGCGATAACTGTTTTCTAAGCTGGTCAGGCGTCGCGCCGACGAGCGGGGCATCCTCGGCAAACACTTCCGAGCGCAAGCCCATACTCTTGCAGGCGCGCAGGGCTTCGCGCCATTCCTGCGCGCTCAGCTTAGCAATCAGCGCCGGGTCTAATCCGGGCGCGGTAATCAATCTGGCATCGGGCAAAGCCGTTTCGTTATGCGCGACCGCAAAGTCCTGCCGGTTCATTTCCTCATACCAATACTCTTTGGCAAACTGGCTGAGAATTTTCCCCCGGCTCAAAAATGCGCCCGTGTGAAACCACGATTTGGTGATGACCGGCTCTTGATGAAGAGTCTGCTCGACGATGTTGCTGGCATCGCCTTTAATCCAATGCTCGAAATGCTCGGAATCCGTTTGCTCGACTCGCCCGAAGCCTCTGAATTCCCTTTCGGCATGGTCGTAATATCCGTGATGATACTTGTAAGAACTGGCAAAGCGAAAGCCGGAAATTGTATCTCTCGTTTCGGTTCTCGAAATGCAGTGGACGGGAAAATGCAGCTTGGTTATCCAGGGTTTTCCGGCGAGCTTGTCTTCGATGTACAATCTGGTGGAAGGTGTATATTCGAGGGAAACTTCTTTACCTAAATTATTTTTATAACCAACCATAATGTGCGGTTTCTTACCGTTCATCAGGTCGATATATTTTAGAGAAGCCGCTGCATCTTTTGCCAAATCGCTTGACCAGACAATACAAGCCACGCCGTTTCCGAGCAAATCGGTGACCGTTATACTGGATTGATTATGTATTTCAGGAAAAGCCTCTATCTCAAAAGGAACGCTGCTGAAAGCATTCCCGCTTAAATTCAACCAGCACGAGAACTTATTTTTTCCCAGATAGACAATATCGCCGGAGCCGGAGCCGTCAATATCCGCTAGACGAATCAAAGCCGGATTGAACGATTCCGGGTGGTCGAAAGTCGGAGCATTGTCCATATTGACTTTTGTTCCAAACTTTCCGTAACCAAGATTGCTCCAGTAACATATTTCCCCGTTGCGGATACGGACAATATCGGTCAATCCGTCGCCGCTCATATCGGCGAGAAAAATGCTTTGCGTCGAGTCGGCAAAGACGACGTGCGGTCCCGCTTCTTCATCAAAAGATTTGGCGGTTTTAGACGCCCGGGAAAAACCGTTTCTGCCGGAAGATTCATACCACGTAAACACATTGTCTTCGGTGACGAGCACGTCCGGCATACCATCTCCGGTGAGATCGAGCAGGCGCGTATTGGAATCCTGAAAATTGATGTTCGGCAGGTTCTCGAAATTTCTGAACGGCAGCCATTCATTTTCGTCGTTTAATTCAAAAAAACCTTTTGGCTCAGTATTGTAATTGACGATTTGTTTGCTGCCGTCGCCGTCCAAATCCAATAATTGCAGCCCGTTTCCTAATCCCAAAAATGAAGGTTTGGGAGAAACCAGTTTTGCCCGTTCAAATTTTCCGTCTCCGAGATTGTGTTTGTAATACCAGCCGGCTGCCTGTTCGGTCAGGATGCCGGACAAGCCTTCGTTAAATAAATCGGTGAACTGATACGAGCGTTCATCCAAGCCGGACGGAGCGTTAACTAAATTTTCTCCCGAGACGGTTTTTACTTCTTTGTTCCAATCGTGTTTTTGATATTCAAATTCGGTCGGCGGGAGTTTTTTGCTGGTGTAAGTTCCGTTTGTTTGCTTGATATAGCCGCAAGAGGTAACGGATTTTAAGAACGTGAAGTCTTCTTCGGCAGCGGTGTCATATTCAAAATCCAACGACTTGACTAAAGCCGTATCGCCGGGAAGCTCGTCGAAAAAGTGATAAAGCAATACTCGCTTGCATAAACGGGTTGTTCTTATTTCAAAACCCGATTTATATTCCGAGAAAGCATCTTTTCTGAAATCCCAGTTCTTGATTTTATCGTAAGGAGAATTAGGGTTATATTCTCCGAAATCAAAAATGGTTTGGAACATAAAATCCGTTTCTGCCGGAAAAGCGTCACCGAATTTTTTGTAAGGCGTTTTGTTTCCGTATAAAACCTTTTCGGGATACAAATTAACGTAAGTAATGTCTGCGGCTTCAAGACGGTTTCGGTTGTGCAGGAGAGAAGAGTCAAATCCTGCCTTGTCTTCTTTTTTGTAAATGTAGCGGGCGCAGTTTCCCTTGTCATCGAAAACAAATTCCGGCAACCACTGAAAAATTCTTTTCTCGTCTTTCGGATTCGCAATTCTCGAATCCTTGCTCCACCCGAAAAGCGTGGTCGCGTTTTCTTTGGTAATCACCCGCCACTTAATTTCGCCGGAGGTTTTGTGCAACCATCTTTCAATCCGTGCAAACAAACCCTCAATTCTCGGTTTGTAAAATCTAATCGTAAACGAGCCGTCGGGCGAATCTTTTTCGTTGATGACATAATTGTTTTCGGCGTCCAGGCTGAAACTGCCGTCGTTTTCTTTTTTATATTCCGGCACTAAGTCTTCGGCTTCGGAAAAAAGAAAGGTGTCCGAATCAACGCCGTCAAAATATTGAGGAAGCTCTTTGCCCGTGCTGCGTTTTATTGAGGACAGACTTAATGCCCATCCCAGACCAAAAATTCCATTACCGCCGCCTGAATTGTAAGACAAACTAAGATTAGGAGAAACTCCGCGGGCCGGAGAAACCGGAATGGGAATGGAAAAAGACGCAGTGCCGTTAACGGCGTTCACGGAAAATTTCTCATCAATTCCTTTAATTGCGCCGCCGCCTTTCGGCAAGGCGATGGAAGGTGTTTCAATCGCATTGGATTTGGTTTTCCCCCTATCCGTTTTCAGGAATTGGGAAGATGAGTTACTATTTTCCGCTTCGTCATTCATTATAAATCCTAAATTCTAGCAGCAGGAGCAACTTTTACAGTCACTGTCGAACGTAAGATTGGAAGCGGCCGTCTTTGCTGCCGGATTATGCCGTCGAAGACTCAGCATAAAACCGTATAAATGATTTAACACTCAAACAAAGACGCGAAATTTCGCCGCTTCTGAAATTTAGTCAAAAGTAAATTGTCAACTTAAACTACGCCGGAGCTATACTCTGTACACTATTTGAAGGCGTTAGCCGCCGGACATCTCAAATTTTTGTGTAGATTAAATTTTACCGAACCGAGGCTTATTATATGCAGAAAAAACAAGAAAGATTTTAGGTTTTGTTCGCGCATTGTTAACTCCACTTAACTTTCTAATCGCTACTCAGAAAATCTTTCTTTCTAAAACACAAAAAGCCGATTATCTAAAGATAATCAGCTTTGCATAAATAATTCGGGCTAAACTTTACGAAAGTTTGCGGATACTGTTTATTTACAAAATTATTAGGATTCACCGACATAAATATTTTACTTCTCGGATTTCCATTATTTAGTGACGATCTTTAACAATTCATTCACTCTAATAATTGAATTAATACTAAAGCTCGAACCATTAAACATTGAGCTAATGAATTCACAACTCAATGTTTTGTACTTCAACTCTCCGTTGAATTTGGTCTTAGCTTATTTTCTTTATCGAAATGTTCTTAATTTTCCCCGTAGAACACTTCCGCAAAGCAATTATGTCGTCGCTTGATAGAAGCTACCACAGGTTAATTTTACCTGTCAATGATTTTTTGTAAAAGGGAGTGACTAAATAAGCGTTGGCAAGTTTTCGGCTAAATATATCGGATACGTCGGCAAGCGTCTTTTCCTAAGTTGCCGCTCATTGTAAAAGTAAACAAACAACTCGACGGCTCTCGCTCAGGCTTTGAAACAACGGGAGAAACAACGTGACGAACGATGTAGTCTTGCCAAATAATGACGTAAATCGGCATTGCCGCCTTCAACCGAATAAGTCTGAGATTTGTCTTTGAGCATTGTATGCGTGCCCCAATAAGGAAGATTCAATCAGAGATATTGAATCTAAGTTATATTAATCAAAATTTTAGGGTTCAGCACGCCATTGATGAAGCCTTAAGAGATTTAAGAAATGTTCTTGAACTACATTGAAACTAAATTTCAAAAGAAGAAAGGATTCTCTGATTCAGAGAATCCTTTCTTCTTTGTATAGTCAGAGACAAAATTTCAGTCTGAAACTTTATTAGCCTAAGACATTTACCGCACAGATTACTTCGCGCCGCCGGCGAGTTTTCCGATGAGCGTAAAGAGCGGCAGGTACATCGATATAACGATTGAGCCGATGGTTACGCCGAGAAATGCAATCAAGGCGGGTTCGATTAATGCCAGAAGGTCGGCGATGGCCGAATCGACTTCATCTTCGTAGAAATCGGCGATTTTTCCGAGCATTGCGTCGAGCGCGCCGGTTTGTTCACCGACGCCGACCATCTGCCCGACCATGTGCGGGAAGACTTCGGTCGCTTTCAGCGGCTCGACAAAGCTTTCGCCGCGTTCGACTCCGGAGCGGACTTTCATAATCGCGTCTTCGATAATCACGTTTCCGGCGGTTTTGGCGGTAATTTCCAGCGACTGCAAAATCGGAACGCCCGAAGAAAGCAGCGTTGACAAAATGCGCGAAAAACGCGCGACGGCGACTTTTCGGAGGATGCCGCCGAAGATTGGAACTTTGAGCAAAATCGCGTCAATCACGTGCCTGCCTTTTGGCGTTCTGTAATAAAAACGGACGCCGACGGCAATCGAGATTATCGAGGCCAAAAGTCCGAGTCCGCCCCAGCCGGCGAGAAAATTACTCATTCCCATGACGATGCGCGTCGGCAGCGGCAGAGTTTCGCCCGGGCCTAAAAGCCCAAGAAAGATTTGCTCGAACTGCGGAATGACGACGACCATAATAATCGCCACCGCCGCGACCGCGACGAAAATGACCGCCGCCGGATAAATCGAGGCCGAAACGATGCTGCGTTTTAATTTGACGACCTTTTCAATTAATGTCGCGAGGCGCTGCAAAATCAAATCCAACACGCCGCCCGTTTCGCCCGCTTCGACCATGTGCGTGTAAAGCTGGTCGAAAACCTTCGGATGTTTTTCGAGCGCGGCCGAAAGCGTCGAGCCTTCTTCGACGTGCTGGCGCACCTGAATCAAAACGTCTTTGAAAAACGGATTGTTTTGCTGCTGCGCCAAAATGTCGAGACATTGGACGAGCGGCAGACCGGCGTCAATCATGACGGAAAACTGGCGCGTGAAAACGGAAAGCTCCTTGGCCTTTACTTTTTTGCTTCTGCCGAGTTTCGGAATCGAGATTTCGCGTCCTTTTTCCGAAGCCTGCGTCATCACGATTTGCTCGCGACGCAGAAGCGCGCGAAGCTCGTCCTGGCTGGCGGCGGTTTTTTCGCCGGAAACCATTTCGTTTAGGCGGTTGCGACCTTTATAAGCGTATGTTGGCATTATTTTCTATTTGCTCCTCTTTCAATGAAAAATTAAAATTTTGTATTTTTCATCTGGAATTTTAATTATCTGACCGGCGGACGCTGCCCGATTGGACGGCCTTGCGCGTAGGGACTTCCTTGCGGCATAGCGGGTTTTGCGTTTCCGCCGTAGGCTTGATTGATGCCCGAACCGCGCTCGATTAAATCTTTCAGCTCGTCGGCGTTTGATGAGCGCTGCATCGCGACTTCAAGCGTAATTTGGCGTTTGTGATAGAGCGACGCGAGCGCCTGATTAAACGTCTGCATCCCGAATTTGTCCTGACCGGTCTGCATCATCGAATAAATCTGGTGAATTTTGTCTTCGCGAATCAAATTGCGGATGGCGGAATTCGGAATAAGAATCTCGAGCGCCATGACGCGGCCGTCGCCCGTCGCTTTCGGCAGCAGCGATTGACACATAATTCCTTCGAGCACGAGCGAAAGCTGTGTCCGAACCTGAGCTTGCTGTTCGGCCGGAAAAACGTCGATGATGCGGTTGATGGTCGAATAAGCCGAATTCGTGTGCAGCGTCGCAAACGTCAAATGGCCGGTTTCGGCGATGCGCAGCGCCATCTCAATCGTTTCCAAATCGCGCATTTCGCCAATCAACACCACGTCCGGGTCCTGACGCAAAGCGGTGCGCAGCGCGGCAGTAAAAGTATGCGTGTCAGCGGCGACTTCGCGCTGGTTGACGACACAGTTTTTGTGATTGTGCAGAAATTCTATCGGGTCTTCGATGGTTAAAATATGGTCGTGGCGCTCGATGTTGATTTTGTCTATCATCGAGGCGAGCGTCGTCGATTTTCCCGAACCGGTCGGGCCGGTAACGAGAATCAAACCGCGCGGCTTTTTGCATAAATCGGAAACGACGGTCGGAAGCCCGAGCCCGTCAAAAGATTTGATTTCGTAGGGAATCGCGCGAAAAACCGCGCCGACCGCGCCTTTTTGATTAAAAAGATTGGCGCGAAAACGCGACATTCCTTTTAATCCGAACGAAAAATCGAGCTCCAGATTTTCTTCAAAACGATGTTTTTGCGCGTCGGTCAAAACCGAGTAGGCAAGCTGTTTCGTTTCCGCCGGAGTCATCGGCGCGTAGCCGTCGAGCGGGCTTAAATGGCCGTGAACACGCACCTGCGGCGGCGAGTTCGTCGTCAAGTGCAAGTCCGAGCCGCCCAAATCGGTCATCTGCCTCAAAAGGTCGGGAAGCGTTATTTGTGATGATAAATTGTTTTGCTGGTCGAGATTCATAAATTTGGTGAAAAGTGAAAGGTGAGCAGTGAAAAGTGAATTCGTTTCTAACTATTCACTTTTCACCGCTCGTTTTTCACTCTTTGATTGCTGCCTGCTGGGTATTGCTTTTGCGGCGCTGGAGCGAGTCGATAACTTTTTCTGATTCCTGAACAAGGCGTTCGGTCGAATCGTTCGGCGAGCTGGTCGAGACGCTGTAGATGCGGCCTTCAACTTCCGTAAAATAAAACATTCTGGATTGAACCGCGCCGCCCGCGCCCGGCGACTGCGCGACGACGACATAGACTTTTTTGCCACCGATTTCCTTTTGAAAATCGTTGACGACCCAGCCCTGTTCTTTAATCATCCGGTCGATGACGGTGCTGCGCAGAGAAGTTACGGGAACGCCGCCGACGGTTTTGTTTTTCGCAATGGTAGTGCCTTCGGCGTTCATCGCCGGCCCGACGATTGCAATCGAAGCCGAGCCGATTTGCGCTCCCGAGTCGTCGTCAACTCTGAACTGAAGCTCACCGTTCGAAACCAGATTCGATTTCCAGCCTTTCGGCGCGACTTCGCCCGAAGGCAGAAGCGCCGGCGTCGTATCGGCTACGACGGAGTTTTTGCTGACTTTGTTTTTTGAATTTTCGCTCGCTTCACTAGCCTGTTTCAGCTCGCTGTCGCGGGCCAGCAAAATTTGGCGAACGCGCATCGCACGCTTGCGTTTTGCGAGAGACGACTGGCGATTTTTTCTCTGATAATAGGCGCGCCACCATTTTTTCGAATATTTTTTGTATTTGGCGCGTTTTTTCTTTTTCTTTTTAAATGAGCCCGCTTCGGCGTGGTCGCTCACCAAAGGGATAATTGCCCCGATTCCGATTAATAATGCCAACGATAATGCTATTGCCCTAAACAACATACTTCCTCCCATCCTTATAAAATCGTTTCCTTCACTACTTCCTCAATCGTCGTAACTCCGTCGCGCAATTTGTATAAACCCGATTCGCGCAGAGTAATCATTCCGCATTCAATTGCCTTTCTTCTGAGCTCGATTGCGCTCGCGCCGATAATGATAAGCTCGCGCAGTTCGTCCGTGACTTCCATCACTTCGTAAAGACCGATTCTGCCCTTGTAGCCCGTTCCGTTGCACGTCTGGCAGCCAGTTCCTTTGTAAGCTTTCAAGCTCGGCGCTTCTTCGGCCGAAAAACCGATTTCGACGAACGCTTCCGTGGGGAGTTTCTGTTCTTCTTTACAATTGCTGCAAATGCGCCTGATAAGTCTCTGCGCCTGAATAATGTTGACCGACGTGGCGACCAGAAACGGCTCGATGCCCATATTGACGAGACGCGAAATCGTCGAGGGCGCGTCGTTCGTGTGCAAAGTCGATAAAACCATGTGGCCGGTGAGCGCGGCTTTGATGGCGATTTCCGCCGTTTCAAAGTCGCGGATTTCGCCGACGAGAATTATATTCGGGTCTTGGCGCAAAAATGAGCGAAGCGCGGCGGCGAAATTCAAACCGATTTGCTCTTTCATCTGCACCTGATTGATGCCGGGCAAATTGAACTCGACCGGGTCTTCGGCCGTCATAATATTTGTTTCGGGCGTATTTAATGACTGCAAAGCTGAATAAAGCGTGTTCGTTTTACCCGAGCCGGTCGGGCCGGTAACAAGAACCATTCCGTAAGGCTTGGAGATGTTGCGCTGGAAAATTTCCAGGGATTGCTGCTCGAAGCCGAGCTTGGTCATATCGAGCATCAACTTGTCTTTATCAAGGAGACGAAGCACGATTTTTTCGCCGAACAGCGTCGGCAGACTCGAAACGCGGAAATCGAGCTCGCGCGAGCGGTTGTCGATTTTTACTTTAATCTTGATGCGTCCGTCCTGCGGCAGGCGTTTCTCGGAAATATCGAGCTTCGCCATAATTTTCAGACGCGAGAGCAGCGCGTCGCGCATTTTCATCGGCGGGTGCATGACGTCATACAAAACGCCGTCGATGCGAAAGCGGATGCGAAAATCTTTTTCGTACGGCTCGATGTGAATGTCGGATGCGCCGCGTCTTAAAGAATCGACCAGAAGAACGTTGACGAGACGAACGACCGGAGCGTCTTCGCTCGCTTTGGCCAGCTCGGCGAGGTCGATTTCCTCGTTTTCTTCGATGACTTCAAATTCTTCGGCGCCGTTTTTGTCGAACTCGAAACGGTCGAGCGAGACGGTCAAATCCGATTCGACGAGCCTTTCGCCGATTTTCAGGCCTTTGCCGTTTCCATTTCCGTTTCCGTTTTTGGCGACCGGTTTGCCGTTTCTTTCAAGCTCGCCGACGGTGGCGAAATCAAAAATATCTATTTTCTTGGTCGAGCTGTAATATTTTCCGATGGCGATTGAGAGCGAGGCTTCCGAAGCGATGACCGGCTCGACATTCAAGCCGGTCATAAACTTGATGTCGTCCATCGCAAAAACATTGGTCGGGTCGGCCATCGCCAGCGTCAAAGTAGCGCCGACTTTGGAAATCGGCAGAACCGAATATTTAAGTGCGACTTCATGAGAAATCAGTTTGATGGTTTCGTCTTCAATTTGAAAAAGCTCGAGGTTAATCGACGGAACTCCGTATTGACGCGACAAAACGGCGGTAATCACGTCGTCGGAAATAATTCCGAGCTTGACGAGATTTGAACCTAAACGCCCGCCGCTCGCGCGCTGGTATTCGAGCGCCTCGCGCAGTTGCTGCGAAGTTATTAAATTTTCGCGGACAAGGATTTCCCCAAGTTTTGCTGACATTTATTTATGGAAATATTTCTTTTTGCAAGAAATTTTCAGATGTGGAAATGATAAGTGCGAGAAACAAACAAAACGATGATAAACATCGTTGATAAATAATAATACAATGCTGTGCGGGCGGGTGTCAAGATTCTTTTGTGAATCCGAAATTTATTTTTTTCGGTAAAGCAAAGGCCGGATTTGACGATTATCGTCAAATCCGGCCTTTCGCTGCAAAACTAAAAAGGTTCTTAGTTTTTCTTTTTCGTCGTCGTCACTTTTTGCGGAGTCAGTTTCTGCTGTTTGAGATAATCAATCAAACCGACGATATCCGCTTTGTATTTGTGATTGTCGGGTGCAACATCGATAAAGCGCTGCATAAAATTTAAGCCTTCCTGTTTCTGCGCGACATTGCCGGAAACTTCGCCGGAGTTGAACAAAGACAGACCTAATCCGGCCAGAGCATCGACGTTGTCGGGCGACATTTCCAGAGCTTTTCTGTATTCGCCAATCGCATTGTCCGAATCAGCCGACAGCCGATAAATATCGGCCAGACTTATCTGCGCTTTAACTTTCGCGGCGGCATCCGGTTCGATGTTCATGTATTCCTGAAGCAGAGCTTTAATCGTCGCCGTTTTCGTACTGTCGACGCGCTCGGTGGCAATCATATAAAAGACGAGATTTTTAAGTCCGTTTAATGCTTCGGATTTATTGATTTCGTAATTTTTCTGGTCGGGAATAGAGGTCGCCGGCGCGTTTTTCAGAATTGTCCAGGAAGTATTGAAAGCATCGACCGCGTCCGAAAAATCTTTCGTCACCGAGTTCAATGCTTCTACTTTGGCGGTCGGGTCGGTCAGCTTGTTGGCTTTATTAAATCTTTCGACGCCGCGATTTGATAAAGATTTGGCTTTAGCGGTTAAAAAGACCGGCGCGCTGCCGACAAATTCGGTGTCGACTTTATAGCCTTCGTCAAATTTAGCGACTGCCGTATCGTAATCTTTGGCCGTCAGCGCGGCGACGCCTTCTTTCAAAGCCGCTTCGCGAAGAGTGTTTTTCTGGTCGGTATTTTTATTTTTGGCCGCGATTTCAGCTATCTTTTTCTGTTCATCGGCCTGCTGCTTTTTCTGTTCATCGGTCAGCTCGACCGGTTTATCGGCATCGGCGGTGGTCGTGGTGGTTGTTGTGTTGGTATTACCGTTGGTGGTCGTCGTGGTTGTTTTTTTGGCCAGAACCTGTCTTACTTCTTCATCGGTAAAACGTTTGCCGTCGCCTTCGGAAACCGATATGGTCAGAGAATCGCCGCCGGGCGACACTCCCGGATAAACAAGCGGCGAAATTCCCGGCCCGCTGATTGCTAAAATATATCTTTCGCCGAGCGGCAGACCGGCAAAAGCGAAGTTGCCTTTTTTATCGGTTTTGTCCGACGGCATTTTGGTTTTGCTGCCGACGCGAAAAACTTCGACCAGCGCGCCCGCGACCGGCTCGACCGCGTCGCCTTTTTTGACGACCACTTTACCGGAAACCGGAGCCGTCTGCCCGAATGCGGCCACGCCGCCGACTAAAAATAATGCTGCTGCTAAAAGAAATGTAAAATAATTTTTACGAAACATTTATAATCCTCCAAACTCGTTTTTTGATATGTATTTCGGAAACGCTCCTCTAAGATGCCGCCGAAAAAAGAAGAGTTGTTAATTATCGTTATTTTACTCCAAGTTTCGCATATTTTTGAAGCGGAAAAGTTGATTTAGGTAAATTTATTAAACTTTTGAGCTGTGATATTTTAATAAACAGTGAGCCGTGAGCCGCAGCCGACGGCATTTTTCTTAACTGTTTACTGCATACCGCTCACTGATTCTACAAGGAGAATAAATGACCGAAAGAATATACAATTTCAGCGCCGGGCCGGCGGTTATGCCTTTATCGGTTTTGGAAAAGGCTAAAGAGGAGATGATTTCGCTCGGCGGAATCGGCATGAGCGTGATGGAAGTCAGTCATCGCTCGAAATATTTCGAACCGATTCTGCACGCCGCCGAACAAGGTATTCGCGAGCTTTTAAGCGTGCCGGAAAACTACCGAATTTTGTTTCTGCAGGGCGGCGCGTCTCTGCAGTTTTCGATGATTCCGATAAATTTTCTCGGCCATGACGAAACGGCCGATTACGTTATTACCGGCACCTGGGGCAAAAAGGCGATAAAAGAAGCAAAAAGGTGCGGCAATGCGAGCACGATTTTTTCTTCGGCCGCAACAAACTTTAAATCCGTACCGGCGCAGGACGAGCTTAATTTCAGCGAAAACGCAAAATACGTTCATTACACGTCGAACGAAACCATCGAGGGCGTCGAATACAAATACGATTTGGACGGCGGCGGAATTCCCGTCATCTGCGACGCTTCGTCAAACATTCTTTCAAAACCGGTGGACGTCGCAAAACACTCGCTGATTTACGCCGGAGCGCAGAAAAACATCGGCCCGTCGGGCGTCACGCTCGTCATCATCCGCGACGATTTAATCGCTAAAGTGCCGGAAAATCAGCATTCGATGCTCGATTATAGTCTTCTGGCGGAAAACGATTCGATGCTCAACACGCCGAACACTTGGGGAATTTACATCATCAGTCTCGTCTGCGACTGGCTCAGAGAAAAAGGCGGCCTCGCTTCGATGGAAAAACTAAACGGGGAAAAAGCCCGAATTTTGTACGACGCGATTGACGCGAGCGACGGTTTTTACAGCGGCCACGCCGAACGAAACGCGCGCTCTTTGATGAACGTCACCTTTCGCCTGCCGTCGGAAGAACTCGAAAAACAATTCTGCTCGGAAGCCACCGCGCAGAGTCTCGACGGCTTAAAAGGACACCGCTCGGTCGGCGGCATCCGCGCTTCGATTTACAACGCTTTCCCGCGCGAAGGTGTTGAAAAACTGGTCGAGTTTATGAAAAATTTCTCGCAGAAAAACGGATAAATAAATTAGCCGCGAACAAACACGAAAGAGCACAAAAAGAGAAATTTACCACGGAGAACACAGAGAGTTTTTATAATTTTTCTCTGTGGTAAAAACTTTCGTGAAATTTCGTGTTTGTTCGCGGCTAAATCTTCCCTAAAATTTCCAGAAGCTCGCTTTCCTCGCTCTCGGAAACGGTTCGCAAATCAATCAAAACTTTATCTTCCAGAATTCTCGCAATCACGGGCGGGCGCGAAAATCGCAGGCTTTGTTCGAGACGGCTGACCGAAATTTGCGCGTGTCTGAAAGCCAAAAGCGTGGTCGGCGGCTGGACGGTCGGAGCCGAGCCGCCGCCGATGACCGAATTGCCTTCGATGACTTCAAATCGTAAATCGTGATTTTCGCCAAGTTTTTCGCGCAGACGCCGCGCCAGCTGCCATGCGCGCGTCTTCAATTCGGCGCTCGTTTGCGAAAGCATTTTCAAAACCGGAATTTCCTGCAAAACCGTTTCCTTTCGATATGCTTCGAGCGTCGCCTCGAGTGCGGCATAAATCAATTTATCGACGCGCAGAGCGCGATAAAGCGGATGTTTGCGAACGTGTTCGACGACGTCGCGCCGCCCGACAATCAGGCCCGACTGCGCGCCGCCGAGCAGCTTGTCGCCGCTGAATGTGACGACGTCCGCGCCCGCGACGATTGATTGATTGATAATCGGCTCGTCGTCGAGACCGTATTCGCTCAAATCCAAAATCGCGCCCGAACCGGCGTCTTCATAAAGCAGGAGGTTTTTTTCGTGAGCCAAATCCGCCAGTTCGGCGACGGTCGGCGTCGCCGTAAAACCGACGATTCGGTAATTCGACGGGTGAACTTTCAAAATCAGGCGCGTGTTTTCGTTTATCGCTTTTTCGTAATCGGAAATTCTGGTTCGATTCGTCGTTCCGACTTCTCTTAAAACTGAGCCGGACTCGGCCATCACATCGGGAATGCGAAAATCGCCGCCGATTTCGACCAGCTCGCCGCGCGAGATTATCACTTCGCCGCCGCGCGCCAGAGCGGTCAGAACCAAAAACGCGGCGGCCGCGCAGTTGTTGACAATGAGAGCGCTTTCCGCGCCCGCGAGCTCGGCTAAAAGATGTTCGGCTCGCGCGCCGCGGCGACCGCGTTTGCCGGTTTCGAGATTGTATTCGAGCGTCGAGTAACCGGAGGTTTCCTCAAAAATCGCTTTTCGCGCATTTTCCGAGAGCGGCGCGCGACCGAGATTTGTGTGAATGATAACGCCCGTCGCATTTATCACCCGTTGCAGGCTCGAATTCCGCTCGCTTCGCCACGCGTCTTCCAGCCGTTTTCCCGCTTCTTTAAATAAATGCTCGCGCGAAACTTCTTCCTCCTTTAGCGCGCCGCCCTCGAAATTTTCCTGAATTTTGCGGCGCAGGTTTTCGATGACGGCGCGCGCCAGCATCGTCAGATGTTTCGCGCCAATTTCGGGCAGCATTTTATTTGCCGCCGCTGAGCGCAAAAGCGCGTCAATCGAAGGCAAATGCCGCAGCATATCGGCGGCGGACGGGACTTCCCGGTTTTCCATAAAATTATTTTAACTTAAATCCGACAAAATTTACGGAATAAATTCGGCTTTGAAGATTTGCTTTAAAAGGAGAATTTTTTTCGACAGTAAAATCAAATGGCAAGTTTAGGCAATAGTTTATATCGGAACTTAAAATCAAAAAGTGAAGAAGCGGCCAGCCTCGACCAGCAAATTGCGCGGCTCGAAGAAGACATACGGAAGCTGAAAATCGATTTCGACATTTATTTTAACGGCGGCACGAAACGCCCGCCGCTCGAGGCGCGCGCGCGGCTTGAATCGAACATCAAACGCATCGCCGACGACCGCAATCTGACATACGCGCAGCGTTATCAATTCAACTCGGTAATTTCGCGCTTTACGTCTTATCGCGAGCTTTGGCGCCGAATCTTAAAGACAAAAGGCGAGGAGCTTTTGTAAATCGGAAGTTTTTTATAAAAGAGAAAAGGCTTATCTGTTACAGATAAGCCTTTTCTCTTTAGAAACGCTGTCCGGCTTTTTTTGCGGGAAAGCCGGAAGCGGTCAGACGTTTTAACTCGTTTTTCAGACTTTCATGACGTTTTCTGCCTGCGGCCCTTTCGGCCCGTTTGTGACTTCAAACTCGACTTCCTGTCCTTGAATCAAGGTTTTATAGCCATCGCCGGAAATCGCGCTGTAATGCACGAAAATATCCTGCTCGCCGGGCTGTTCGATAAAACCGTAACCCTTCGCATTGTTAAACCATTTGACCGTACCGACTGTGGTATTTTTTGACATTTCTTTCTAATTCCTCCTACAAACTTCAGTGAATTTAATTTTTGAATATCTGTCGATATTCTTTTCTCAAGCCAGAAGCGTTTTTTATAAACACACAGGCAAAAACATTAAGCTACACCGTCGAAACCTTTAAGATTAAGACTTTTTCGGGCGCAGATTAAAAAAGTGTTACAACTCATTCCTAAAAATCGGAAAATCTTAAACTGCAAGATTTTTTCGGGGGTTATTCTATTGTGTTGTTTTTATATAGAACGTTGGCAAATTTAACCAATAAAATGCTGTGTGTCAAGACCGAGATTTAAATTTTTTTGAATGAAACGCGAAATCGGTCAAAATTGACATCAAACCTGCGATAACAGAAGATAAAATTGAGATTTTAGAGAAGAAATTTATGAATATCAAAGTTATAGTTGAAAAGGAAGAGGATAGTTATTTTGTCGCATCTGTTCCTGCCCTGAAAGACTGCTGGTCACAAGGAAAAACGCGCGAAGAAGCTTTGTCCAACATTCGTGAGGCGATTGATTTATATTTAGAGCCTGAACCTTTTGAACTTGAGAAAAACAAAGAACTTGTTGAAGTAGCAATATGAAACTTCCGCTTTTTTCGGGAAGACAAGTTTTGTCCGCTTTGACAAGATTAGGATTTGTCGAAATTCACCGAAAAGGCAGTCACGTTAAAATGAAACACGCCGACGGACGTTCAATAGTCTTTCCTTTTCATGATGAAATTGACCGTTTTACGCCCAAAGGTGCTTTGCATGATGCGGAAATAGAGATTGGAGATTTTCTAAAACAAGTTAAAAAATGAGTAATGAATACGGCCGAAATGCGCCGCTTTCCTATAACGAATACTTAAAAGTTCCTGAACTCATCAGCTTGCAGGCGACTTTGTCGGAGCCGACGAGTCACGACGAGCTTTTGTTTATCGTCATTCACCAGACCTACGAGCTTTGGTTCAAGCAGATTCTGCACGAAATCGACGCGACGCTCGTGTGGCTCGGGGAAGACCGTAAGTTTCGCGCCAATCATTCGCTGAAAACCGTCGCGGCCATCGGAAAGGTGGTCGTCAGCCAGATTCATATTCTGGAGACGATGGCGCAAATCGGCTTTCTCGAATTTCGCGATAAGTTAAATCCGGCGAGCGGTTTTCAATCGATGCAGTTTCGCGAAATCGAATTTGTCTCGGGCGCTAAAGACGAGCGGATTTTGAAAGCTTTCGAGCGCGACGAATTTGCTCATCAAAAGCTCTCCGAAAGATTCAACGCGCCGACGCTGGCCGACGAGTTCTGGCGGCTTTTGCGCGAAAACAATTTGGCCGCCGAAACAAAAGATGAAAAAGTCGCCGCGATTGTCGAAATTTTGACGCATCCCGAAAAATATCCCGAGCTTTTTGTCATGCAGGATTTACTCATCGAGCACGACGAGAACATCGCGCTCTGGCGCTATCATCATGTTTTGATGGTCGAAAGAATGCTCGGAATGAAGCCCGGCACGGGCGGCTCGGAAGGCGTCGGCTATCTGATGTCGACGCTTTCGAAAAAATTCTTTCCCGAAATCTGGGAAGCCCGAACGCATTTAAAAGTTAATTAACCGCTGGACGAACACAGATAAAAACGGATAAATCAAAAACAATCTGTGTTCATCTCTCGAAAATCGGCGGTTTCGTTTTTACAATAAAATTATGAAAAAATCCCTGTTCGCTTTTATTTTATTAACTTTATTTTCGCTAATCGTTTCCGCACAGACGACGCGCGTGACGATTCTGCACGTCAACGACGTTTATCAATTCGCGCCGGTCGACGGCGGAAAGCGCGGCGGGCTGGCGCGCGTTCTGACGCTCAAAAAACAAATCGTGAAGGAAAATCCGAACACGATTTTTACGCTCGGCGGCGACACGCTTTCGCCTTCGGTCGAGACCAGAACATACAAAGGCGCGCAGATGATTGACGCGTGGAACGCGCTCGGCGTCGATTACGCCGTTTTCGGTAATCACGAATTCGATTTGAAAACCAACGAGTTGCTGCAAAGAATGAAGGAATCGAAATTCGTGTGGCTCGGCGCGAACGTTTTCGACACCAAAGCGAACAAAATTTTCGCCGACACGCCGCCGTTCGTCATTCGCGAAATCGGCGGCGTAAAAATCGGCTTTATCGGCCTGCTTCTGCCCGAAACCAAGCAGACTTCGTCGATGGAAGAAAGTTTAATCGTCAAAAACTACTGCGACACGGCCCGGGAAATCGTGCCGAAAATGCGCGAAGCGGGCGCGAACGCGGTCGTCGGCCTAACGCATATGTCTATGTTTGAAGATAAGGAGCTAGCGCAATGCGCCGCGTTTGATTTAATCCTCGGCGGTCACGAGCACACGCTTTTGCAGTCTTCTTCGAACGGCACGCCGATTTTCAAAATGACCGCCGACGCTCGCGAGCTCGGACGCTTTAATTTGAATTTCGACCAGAAAACCAAAAAACTCGAAAGCATCGACTGGGAAGTGATTCCCGTTACCGACCAAACGCCCGACGCGCCCGAATTTGCCGCCGTTTCCGATAAATACAAAGACCTTCTGCAAAAATTATCCGCGCCGGTCGGCGCAACGGCCGTGCCGCTCGACGCGCTTTCCATTTCGAACCGCACGAAAGAGACGAACATCGGAAATTTTATCGCCGATTCCTACAGAAAAGCGGTCGGGGCTGACATCGGATTTTTGAACGGCGGCTCGATTCGCGCCGATTTGACCTACAACGCGGGAACTTTGACGATGCGCGACGTGCTCTCGATTCTGCCGTTTAATAATCCGGTCGTAAAAACCGAAGTAAACGGAAAACTCTTGCGCGAAATTCTCGAACACGGCGTCGCACGCAGCGCCGAAGACAACGAGCCGGGACGCTTTCCGCAAGTTTCGGGCGTAAGCTTCAAGTTCGACACGACGAAACCGGCCGGAAGTCGCGTGACGGAAATTCTCGTCGGCGGAAAGCCGCTTGACGAAAACAAAATTTACACGGTCGCGACTTCGGATTTTCTCGTCTCAAAAGGCGGCGACGGCTACGTTATGTTCAAAAACGCGAAAGTTTTGACCGACGCCGCGACCGCGCCGAAAGATTCGGATTTGCTCGAAAAAGCGATAAGGGAAGCGCCGAACAAAACGATTTCGCCGAAGTTGGAAGGCCGAATCGTAAAAATCAGATAGGCGCGGAAACGTTTCGTTCGATTCCGTTATATAAAATAAAATTCGAGGAATATTTATGTTCAGAAAGTTCAATCTATTTTTCTTTATCGTCTTTGCATTCTTTTTAAGCGGCGCGTCTCTGGCGCAAACCGTTCGATTCAAAGTCGGCGCCGATGCATCGGTCGCGCAGAAGCCTTTGTCGGGCAGACTGCTTATTTTTATGACGGTTAATCCGAAACCGCTCGACGGCATCGAACCGGATTTTATGAACCCGGACGCGGTTTACATGACGGGAACGGAAATCAGCAACCTTGACGCCAACACGACCGTCGAGGTAAATCCGGACGCGCTCGCCTTTCCGCGAAAATTTTCCGAAGCGCCCGCCGGCGAATATCAAATTATGGCTTTGCTCGACCAGAATCATTCCTACACATACAACGGCGCGGGGCCGGGCGACCTTTACAGCAGCGTCGTAAAAGTTAAATGGCCGTCTGCCGAAACCGTTCTGACGCTTTCCAAACGAGTTCCCGACAAGCCGGAGATTGCGCCCGCAAATGTAAGAATCGTCGAATTTGAAAGTCCGGTGCTCTCGGCTTTCTGGGGCAGACCGATAACAATGCAGGCGAGCATCGTTTTGCCGCCGAGCTATAACAATGACGCGGCGCGGAAATACCCGACCGTTTACTCGATTCACGGCTACGGCGGAAATCATATCAACAGCTTGCGCGGCGTGCCCGGTATGACGAAGGAAATGGCGGAAGGCAAGCGGCCGGAAATGATTTACGTTTATCTGAACGCCAACAACTCGCTCGGTCATCACGTTTTCGCCGATTCGGCCAACAACGGCCCGTGGGGAACGGCTCTGGTCAACGAATTTATTCCGTATCTTGAAAAGCAATTTCGGATGGACGCGAAATCGAGCGGAAGATTTTTGACCGGCCATTCTTCGGGCGGCTGGTCGTCGCTCTGGGTAATGATAACGCACCCGGATTTCTTCGGCGGAACGTGGTCGACTTCGCCCGACCCGGTTGATTTCCGCAGCTTTACCGGGCCTGATTTAACGCAGTATCCGCCGCAAAACGCGTTTATGAACAACGACGGCAAAGAATATAATCTCGTCCGTTTCGGCGGCAAGGAAATTATGACCGTCAAGCAATACGCGCAGCAGGAAAGAGTTCTCGGATATTTCGGCGGCCAGTTCGCTTCGTTTGACGCGGTGTTCAGTCCGAAAGGCTTTGACGGCCAGCCGATGCCGCTTTTCGACCGCGACACCGGACGCATCAACCCGTTTGTCGCAAAATCCTGGGAAAAATATGATATTTCCAGAATTCTGCGCGACAACTGGACGACTCTCGGGCCAAAACTAAAGGGAAAACTGCACATCTGGGTCGGAACGGCCGATACGTTTCATCTCGACGAAGCCGTTCGCCTGCTCGACGCCGAACTGAAAAAGCTCGGAAGCGACGCGCGGATTGAATATCTCGAAGGCCGAAGTCATTTCGATATGTATAAAGACGGTTTAGGCACTCGAATCGCGCAGGAAATGTATCAGGTCGCGCGCCCGAACGCGAAAGCGGCGACAAAGTAACTGAAAGCTGAAAACTGAAAGCATCTTTTCCTAGCTATCGGTTTTCAGTTTTCACCTCTCATTTACTTTCCTTCGCCGAATCTGAGTCTGTTGCGCTCGCGCGCCTTCTCGCTTTCAATCGCGCGGTCTTTCGGCGGCGCGTTTGTGACGAGCGACGCAAGTAATTTTTGGGATGCCGCGGCGATTTCTTCAATCGCCGTTTCAAACGCTTCCGAGTTGACGGCCGAAGGCTTGTTAAACCCGCTCAGCTTGCGGACAAACTGAACGGCCGCCGCGCGAATCTCTTCATCGGTCGTCGCCGGTTCGAAGTTATAAAGTGTTTTGATGTTTCTGCACATATCCGAAAATGAAAAGCCGCCGGATTAGGCGACTTTTTATAAATCCTCTGCAAAACCCTAAATTTTATTTGTGAATCTTCGTCATTCACTTGTGAATGCGCGCCGTTCGGTTGTGAATCTTCGTCATTCACCTGTGAATCTTCTCCGTTCACGTGTGAATCTTTAAAATTCACCTGTGAATGTATGTCGTTCACCTGTGAATCTTCGTCGTTCAGTTGTGAATGTTCGTCTATCACCTGTGAATACTCGTCTGTCACCTGTGAATCTTCATCTGTCACATGTGAATGTGTGTCTGTCGATTGTGAATGTCGATTCAGCTAAAATAATCTTCCATCAGTCTCTACCAACATCTTCCTGCGTAAATCCGCTTTTATATTTAACTTTCATTGACCTTCAAAACCGCGAGGAAAGCTTCCTGCGGAATCTCTACGCGGCCGACTTTTTTCATTCGTTTTTTGCCTTCCTTTTGTTTTTCGAGCAGCTTGCGTTTGCGCGAGATGTCGCCGCCGTAGCATTTGGCGGTGACGTTTTTGCCCATCGCTTTGACGGTTTCACGGGCTATGATTTTGCTGCCGATGGCGGCTTGAATCGGGACTTCGAACATCTGGCGCGGAATCAGTTCCTTCATTTTCGAGACGACGAGCTTGCCTTTCGCTTCGGCGGTCGCGCGGTGCAGAACGAGCGACAGCGCATCGACCGGTTCGCCCGATACGAGAACGTCCAGTTTTACGAGATTGCTTTCTTTATAGTCCGAAAAATGATAATCGAGCGAGGCGTAGCCTTTGGAAACCGATTTGAGACGGTCGTAAAAATCCAGAACGATTTCGTTGAGCGGCAGTTCGTAGACGAGCATCACGCGGTTTGACGCGACGAATTCAAATTTTTTCTGGACGCCGCGCTTCTCGTCGAGGAGCGGCAGAATTCCGCCCAAAAATGCGTCATTTGTCAAAATTGTCGCTTCGATATAAGGCTCTTCGATTTTTGCGATTCGCCCGGTTTCGGGCATTTTCGAAGGCGAATCGACTTCGAGAACTTCGCCTTTGGTCGTCGTCACGCGATATCGGACGCCCGGCGCGGTGGTAATCAAATCGAGGTCGAATTCGCGTTCGAGTCGTTCCTGGATAATTTCCATGTGCAGAAGTCCTAAAAATCCGCAGCGGAAACCGAAACCGAGTGCCGTCGAAGATTCGGGCTCATAGAAAAACGAAGCGTCGTTGAGCCGGAGCTTGTCCATCGCATCGCGCAAATCCTCGTATTGCGCCGAATCAATCGGATACAAACCGGCAAAAACCATCGGTTTGACTTCCTGAAAACCGGGAAAAGGAGTGTCGACGGGTCGCGCGGCTTCGGTTATCGTGTCGCCGATTTGGACGTCGGCGACGGTTTTTATCGAAGCCGTCAAAAATCCGACTTCGCCGACCGAAAGCTCGCCAATCGGCGTCGGGCGCGGGCGATTGACGCCGAGCGTTTCGACTAAGTATTCGCGTCCGGTGTTGAAAAAACGAATCTTCGTGCCTTTTTTTATCGTGCCTTCGATGATGCGGAAAAGAACGATGACGCCGCGGTAAGAGTCATACCAGCTGTCGAAAATCAAAGCTTTGAGCGGCGCGTTCGCATCGCCCTGCGGCGCGGGAACGTCTTTGATGATTTCTTCGAGAATGTCTTCGATGCCGATTCCCATCTTGGCCGAGGCGAGAACGGCGTGCGTCGTGTCGAGACCGATAATCGTCTCGATTTGCTCTTTGATGCGCTCGGGCTCGGCGCTCGGCAAATCGATTTTGTTGAGAACGGGAATCAATTCCAAATCGTTTTCGATGGCCAGATACGTGTTCGCCAGCGTCTGCGCTTCGACGCCCTGCGACGCGTCAACCACCAAAAGCGCGCCTTCGCAGGCCGACAAGCTTCGGGAAACTTCGTAGGAAAAATCGACGTGTCCGGGCGTGTCGATTAAATTCAAAACATACTGCTGGCCGTCTCGCGCCTTGTAATCGAGACGGACGGCGTGAGATTTGATGGTGATGCCGCGCTCGCGCTCCAAATCCATATCGTCGAGGAGCTGGTCTTCCATATCGCGGTCTGAAACTGCGCCCGTGAGCTGCAAAATTCTGTCGGCCAGCGTCGATTTGCCGTGGTCGATATGCGCGATGATGGAGAAATTTCGGATAAAGTTCGGATTCATAAAACAGCTATATTAAAACAGATAGAAATTATTACATTCAAGCAAATAAATACAATAGCAAAACAATCGTAAATTAGCACTTTTGTATCTTTTCGGAGAGCAGAAAAAGCCCGCTTAAATCTCGGTCGAAATTTATTTCGGAAATAAATCTATAAAGCTGAATCTGATTCGACCAATCCGTCGAAATGCTTCTATATCAGGTCTTGTGGACGAATTTGGAAAGCCTGAAAACTTTCCCGAACAGAGAAATACTCAGCGTGTGTAAATTTGAATTGCACGGTTTTTTAAGTTTTCGTTGTGAGACTTGTTATTACAACTTTTGGGCGGGTTCGTCCTGTCATTATTCCAAGGAAGGGTAAAATATGAAGAAAGAATTTAGCGGGCATAGTGTTTTGACTGTGCTTTTTTTATTGGGCTTGTTTTTTTTCGCCGGAGCGATAAACGCGAGTGCCGTGACGCTTTTCGGCGTTAACACGTCTAACCAGCTCGTGCGTTTCGAGTCCGAAACGCCCGGAACTTTAACCAATGTCGGCGCCATCACGGGACTCCAGACCGGCGAAAACATCGTCGGGATAGATTTTCGCCCGGCAACCGGTCAGCTTTACGGTCTGGGCAGCACCAGCCGCCTTTACATTATTAACCGAACGACGGCTGTGGCGACGGTAATCGGCGGACAGTTTTCGACTCTGCTGAGCGGAACGGATTTCGGTTTTGATTTCAACCCGACGGTCGACCGCATCCGCGTCGTCGCGAATACCGGGCAAAATCTGCGGCTTAACCCGAACAACGGAGCGATTGTGGCCGTCGACGGGCCGATTAATCTCGGCACGCCGCAGGTTACCGCAGTTGCCTACACCAATAGTTTCGGCGTTTCGACGGCAACGACGCTTTACGACATCGACACCAATACGGACAGGCTTTTGATTCAAAGCAATCCGAACGCCGGAACGCTGACGGATGTCGGCCCGCTCGGCGTCGATTTTCAGAACATCAACGGTTTTGATATCGCGACGGGTAACATCAACACCAATCCGAGCGCCAACACGGCTTATGCCGTGACCGCCAACAATCTCGGCAATCCGCAGCTTTATACGATAAATCTGGCGACCGGCGCGGCGACTTCGGTCGGCAGCATCGGCGGCGTGACCAATCCGGTTCCGTTGCGCGGCTTAGCGGCGGCGACTTCGGCGGCCTCACCGGCGCTCAATCTGCTCGATTACGACGGCGACCGCCGCGCCGATTATGCCACTTTCCGTTTGAGCAGCAGCACTTTTTATATCAATCGAAGCTCGAACAATTCATTTTTCACCGCGCAGTTTGGTCTATCGGACGACGTGCAGACGCCGGGTGATTATGACGGCGACGGACGGACGGATATCGCCGTCTGGCGTCCGACCACCGGCACGTTTTACGTTTTGCGTTCAACAGACGGCTCGGTTTTGACATACCGCTTCGGCCTAAACGGCGACGAGCCGGTCGCCCGCGATTACGACGGCGACGGCCGAACCGATTTTGCGGTCGCGCGCCGCACGGGCGGACAGTTGATTTGGTATATCAACAACAGCGCCAACAATACGTTCCGCACCGAACAGTTCGGACTCGATACGGACACGGTTGCGCCGGGCGACTACGACGGCGACGCGCGTTTCGACCTGGCGGTATATCGCGGTTCGGGCGGCAACGGTCAGGCGACGTTTTACGTCCAGCGCTCGACGCTCGGCTTTACCGCCGTCAATTTTGGACTGGGCAGCGACACGGTCGTGCCGGGCGATTATGACGGCGACGGCAAAACCGATTACGCCGTACTTCGCGGCGGCTCGCAGTTTACCTGGTACGTTTTGTTCAGCGGCTCGAATAGCTTCTCCATCGTCAATTTCGGAGCTAAACCGGATTACGCGGCGCAGGGCGATTACGACGGCGACGGCAAAACCGATTACGCCGTTTACGAACCGCTTAACGGACTTTTCTACGTTTTGCGCGCGACGGGCGGAGCTGTTATTCAAAGACAATTCGGACAAAACGGCGACTATCCGGTCGCTAATTACGATTCGCATTAATTTGTCAATTGCCCGCGGTCGGTCATCGGTCGCGCGCTTGAGTAAACGTCATAACAAATAAAACTCAAACGCGCGACCGGCGACGGACAATCGGCAACGGACAAATTACAAGGAGGAAATTATGAAAAATTTAGTAAAAAAAATAGGAAAAGGCGCAGCCGCACTCGCGCTGGCCTTTTCAATGTCGGCGATGCCGACGCTTGCTTCGAGCCACGCCGAAGCGCCGCTTATCAGTATGGACAGGTTTGCCGATAATACGGACGTTTATGCGTTTCGCAGCAGCGAAGCCGGACGCGACGGATTTGTGACGCTTCTGTCAAATTTTATCCCGGAACAAGACCCTTCGGCCGGGCCTCAGTTTTTCCGTTTCGACGATACGGTTTTGTATGAAATCAAAATCGACAATACGGGCGACGGTTTGGAAGACATCACGTATCAATTTCAATTTACGACGCAGTACAACAATACAAACACCGTTCTGGGAATGAATACGCTCAATCAGGACGGCGCAATTACGAGTCTGAGCGACATCGATTACAATATGCCGCAGACTTATACGGTTCGCCGCATCGACCGTCAGTCAGGCAGACGCGGCCGCATCATCGCCGCCGGATTGAAAATGCCGCCGAGCAATATCGGCCCGCGCGTGACGCCGAATTACGAACAAAATCTCGGACAGCCGGCGGTTTATTCGCTCGGCAACGGCGGGAAAGTCTTTGCCGGACAGCGCGACGAAGGTTTCTTTCTCGACCTCGGCGTGTTTGACGCCATCAATTATCGCTCGCTCTCGGCGAGCGGCGGCGTCGACAGCCTGAGAAGTTTTAACGTCAACACGATTGCACTGGAAATTCCGATTCAGGAATTGACCAGCTCGCGCGCCATTCCGGCCAGCACGACTTCGCCCGACGCGGTTATCGGCGTCTGGTCAACCGCCAGCCGCCGCTCGACGCGCGTTATCAACGGTAACGGAACGCAAAGCTCGCAGGGCGACTGGGTGCAGATTTCGCGTCTGGGAAGCCCGCTCGTCAACGAAGTCGTCATTCCGCTCGGTCTGAAAGACGCTTTCAATTCGCTCTCGCCGGTCAACGACGCGGTCGCCGCGCCGGCCGTTCTCGACCCGGAATTTCCGAAAATCATCAAATACGCGCTGGCCGCATTTAACGGTATCAACATCAACATACCGCCCGCCCCGCGCAATGATTTGGTGGCGATTTTCGCCACCGGAATTCCCGCCGGAGCCGTTCCGGGACTGCCCAACTACACGACGTTTCTTAATTCGGACGGGCAGCCGCACGAATATCTGCGTTTGAACGTGGCGATTGCGCCGGTCGGGCCGACGAGCGCGGGCTACAGCCGGCTCGGACTGCTCGGCAGCGATATCGGCGGATTCCCGAACGGAAGACGAGTCGGCGACGACGTGGTCGACATCGAAGTTCGCGCGCTGCTCGGCGGAACGCCGTTCACGCCGGCGACCAACGTCCCGCCGAATAATTCGTTTGGCGACGGTGTCAGCTCAAACGAACAGCCGTATCTGACGCGCTTCCCGTATCTCGCTTCGCCGAATCAGGGAAATCAGCCGCGTCCGGCAAATTCCCCGGCGCAAAAGGCCGGAAAAATGAAGGGCGACATACCGTTTCAGGTCGACGACAGCGGCGATTTGAGATAGCTCTGGAGAAATTCGTGCCTGAAAGCAAACTTTTTTCTTTCAGGCACGAATTTCTTTAATTATCGATGCGGAGAAAGTTTATGCAGACCAAACACTCGATTTTTCGACTTTTTTTAAGCGCCGCGGCGCTTTCGATTTTAATTTTTACCGGCGGCGCGTGCTCTTCAAAAACTGGCGACTCGACCAAAGTTGAAGCGGCCGAAAATCTTCCGACCGATGCGGCGGACGCGGACGTGAATTCCGCTTTGAAGGTTATCGAAAAAACGCCCGCTTCACCCGACGGTTACATACAGCTTTCTACCGTTTATATCAAAAAAGCGCGCGCCACCGGCGATTTCAGTCTTAACTCGAAAGCCGAAACGGCCGTCAATCGAGCGCTCGAAATCGAGCCGCAAAATCTTCTCGCGAGAAAGCTTCAGGCTTCGCTCAACCTGACGTTTCATCGTTTTCAAAACGCGCTCGAGCTCGGCCTGAGCTTGCAGAAGGAAATTCCGAACGACGCGTTTGTTTACGGCGTTTTGACCGACGCCAACGTCGAGCTCGGAAATTACAAGGAAGCCGTCGAAGCGGCGCAGAAAATGGTCGATTTGAAGCCGAACAGCTCGGCTTACGCGCGCGTTTCGCATATTCGCTCTTTGCGCGGCGACACGAAAGGCGCAATCGAGATGATGAAGACGGCGGCGCGCACCGCCGACCCGCAGGACAAAGAAGCGCAAAGCTGGTGTCTGGTTCAACTGGGCAAGGAATATTTCAAAACGGGCGATTTTGCAAGCGCCGAAAAAATCTACGACGAGGCTCTGCAAAATTTTCCCGGCTATTATCTCGCGCTCGCCGAAAAAGGAATCGCGCGAGCCGCGCAGAACGATATTGACGCGGCCATAGAGTTTTTAACCAAAGCGCAAAATCGCGTTCCGCAGACCGAAACGATTATCGTCGCAGGCGATTTATACGCGAGCAGAGGCGACGCCGAAAGAGCGAAACAGCAATACGATTTGGCGGAAATCATCGAGCAGAAGTTCGGCAACACGGATTTGCGCCGGCTCGCGCTTTTGTGGGCTGACAAAGACATAAAACTCGACGAGGCGCTCACCATCGCCGAGCGCGAGCACGCGGCGCGAAAAGACGTTTATACGGCTGACATTTACGCCTGGTGTCTTTATAAAAACGGAAAATTCGAGCAGGCGAAAATTGCCGTAAAAGAAGCGATGCGGCTTGAGACAAAAGACGCGCGAATTTTTTATCACGCGGGAATGACTGAAAAAAGTCTGGGAAACAAAACGGAAGCGGCGAAGTTTTTGCAGCTCGCTTTGCAGACGAATCCGGCGTTTGATTTTGGGCAGGCGGAGAAGGCGCGGGCGACTCTGCGGGAATTGAAATAATTTAACGATTTAGAACCGGCTTTTGATTATCGCCGAACCAGCAAAATCAAACTCGATAATCAAAGGCCGTTCTAAAGACAGGGCGGGATTTATAAAAAAATGCGGACAAAACTTTATATATTTACGGCAATTTTAATTTTCGCTTTGACGCAAGCAGCGGCGGCGCACCCTCTGGGAAATTTCAGCGTCAATCAATATTCGCGCCTCGAAGTCGAGAAATCCGGTATAAAAGTGCGGCAGATTTTGGACTTGGCTGAAATTCCGACGTTTCAGGAAGAGGTAAATATCGACGCGGACAAAAACGGCTCGCTCTCGCAGGAAGAGCTGAACGCTTATGCCGAGCGCATTACCCCGTCGCTTTTAGCGAATTTATTTCTTTCAATCAACAATCAATCGCTCGGATTAATCGCCGCCAAGAAAAATGTTTTCTTAAAAGAAGGCGCGGGCGGTCTTTCGACGCTGCGGATTGAATGGGATTTGACTGCCGACGTGCCGGGCGGGGAAAACGTCAATCGAGTTCGTTTCGAAAATAAAAATTATTCCGACCGCATCGGTTGGAGCGAAATCGTTGTAAATCGCGCCGCCGGCATCAGCGTTTTCGATTCAAGCGCGTTTGGAAGCGACGCCGCCGATGAATTAAATTCGTATCCGCAAACCCTGGACGCGCCGCTTCGTGAACGCTCGGCGGAATTTTCCTTTACGACCGACGCTTTGCCGGAAAACGCAAAAGCGCTGCAAAACCGCGACGGGCACGTAACAAGCGCCGTCGCGCCGAAAGACAAATTAGCCGAACTGATAAACGTGCCGCGCATTACGCCTGCGATTGCCGTTTTCGGTCTGCTGCTGGCTTTCGGTCTCGGCGCGATGCACGCGATGTCGCCCGGACACGGGAAAACGGTCGTCGGCGCCTATCTGGTCGGTTCGCGCGGAACGGCGAAACACGCCGCATTCTTAGGCTTGACGGTCACCGTCACGCACACGCTCGGCGTTTTCGCGCTCGGTTTAATTACGCTTTTCGCATCGAGTTATATTCTGCCGGAAAAATTAATGCCGTTTCTCAATTTCGTTTCCGGTCTGCTCGTTTTCTTTATCGGAATTTCGCTTTTCAAAGATAGATTGCTCACCGCATTCGGCTGGAAAACCGGCGCTCATCAACATCATCACGAACATTCGCACGAGCACGGAGACGCATATTCGCCCGATGAACATTCACACGGCGAACATTTTCATTCGCGCGATAATGAGGATTCGCACACGCACGGAAATCATTCGCACCACCATGACGATTTTACGCATACGCACGACGGGCATACTCATTCGCATCTGCCGCCGAAAGAGATTTCGTGGAAAAGCCTTTTGGCGCTCGGCATTTCCGGCGGATTGCTGCCGTGCCCGTCGGCGCTGGTGCTGATGCTTTCGGCGATATCTCTGGGACGCGTCGGCTACGGTTTGATTTTAACGCTCG
>DASWRI010000011.1:0-31303 GCA_036403235.1 Pyrinomonadaceae bacterium | reverse complement strand
GAAGCACTGACCGCGCTTTTTAACGTCTTTTTAAAAAGAAAGCGGGGAGTTAAATTTAACTCCCCGCTTTCTTTTTAAAAAGACGTTAAAAAGCGCGGTCAGTGCTTCTCGAATTTTTACCACGCCTAAAAGCACGCGGCCATTTATACGGATAAGCTGTCCGCCCGCGCAAATCGTCTCTGCTCAAATACGAACAAACTATACGCCTATACGAATCTTCTGACTGCAAATACGAATCACCTGACCGCGAATACAAATCATCTCTACGCAAATACAAATCGTCTGCTGCTCAAACGAATCATCTGTCCCGCTATACGAATTGTCCGTCCGGCTATACGAAAAACTTTGTCAATAAAAAAAGCCTGCCCGAACGAATCGGACAGGCTGTAAAAGTTCTTCTAATTTTTAGATTTAGAAGAAGAAGCGGAATCCAAACCGCACATCGCGCGGAGCTTGGAAGTTATTGGCTAAGCCATAATCGTTTCTTCTTGCGCCAGCCGAACCGGCAGCCTGAGCGGCCAGGTAATTAACAACTGCGGACTGAATACCAGAACCGTTGAAAATTGTATTGAAGGTTGCGCCTTCACTGGTACAAGTCGTGCAGCCGCCGGTGGTCAGGTTGGCCGCCGTAAAGGTGGTCGCGCTGATAACCGTCTGTGCGCTTAACGCATTTTTTTCATCGAACACATTGCGGAGGTCAACAAACGCTTCGAAAGTGAAACGGTTGTCTCTGCCGAATTTGTAGCGATGGCTGAACGATAAGTCGCTTTCGGTGAACATTTCTGTTCTGCCCAAATCGCCGCGTCCGAACAAAATGGTCGTGCCGAGATTGTAAAGGTCATAAACGGTCGTTAACGGGCTTCCCGATTGAATTGTGGTAAATCCGGAAACTGTCGTACGATTTACGTTGTCGCCTTTCCAGTCGAAGCTGTAACCGCCGAATGCTTTGAAAACATGCGGGCGATCCGTCGCCAGGCGTCCGTTGTCCGGGTCGCCGTTAGCGTTAAAGCCGAACGGCGGCAGGTCGAAGAAACGGTTGACGTTCGGGCTGCTGCGTCCCGATCCCGGTACCGCAGTCGATTCATCCGTGCTGGCCAAACCTGAATAGTTACCGAACAAGCGGCTCAGGGTATAGCTGGCATTGAAGAAGTATTTGGCAGCGCGTTTGTCAACGCGAATTTCAAACGCATCATATTTGCGTTCCGCCTTCGGGCACGGGAAGTTTGCCGTGGCTGAAATTGTACAAGCCAATCCAAATCCCGGGTTGCCGATGACGTAAGCTTCCGAACCGGACGGAGTGAAAAGACCGATGTCTTCAATCGCGCGGTCGATTTGTTTGTGCGTGAAACGAGCGCTCAAAAGGAAGTTATTCCACAATTGACGCTCGAGACCGATTGTATATTCGCTCTGACGAGCTGCTTTCAAATTCGGGTCAACCGCGCCGGTGTCGAAAACGTCGGCTCCGGTCAAGTTGGTCGCGATACGAAAGTCAAACTGGCAAACCGAATAGCCGGTGCTGCCGGTAATGGGGCACGCGCCGCCAATCGGGTCGGAGAAGTTGCCGACGATGTTTGCCAAAGTGTAGTTGGTGTAAGCTGTTCCGCGTCCCGGCAGAATTTCGAAGTAGTCGCGACGGAAGAAGTCTCCACCGAACGAGCCACGCGGCAATTCATACTTGAAGCGGTCATAGAACCAACCGTAGCTGGCGAACAATTTGGTTTTGTTGTCGCCGGTCAGGTCAAACGCAGCGCCGAAACGCGGAGCGATTTTGTCAAACCAGCCGAATTTAATCGCCTGCGAACCAGTCGAACCAAAGTTCGGAACCGTTTCATTTTCGATACGAACGCCGAGATTCAAGCTCAGGCGGTTAAATACCTGCCACGAATCCTGAACGAAGAGAGCCTGGTCTTTGCTGCTCGCTTCGCCGACCGTACCAAAGCGCTGTAAACGTCCCGAACCCAGGTTTCCTGCGGTCGGGGTGATTGATGTACCAATCTGGTTGATGGGAACACCGTAGAAAAGAGTGATAATACCCAAATCTTTGTAGCCCGAGTTGACCGTATTGAACAAGCGGTTGAACTGGTAGCCGAATTTCAAGTTATGACGGCCGCCGGCGTTCAGGCCGACAAGACTCGCGTCGGCGTCAAACGTCGTACGAGTCGAAACGTCAAAATTGATCTGGGCGTTGTTCGCGATGTTCTGGAAGCCCGCGGTGCAGCCTGCGCCTGCCGGAATTCCGTTGTTGGTGGTTGAACACTGGTAACGCGTAGCACGCGGCAGTCCGTATGAATTAAGTTTTTCATTGAGGAAGCTGCGTCCCGCACGGAAGTTCAAAATCATCCAGTTGGTCGGATTATAGGTAATCTGAGCGTTAACGTTGTTGGCATTTTGTCTGCCGCCCTGCTGACCGAGAAGGGAAGAGCCGGTCAAGGTGCCGACGCTGCCGCCGAAATTGACTGACTGCGGTGAACCCGACAAGCCTTCGTTAATCGCCGGAATAATGCCCTTCTGGATAAGCGGGTTGTAGATGAACGTGCCGAACATACGAAGTTTCGAAATCGGCTGAGCATCTAAGCGCGCAAACATATATTCCTGTCTGAGCGTCTGGTTATAGCGAACGGTCTGCGAGACCGAACGCGTCGCCGGATTCTGGCTGTTGAAATAATCAACGTCAAAAGTCGTTTCAACGATTTGCGGCGCATAAGCGGCTGAAAACCAAACTTTTTCTTTGATAACCGGACCGCTCATCGAAGCAACCGGGAAAAAGCTCGTTCCGCCGAATTTCGGCGGCTGGAAATATTCAAAGTTTCCGGCACCGTTGACGCCCGACGTTGCAGTTGAAAATCTGCTCAGAACCGGACGCGTATTGCCCTGGAGTTTCGACGGACGGAAAGACACGCCGAAGTTGCCGCGCCATTGGTCGTTGCCGCCGATTGTCACGACGTTGATAACACCGCCGGTCGCGCCGCCGTATTCGGCTTCTAAACCGGTCGATTTGACCTGAACTTCCTGAACGATTTCGAAAGGCAGGTTGTTGTTGGACGTCAAAACGCCGGTGCGGAAGTTTGTAACTTCCTGACCGTCAACAACGAAAACGTTTTCCGAACCTGACGCGCCGTCAATCTGGAAACCGTTGCTGAGCGCTTCGGGACGAACGTTCGGAGCAATTTTCAGCAAGCTGGTAAACTGCGTTCCGCTCGGCAAATCTTCGATGATTTGCTTGGTGATATTGGTATCAATTTTGGTGTCGCCCAAGTCAATCGTCACCGAGCTGTCGGTAATAACGTCGACGACTACAGTCGGCTGGCCGGGTTCGAGTTTCGGGCTGAAATTCGCATTTCTGTCCAAAACGACCGTAACTTCGCCGTTTGCACTCTTGAAGCTGCCAATATTCGTGATTACCTGATATGTTCCGACAGGAATCTGCGAGAAAATAAAGTAACCTTCTTCATTGGTTGTGGTGGTATTGTTATAACCAGCCGTTGTACCAGTACTTTTAACCGTCACGGTTACGCCCGGAACGACGGCACCGTTTTGGTCAGTAATGGTTCCTTCAATCGAACCCGTGGTCTTTTGTCCAAATGCAACTGCCGCGAAGCAGAGCATAAATGACAAAACCACGGTCATAAATTTGAAGTTTTTCATTTTAATCTCCTTACTCTATATACAAAATTCTTGGAAATTTAACTATGAATACAGTTTGCGCCAGTGTCCCCACTAACTAAAAACAAACTGTGCATACTTAATGCCGATAGTATGTAAAGCAAATTCGTAGCCACAGAGCAGCAACGCGCTTCGGAAAAGCTAAAACGCTGATTATACAAGGATTTATTCTACAAATAAAAGAAATTAGAAAAGCCTTCGCCCGGCATATTTCTACGATTTATTGAAAATAATTCACGATTTTGGATATTTATTTAAAAACTTTTGAAAGGCATTTTATTTTTCTTCGGAATCTACCGCCGCAGAGGTCTTATTGCGCACCGGCTTGAGACGGCGATTCGGCGCTTGACGCGACGGGCGAACTCCAAAAGCGGAAAGCGCCGAAAATCGGCTGCGGCGCGCCGGATAAATTATTGATGTCGTGAAATGTTCCCGCCAAACCAAACGCACTTCTTCTAAATTTTAAGTAATATAATTCAATATATTGAATAAAATCCGAAATAATGGACGTTCAGGAAAAAAAATCGGAAATTTAAAGCCGCTTTTTTTAAATAAAGCACGCTATTGTAGGAAATTACTTGCCGATGCGCCTCTGTCGGGTCTTTGGCATTTGATTTGTATTAGATAATCCTGCATTTGAGCAGATTGTTTATTTATTCGTGATAAAACTCAGGGATAGCGACTGCTTTCAGATTTAAATTCTATGGAGAAAGAAGAATTATGATTAAGAAATTTACGATCTTATTTTCTGTTTTCGCTTTGCTTTTGTGCTTGGGCACCATCGCATTCGGACAGGAAACGACCGGTGATATGGAAATCACGGTAAAGGATCCGAACGGAGCCGTGGTGCCGAACGTGAGCATTACGGTTACCAGTTCGGAAACTGCTGCCAGTGCGACCGCCGGTTTTAAAAGAACAGTAACGACTGACAGCGATGGATTCGTTCGCGTAATCAGGATTTCGCCCGGCGTATACACAGTATCAGCCGCGCCGACCGCTGGTTTTGCCGAAAGAATTATTCCCGGCGTTCAGGTCGTTTTAGGAAAAGTTACGCCGGTTACGATTGACCTCGGCGTCGCCAACGTCGACCCGACGACCGTTACGGTTAACTCGACCGACGTTAGTCCGATTGACGTAACGGACAACAAAATTCAAACCAACATCACTGCTGAAACGGCTGAACTGCTCCCGAAAGGCGTCAGCTTCGCCAGCATTTTGAAAGTTTCTCCGGCCACTCGCGCAGAACCTCTTTCGGGACAATTCCAGATTGACGGCGCGTCGGGTTCGGAAAATACCTTTATTATCGACGGTCAGGAAGTGACAAACGTCCGCACCGGCGTTTTAGACGCGACCAGCGATTTGCCGTTCCAGCTCGTTCAGGAAGTTCAGGTTAAATCCTCGGGCTTTGAAGCTGAATACGGCGGCGCCACCGGCGGCGTTATCAACGTCGTGACGAAAGGCGGCAGCAACACTTTCCGCGGCGAATTCGGTACCCAGTTCAGACCGGGCAGATTCCAGACAAGAGGACGCGACGTGCTGTTCCTTAATAACCAGAATCGCGCCGAATATTTCCCGTCCGGAAACGACACTTCGCTCGGATTTTTCCCGTCGGCCAATCTCGGCGGCCCGATTCTGAAAGACCGCGTCTGGTTTTTCGCGAGCTACACGCCGCAGATTTACACCCGCGAAAGAACGATTAATTATGTTAATCCGACGTCTCGCATTCCGACCGGAGTTTCTGAAAAATACACCCAGAAATTTACCTATGACTATGCTTTCGCGCGTATCGACGCGCAGCCGTTCAGCAGACTTCGCTTGACGAGCGCATACACCTACAACCCGCTTAGCATCAGAGGTACGATTCCGGGCTTTACCGAAGCTTTGAACACGACTCTGCCGAACAACGCTCTGCCAACAACCGACCCGAACTTTTTGCAGGGTGCGGCCTATTACAACCAGACCGGCGGACGCAACAACTCGCAGAGCATCACCGGTCAGGCTGTCTGGACGCCTTTGAACAACTTGGTTCTCAGCTTCCGCGGCGGTCACTACTTCCTCAATGAAAAGAGCGGAAGTTACGGTATCGGCAACGTTACGATTCCGCGTGTTACCTGTAGTGCTTCGAGCCCCGTGCAGTTTCCTGCCGGATTCGGATGTATCCGCGGCTTTAACAACGGTCTTCCGGTCAACTCGAACGTTTTGTTCGACGTGACCCAGCGCAATACCTTTGACGGTGACGCAACCTTTATCTTCAACGGCGGCGGACGCCACGAATTAAAAGGCGGCTACCAGTACAATGGTATTTCCAACAATCTGAACAGCACCACGCGCGACCAGATCGTTCTGCGTTACGGCCAGACAATCGCTTCCTATTCGGGACGCTCGATTCCGTCGTCTCCGAATGCAATCGGCGCCGGATTGCTTCGTTCGTTCCGCGAACAGGGCGATGTCAACAGTAAAAACGAAGGCTTGTATATCCAGGACAAATGGCAGCCGATGAACCGTTTGACGCTTAACTTAGGTGTTCGTGTCGAACGTGAAAACGTGCCGAGTTTTGCGCCTGGCCTGCAAGGCATCAAATTCAATTGGGGCGATAAAATTGCTCCGCGTCTCGGCGGCGCGTTCGACTTGACGGGCGACGGCAAAACGAAAGTTTCGGCTTTCTACGGCTGGTTCTACGACCGTTTCAAATATGAACTTCCGCGCGGTTCGTTCGGCGGACAGTATTTCCATGATTTCTATTATGAAATCTTCCCCGGCGATACTTTGTCGACCTTTACGGCAGCAAACATTACCGGCGGCGGCACGGCTGTTGTCGGCGGTTCTTGCCCGAGCACAACGACACCGATTTTCGGTCGCGTTCGTTGCGACATCGACTTCCGCGTTCCTTCGAACAGCGGACTTGGAATCGAATTCGGTGCTATCGACCCGAACATCAAAGCGTTCCGTCAGAGTGAATTAACCTTCACGGTTGAACGTGATTTGGGCCACAATCTCGTTTTCAGCGGTCGTTATACCCGCAAGAACGTTGAGACGGCTGTCGAAGACGCCGGATTCCTGACGACGACGGGTTCTGAAGCCTACGTTATCGGTAACCCGGGCCAAGGCCTTTATCAGCAAGTTGCTGATGCCAACGGACTTCTCGGTCTGAAACCGCAGCGTCGCTATGATGCTTTCGAGTTTCGTCTGGACAGACAATTCGCCAACAACTGGTACTTCAACCTGAACTACACCTACAGCCGCCTGTTCGGTAACTATTCAGGTCTGGCCAGCTCGGACGAAGATGGCCGTACCAGCCCGAACGTTAACCGCTTCTTTGACTTGCCGCACGCCGGATATACGGTTTCCGGTGGACCCGATAACGGTCTGCTGCCGACCGACCGTCCGCACGTGTTGAAGTTCTACGGAGCTTATAATATTGACTGGAACAAGAAATTCGGATTCGGCGCAAACAACGAAACTTTAGTCTCGCTGTTTACCACCGTTCAAAGCGGAACCCCGCTGACATCGACGGTCGATATTCTCGGAATCGATACAATCGTGTTGAGCAAACGCGGTGATTTGGGCAGAACGGAAATGTTCACCCAGACCGACTTCGCTCTGCGTCATCGTTATAAATTCGGTCGTGACAATCGCTTCACCTTAGTATTTGAAGCGGATGTTCTCAACCTGTTTAACGAAGCCAACGAACTGAGCCGTAACAATCTGCTTGATATCACCAACTATGATATTACAAATCCGGCTCTTGGAGTTATCACGGCGGCTGAACAGGCGCAGCCCAACGCTTATGTATTAGCGTTGCAGCGCTTCCAGCTGCACGGTGCTCCGGGGCTGGCAACGGTCGCTAGCTCGGCGGCGAATCGTTATCCGTTATTTAACTTAACGAATGCGTTTCAGGGCGGTCGCGAAATCCGTTTCGGATTCCGCTTCCTGTTCTAAAAACTGAGTAACCTTAGAGTTACATTGAAAAAGCCCTCCGAAATTTCGGAGGGCTTTTTTTTGATGTGCGTTGCTGAATATTAATTAGCCTTTCGCCGCTTTTTCTTCAAAATCCTTTATCAGCGCTTTTATCTTCTCGGCATCTTTTGTATTCGGCTGGGCCTTTAAGAAAAGTTTTAATTCCTTAGCGGCGTCCGCGTATCTCTTTAAATTGTTGCCGTATAAAAGTGCTAAATGCCAGTGAATCATCGGCTGGCTGTCTTTTGACAATTCCTTGGCTTTAAGAAGATTTTTTTCCGCATCTTCATATTTTTTGTTCTGCTTTAACAAAACTCCCGACAGCAGAAGCGCTTCAACCGAATCCGAATATAACTCGAGCGCTTTTTGCACCGCAGTTAAAGCTTCTTCACTTTGATTGAGCGAATTAAGCGAAAATGCAAGTCCGTACCAACTTCGGAAGCTGCGCGGATTAACTGTCGTCGCCTTTTTTAAAAGAATCATCGCCGCTTCGTAATATTTAATCTGTTTGTTTTCGTTTCCGAGCGTCAAATACTCGTTTCCCAGTCTTTCAAGCGCGTTATAATACTCGGGAAAAGCATCGATGGCGGCCTTTAATTCTTCCAAACCTTCCTTTTGTTTTTTGTCATTCAAATCTTCAACGGCTTTTTCAAAAAGTTTTTTGGCCGCCGGGGGAACGTCCTGAACAAAAACGGCGGCGGTCGTGCCGGTTACTCCGCGGCGAGGTTTCAGGTAAAAATCGAGCTGTAAGGTTTGAAAGCCGCTCGCCACTCTGACGCCGCTTCCGGGCTCGGTTTCACGATAGAAATTGACGATTTCATCGCTCTGCTCCATATCTTCATAATCGGTTTCATACGGCATCACGTGAACCGTATATCGACCGGCAGCCATCCCGAAAAAATAATAGCGGCCGGAGCTGTCCGTGCGAACCCGGGTGACCAGCCGGCGAAGGTCGTCGAGCAGTTCGACGTTGGCATCATAGACGGGTTTGCGTTCGATGCCGAAAACATATCCGGTTATCGAATTTCCGCCGCCCTGCGCGCTCGCGTCGGACGCCGAAAGGATGAGACCGAAAAATAAAACTACCGCGAAAACGGTCAAAAGCCTCTTAAATTTCATATTTATTCTCCAATTATCTTAAAGTTTATTCGGCAACATTGAGCAAATGTCCCATTTTTTCTTTTTTTACTCGCAAGTAATGTGCCGCTGGCTGTTCGGCTTCGACTTCTATCGGTACGCGCTCGACAATTTGCAGTCCCGCCGCTTCGAGCGCCCGCAGCTTATCGGGATTGTTCGACATCACGCGGACTTTGCAAAGTCCCAAGTCGAAAAGAATTTCGGCGCATTGCTGGTATTGACGCGCGTCAACCGCAAAACCGAGCTTCTCGTTGGCTTCGACCGTATCCGCGCCCTCGTCCTGCAGTGCGTAGGCGCGAATTTTGTTGATAATTCCGATTCCGCGTCCCTCCTGCTGCTGGTAGACGATTGCGCCGCGGCCTTCGGCTTCAATCATTTCCATCGCCTTGTGAAGCTGCGGGCCGCAATCGCATTTAACCGAGCCGAAAACGTCGCCCGTCAGACACTGCGAATGAATCCGGACGAGCGTCGGCACATCTTTATCCATTTCGCCCTTGTAGAGAACGACAAATTCCTCGTTGCTCGTTAGTGAACGATAACCGGCAATCCTAAATTCGCCGATTTCCGTCGGCAAGTTGGCCGTTGCTACTTTTTCTACGGAAATTGAATGTGACTCGGGCAGGCAATCGTGATTATTTTCTAACAACTTTTAATCTCCACCAAAAAAATTCGATATAAAAATTATAACTCTAAAGGAGAAGAAACTATAAGCCGCCGGTTTGATAAAAAGGATTTTCCGTTTTGATTTAAAAAGCCGAAGGCCTGCATCTACTTTTAGATTGCAGGCCTCCGGAATTTCTTCCCGAAATTTGTTTTTTATTCTTCGCCTTCCGGTTTTTTCTCTTCTTCGGTTTTTTCTTCTTCTTCTTCACCGAGGGCAAAAACCGCTCCGTCGTTTGTTCCGAAAATGCGTCCCAAAAAGCCGCTGATGACTTCGGAAATTTTCGCCGGCTGCTCGCCGACGGCGTCGAGCGGAATTTCTTCGATTGCAAAAGCCAAATCCAGCCTGACGAGCTCCGCCGTTATATGACGGCAGAAAGAACAGTCAACCAGATGACTTACAATCGGCTGCGATTCGCGTTTGCCCAGATTTCCTTCAACAAATGCCGTGAGCGAATCTTCGTCTAAATGCTGTGCTTCTGATAAATTATTACCGGCGGTTTTCGCCCTCAAGTAGCGGTCTATTAATCCCTGTATTTTTATTTCCTGCGAATGCAGTTTCCCCGTATTTTCCATTTTCAATTCCAGCCTCCCGCTTAACAGACGTCAATAATTCTTATTATTTGCATAAATTTTCCTCAAAGAATTTTTCGATGTGTTAAGTAAGGCGTCAAGTTGCCGTTAAATTTCGATATAAACTGGTGTTGGCAAGGTCTTGCGTGGCAAGCTCCATACAGATTTCGACTTCTTCTTCGCTCAAGGAATGCGTCGAAAAAAGCTCGTTGCGAAAGATTTGCAAAACTTTGGTGTAGCTTTTTTCGAGCCAGCGCATAATCGTCGATTCGTGGATGCGGCTGTCCGGATTTTTCTCGCGCGTGGCGGATTTTCGCTGAAACCAGTCGCGCAGAGGCGATGCCGAATTTTCGACGAGCTTGGCGATTTCGCGCAGCTTCATATTTTCGACGTGATAATAAAGCAGAAGCAGTTTTTCGTGATTGTCGAGAGATGCAAAAGCGTTTTCGATGGCGGTCACGGTCGCTTTTCGATAACGGTCTTTGGCGATTTTTTCAATCATCTCGTCTTCGCCGCCGAGCTTTGTCGTTTCGGCAAAAGTCGAGTGCGTGTAGCCTTCGCCGACGTTTTCCGTCATTTCGTCGAGCGAAACTTCGTCATGGCTGGCGCGGTGTAAATCGACAATCGAATGCCAGATAACCGTCCGCAGCCAGCCGCGCAGGCTGCCGCGCCCACTGTAGGTCGCAAATTTCGAAACTCTTTCGCCGTCGACGACGCGCGTCCCGTAAAGCTCGCCGTAAACCGTGTGAATAACTTCCTCGGCGTCGATATCGGTGCTCGCCAGGTGGCGCGCGACGCGTTCCATATAAGCGCGGTGCTGGTGGTCAAATTCCCACCACGCGCGCTCGTCGCCGCCCGCGCAGGCAATCGCCAGAAACAAATCGTTGGCCTGAATTTGTCTTAAAAATTCGATTACTTCCTGCGCCGAAAGATTTTCCGTCTGGTTGGAAAGCAGATATTTCTTCGCGGTTTTTCGCAGAGAGTTTTTAAGACTTTCTTCGCTGACTCCGAAATTCGGCGCGTTTTCACGGCAGCGCGCGAAAATTTCGTTCATGACGGTTTCGCATTCGGCAAGTAAATCGGTGTATTCGGTAGTTTCAACAGACATTTTGTTGTGTAATTATAAACAAATTTTCCAATTTATTCTAATTTTCTCGGAAACTCTCAAATTTAATAAAATACATTAATTGAAAGAGCCTGATTCGAGGCTCAGATTCTGGTTGTCGGGCATCGGGTTTTGCAGTTTATCCTCAACATATTGCAATTGATAGAGACGCCAGTAAAGCCCGCGTTTTGCGAGCAGCTCATTGTGCGAGCCGCTTTCGCGCAATTCGCCGTGATGAAAAACCATAATCCGGTCGCAACGCTGAATCGTCGAAAGGCGGTGCGCGACGATTAAAGAAGTTCTGTCCTCCATGACGCGATTGACGGCCTGCTGAATCAATTGCTCGGTTTCGGTGTCAATCGAGCTGGTCGCTTCGTCCAGAACGAGAATCGAAGGCTCGAAGGCCAGCGCGCGCGCAAAAGAAATCAATTGTTTCTGCCCGACCGAAAGTCCGCTTCCGCGTTCTCTGACTTCGGCCGCATAAGCTTCGGAAAGCTTTGTTACAAATTCGTCGGCGTGCACTTCTTTGGCCGCCCAGACGAGTTTTTCGTCGGTGATATTTTTATTTCCGAGCCTGATATTGTTGGCAATCGAGCCGGAAAACAAAAAAACGTCCTGCAGAACGACGGCGAAATTTTCGCGCAAATCCTGCAAATCCCAATCGCGCACGTCAACGCCGTCAAGCAGAATGCGGCCTTTCTGGACGTCGTAAAAACGCATCAGCAGATTCGTCACGGTCGTTTTCCCCGAACCCGTATGCCCGACGAGCGCAATCGATTCGCCCGCATTGACTACGAAGGAAACGCCCTTCAAAACCCATTCCTCATCTTTATAAGCAAACCATACGTTTTCGAACTCGATGCGCCCGGCGGATTTTCCGGTCTTTTTCGGCTTCGCGGGCGTTTCGATGGCGACGTCCAAATCGAGCAGTATAAAAACGCGGTGCGAAGCGACGATGGCCGCCTGCAAAATGTTGAATTTGTCGGAAAGGTCGCGTATCGGCTGGAAAAGCATTCCCGAATATTGCACGAAAGCGATAACCGTTCCGATGGTCAGAGCCGTTCCAGCGCCGGTCAAAAATTGATAACCGCTGAACCAGAGCACGACGGCGATGCCGATAGCGCCGATAAAATCGACCATCGGATAAAAAATCGCGTAATAATAAATCGTTTCGATATTGGCGTTGCGGTAATCGTCGTTGATTTCGTCAAAGCGATTTTGCGCTTTTTTCTCGGCGTTAAAAAGCTGCACGGTCTGCGCGCCGGAAATATATTCCTGCAAAAACGCGTTCAGTTTCGCGTTTCTGGTGCGGACTTTATCAAAACCGAGGCGCGCGCGTTTGCGAAACCAGTTCGTCGCGGCAAAAAGAAGCGGAACGCTGATTAAAGAGACGAGCGCGAGCCGCCAATCCCACCAGAACATCTGCGCGACGATGGCGAAAATAATCACCAAATCGCCGAGAACGTCGATGACGCCCGACGTAAAAAGCTCGTTCAAAGCGTCGACGTCGCTCGTCAGACGCGTGATGATGCGCCCGACCGGGTGTTTGTCGTAATAGGCGACTTCCTGGTGCTGGAGCTTTGTAAAAATCTGCGTTCTGAGGTCGAACATGACCTTTTGCCCGACGATATTGACGAGAATTTCCTGAAGGTAAGAAAAAAGAAAACGAAACAGAAACAAACAGAAAAAGGCAAAGGCAAAGAGCCAGATGCCTTCGACTCGGTGCAGCGTGATAAATCCGTCGACCGCGTATTGCGTAAAGCGCGGCTGCAAGCTTCCGAGAATATTCACCACAATCGTCAAAACGAGCGCAAACGTCGCGATATACCAATACGGCTTGAGATAACTCATCAGTCGCCGCGCGACGTGCCAGTCGTAAGTTTTTTCGATGGCTTCTTCTTCGTGAAATTTTTTTGCTTCTTCAGACATCGGCTGATTTTAGATTTTAGATTTTGGATTTTGGATTAGCAATATATAATCGTAACATTTCTAAATAATTTTGGTTTTGCAGAATATGGAAACGAAAAACGAAAAAACAAAAATCTAAAATCTAAAATCCAAAATCATAAAATCGTATGAATCGTTTTATCAACGAACGCAAAAACAACTGGCAGCGACTTGAAGATTTGCTTTCCATCCTGGAAACTTCTTCGATACGCGGGCTCTCGCGCGCCGAAGTTCGCGAGTTCGGCGAGCTTTATCGCCGTGCCGCCACCGACCTCGCCGTCGCCCGCGCCGAAACGCGCGACCCGAAGCTCGTTAATTATCTCAACAGTCTGGTCATCCGCGCGCACGGCAAGATTTATCGCGCCGAAAATCAGGGAATCGGGCTCATCTGGAAGTTTTTCACCGAAGATTTTCCGCGCACGTTTCGCAAAAACGCGCGGTATATGTGGACTGCTTTCGGAATTTTCGCGCTTTTTGCCGTTATCGGATTTACGCTGACCTGGCGCGATATGGATTTTTCGCAGTTCGTCTATGCCGACGTGCGCGAGCAGGTGAGGGCGAATAATCAATGGTGGCTCAGTCTCAACGATGCCAATCAGGTCGGCGCGACTTCGATTATGAGCAACAACGTGCTGGTCACGTTTCGCGCTTTCGCGATGGGCGCGTTTTTCGGCATCGGCGCGTTTTACGATTTGGCGTTCGAAGGCGCGCGTCTGGGAAGCGTTTTTGCCGTCTGCTATAAAATCGACGCCAATTTCGGCAACGCGCTGGCCGCGTTCGTCGTCGGGCACGGCGTTATCGAGCTTTCGTGCATTTTCTTCTGCGGCGGCGCGGGAATGATGATAGGTTACGCGATGATAAATCCGGGCGATTTGACGCGCGCACAGGCGCTCAAAAAAAGGGGAATCGAAGCGGTTCGGATTGTTCTCGGCTGCGCCTTTCTGCTCGTCGTCGCCGGAACAATCGAAGGCTTTCTGTCGCCCGCCGATTTGCCCGCGCCAATCAAAGTCGGGACGGGAATTTTGACGGGAATCGCGATGTACTCGTATTTATTGCTGGTCGGGCGCGAAAAAGAAACGGAAAAGCCCGAGGCGAAGCAAATCCTGCGCGCAAGCTGAAAATAAAAACGCTTTGAATAAAATGCATTTTTATTTTCAGCTTCTCAAAACTCCCGCAAAATCCGGCTACGAATTATTTGTCTCGACCGGCCTCGCTTCCTGGCCGGAAGTGTATTTCTTCAAAGTTTCCTCGAGTTTGGCGACCGCGCTGAGCGCCTGACTTTGTTCACCGAGCCACTGGCTGTGTTCGAGCGAAAGCTGTTCGTGGACGGCGTCGATAAAATCGGTCAAAGGCTTTTGCCCGGCCAAAAAAACGGCCTGCCGGACGTGGTCGATTTTCTTGCGGATATCTTCCAGTATTTTCAGCGTCCGGTCGTAACGCTCGGCGTTTCGGCGATACTGATAAATTTCTTCTCTCGTCGCCGAATAAGAACTGAAGGCGATAAAAATAGTTCCGAAAGCGGCAATAGCGGCAAATCCGCCGTTTATCGCGCCGAGGACTCCGGCAAACGCCGTCGCCATCGATGCTCCGGCGATTGCCAGACTGCTCGAGAAAAGAATTTTTTTAGACATTTCCTTGTTCGCCTGCGATTTGCTCCGATAAAAAGCCATCTGCATATCGAGCTGGTATCTGCGAAAATATTCGAGCTTTAAAAGGTCAACCGGAATACTGCCTTTCGTCGTCTGGTGAATCGACTGCGCAATCTGGTAAAAATAATCGAGCCGGTGGCCTTCCGCGTCCGACCTTTTAGCCGTCCAGTCTTTGAGCAGCTCGCCGTTATTGATAATATTCAAATCTCTCGAAGCCAGCGCGCCGAAAATCGCCGTCAACAGACTGAAGCCGACCAGCAGAATTTGTTTGACGAGCGGATTATGGGGAATCGCCGGAAAAACTATGCTGACTGCCAGCACGAGCGCCGAAAAAATTGCCGTAGCGAAAATAAGTTTATTGGCCCGCTCAAAAATTCGCCTGAACTCAGCCTGCGCGGCGATGGCGATTTTATCTCTTTCGACATATTGTTCGGCCGTGCCTTCGACCGCGCTGGAGATGAGAATGTCGGCCAAATCGGACGCCGTATCTTTGTATTCTTTGGCGTGCTCAATCGGCGCGAGAATATAATCGTCATCGGCGCTCGTGCCGATTACCGTCTTAGCCTTGTTAATAAAATCATCTGCCATATTAGCTCCTCGTGTTTTGTATTTGTAAAAATTCGGCCGAACGCCGCGAGCGATTGCGCACGTCGAAAGTGTTTCGCTGCCGGAACATTCGAATCCTGTCGCCGCGCAAAAAACAAAGCGGCGCTTGAAATTATGATTAATGCAGAAGAATAAAACGTATTTGTGCAACACTTATACAATAAAGCCCGCGCAGATGCAACAAAAATATTTTTTATCGGCCGGTAAAATTAAATGCGGATTTAAGCGATTGAGACGTCACGCCCGAAAAATTTCCGGACGATTGTCTTTTTCCGGGCCGGCCTCGCACTGTTTGAAAGCCGAAGTGCGTTCTTTTTCACAAAATTACGAGAGTTAGAAAAAAACAGTAATGAAGCAAAGCAGCAGTCTACTGTTCGAGCGGCCGATGGATTTTCGTGCCCGTCTACTATGCATTTCGCTTAAAACCGAGATTCTTTAACGGCTTTATAATGCCGTAAAAGTTTTCCTCATAAAACCTCATCAAAAAATATCAGCCGCCAATCTCTTTGGAGACGAGCGGCTGATATTTTGCCGTTTAATAAAATTTTTAGGCTTAACAACTTGTCCGGCAGCCTTTCCAATCGAAAGATTTTCCGCCTGACGTTATTTGGCCGCTTTTTGCCCGCGCGGGCCGCGTTCAACGCCTTTTGAATCGACGACCAATTCGGAAACGCGCAGCGATTTCGTCGCAGTCGTTTGCTGCGCTTCCGATTTCCAAATCTACGAGGACAGCGTCATCAAGCCGATTGTCAGCAGCCAGCCGGAAACGGGCAGGCGCAGCCGCCGCTCAAGTTTTCGAGTGCGTCTTTCCAATGCCCGCAGCTCAAAAATTTGATTTTCCATCGTCTATTCCTCCTGAATTTTTAAAACAAATCTCGAATGAGTTTTCAAAAACGCGGCACGATTGTCCAAAGCTATTTTCGCGCCACTCCGGCAATAATATATTTCCATTTGTTCGGAACGATGCGGTCAAACAGAACTTTATCGGCGAGCCCGAGCAGATTTCTTTGCGTTTCGCTTCTTCCGAAAGCGCCCGCGAAACCGAATATACGAAAATCGACGTGCGAAAAAGGCCTGAGAAATTCCTTCATTTCATCGACGGTCACGTAGCGCCACATCGTGCCCCACTTAATCATTTTCCGTCGGAAAAACATATGCGCGGGCGATGCGACCAGATTTTCGGCGAAAAACAGCTCGCCGCCTTTTTTCAGCGCCTTGTGCATCTCTCTTAAAGCTTTCGCCTGCTGCCCCTTGTCGCCGATATCGCCGAGAACGGATTTAAAGACGATGATGTCAAACTTTTCCGCGTATGGAATATTCGTCGCGTCGATAGCTTCGTATTCGATTGAATCGGAGACGCCGCCCGCTCGATGCCGGAGCACGGCTTTTTCGGTCGCTCCGTTAACGTCCGAACAGACGACTTTCGCGCCTTTCGACGCCAGCCACAGCGAAAGTCCTCCGAAATTGCTGCCGATTTCGAGAACCGACGCGTCCTTAAGGCCGTGTGCCGAATTTGCCAGCCAGAAATCCAGCGCGGCCGACCAGTTTCGCACGTCCCATTCGACAAAGTTCAGGAGATTGTCGGGATTATTCATTTTCTTCAATTAATTATTTTGTCGGCTGCCAGACGAATTCGCCTTTCGAGTTGATGTATGCATCGTTTTGTCTTATCGGAAAAAGCCCGCACGATTCATTTGCCTGCGTTTGAGCGCGAATCGAAATTATAAAAAGGATGGTTAAAATAAAAAAAACGCCGAGTTTTTTCATACTGCCTGAAATACAAAAATATCAATTGCCGGCGCGATAAAACGATAAATCGAGCGGGTTTCGGCGAGATTAGTGTCTTATCGCGCCGCGTGCACCGCTTTCGGATAATGTATCAATGTGTTTTTGTCGTTTCTGCCCGCGCCGTTTAATTCGAGCCGGACACCGCGCAGCTCGTCGCCGACGGCGTCATTTGAACGATAGCTGATGTGATAGCGCGTGCGCAGGCGGTCGAGAAGCTCTGCCAGTTCGTCTTCCGCCTGGACGGAAGGCGTCGGGCGCGGCTTGCTGAACAAATCGATAACCGGCTTCTGCGCTTTGCAGGGCTGCGATTCGCCGCCGCTGAAATCCGTCATTCCGAGATAAAATTTTCGTTTGCCGAACGGCGCGCCCGCCAAATCGAAGGATTTTTCGTCGTCTCCGCTGCCGAGCCACGCCAGAGTCGTCTGCTCACTGATTAAATCGTGCAGCAGCGCGCGTCCTGCGTCAGCTTTGCCGACATTCGTATTTTCCAGCGCGTTGACGAACAAAATTACCCGTCGGCTCGCCCGCGGAGCGTTTTCGCGCAAAAGCTTGACCGCCATTTGCAGCGCGGGCAGCGGATAAATTTCGTAAACGCCGCCGTTGGAGTTTACGTTCGGATTATTGTCGTTAAAAACGGGCGGAAAAGAATTTTTTCCGGCGATGTTTTCGGCTTTTGCAAAGTCCTCGCCGAGAGACGCCGCGGCACGTCCAAAACCGCGCACGATTGAGCCGTTTTTATCGGTCATGACAATCGCCAAATCTTCGTTTGCCGTCAAAATTTTTTGAAACGCCGCCGCCAGCCTCGAAGCATTGTTTGTCAGACCATCAGGGCAGCTGCCGGGATTGGTGACAAAAGCGATGACGATGGAAAGCGGGCGGGTTTCGCGCTCGACCGAAACGATTTTTTGCGCTCGCCCGTTTTCATAGAGCCGGAAATCACCGGCGGTCAAATTATCGACAATCTCGCCGGAATCGATTTTGACGACCTGCGCGGAAATCTCGGTGAGCCGGCTGTTTTGCGCCGAAATTAGCGGCTGCGTGCCAAAAAACAAACCGCCAAAAATTGCGGCGACGAATATATTCTGCAAAAGTTTTTTTATTTTTGTCTGCGGCATTTTATAGCGCACTCCTTTTCTTTTTTTGAATTGAGAGATGCGGCGAGATTAAAAACAAGTTGTATCGACCCGGAGTTTTAACCGCCCAAAAATCACCCGCATATTTTACATCCGGGCGACGATTTTTTATAACAAACCTCTTTCTTTTACTCTCAAATAGCTTTCCAGAAGCCGCGGCGCGAGCGAGTTGGTCGTGACGTCGAGCGCCAGACCGCCGAGCGTTTCGACCAGACGCAGAGCCGATTCGCGCTGGTGAATAATTTCTTCGGCCGCCGACTGCGTGAAAACGTCCCGTATTTCTACGGGTTTTTCGCTGACGGTCGCGTTTAAGTCGCGGTCGCCGATGGTAACGACGAGCGGAAGATGACGCGGGCGCAGGAGCTTGAGCGAAGTCAGAAGTTCCTTTGAGCTTTCCTTATCGACCAAATCGGTCAGGATTACGATAAACGAACGCTTTTTCGTGTTGGCGGCGATAAACTGAAACGCGCGCGCATAGGACGGCTCAATCAATTCGGGCTCTAAATCGTGCAGCGCTTCGAGAACCGCGTCGATGTGGTCGACGCCTTTTTTCGGCGGCAGAAACTTTCTGACCTTGCGGCCGAAAACGATTATGCCGCAGTTGTCGCCGCCGCGCATCGCCGCCGACATCAGCGCTAAGGATGCGTGAATCGCCGTGTCGAATTTCGTTTCGTCGCCGATGCGTCCGGTCATCAGGCGTCCGGCGTCGAGCGCGATTGTCAACGTTTGCTCGCGCTCGATTTGATACTGTCTGGTCGTCAATTTCCCGCGCCGCGCCGTCGCCGTCCACGAAATATGCCGCAGCTCGTCGCCGCGCACGTAATCGCGCATCGATTCAAACTCGCGACCTTCGCCGCGCAGAACCGCTTTTCGCTGAACCGCCAGAAACGAATGCGCGCCGAGCGCTTTTAATTCCATTTCGCGCGCGCGACGCATATTCGGATAAACCTTAACGGTTTCCTCCCGGCCGAGAGTCGTCTGACACCAGACCAGACCGAGCCGTGAAAGAAACCGGACGGCGATGCGTCCGAACTTGTAGTTTCCGCGCCGCGGCGGCGTCAATCCGTAAGAAAACTCGGCAAAGCTCTGCGCTTCGACCGTAAAATCGACTTCGCGGCTTTCCCTCAAAATCATTTCGGGCGGAAATTCGTCCTTTATTCTTAAATGAAAGTCTTTTTCCGAAGCGTTTTCGACGATTAATTTGATATCGGTTTCGTCGCCGATGGCAAATTTGCGGTCAAATTCGCGCCTTGCCGTAAGCTCTTCGGGCAAGCGTCGGCTGACGAAATAATCGACGACGGCGAGCGCCATCAAAAGCGCGTCGTAAGCCAGAACGAAATAACGCAGCTCGGGAAAATTCCACGAAAACGAGAGCGGGACAAAGCCGATTGCCAGCAAAATATAAAATCGTCGCGAGAAAACAAAACGCATAATTTGTGCATCATTATACAGTAAGCGGCAGAATTTTCAGAAATAAAAGGAAAGCTATGCAAATAAAATTTTTCGCGCTCGCGCTGCTGTTTCTTCTGACGTCGTTCGAAACAAAGGCCGCAATCCGGCCATCGTTTTCTCTCGAATACAGCGCCTGGAACGCGACCGAAGTGGTTGTTGCCACTGAAGGCGACGAGATTGACGGGAACTTTACCGTTCTCGAAAACTTAAAAGGCGAGCTTTACACAAATCAGACGATTTCCGTCCCGGAGCTCGCCTCGTTCAAGTCCGACGATTCGCGGCTCGTCGAAGACGAGTGGGATTCGGATGAAAAGACGACCGCGCCGCGCTACGTTTCCGGCGCGAAGATGATTTTGTTTCTGAAAAAAGACGCGAGAAGCGATAAATGGAAGTCGGCCGCCTTGTTCGGAGATATGAACGTTTCCGTCGTCTGGCTCGAAGCGGGGAAAGCCTTCGGTTTTATTCAGGTGATGAATCCGGGAGCGAGCGTTCTTATCGAGCTCGAAAAGTCGGAAACGGAAATCAGGGACAAAGCTTTTGAGATAATCGAGCTTCAAAACTCATTCAACAATGTCCTGAAAATAAAAGACAAAGCCAAAAGAGCCGAAGCTCTCGAGCGATTTGTTTATACGGACACGGATTTTATCAGGCAGAACGCGCTCGACGAGCTGCAAAAATGCGGCAAATCCGCTCTGACAATTTTGCGCAAAATGCTCGCGGACGAATCTTTATTGAAAATTCACGCCGACATTATCGAATCTTTAGCAAAGGCGGGCGGCGAAAAAATCGGCGGCGAATTAATCAAAATAGTCGGTGAAGAATTAAAATTCTGGAAAGCGACCGCGACTGTTCTGAAAGAAGACTGGTGGAACAATATGGAAGATTACGATAAAACCGAGAACCTGCGGAATCGGTATTCGAAAACGCTGGAAGCAATCAGGCAGCTGAAAAACTTAAAGTTTGCGGCGAGCCGGAAAATCGTCACCGAATTTCGCGATTTCTGGCGCTCACAGCCGCAGCTTGAAGACAAAAACGGATTAAGTCAGATGAGCGAGACGTGCGACGAATTGCTGGCGGCGACGTCGCAAAATTTTTTTTTTACGCCGCCAGCAGTCCGTCACGTTTCGGGCGAAAATAGGCGAAAGTCCAGAAAATCGAAAGGGCGGAAATCGCGAGCAAGCCGAACAAAAGCGCAATCGGCGTTCAGATAAAATTAGACGTTTGTTTTCCGCATAAAATTTTAATTTCGAGGGAAACACAAAAAATATAACGCCAAACACGGGAAATCCAAAGATTGCGGGATTTTCACCGTCGAGACGCAGAAAAAAATCCCCAAATAAAAAAGCGATTGATGAAATTCACCAACCGCTTTTTTTGTTATTTTCAGACTTCTGCCCTTACATCATAAAGCCCAGATTTGAGCCGGTAAAATTATTGATGTTCGGGAAAACAAACGGAATATCAATGTCCGTCAACCCGTACCAGCGCGATAGAGTCGAAGCGTATTGCTCGATGGCGACCGACGGGATAAAACGCCCGCGGCTTTCGGCATCGTCCGGCCCGCCGTTGACGAGCGTCGGAAAAAACGTGCCGTTCGATGTCGGTCGGCCGTAGAAATTGCCGCCGAGAACAGCGCCGCCCATGACGAGATGATGCCCGGCCCAGGCGTGGTCTGAGCCCGCGTTCGAGCCGGAAGCGCCCGGATTGAGCGTCCGGTTGAAATCGGAAACGGTAAAGGTCGTCACCTGCGACGCGATGCCCTGCGCCACCGTTTCGTCGTAAAACGCCTTGAGCGCCTGGCTGACCTGCGTAAACAAGCTGCCCTGATTTGCAATCTGGCCGGTGTGCGTGTCGAAAGTGCCGACCTGGACATAGAAAATCTGGCGGCTCATATTGAGCGAAGTCCTGAATTTCATCAGCTTTGCGACCTGCCGCAGTTGATTGCCGAGAGAGGTATTCGGGAAAGTCGCCGTCAAAACCGGGTCGGTATTGAGCTGCAGACTGACGTTGATTGCCTTTTGCGTCTCGACGCTCGCGTTTTGAATCATCGTAAAATTCAAATCCTGCTGGCGAATGTTGTCCATCGACGTGCGTCGCGCAACCTCGTCGGTGGTCGTGCCGAACCCGTTTAAGGTCAAAACCTGATTGAGCGGCGTCGGCGCGGGCGAGACAATCAACGGCGACGTGTTGCCGCCGACGCTGAAAACGGTCGCTCCGGCAACTGACGTAATCGACGGAATCGCTGACCCGACGTTTAGACCGGTCGTGCGGTCGGCCGTTCGCCCGCCCCAGCCGGTCGTCGACTTAAAGCTCGAAATCGCCGTGCGAAACTGCTCGACCTGGTCGGAGTGCGAAAAAAGCTGATACGGTCGCGGCGCGCCCGATTGATACTCCGCTCTGGTCAAAGGCTGCGTCAGCGAGCCGACATTGCAGACGACGGCGACCTTGCCTTGTCCCCAAAGCCCGTGGAGCTCGGTCAGATTCGGATGAAATCCGTAAACCTGCCCGCCCATGCTCGGCGGCGTAATGGGCAGCAGATTAGCGCGCGGAATCGCCAGGCCCTGCGACGAGCGCGCCGCCGCGTATAAATTGTAGCCTTCGTCGTAGTTGGGAACAACCATGTTATTGCTGTCGTTGCCGCCCGACAGAAAAACGCAGACCATGGCTCTGTATTCGACTTCCGGCGCGGCTTCCGCCTTTTCCTGCGCGAGCGCGTTCACCAGGCCGAAATGCCGCATCTGCGTGGCGAGCGCCGTCATACTCAAAGCGCGGCAAGATGTTTTCAAAAATTTTCTTCTGTTTTCTTTCATAATTCTCACCTCTGCACTTGGAACTGCGACGAAGTCGCTACCAGATAAAGCGCCGTTCGCGCGCGTTTCAACGTGTTGGTCGAAACGACGCCCTGAACGGCCGTTAAAATTTCGTTTCTCATCTGCGACGACATCGAGCCGTGCATTAATTCACGGTTGAGCGTGTCGACCAGAAGCGCGCCGGTCGTGTCATCGGTCACGAGCGTTTGCAGACGAGCCAAATCAATTCGCGTTCCGCACGGAATAAATACACCCGCGTTAGCCGTGCTCTCGGGCGCGTTGATGTTAACCGTCACCACGCCGGGAGCGGCCGGATTATTGTTCGGCGGCAGAAATTGATTGACGAAATTCGGGCGTTTGAGCGCCGTTCCGGTCGAGAATATGCCGAACTCCGGCCCGGCGAGCGGCGTGTTCGGGATTCTATAATCCATCGGATAGTAATTAAATACGGTCGGCGGATTGAAAACGTCCTGGTCGAGAATCAATGTGTTTCCGTTAAGAATGCCGTCGCTTTGACCGTTGCACGCAACGACGGTTGAAGTCACGGCCTGCGACTGCGGGTTAAACGGGCGCAGAACGTCGGTTATAAACAAAACGGGTTCGCGCAGTTTGCCGTAATCGGGGTCGGTCTTCAAGTTTCCGCGCGCTTCCGGGTCGAGCAGGATAGCACGAATGACGGATTTCAAATCGCCGCGCTGACCGCGCCCGTTATCATCGAAAACATTTGCGATGCGTTCGACATAGGCAGGCGTCGGGTTGCTCGTAACAAGCTGCTGAATCAACAACTTGCTGATAAACGGCGCGACGTTCGGATGATAGAAGATGTTGTTAAGCGCGGCGTTAAGGTCTTGTCCGGCCGTTTGCCCGGCGGGAATTACAGGAGTCGCGCCCGGATAATTGAGCAGAGTTTTCTGCGTCGTATCGTGATTGGCCGCGTTGGAAATCATCTGGTCTTTATAATTGACCACGCCGAGCGTGACGCTTGGGCAAACCGACGGATTTTGGCAAAAAGTCCAGCCGGTAAAGATTTTTGTAAAATTATTGATTGTTTCCTGATTATATGTCGGGATACGGTTTCCCTGACCGTCGAGCATCGGCGTGCCGTCCTGATTAAGCATATCGACGCCGATACTGAAAAGCTGCAAAACCTCGCGCGCGTAGTTTTCGTTCGGATTCTGCTTCGTGCTGATGGCCAAATCCAGATAATTTCCCATCGCCGGGTTGAGCGTGATTTTTTCAAGCAACGACCGGTAACTGCCGAACGCGTTGGCGTCGAGTATCTGGATATAAGGCAGCATTCGTCCCGATTGCACGGTTTCGCGTCCGCCAACGACCATAATCTGGCTCAAAGCCCACGAGATGCGCCGCCGCAACTGCTGGTCGTCGCTGTAGAGCGCTTCCTTGAAAAACCAGTTTTGCAGCGGATACATCGAGTAATTATCGCGCGTGCAGGAAACTCTTTTGGCCGCGTCGGGGCAGCCTTCGTTGACGACAATCGAAACCGGCGAGTAGTTCGGATACGGAAACGTCGAATAGCGCTCGGCATTGCCCGCATCGAATCTTTGTTCCATCTGCTCTTCGAGCCAGGTGCTGTAGCCGATGCGCCGCAAACGCAGTTCAAGCGCCGAATTGACGCCGAAAGTAGCCTGCTCCATAAAGCGCACGCGGTCGCCCGTCCACGGCAGACCGACGCGATTTTCGGTTCTCACCGGCTCAATCGGATTCGGCGTCGGCGCGGCGCCTTCGTCGTCACGAATTTTGCTTTCGTGGCCGATTGAAAGCCGCACGCGATTGCTCGTCATTCCGCGACGCGTAACGCGAACGAGAACGTCGCCGACGTCGCCGATTCCGTCATTCAGCCGAACCGTTAAAGCGTAAACCCATTTGTTTTCCGCCGTCGGCTCAAAAGAAATGATTTCGAGCGGGTGGCGAAAATGCTGCGCGTCTTCCAATTCGGCGCGGAAAGCCTTTGCGCCTTCGCCTTCGAGCAAATCGAGATTCGTGACGAACAGCGTAATCGTCGTTCGCGCACCGGGCGGAAAAATCTTGATTGATGTATCAACCCCGCGTTTAGTCGGTCTTCCGGCTAAAGCCTTGGTAGAATCCGGCTGACTCATAAGAATAGGCGCGTCTTCAGGCATCGTATTTGCCAGAATGCTCGCGCCGGACAATAAAAGACACAAAAAAACGCCGCAAAACATCACAAGATGAAATCGGCGATAATCATCGTATCCGGCTAACATTAGATTTTCCCTCCAAGAATCTTGATTGATAAATCAAGTCCAATAATTGTTCACATACAACAAGGAGAATACCTTTACCAACAGAAATAACTTTCTTTATAACTCTTTCGCAGCCAAAAGGCAAGATTTTTCGACGGCAAATCAGGCTGATTTTAAAAAAACTGCTCTGCAAAAAAAGTTCTTGCCAATTGAGACAAAAAAGTTGATAATTTTCCGATACGCTTTCCTATTCTTTGTCTGTTGGTCTGGTTAAACTCTTGCAGTTTCAAACACGAACTGTTTGATTTTCTGCATATTCGATAGAGGTGAATTTAATGAACGGGGAATACTCCACCGACACCTTTTATTCGAGATTATGTGTCTTGACTCTTACCGGTTTGCTCGCCTTAAGTCTCTGCGCCATCTGGTTTCAACCTGTTCCCGTCAAGGCGCAGCCGGATGATGTCAATGCCGAGATAATCAGGTTTAGCGAAAACTTCGATACTTTAACTGTGCCCGAGCTTCCCGCCGCCTGGACGACTTCGCGAACCGGACAAAACGCGCTTTTTATTTCTTCAAACATAAATCCCGATTCGGCGCCGAACAGCATTTTTACCAACGAGCCTTTGACCGCCGGTTCGTCAGAAATCACTTCGCCCGACATCCTGCTCGGCGATGTGCCGGCGAGACTGACGTTTCGACACATTTATCAAACCGAAGCCGGCGTTGTCGGCGGCGACGGCGGCGTTCTGGAAATCAGCATCGCGGGCGGCGCATTTCAGGATATCCTGACGGCGGGCGGTAATTTTGTGACGGGCGGTTATGTTCAGACAATCGGCTCAGGCTCCAATCCGCTCGTCGGAAGATTTGCATGGACGGGAAATTCGAACGGCTATCTTTTGACGACGGTAAATCTGCCTTTGAGCGCCGAAAATCAAAATATCAAACTGCGCTGGCGTTTCGGGTCGGATGCGAGCCTCGCCGGTCTCGGCTGGCGGCTTGACAACATTCAGGTCGTCGATAGTCCGCCCGCGCCGCTGACCGGATTTATCGAAAATTTCGACTCGGTGACCGCTCCGGCGCTACCCGCCGGCTGGACGATTGCGACGAGCGGAGCGCAAAATTCGTCGTTCGCGACGCAGACTTCGATGCCCGACACGCCCGCCAACGCCGTTTTTACAAACGACCCGGCGAGCGTCGGCACGTCCGACCTCGTTTCGCCGCCAATCCGAATCGGCAGAAGCTCCGCCAAGCTCATTTTCAGACATTTATATAATTCGCAGCTCGATTTTGACGGCGGCGTTCTGGAAATCAAAATCGGAGACAGCTTTTTTCAGGACATCACGAACGCCGGCGGCACGTTTGTCAGCGGCGCTTACAACCGACCGATAAGCACGCAAACTTTGAGTCCAATCGCCGGACGCGCGGCGTGGACGGGCTTTTCAAACGGTTACGTCACGACCGAAATAAATCTTCCTCCGAGCGTCGTTCGCCAGACGATTCAATTTCGCTGGCGTTTTGCGACGGACAATCAAGGCAGCGGCAGCGGCTGGTGGATTGATACGGTTCAGGTCGTCGGCGCGGCGGCGGAAAATTCGGCGGCCATTTCCATTCCGGAATTTGGCTCGTCCGCGCCGTATCCTTCGGAAATAAACGTTGCCAATCAAGTCGGGCAGGTTTCAAATGTCATCGTCTTTTTGAATAATTTTAGTCACGCGTCGCCCGATGACGTCGATTTAATGCTGGTCGCGCCAAACGGCCGCAAAGTCGTTTTGATGTCCGACGTCGGCGGCGCAAATCCGGTCAGCAATCTTTCTCTGGCGTTTGACGATTTTGCCGCCGAATCGCTGCCCGACATTACGTTTCTTTCGTCGGGCATTTACAAACCGACAAATTTTGAGCCGGGCGACACATTTCCGTCGCCCGCGCCGTCGGATGCGCCGACCGGTTCGATGCTCTCGGCTTTTAACGGTACAAACCCGAACGGCGTGTGGAAATTGTTTCTGGTCGATGATGCCGGCAACAATGCCGGAAGCATTTCGGGCGGCTGGAGCATCGCCATTCAAACTTCGCAGGATGTCGTCAATATTCCGCTTTCCGGCGCGGCCGAGCCTTACCCGTCGGATAAATTGATTTCCGGCTTGCCCGGACACGTTTCAAAGGCAACGGTGACAATTTCAAATTTCAGCCATACTTCGCCCGACGACGTCGATATTATGCTGGCCGCACCGGACGGTAGACGAATTGTGCTGATGTCGGACGTCGGCGGAAACGCGGAAGTCGGCGCATTGGATTTAACTTTCGATGACGCTGCCGCCGGCAATTTGCCGGACAATGCGCCGCTCACGTCGGGCGTTTACAAGCCGACCGATTTCGAGCCGGGTGACGCATTTCCCGCGCCTGCTCCTCCGGGTGTCAGCGGCACGACGCTGAATGCTTTTTTCGGAAGCGTGCCGAACGGCGTCTGGAAACTATATGTCGTCGATGATAACGGCAACAATCTGGGAAGCATTGCGGGCGGCTGGAGTCTGAATCTGCAAACCTCTGTAAATACCTGTCTCTTTTCGGTTTCGCCGACCGTTCAGGCGTTTCCGATAACGGGCGGGAGCGGAAGTTTTGCTATCAATATGCCCGCGGGCTGCTCTTGGTCGGCTTCGACCGGCTCGAATTTTATCAATATAAATTCGAGCGCCGGCGGCAGCGGAAACGGGACGATTAATTTTTCAATCGCGCCGAATATGAGCGGCGGGCGCACGGGCACAATCGATGTTTCGAACGGCGTTACGGTGCGGTCGTTTCAAATCCAGCAGCCGTCCGGATGCCCTTTTTCATTAAATCAAACGACGGTTAATTTCGGCGGTGCGGGCGGAAACGGAAACGTATCGGTGACGGCCGGAAGCGTTTGCTCGTGGCAGGCGACGAGCGGCGCAAATTGGATTCAGATAACTTCGGCGATGCAGACGGGCGACGGCGCGGCGACGTTTAGCGTTCAGCCGAATCCGACCGCAAACACGAGAAGCGCGACCGTCACGGTCGGCGCGCGCTCGTTTACCGTCAATCAGGCAGGCGCGCCCGGCAGGAAATTCGATTTTGACGGCGACCGCAAGGCGGACATCTCTGTTTTTCGCCCGTCCGAGGGAAATTGGTATACCCTCGGCAGTCAGAGCAATTCGCTCATCGGCGTCCATTTCGGGCAAAACGGCGATAAATTGACGCCGGCCGATTACGACGGCGACGGCAAAACGGATTTTGCCGTCTATCGCTCGGGCACATGGTTTGTTTTCAACAGTCAAAGCTCGACCATTCGCATCGATAATTGGGGATTGGACGGCGATATACCGATTCCCGCCGACTATGACGGCGAAGGGCGCGCGGATTTGGCGATTTATCGTCCGGCGGAAAGTAAATGGTATATCCTTCGCAGCTCGAACGGCGCGTTTCGAATTTTGGAATTCGGCAATCCGAACGATAAACCGGTTCCGGCCGATTATGACGGCGACGGTCAGACGGACGTGGCCGTTTACCGGGCGGGCGCGAGCGCCGGCGCGCAGAGTTTCTGGTTTATTCAGCAAAGCAGCGATAATTCGCTTGTCCAGAGACAGTTCGGAAACGGAGGAGACATCGCCGTGACGGGCGATTTTGACGGCGACGGGCGCGACAACACGGCGGTTTACAGACCCTCGAACCGTACCTGGTACACGTCGCTCGACCCGAATACGAATTACGGCGCGCAGCAATTCGGAATAGCGACCGACGTTCCGGTTCCGGCCGATTATGACGGCGACGGAAAAACCGACATCGCCGTTTTCCGCATCGGGCGCTGGTTTATTCTGAATTCGGGCAGCGGAACGGTGCGCATCGAAGATTGGGGTTTATCGACTGACAAGGCCGTCCCGGCGGCATACGTTTTTTAGACGGCTTCGGGGAAATTTATGCTTGCATAAATTTATTGACATTCAAGGGAAGAACATATGAAAAGGGAAAAATATTCAATCGGCTCGAGCCGGCGGTTTGTTTTACTGCTGTCGGTTTTCGGAATTATCGTCTTCAGTTTTACGGCGTTTTTATCTCAAACAAAATTTGCGGAAAGCAAAACGAATGATGAAATCAGTCCTTCGGCGGTTATATTCAGCGAAAATTTCGACGGCGCAAGCGCGCCGCAGCTTCCGGCCAACTGGACATCCTCAGCAACCAATGAACATACGGTTTTTTCTACTTCTGCGCTCGATTGGGACACGCCGCTGAATACGATTTTTACCGGCAACCCGCCGACTGCCGGTCAGACCGAAATTACATCGCCGCCGATAGCCCTCGGCAGCGGAATTCATAAATTATCTTTCAAACACCGGATGCAGACCCAGCCGACTCCCGGATACGACGGCGGCGTTCTGGAAGTCAGCCTCAACGGCGGCGAGTTTCAGGATATTTTGGCGGCCGGAGGCGCTTTTCTGGCCGGCGGCTATCAAATGCCTATAATCAACGTTGCGGACGGAAATCCGCTCGTCGGCCGGCCGGCATGGACGGGCTCTATGCCATCATATACGACAACGCAGGTTGCTTTGCCGTCAAATATGGCTAATCAAACCGTGCGCTTTCGCTGGCGATACGGAACGGATATGTTGGAAAGCGGCGTCGGCTGGCGCATCGACAGCATTCAAGTGACGGAAGAGTCGGCAATTCCCACCAACAGCGTCACGTTTACAAATCCGAACCCGATAACTATTAATGATGTCGCCGCCGCCTCTCCGTATCCTTCGACGATAAACGTCAGCAACGTCGGAAGTCGAATTGCTAAAATAACCGTCACGCTAAACGGGTTTTCACACACTTTTCCGGATGATGTCGACGTTCTTTTGGTCGGCCCCGGCGGCCAGACGGCGGTCATTATGTCCGACGTCGGCGGTTCGGGCGATACAGCCTCGATTAATCTAACTTTAGACGATGCGGCCGCCACTCCTTTGTCCGATGCCGGCCAGCTCGTCACGGGAACTTTTCAGCCGACTAACATCACGCTCGGCGACGCTTTTCCGGCGCCCGCGCCGGCCGCTTCCGGCACTTCGATGCTTTCGGTTTTTAACGATACGAACCCGAACGGCGCGTGGCGTCTTTTCGTCGTCGACGATTTGGGCGCCGATACGGGCAGTTTTTCCGGCGGCTGGAGCCTAACTATTATCAACGCCATTTCCGGCGAAAACACAAATGCGATTTCGATTCCCGACGTTGGCCCGGCTTCCGTCTATCCTTCGGAGATAAATGTTACGAATCATGAAGGCCTGATAATCGGAATGCAGGTAAATTTGATAAATTTCAGTCACGCGTCGCCCGATGACGTCGATTTAATGCTGGTCGCGCCAAACGGCCGCAAAGTCGTTTTAATGTCTGACGTCGGCGGCGCAAATCCGGTCAGCAATGTCAATTTAACTATCGAAGACGCGGCGACTGATTCTTTGCCTGATAACGCTTCGATTGTTTCGGGAAGTTACAGGCCGACGGATTTTGAGCCCGGAGATTCGTTTCCGGCGCCGGCGCCCGGCGGAGCATCGACGGGCCAAAAACTTTCGGCGTTTAATGGTTCTCCGGCCAACGGCACGTGGCAGCTTTTTCTGGTCGATGACAGCGGCAACAACGCCGGAAGTCTCTCGGGCGGCTGGAATATAGCGATTCAAACGTCGGCCGACGTGATTACAATTCCGGCCACCGGCAATGCCGAGCCGTATCCGTCGAGCGTGCAGGTTACCGGTCTTACAGGCAACGTGACAAGCGTTAAGGTTACAATAAATAACTTCAGTCATACATCGCCCGACGACGTTGATATTATGCTCGTTTCACCGAGCGGCAGACGGATTGTCTTGATGTCGGACGTCGGCGGAAACACCGAGGTCGGCGGGCTGAATTTTACATTCGACGATACCGCGGCTTCTAATTTACCCGACAATTCTCAACTTGTTTCAGGAACTTTCAAGCCGACTGATTTCGAGCCGGGAGACGCATTTCCCGCGCCCGCGCCGTCCGGTGTGAGCGGCACGACGCTTAATGCTTTTTACGGCAGCCCGCCGAACGGCGTCTGGAAACTGTATATCGTCGACGATAGCGGAGAAAATATCGGCAGTATTGCGGGAAATTGGAGTCTGAATATTCAAAGCTCGGCGACGGCGTGCCAATTTACGGTTTCGCCGACAGTTCAGGCGTTTCCGATAACGGGCGGGAGCGGAAATTTTGCCATCAATATGCCGACGGGCTGTTCGTGGTCGGCTTCGACGAGTTCCGGTTTTATAACGATTAATTCGAATTCCGGCGGGGACGGCAGCGGAACTGTGGCTTTTTCCGTAGCCGCCAATATGGAAGGCGGGCGAGCAGGCACAATCGACGTGTCGAACGGCGTTTTAGTAAGGACGTTTCAAATCCAACAGCCGTCGGGCTGTCCTTTCTCGCTAAATCAAACCGCACTCAATTTCGGCGGTTCGGGCGGAAACGGGAACATAACGGTAACGGCGGGGAGCGTGTGTTCGTGGCAGGCGCAGACTGCGGCCAACTGGATACAGGTAACGAGCAATCAGCAGACGGGAAACGGGCAGGCATCGTTTACGGTCTCTCCCAATCC
>DASWRI010000010.1:0-20343 GCA_036403235.1 Pyrinomonadaceae bacterium | reverse complement strand
CATAGAAAAAGAAAAAAGATGAAGCAAATTCGCTTCACCTTTTAGCTCGATTTTTACATTTTTTATTTTCTTTCGAGAAAAACCTCCGTGAAATAAAACGCTCCGTCGGACGCGACGGCGACGCCGATTCCCGTTTCCGTCCAGCGATTGTTGAGGATATTTGCGCGATGACCGGCCGAATTCATCCAGCATTCGACGGCAAATTCGGTCGGGCTGTCATAGCCGCGATTAAAGGCTATATTTTCGCCAATCGCCTGCCATTTCTTGACTCCGAGCGAATAAGCGCGCTCATCGACCATCAAACCGTCCAATCCCCTGTGATTGAAAAAGAAATTTTCCGCCATATTGCGCGAATGCAGACGTGCAACTTTCGCCGCGTCGTCGCTCCACACCAAATCTTTCAAATTCATCGCCGCGCGTTCTTTATTAATGAGCGTCAGGGCGAGCTTTTCAAGCTCCGAGGTGTTTATTGTTTTATTTTCTTTTTTGTCGGTTTCCGTCAAACGCGGTCTGGTCAGGCCGTCGAGCCTCGTATTTAGACTTTGCGCGAAAATATTTACGGCAAAAATTAAAAATATCGCACAAATTGAAACCAACTTGATTTTCATTGATGACCTCACTTCGAATGTCCTTCAATCTGTAGATTTAAGACTTGGCGATTTTCGCCTGTATCGGATAAGTTTTTTAGAGTTTTAATCGGCTGACGGGCAAAGTGAAAAAGAAAAGTTTGCCTATTATATTTAAAAAGCAAAAACCGGCCGTTTTTCCATAAAACTAAAACCGGATTTTTTGCGTTTATTTATTTGGGAAAGCAAGTTTAAGAGTTACTTGTTTAATTTTGCTTTGAGTCGCGCCGCCGTTTCCGCGTCGGAAGCGAGATTTAAGGCTTTTTGATAAACGAATTTGGAAAGCTCCGGCTTGTTCTGCTTTTGATAGACATCGCCGAGATGCTCGAAAATTGTCGCCGAAGTCATCAGGCGCGATGCTTCTTTCAAATATTTTTCGGCTTCCGAAAATTTTCCGAGCTTGAAATATGCCCAGCCGAGACTGTCGAGATAAGAAGGATTGGTCGGGTCGATTTTAACCGCCTGCGAGATTAAATCGAGCGCTTCTTCAAATTTTAAGTTTCGTTCGAGAAAAAAGTAGCCCAAATTATTAAGCGCAATCGGATTGCGCGGCGTTTGTTTGAGCAAGCCGCGCAGAGTTTCTTCTGCGCCTTTAAAATCGCCTGAAACCTGTTGCGCCGTCGCCAGAGAAAGTTTGGCAAATTGTTTCTGCTCGTCGGATTTGGCGACCGAAAAAGCTTGGTTGGCGGCGCCCGCCGCATCTTTGCCGCGTTTCGCCTCGGTGTAGAGCATCGAGATAAAAATATAATTGGAAAAATCGTTATACTGCGGCGCGGCCGTCTCCGAAACTTTTTTGTTCATCGAAGCCTTGACGAGCGCCACGCCTTCGTCGACTTTGTTCATTTCGGTCAAAATCGACGCTTCCGTCCGCAACAGGCTCTGGTCGTCCGTCAAGCGGGCGCGAAGAGTGCGAACGGCTTCTAAAGCCTCGGTTTTTTGGCCTGTTTCGCGATAAAAATCAATCAGCTTTTTGTCCGGAAACAAATCGTCTTTGCCGAACAGCGCGCGCGCCTGCTCGATTTTATTTTTCGCATCCGCCGGACGATTGGCGTTTTTATAAATCTGAATCAGCTTTTCGTAAACGATTCCGGCAAATCCGCGGTCGGAATCATTGACCAAAACATCTTCGATTCCGCGCGTCGTGAGCGAATTTTGATATTCCGAGACGGCTTCGTCAAATCGTTCGGCGTCGGCGTATATATCGCCGAGCGCAACCTGTAGATTGGCGGCCGTGACTTTATCCGTTTCGGAAAATTTCGCAATCGATTCGCGCAAAACCTTGGCGGCATTGTCTATTTTGCCGCTTCGGGCTTCGGTTTGCGCCAGCAATGAAATGATGGAAGTACTTTCCGGATTGGCGTAAAGCGCTTGCTGCAAGGCCTCGACGGTCGGCGAAAACTGGCTCGCGTCGGCCGATTCGAGCGCTTCGCCAAGCAATTCGATGGCCGTTTCGTCGCCCGGATTATCGGCAATCGCGCGATTCAGATACTCGATTGCCGCGCCGGCCTGTCCGGCGTCGAGCAGCGCCTTTCCGAGTTTTAACGAAGCGCTTTCGGGCAAGAGATTTTCTTCGCGTCCCATTATCGCCAGATAAAAACCGGAATTTACCGGATTTGCCGCTGCGAGCCATCTTTTCAGCGCGTCGATTTGCTCGTCGCGCTTATTGGCACGCTCGTAAAAAGCACTCAAAAACGCGAAGGCTTCGGCGTTGCGCGGGTCGAGCCGGGCGAGTTCCTTCCACTCCGTAATCGCTTTTTCCGCGCTCGCTTTATCCAGACTGTTGTCGCGAATGCCGCTTTTTATCGTGTAAATCCAAGCCAGACGATGATGCGCGCCGTAATTGTTGCGATTTAATTTTACCGCCATATTCGCCAGCATTTCCGATTCGTCTAAATCGGCGCTGTTTGCCGAACCAGACCATGTAATCCATGCAACTTCTGACATCGCCGTGTATGCTTCATCCAAGCTCGGGTCGAGCTCGACGGCCTTTTGCAGAGCTTGTTTGGCAAGAAGTGCGGCGTCGGGCGCGACAACGCGCGACCGTCCCAGATTCCAGATATAGCGCTGTCCTTCGAGCAGTTTGGCAAAAGCCTGCTCGCGCTTTTCTCTGGAAACTTCAACGATTTGCTGCGGGTAAACGGGTTTCGGCGTCGGCTGCGGAGTTTGTGCGAAAGCGATTTGAGATGAGATAAAAATAAAGGCCGAAATCAAGCTTGTTTTTTTCATTAAAATAAATCCTATCAAACCTTTTCAAGATTAGAAACGATTTTTTTCCAAATTGAAAGACGCGGGAAATTCAGGGCGAAAACAATCAGCGCGATGCCTCCGGAGCGCAGCATATCGACAAAATTTCCGCTTAAAATCGTAATGATAAACCCGATAATCAAGACGATTTCGGCAAACGCATTTAAGAGAATCGAGTTGATTTGAAGCGTATTGATTAAACCCGAAACGCCTTTGAGCAGCGTCCTATTTTTTAGTCTTTCCCAGCCGAACAATTGCCGGCGGAGCACAAACGTCGCGGCGGAAACGAACAAAATGACGAGCCACAATGTGAGAAAGGAATCTTCCGAAACTGTTTCGCGATTTTTTGTGACGAGCCACGCGGCGCACAAAAAAATAACTGCCGAAAGAATCTGCGTCGAAACTATAAAAACCGTCGTTTTATAACGCTTTTCAAGCCCGGCGAGATTTTCGGCAGAAATTTCTTCCATTCCAGATGAGATTTATTTCTTTTCCTGCTTATCCTGTTTTTCCTGCGGCTGCGTTTGTGTCTGCTGGCGTTGCGAAATCACCGTCGTCAAGGACTGCGGAATCTGCGAAGCGTTGATGTCGCCCTGATTTTCGATAATCTGGTCGATTAATTCAAACTTCGTTTTATCAAAATCCTTCGTCATCAAAACGCCGTTTTTATCTATCGTCATCGGGTAAACGCCGAAAAACTCGTTTTTGAAATTCTGGAAAAACGAAACGTCTTCGGGCGGCAGAACCTTTGTTCTTTCGGGATTCGGCTCGGGAATCGTCGCGCCCATCAACTGGAGCTGCTCTTTGGCTTTATCGACGTATTCGCTGTTCGGAAAATCGCGAACGATTTGCTGGAAATATCTCGCCGCCTGGTCGGTTTCTTCTTCGATTTGATAAGTCACGGCCAGTTTGAAAAGCGCTTCGTCCATAAAGCTGAAATCCGGATATTTGTCCAGAATTTCGCGATAGCGCGACTGCGCGCCCTTGAGCCCGCCTTTTTTGTAATCGACCGATTGTTTGTAATAAAAATTGGCGATATACAGATTGTGCAGACCGAGATTGTCCTGCACCTGTTTCAGGCGATTTTCGACTTCGGTGCGCAAAATCGAGTTCGGATATTGCTGAAGCAGTGCTTTCAGACGCTGTTCGGCGCGTTTGGCGCGCGTTGCGTCGCGGTCGGGCAAACCGATTTGACGCATCTCGGATTCGCCGATTTTCAGCAAAACGCGGTCGGCCAGCGGATGCGTCGGAAAAAACGTCAGCCAATCCTGATAAGCGGCCGCCGCCTGAATCAAAGAAGCGGTCGAGCCTTCGAGAAAAAACGAATCGGCCACCGCGAGCTTCGCCATCGGAAGATAAGGCGAGTCCGGATAAGTGGTGATAATCGTCTGGAACAGAAGACGGCCGACGTCATAATTGTTTTTTCTGACTTCGCGCGTGGCAACGACGAAAAGCTCCCGGTCGCGGCCCGGCACGACATTTCCGATAAGCGCATCGTATTCATCGTTTCCGCTGCCGCCGAAAATGCCCAAGAATTTTTTCTTTTTCTTTATGTCGCGTTTGTCGCCGACGTCCGAAGTCGGGTTTGCACGAGAGCTGGCCGTTTCCAGAAGCGCCGTTTCGACGCGTGCCTGAAACTCCGCGACGGACGCTTCAAAATTATCGATGTCGCTGATTTCGTATTTTTCGGCGCGGTCGACTTTTCCGCGTAAATTGGTGACGTCCGACTGAAGACGGGTCACGTCTTTTTCGAGTGCGCGAAGCCTGCCGAGCGGCGTGTTGACCGCGTTTTTATCGTCTTTTTTTGTCTTGTCGCTTTTATTTTCTTCCTGAATAGCCGAGGCCGCGCTGCTCAGCGAGCGGCGCATGCCTTCAAGCTTCTGGCGCATCACATCGAGACGTTGCGTGGGCGTGCCGTCGTTTTTGTTCTGCGCCAAAGTCGGCACGACCAAAGTTAAAATTGTAAGCAAAATTATGAAAAATACTTTATTTTTGCCTGAAAACATAATTACCTCATTAGTTAAATTACGAATTTCAAATTATGAATTTCGAATTAAAAGAAATTATTTTCTTCATTCGTAATTCGTAATTTGAAATTCGTAATTGATTATCAAACCCATACTGTCGCCGCGTCGATTAATTCGCGGACGGCTTCGGTCGGTTTGCCTTCGCCGAAAACGGCCGAACCGGCGACGATTATTTCCGCGCCCGATTCGACGATTTTTTGAATATTTCCGGCATCGATTCCGCCGTCAATCTCGATTTTTGTCTGAAGCCCGCGCTCGTCAATCATCCGGCGCAGACGACGCAGCTTATCAATCGACGTGTGTATAAATTTTTGCCCGCCGAAACCCGGATTTACCGACATCAGCAAAACAAAATCGGCAAATGGCAGCGCTTCTTCGAGCGCGACGAGCGGCGTCGCCGGGTTTATCGCAACTCCCGACTGGGCGCCCGCTTCGCGAATCGCCGTCAAAGTTCTCTGCAGGTGAACGTCCGCTTCGACGTGAACGGAAACCATGTCGGCTCCGGCTTTGACGAATTCGGCGGCGTAGCGGCTCGGCTCTTCAATCATCAAATGACAATCGATTGTCAATTCGGTCGCTTTTCGCAAAGATTTTACGACCGGAAGACCGATTGTAATATTCGGGACAAACTGACCGTCCATCACGTCGACGTGGAGAATGCGCGCGCCGCCTGCTTCGACGGCTTTGATTTCTTCGGCAAGGCGCGTAAAATCCGCCGATAAAATTGAAGGTGCTATTTCAAACATTTTTCGATTTATCAAAAGCGCTTCGGCTCGATTTCATTTCTTATCTTTCGCGTTTGCCTTGTTGTTTACTTTGTTGCCTAAAAAAACCTTTCAGTTGCACGAATTAAGGATTCTTGCGCGGGCGCGTGTCGCCGCCGTTCGGCGTTTTGTTGGCCGCCGGTTTGGTCGTCTCGCCGGGCTTTTTCGTGTCCGTCGGATTCGTCGATTTATTGCTCGAATTGGTCGATTTGTTTGTCTCGGACGAATTGCTGTTGCTGTTCGAAGAATTCGAGTTTGAATTCGAATTATTGCTCAGCACGTCGCGCGTCGTCGAGCTTTTCTTTTTGTTCGTATTCGTGTTCGAATTCGTCTTTTTCTTCGGTTTATCCGAAATCAATTCTTCGATTTTCTCCGTATCGTCCTCGTCGGTCGTCTTTTTAATAGTCGCCGGAGTTTCTTCGCCCTCGGGGTTTGCCTTGCTCGTGACGACCAGAATCATCTGGCCGGTTTTGACGGTATCGCCCGGTCGCGGAAGCTGTTCGAGAATCGTGTTCGGCTTTTCCTCGCTGTATCGGTCGGCGCGTTTTTTGATGCGCAGACCCAAATCGGTCAGCGTTTTTTCGCTTTCGTTAAAATCTTTGCCGACGATTTCCGGCACTTTTATCTCGCTGCCCTGCAAAGACAAATAAACGACGCTCACCATTCCGACCAGAAACGCGGCGGCGAGCAAAACAACAACGAATAATTTTCCTAAGGCTGACGTGCTTTTTTTTATAAAACTCACTTTTTTACTTTCTCAACTCTTAAAACTGGCAGAAAAATCGACTGTCGGGGAAGTCTATCATTTTTTATTGAAACAAACGAGCGGAAATCTTTTCAAACTTTATCAAATTAAACGCGCTTTTCAAAAGCCGCGATAAAGAAACCGTCCATTCCGTCTCGCTGCGGAAATGTTCGGGCGAAACCGTCGGCGGTTAAAAATCTTTCGGGCACGCGCGGCGCGCATTTTTTAAACTCGGAATTTCCCGCCAGAAATTTTTCGACGACCGATTCATTCTCTTCCCGCTCGAGCGAACAGGTCGAATAAATCAAATGTCCGCCTGTCTTAACCTGCTTTGATGCATTTTTCAATATTTCGAGTTGTTTTTCCGCCAGCTCGGCAAAATCTTTTTCGCTCAAAAAATATCTGATTTCCGGATTGTGCCGAATCGTTCCCGTCCCCGTGCACGGCGCGTCAACTAAAACCCAATCAAACGCGTTTTCGGCAAACGGCAGAGATTTTTCGGCGTCGTACCGGACGATTTTGACAGATTCTGTGTCTTGTTTGCGGCAATTTTCCCGCAAAATTTTGACGCGCTGGCGGTAAAAATCGCCCGCCGCAATCAATTTCGCGTTTTGCATTCCGCGCCCCGCAATCAAAGTCGTTTTGCTTCCGGGCGCGGCGCAAACGTCCAAAAAATTTTCGCCTTTCCCGATTTTGACAAGAGTTGCGACCATCTGCGATGCTTCATCCTGAAAATAAATCTCGCCGTTTTCGGCCAATTCGAGTAAATTTGCGTCGATTTTTGCGGCAAAAAAGCAATTTTCCAAAAACTCGCTTTTTTCAAAACCATTCAGATTTTCCGCGTCTCTATCGTGAAATTTTCCCGTCAAACGAAACGCGAGTTTCGGCATTTCATTATTTGCCTGCGCAAGCTTCGCCGCATCTTCAAATCCGAGTTGCCGAATCCATTTCTCCAAAAGCCAGCGCGGGTGCGAAGTTCGAACGGAAACTTTTTCGATTTCTTCGGCAAATTCAAGCTCGACTTTTTCGCGCAAAACGCGCCGCAAAACCGCGTTGACGAGCGGTTTCGCCGAAGTCTTTTTTGCTTTCCGGACAAGATTTACCGATTCGTTTATCGCCGCGTGCGCCGGAATTTTGTCGAGAAAAAGCAGTTGATAAAGTCCGATTCGCAATGCAACCGCAACGGCCAGGTCGAATTTTTCGATTTTTTTTCCGGTAAGTTTTTCGATTAATGCATCGAGATAAATTTTCCGGCGCAAAACGCCAAGCGCGAGTTCGTGACAAAGCGCGCGGTCTTTTACCGAAAGCTTTTCTTCGTAAACGGGCAAAAGCGCCGACGAAAAAGCTTTTTCGCTTTCGATTTTGGCGAGAATTTCAAACGCGGCGACTCTGGCGGGCGATATTTTCATTTTGATTTTAATTTTACCGACAAATCTTCGGCTTTACCCTTTTGCAGCTTTTCATCGACCGAAACCCGCTCGTCAAAAACAAAACATTCGCCCTGCCAGAGTTGTTCGGCTTCGGGAATTTCTTCGAGGTATTTCAAAATTCCGCCTTCAAGCTGAAATATCTGCTCAAACCCTTTTTCTCTTAAATAAGGAGCAAATTTTTCGCAACGGATTCCGCCCGTACAAAACATCGCAATCTTTTTATGCTTTTCGGGATTTAAGTTTTCTTCGACGAATTCAGGCAAATCGCTGAATTTTTCGGTTTTCGGGTTGACCGCGCCTTTAAATGTTCCAACCTGAAATTCGTAATCGTTGCGCGCGTCGAGCAGATAAATTTCTTCGTCCTCAATTATCCGGTTCCAATCTTTCGGCGCGACATGCGTCCCCGTTCCCTTTTCGATTTCAACCTGACGCTTGAGCGTAACGATTTCGGGTTTGATTTTGACGTAGATTCGCTTAAACGGATTTTGCTCGTGAAACGAAGATTTATAAACGATTTTTGTCGCAAAAGTTGTTTCCAGGACGCCGATAAGTTTCTTGATATCTTGCGGCGCGCCGCTTACCGTCGAATTAAAGCCTTCTTCGGCGACGATAATCGTCCCGAAAACGGAAAGCTCGCGCATCGCCGCTTTCAACGTGTCCTTTATTTCCGCCAGATTTTCCAATCTTTTAAATTGATAAAATGTGATGATTTCAACGTTTTGTTCGCGCATTTCCCTAACCTAATTTTTCGCCGGATTCGATTTTCACGCCGTTTAGAAAATCGCGCACCGGCATTCTTCTTTTCCCTTCTAGCTGCAATTCTTCAATCTGCAAAATTGAATCGCCGCCGCAAAAAACGAGTAACCTATCACCTTTTGCTTCTAAAATCTCGCCAATTGCTGACCGCTGACCGCCGGCTGCTATCGGCTGACACTTCCAAATCGTCATTTTTTTCTCTTTATAAAACGTGAAAGCGGTCGGAAAAGGCTGAAATCCGCGCGCGCGATTTGAAATGTCTCGCGCGCTGAGCATCCAGCTAATCAAACCGTCTTCCTTTTTCATCATCGGCGCGAGCGTCGCTTCCCGCTCGTCCTGCGGCTGCGCGGTCAGCTCGTCGTACATAGCGAGCGTTTCCGAAAGCAGATTTGCGCCGAGCGCTGACAATTCGCGCATCAATTCGGGCGCGGTTTCCATTTCGGAAATTTCTTTTTCTCTCTGCAGAAGAATCGCGCCGGTATCTAATCCGGCGTCCATCTGCATCGTCGTCACGCCGGTTTTCGTTTCGCCGTTGACGATTGCCCAGTTGACCGGAGCCGCGCCGCGATATTTCGGCAGAAGCGAAAAATGCACGTTGATTGCACCTTTCGGAAAAGCGTGCAAAAAAGTTTCGGGCAAAATTCGCCCGTAAGCGACGACCGCCGCCGCGTCCGCATTGAGAGATTTGAATGTTTCGAGCGCTTCACGGGTTTTAATCCGCGTCGGCTGGTAAATTTTCAGATTGTTTTCAAGCGCAAACTCCTTGACGGGCGGCGCGGTCAGCTTGTTTCCGCGCCCAGCAGGCCGGTCAGGCTGCGTGTAAACGGCGACGACTTCGTGACCGTCGCGCAAAATTCTTTCCAGAGACAAAACGGCCGCGTGCGGCGTTCCCATAAAAACTATTCTCATAACTGATTAAATGATAAAGAAAAAAGGCGAAAGCGCAAAACTTTCGCCTTTTACCAACAAATTTAATGATTTTTAGAAAGCGCAGTGATAATTCGAGCCTTCGAACGCCTTCACCCATTTGCCGCCTTCGCGTTTGTAAGCATTAAAGCCCGCGCCTTCAAACGATTCCACGTATGTAAAAATCTCGCTCGTTTTATCGCCGTTGTAATCGAGAATGTCGAGCAAAAGCTCGTTATAAACGCCGTTATCGAGGTCTTTTATATTGCCGCTCATCACTTCGTCCTGCTTGACGATTTTAAAGTCGCTGTAGCCGAACGAATATTTTCCGCCCGTTTTGTCAGCGATAAAGAAAAGCAGAGCGCGTTCGGTCGGCGCGGTTTCAATCCAGAAAGAGCCGACCATTTCGGCGCTGCCGTCATTATCAACGTCGAGCGCTGTCAGATTGTGATAATGCAGATTTTTCAAAACATTGTCCGAGACTTTCTGTTTGGCGTATTCGGCGCGGACGAGCGCTTCGATTTCGGCGCGTTCGGCGGGCGTCGGCTTGCGGCGAATAACTTTAGCAATTTTATTTATCGGCGCGCTGGTCGCCAACCCCATCACCAGACCGCTTAATTTCGCGGTTTTGGCAACCGTCGTGACTTCAGCCATGTTTTTTGCGCAGTCCGAGGCCGCATTTGATTTATCAATCGTCACCGTTCCGTCGCCAGCGCCGCCGAAGACGAGTTGATAAGTTGTTTTCGGCTGGTAATACGTTTTTACAAAAGCGGCGATTTTTTTGGCGTCGTCACCGCCGTCCGAGGCCTGCGTCAATTTGCCGTTATCGATGACGGCAATCGGCTCAAGCGTTTTTCCGTCGTTCAGAACGGCAAAAATTATCGGTTTTGCCTTTGTTTTGACGGGCTTGTTCTTTTGCGCTGATGTCGCGGAAATAGACAAAAAAACGGTTAAGAGACAAACGAGAGTTTTTGCGAAAAAGGTTTTTTTCATAATTTAAGTTTTCAACATTTAAAAAGATAGCAGGCGAAAAACTTTCGCCTTTTCGCCTGCTTGTAAGACAATAAAAAACTAAATTTTTTGCGACACCGATTTTCCCTGCATAAACTGCAAAAGATATTCGCGACCGCCCGCCTTCGAATCGGTTCCCGACATATTAAAGCCGCCGAACGGGTGAACGCCGACGAGCGCGCCGGTGCATTTGCGGTTGAGATACAGATTTCCGACGTGAAACTCGCGGCGCGCTCGCTCCAGGCGCCCCTGGTCGGTCGAATAAACCGCGCCGGTCAAACCGAATTCGGTATCGTTTGCAATTTCGAGCGCGTGGTCAAAGTCTTTTGCTTTTATGACCGCCAAAACGGGCGCGAAAACTTCTTCCTGTTCGAGCGTCGATTTCGGCTGCACGTCGTCGATAATCGTCGGCTCGATGAAAAATCCTTCCGAAGAATCGCCGTTGCCGCCGGCGATAACGCGCCCGCCTTCTTCCAGACCTTTGGCGATGTATTTCAAAGTGTTTTTGAAAGCGCGCTCGTTGATGACGGCCGCCATATTCGTATCGGGCTCGGTCGGCGAGCCGATTTTCAGATTTTTGGTCAGCGCGACGATTTTTTCCATCAATTCATCGTGAACTTTTTCATCGACAATAAGCCGTGAGCAGGCCGAGCATTTTTGTCCCTGAAAACCGAAAGCCGCCTGCACGACGCCCGTCGCCGCCGAATCCAAATCGGCGTCGTCGGCCACGACAATCGCGTCTTTTCCGCCCATTTCGGCGACGACGCGTTTAATCCAGAGTTGTCCTTCGCGCGTTTTCGCCGCCTGCTCGTTGATGTGCAGGCCGACTTGTTTCGAGCCGGTAAACGAGATAAAGCGCGTTTTCGGATGCGTCACCATCGCTTCGCCCGTCTCGGCGCTGCCGGTGATGAAATTGACGACGCCCGCCGGTAAATTGATTTCTTCCAGAACTTCGATAAATTTTGCGGCAATCGTCGGCGAATCCGACGAAGGTTTTAAGATTACGGTGTTCCCGGCAACAATCGCGGCGGTCGTCATTCCGACCATAATCGCCAGCGGAAAATTCCACGGCGGAATAACCGCGCCGACGCCGAGCGGAACGTATTCAAAGCGATTATCCTCGCCGGCATATGGCGTGATTGGCTGGTTTCCCGACCAGCGAATCATCTCGCGGCCGTAAAATTCGAGAAAATCAATCGCTTCGGTCGTATCGCCGTCGGCTTCGGCCCACGTTTTCGCCGTTTCGAAAACCATCCACGCCGAAAAATAATGCTTTCGCTGGCGAATAATGTCGGCGGCTTTGAAAAGATATTCGGCGCGCTCGGCGGCGGAAACGTTTTTCCAGATTTGAAAAGCGTTTGTCGCCGCTTCGACGGCTTTGCTGACCAGATTTTCAGCATCCGTATCGGCCTCGGAAAAAACGCCGACGATTTCCGACTTATTTGCCGGGTTGATGCTGTGAAATTTGCTTCCGAGCGATATTTTCTCGCCGTTGATGACAATCGGATACTCTTTTCCGAGCTCGCCGCGCACGCCGTCGATGGCGGCCTGCATCGCTATTTGATTTTCCGGTTTGGAATAATCGGTAAATGGTTCGTTTCTAAATTCGTCTAAAACTCTCTGTGTTTGCATAGCTTTTTACTTTCCAATAATACGATTTGTATTTTGATTCTACACATATTTTATACGGATAACTTTAGAATGTATAACCGTAAAAAGCCGAAAAAGCGTTGTTGCCGCGACCGAAATTGCCGAAGTTGTAGCCGAGCATCAGATATTGCCGGGTTGTCAGCACAAAATTTAAGCCCGCTGCCGAATAACCGAGTCGATTATTGCCGCTGTACCAATCGGCGATAAAGCTGACTCTTTTAAAAAGCGGCTGCTCGATGGCGAGAATGACGCCTTTTTTCGTCCCGAAATCGCGCCCGGCGCCGACCATTTTGTAAAATCCGCCGGTCAGACGCGTTCCGTTTGTTTTTTTGATTGTCTTGCTCGCATTGGCGTAAAACATCGCAAACGTGCGCCGTCCGGCGGATTTATTGAGAGGCACGAAAACCTGCGCGCCGGTCGAAACGGCGACGCCGCGCTTTTCGCTGTAAAAGGCCTGCCATTTGATGTTCGGCTGAAATTCCTTCGGCGACGAGCCGCGGCCGCCGCGCGTGTAGAAAAAATTTGCGCCGACCTCGATTTTTCTCTTAAAGCCGTAAACCGTGCGATAACCGTAAGATTGAAAACCGCCGTTTTGATAGCGGTCGAAATGACTTATAAAATCGGCTTCAAACAGAAATCTTCCTTCGGGCAGAACGTCCGTCGACGGAATATTAAAAATGGTTGACTGCGCCGATGCCGTGCCCGCCGCGCAGACAATAAAAAGCAGGACAAAAAGAAAAGACCGGAATTTAAACATTGAATTTCTCCTCAAGTTTCAATCGAAATCCGGCACGATTTGCGATTTTTTATTTTTAGATTTTTGTGGCTTAATTCTACCGCATTTTTTTCGTAAATGTGAAGTAAATTGCAGTTATCAGGCAAGTTTTTTCTTGTTTTCGGCTTTTTTTAATCCCATTTTCCCGTTTTTTGCAGTCTTTTGATTTTTCGCTTGGCCATTTCGCGCTTCAAAATGGTCATACGGTCGAGAAAAACGATGCCGTCGCAGTGGTCTGTTTCGTGCAGGACGCAGCGCGCCGTTAAATTTGTTCCGTCGAGCTCGAAAGTTTCGCCGAGAACGTTTCGCGCGCGGACGACGACGCGCAGCTCGCGCTCGACTTTTGTGTAAATTCCGGGAAACGAAAGACAGCCCTCGTCGCCGACCTGCTCGCCTTCCTGCGCGATAATTTCCGGATTTATCAAAGCGATTTTTTGCGCCTCGTCCTCGCCGCCCGAGCAATCCATCACGAAAAGTCGTTTCGACTCACCGACTTGCGGCGCCGCAAGACCGACTCCGCCCGCGCTGTACATCGTTTCGAACATATCTTCGACGAGTTTTTTCAAGTTCTCGTCAAACTCCGAAACGGGTTTTCCGACCGTCAGCAGAACAGGCTCTGGATAGTGAACGATTTTGAGTAAAGACATAAAGAATATTTTATAAGGCAAAAGGTAAAAGGCAAAATCAGAATGTAAAAAAATTCATCATCTTTCCGATTTCAGTTTTCAGCTTTCAGTTTTACTTTACAAAAACCTGCGTGACGTAGATTTTGCCGTCGCGCGATTCGGCGACGCCGATTCCGGTCGTCGTCCAGTCTTTATCTAAAATATTTTCCCTGTGACCGGGCGATTTCATCCAGCCGATGACGGCGGCGGCATCAAAATCGTCGATTCCCTGGCAAAAGAAAAGATTTTCGCCGATTTTTTTCCACTTGATTTTATCCGCTTCGGCGCGTTCTTCGACGCCGTTGCCGTTTTTGTCAAAATGGCCGAAGAAATTTCCCTTCGCCATCTGCTGCGAATATTTTCTGGCGACGCGCGCCAGACGGTCGTCCCAGCTGAGATTTCCCAGACGCTTTTTGCGCCGCTCTTGGTTGACGAGCGTGAAAATCTCGTTTTCGTCATCGCCAAAACCGCCGAGCAGATTTGTGTAAGCATTTGTAGATGCAGCAATACCAGCAGTTTTAGATTTTTGGGAAAAGGCGCTTTGATTCATCAAAAGACAAACCACAAAAGCCGCGAAAAACGCGCGCAGAATAAGCTTCGAGCCCGCAAAGAGATTATTTTTCATTGATTTTTTTGAATTGAAAAAGACTTCGGGGAAAGTTTTAATCAACTTAGATGCGTTTTGGGAGACTCGGAGTTTACTAAAAAATTACGGCGCGCTTTCGATGCGTGTTTTTTCGGCTGTCGCCCAATCGCACAAAATTTTCGCGTTTTCGTCGGAAAGCTTTGCGCTCCAGTGAATCAGCACATACGACGTCAAAGGCATTTCTTTGGCGTTTACCTGTTCGCAGACTTCTTCGAGTTTTTTGCGTTTTCGGCGTGCTTCATACGTTCCCCAGACCGAAAAATTTAATTGCCCGCGCCCTTCGTCGATATGTCCTTTGAGAAACGACGCCGACGGCTGAATTTTCGAATACCAAGGGTAGCTCGTCTCGTTTGTATGACAATCGTTGCATGAGCGTTTCAGAATCGCTTCGACGTTTTCCGGAACCTGCGTCGTCGCTTCCAGAGTTTCGGCCTGCGTCACCGGCGGATTTGTAAAATCGGGGCGGAAAAACTGGAGCACGACAAAAACGACGAACAAAACTATGGCGATGATTTTCAGAGCTTTTTTCATAACAATTGTAAAATTAACAGCTATCGGTTTGCATTTACAAGTTTCCGGCAAAATCTTCTTGATTTTTTATCGTTTGAGAATATACTTTTCTGTCAGCAATGCGAGAAATTTTATCTCTCAATTCAGAAGATTCTTCTTCAAACTCGAAAATCGTCGGCGAAATCGGCGAAAATTTAGCCGCGCGGTTTCTGCAAACAAGAAAATATCGAAACGTGCTGGCGAATTTTAAAATTCCGATTGGCCGAAACCGTCGCGGCGCATCTGTGACGGGCGAGATTGACTTGATTGCTTTTGACGGCGGCGTTTTGTGTTTCGTCGAAGTAAAAACGCGCAGCTCAGACGAATTTGCCGCGCCCATCGCGGCGGTCGATTTGCGCAAGCAGAGACAGATTATCCGCGCGGCTCGAATTTATCGAAAGACGTTTCAGATTACCAAAATCAGTTTTCGCTACGACGTCGTCAGCATCGTTTTGCGCGAAGGCGGGCTTCCGGAAATCCAGCTTTTCAAAAATTTCTGGACTGAGGATAAATTTCAAAAAAAATCGTGGCTCGACGAATTTTAAAGCAAGTTAAACCACAGAGAGCACAGAGATTTTTTAACAATTTCCTCTGTGCTCTCTGTAGTTAATTTTCTTAAAACTTATCTCTGGCTTCGCGGTTGTTTCGAGTCGGTCAAAATCACAAAATCGCCCAAATCCGTGTGTTTCGATTTGTCGAAGTTCTTAAAATCGTCTTCGTATCTCATCGTCACGACCAGAACGCGCGCTTTCGGATTGTATTTTAAAAGATGGTCGATTGTTCCGAGACGGTTTTCGGTGTGAAAGCTGCCGTTGAGATGGACGATTAACGAATTTTTGTATTGTTTGAGATATTTGGAAATCGAAAACGCCATCGTCGCGTCCCAGAGCGACTGCGACGCCAGCAGAGGGCTGTGCGTGGTCGGCGTCGCCGAATCTGACATCTCGCTCATCAGCGCGTCGAATTTTTTCGCATACGCTTCGGACGCTTCGGCATAAGGCAGCGGCGCGAGCCATTTTTTCGCTTCGGCCGACAGTTGATTCAGAGAATCGCGCCCGAGCCGCGAAACCATATTCGTGTAACGGCGCGGCGCGTTGGCGGCGACGACGTCGAGCTTGTTTTCCTTTGCAAACTCGATTAGCGGGCGATAATCCGTTTTATAATTTCCCCACGGGCGGCTCGACGACATAAAATGCGTTTCCGTAATCAAGTCTTTTAAATATTCGTCGAGAACGGTCTGCACGTCGCGCTCGAACATTTCCATCGAAAGTGCGACGCGACGCGTTTTGCCGTATTTTTCAAAAACAGCTTTGAAAATCTGCATCTCAAGCGCGTGCGCGGTCGCGTCGTCGTGCTGCTCGCCGAGAAAACAAACGTCCGTTTTCCCGACTGCCTTGATTATATCTTCAAGCGTCGCCGCATTTCCCTTCGCATCGTAAATGCGGTAATTCTCGCTGTTTGCCTGTCCGAAAATCGCATTCGTCATCAGTAATATAAATGCCGCAGCCGTAAAAAATCTCATTGTAAAAATTTCTCCCGAAATGAATAAAAACAGGAGAACACAAAAAGTTTCCGGTTTCAACCTTTTGTCTCGAATAAAGACGAATATTTAATTTTAAAGTGTTTTGAAATCAAACAAATTTCAGTTTTTTCAAATTTTATAAAAATTGTCGGCTCTATTTTTTTATTGTAATAAAACAATTTAACCGTTATTTCAGCTTCTGGCACATCGGTTGCACTAAATATCCTGAAAGCAATTACGCTTAAAAGGTTAGGACACAAGAACACGGAGGGAAAATTAAATGAATAACCAGGGACAAGGAACTGTTAAAGAAGAAGCTTCGGCTTTCGGCGAAAGAGTTGAAGGCGACGTAAAAGACGCTTACGGCTCGATAACAGGCAACACGGCAACCGAACGCGAAGGCGAAATGCAGGCCAACGAAGGTGCGCAGCGTCAATCGCAGAATCGTATGTTGACCGGTCTTTTCAATGACCGCGAGAGCACCGACCGGGCTTATCAATCGGCCCGCAGCCGCGGATACACGGACGACGACATCAATCTGATGATGACCGACAAAACCCGCGACACATGGTTTGACGATAATGATAATACGGAGCTCGGTAACAAGGCGCTCGAAGGCGCGGGAGCGGGCTCGGCCATCGGCGGAACGCTCGGAGCAATTATCGGCGGCATCGCCGCCATCGGCACAAACGTCTTGATTCCGGGACTCGGTTTAGTTGTCTGGGGACCGATTGCGGCGGCTCTGACGGGCGCCGGCGCGGGCGGTTTGACCGGCGGATTAATCGGCGCTTTGGTCGGTTCGGGCATTCCTGAAGACAGGGCGAAAGTCTACGACGAAGGCATCAGAAACGGCGGCGCGGTCGTCGGCGTGACGCCGCGAAGCGATGAAGACGCCGCTTATTTTGAAAATGAGTGGAAAGGCTACAACGGCCAGCACATTTATCGCTAATTTTTTGAGATTTGTTTCTTTTTACATAGAAAAAACTCCGTTTTCGGGACGGAGTTTTTTTTCTATGGATTTTGAAGTTTGAAGAATTAAAGATTTTTGGCCGACGAGCTGATATTGACGCCGCCGTTGGTCGTGACGACGCGAATCAAAGCGCCTCCGCCGTTTATGTCGCGGCTGAAATTAACGCCGCGGGTTCGGTCGTTTTCGTCTTTTTCGACGTTCAAAGCGGAGATATCGCTTCTAAATCCGCCGTTGACGGTTCTGGTTTCGACACGCGCCGCATAGCTTTCCGGCATGACGAGATGAACGCCGCCGTTGGTCGTTTCGACGTCGAGGCCGCTGCCTTTCCAGCTATTTCCCGCCAGCGTGACGGAAACGCCGCCGTTGGTCGTCCGGCCTTTGACGTTTCCGGCCAAATCGCTCAAACTGACGCCGCCGTTGGTCGCTGCAAATTCGATATTTCCGTCGACGCCGCCGATTGAAATTCCGCCGTTAAAAGTTTCGAGCTTCAAGTTGGTCGCGCGCGGAACTGAAATTTCGTAGGAAACAGCCCAGTTCGAATCGCTCTTGACGCCTTCGGTGCGAATGACCGAATCGTTGCTGATGCTGATGCTTTTGGCGAGCGCCTTTGCCGCATCGGCCGTTTCGCCCCACGTTCTGACGCAGGCGCGAACGAGAATGTCAGAGCGATTTTCGCCTTTGATGCGGATTCCGCCGTTGTGTCCGGCGTCGACGTCGAGCAGGCTCGTCGGGCGCAAAGTCATCTCGCGAATTTCGTTGAACGAAACTTTATTGTCGTTTGACCAATCGTCCGAGCAAAATTCCCTGACCTTTTTTGTTTTTTCCTGACCGTAGCTGACCGAGCCGAAAGTTAAAATTATGGCTATAAATAAAGCGTAGCCGAATAAATGCATTTTGATATTATTAGATTTCATTTCCCGAAGTCCTCCGAAGTTGTAGTTTATTTTTTCGCAAGTATGCGCTTTCTATAAACAAAACACCGCGTGCTCGGACTTTGTGACAAAAAACTTTTGCAAGAAAGAATTTCACCGCAGAGAAACGGAGACACAGAGAAAAAAGAAATAATCAACCGCCGATAAATGCCGATAACGCAGATTGGAAAAAACAATTTATCCTGCATATCGAAGTCCACCCTGTTTTAATTTTCTCTGCGCTCTCTGCGGCGAAATTCTCTCTTATTCGTTGCAGAGAATCTGCGCGGCGAGGAGCGGAATCATTATTTCGTGATGACCGGTCAGGGAAAAGCCGCGACCGGCCCCGGCGGCGGTCGGACGACGGACGACGTTTGTTAAAGGACGATAATGCTGTATGAAATCAAAATTTGCGGTCGTAAAATCTTCGAGCGGAAAGCCTAAATTCCTGACGACCGTGACGGCTTTTAAGAAAATTTCGGGCAAAACGACCGCCGAGCCCAAATTTAGATAAACTCCGCCGCCGTTTAATTCGCGGACAATCGAGCAGAACAGTCGAAAATCCGTATGCGAAGCCGCGCCGAGCGCCGCGCCGTCGGACGAAGCGTGAAAATGCCCGATGTCAGCGCCGATGGTCAGATGCGCGGTAAACGGAATTTTGTTTGTATATGCCCGGCAAAGCATCGAAACCGGCGCGTTCGGCGGATTTCCCTCAGAGATTTCCCTTCCCATCGCTTCGCCAAGCCCGATTTCGTCCGCCTGCGCCCGTTTCGCGGCGCGATTCAGTATTTCTCCGGTTTCTTTCGCCGCGCCGAAATCGCCGCTTCCGAGGCTCGCGTCAACGTCTTCGGAAGTAAATCCGACGAGCGCGATTTCCGTGTCATGAACGAGAACCGAGCCGTTGGCAGCGATTGCCGTCACAAATCCCTGCTTCATCAAATCGATGATGACGGGCGCGAGCCCCGTTTTGACGACGTGACCGCCGATGCCCCAGACGACGGGCTTGCCCAAATCGCGCGCGCGACGGATTTGTTTTGCGACCTCGCGCAGGGATTTGACGGCGAGAATGTCGGGCAGTTTGTCGAGAAAATCTTTTAGCGAATCGTCCTGCGAGACGGGCGCGGCAAAATCTTCGACCGTAACTTTGCTCGGGCGCGACGCGAGCTCGTAGGTTTTTATTTTTTCCAAATCAATCGGCCGTAAATTTTCGTAGATGCTCATAATATCGTTTGATGACGCCTTAATTCTCTCACAAAAGCCCCCAGAGTCTTGTCCCGCGCGGCGCGAGGCTCGGAAAGGAAAGCTCGCTCAGACGCTTGCCGGGCGCGGCGACGGTCAGGCCGTAATTGTTTTCGAGACGCGCGCGGATTCCCTTCTGATTGACGCTGGCGCGCCCGTTCATTTGAAATAAAATTCCGAGCCCGACGCCTTCCGCGGCGTATTCTCCGCCGCGCCGCATCAGGTAAAACGCCGAAGTCAGATGCGCCGAATATTCGCGCTGGAATGCGGTCGGGTCAAAATATCTTTTCTCGTCGGCGCGCGAAAATGTCGAAATCATCAAAGCGAAATCGAGCGCGTGCTTGCCCTCGTGAACGAGCGTCCCCTCGATGCCGCACTGCCCGCCCGTGTCAATCGTTTCTCTGGCGATGCTGAGCCGGACGTATTTTGCCGCTTCGACCATTGAAACGTCGCCGCGCGCAATCGCCCAGTTGACGCCGATAATCTGGTCGATAAAAACGCTGCCCGAGCCGCCGACTTTTTCCGCCGCGCCGAGATGTATGGAAATCGCGGTCTGCTCGATAAACTCGGCGATGGCGCGCTGGCGCAGATTGCCGTGAGTTTTTATATCCTGCAAAGCGCGCGCGATTCGGCGCCGGTCTTGTTCGGGGACGCTTGCATCAAATTTCATAAAATAAAAATCTGTCCGACGCAGATTATAATATGAAAGAGAGGGCGAGAGGAAAGGGCAGAGGGCAAAGGGCAGAGGGATGAGTAAGAAATTAAATCTTACTCATCCCTCTGCCCTTACTTTTATCCCTCTGCCCTTACTTTACGGGTTTGCCACAAAGTCAGCGCCGGTGATGTTGTCTTCGGCCGTCACGACTCTGGTCGGGACGGTAAAGGTGTATTGTTTCGAGTTTACCTG
>DASWRI010000009.1:0-48456 GCA_036403235.1 Pyrinomonadaceae bacterium | reverse complement strand
ACTTTTACGATGTCTCTGCCGCTTTTGATGCCGCAGAAAAGCGAGGAAGATTTCGACCGTTCAACCGGTTCTTTTATCAAACCGGCGAAAAATGATTTCGGCGGATTCCGCATTCTGGTCGTTGACGACGACGCCGATTCGCGCGAAATGCTCAGATACGTTCTCGAAGATACCAAAGCTCAAATTATGACGGCGGGCAGCGCCGGCGAAGCCCTGGCTCATTTTTCCGCGTTTGAGCCGGATATTTTAATCAGCGATTTGGGCATGCCGGAAATGGACGGATACGATTTAATCAGAAAAATTCGCGCGCTGCCGTCGGAAAACGGCGGGCGAACTCCGGCCATCGCTTTAACCGGATACGTCAGCGCCGAGGAGCAAAAACGGGTTCAATCGTCGGGTTTCGATATTCACGTCGCCAAACCGGTCGATTTTAACAAGTTAATGAAAATAATCGATAAGCTTTTACATAAAACTTAAATTTAGCGCGGATTTGCCTGATTATTTACCTATTCTCGAAACAACGATTTGAACAACATTAAAAACAACTCTTTGTTTGTGACGGCAATAATCCACTGGCTCGCCAAATTTACCGCGCAAGGCCTGATTGTGACCGATGACGAATTACATATTCGCTTTTATAACGAATGGTTTGAAAAACAGTGCGGGAAAAATGAAAAGGATTTAATCAATCGCAATCTGCTCGAAACGTTTCCCGAGCTTTCCGCTCGCGGTTTTGACCGCTATTACCGGAACGCTTTAAGAGGTCAGGGACGAGTTTTATCGCACCGTTTTCATAAATATCTGCTGCCTATGCCGACGCCGATAACGTCGCCCGAAATTAATCAAATGCAGCAAAGCGCGCAAATTTCGCCGCTTTTTGACGGAGAAAAAGTGATAGGAACAATCACCGTCATCGAGGACGTCACCGAACGCGTCGCCCGCGAAATGCAGTTAAACTTTCAGATTGAGGAACGCGAGAGCCTTCTCTCAAGCGAGCGAATCGCCCGCCAGCTGGCCGAAGAAAACAGCCGGCTTAAAGATTCCAACGAATCCCTGCGTTTAGTCAGCATGGAGCTTTTAGAGTCCGAGCATGCGCGCGGCAAACTGCTGCACCAGATAATTTCCGCGCAGGAAGAAGAGAGAAAAAGAATTTCCCGAAATATTCACGACCATCTCGGACAACAGCTGACGGCGCTGCGTCTGATTCTCTCGTCGATGAAGGAACAACCGAATCCGTCGAGCCAACTGGAAAAAGCGTATACGATTGCCGAAAGAATAGATTCGGAAGTCGATTTTCTGGCGTGGGAACTGAGACCGTCCGTGCTTGACGATTTAGGCTTGGTAAAGGCGCTCGAAAATTTTGTCGGGGAATGGTCGCGGTATTTGAAAATTCCGGTAGAATTTCACGCCGTCGGATTAAAGGCAAAACGAATGTCGCCGGATATAGAAATCAATCTTTATCGAATCGTGCAGGAAGCCTTAAATAATGTCTCAAAACACGCCAAGGCAAATCATGTCAGCGTGCTTCTCGAAAAACAGGACAAAAGCGTCGTGCTGATTATCGAAGACAACGGCATCGGTTTCGAATTAGGCGAAAAGGAAAGATTAAACGGAAATGAAAAAGCCCTGGGTCTGCTCGGAATGAAAGAAAGGGCACTGCTTGCCGGAGGAACAGCCGAGATTGAATCGGAGATTGAAAACGGAACAACGATTTATGTCCGTATTCCAATTCAATTAAAAGATGAGACAGAAAAATAAACAGCTTTTCGCACGAACACTCAAACCTATTTGCCGCCGCTCTTATCCGGTTGTTTCAGCACGTCCAATTATGCTGATTGCCGGTAAAAATCAGTTGAAAATAGACGAAACAAAAGCCCGTCGCAAAACGGACTTTTGTTTTTTGAAATTAACCCAAAATTCTACCAAATCTGGCAGGGCTTTTCGCGTACCATTTTATCGCCGACTTTGCAGGCGAAAGCCTTCGCGAATTCGGGCATATTTGAGAGCGGCCCGATAACGCGCCACTCGGGAAGCGCGTGCGGGTTGCTCAAAACCTGCGTCCGAATTGATTCCGGACGTTGGTTTGTCATCCAGCCGAGCGCGTAGCCGAGGAAAAATCTTTGCTCGGGCGTGAAACCGTCGATGTTCGCCGGGCGCGGTTTGCCTTCCATTGATTTTTCGAAGGCTTGATATGCGATTTCCAGACCGCCGAAATCGGCGATATTTTCGCCGAGCGTTAATTTGCCCTGCATAAATAATCCGGGCTGGACTTCGTATCTGTCGAACTGCTCAACCACACAGTCGGCTTTTTTGGTGTAACGCTCGCGGTCGGCGACAGTCCACCATTCCTTCAAATTTCCCTCGGCGTCATAAAGACTGCCTTCATCGTCAAACCCGTGTGTCATTTCGTGTCCGATGATGCCGCCCGCGTTACCGTAATTTAGCGCGTCGTCCGCCTTGACGTCGAAATACGGCGGCTGAAGAATTCCGGCGGGAAAAACAATTTCGTTGTAGCTCGGATTATAATAAGCGTTAATCGTCGGCGGCGTCATTCCCCAGCGCGTTTTGTCGACGGGTTTGCCGATGTCCTGCCAATCGCGGGCGATTTCAAAGCGCGTCGCGCTGCTCACGTTATTGAAAAAGGATTTTCTGTCAATCGATAATCCCTGATAGCCGCGCAGCTTGTCCGGATAACCGATTTTGCGCAGGTAAGTCGAAAGTTTGTAGAGCGCCTGCTTGCGCGTCGCGTCTTCCATCCAGTCGAGCTTCGACAAACGCTCGCGGTAAGCGGCGAAAAGATTTTCGACCAAATCATCCATCTTCTTTTTCGCTTCGGTCGTGAAGGCGCGTTTGACGTATTCCTGACCGAGCGCTTCGCCGATGTTGGCGTCCGTCGCCTGCAGACAGCGGCGCCAGCGTTCCTGCTGCTGCTTTGTTCCGCGCAGCGTCGCCGAGTAAAAATTAAAATTTTCGTCATCAAAAGGTTTCGCCAGACGCGACGCCATGCGGGTTAAAACGCGCCAGCGCAGATAAGTTTTCCAGTCGGCGATTGGAACTTCCGTCGTCATTTTGTTGAATTCGCGGAAAAAATCGGGCTGACCGACATTCAATTCATCAAAAGCGGCGATATTCAAATCCCTGGCGAAAGCGTCCCAGGTGAAATTCGGAGTAATCTGGTTGACTTCGGCGAGCTTTAATTTGTGATAGTTTTCAATCGGGTCACGCAAATCAATCGGGGTTTTCGAGGCGAGCGCGAGACGATTCTCGATTTTCATCACCGTCTCGGCATTCGCTTTGGCTTTGTCGGGCGCGTCACCTAAAAGCGTGAACATTTTCGTCACGTGGGCGAGAAACTGCGTGCGCGTCTGCTGTGATTTCTCGTCGGTTTTCGTGTAATAATCGCGGTTCGGCAAACTCAGTCCGCCCTGATAAATCTGAACGATGTTCATCGAACTGTTTTTATCGTCCGAGCCGACATCAAAGCGAAAAACGGGAGAAAAGCCGGATTTCTGCAATTCGGCAATCGTTTTTTGCAAGCTGCGCGCGTCCTTTATCGAATTAATCTGCTTGAAATAACCGTCGAGCGGTTTCGCGCCCGCTTTGTTAATCGACGCTTCGTCCATACACGAATTATAAAAATCGCCGATTAACTGCACGTCCGAGCCTTTTGCGGCTTTCGCTGTTTTAGCGTCGGTTTCGAGAATGCCTTTCAAAATATCGTAATTATTTTTCTCGACGATATTATCGACGCCCCAGCTCGAATAAGCGGGCGGAATCGGATTGTTTTTCAGCCAGCCGCCGACCGCATAGCGATAAAAATTATCGCAGGCTTCGACCGACGTATCCATATAACTCGTGTCAAAAGCCTTGCTTTGAGCAAAAATCAAACTGCTCATCGCCAGCAATACGACAACCGCCGAAATGCGGCAAAATAAATTGGAATGCATAAAATTCTCCTTCGATTGAAAGTCTAAAAATTTTGTAATGACTTATAAAGTATAATTTTGTTCGCTCAGAAAGCAAAAAATTTTGATATTTTGCACAAATAAATCTTGCCTGTGGCCGATACCTGCAGAAATTTTATCTGCGGATTGATTTGCCTGGCATACTTAATACAGCGCTCGACGTCGAATTTTACATAGAGCAGTAAATCGATTTTGTTCAAAATCAGCAGCCCGCCGGCGCGGAACATATGCGACAAACGGTCGCTCTGCTCTTCATCTATTACAAGAATCACCCATTCTTTCGTCCGGTTGAGTTTATTTACAAGATGCAAACTTTCTTTGCGTTTTGTTATCACATATCAAAACGGAGTGTAAGCATTTATCAACGCATGAAGATTGTCCCGAGTAAATATTTGAAATCCTTGACTGCTCCGTTTTTGGACTCAATTTGTCAAGAAATGAAACAAATTATTATTATTTCCGTTCTAAACTCACATGCAATTTTGAATAATTAATTTTCGGGAGCGAGAAATGAAGAAAAATATTGGTTCGGTCTTTTTTGTAATATTTGCCTGCATAAATATATATGCGCAGCAGCTGTATGTGCCGCGCGACGTTCAAATGGCCTTTAGAAACGGCACAAGAGCCGCCGACGGCACGCCCGGCAAAAATTACTGGCAAAACACAGCCCGCTATAATATAAGCATCAGCGCCGCGCCGCCGAACAGAACGATTACGGGAACTGAAGAAATCACTTACGTCAATAACAGCCCAAATGCGCTCGAAAATATTGTGTTCAGGCTGACGCTGAATTCGCACAGACCGGAAGCGCCGAGAGAATACGAATTTTTGAGCGAATATCTTTCGTCGGGAGTTCAAATTGACGAATACCGCGAAAACGGGAAGGCAAAGGAATGGAAACAGGGAAAAGGCAATACGTGGCAGGCCGTAAAATTAGACCAAAAATTAGCGCCTCACGAATCGATTAAAATTTCCTTCAAATGGCATTATGAAATATCCGTCGAAAGCGGCCGGGAAGGCTCGCTCGACCCGAATACTTTTTTTCTCGCCTATTTCTACCCGCGCGTCGCCGTATATGACGACATAGACGGCTGGGACAGGACGGATTTTACCGAAGGACACGAATTTTACAATGATTTTAACGATTATACTTTTGAAATAACCGTTCCGAAAAATTATGTGGTCTGGGCGACCGGAGATTTATTAAATGCGGACGAAACGCTTCAACCCGAATTTGCCAAGCGCTTGAAAGATTCTTACGCAAGCGACGACGTTATTCATATCGCCAAGTCTAAGGAACTCGCGAATAATTCGGTAACTGCTCAAACCGATACGGTTACGTGGAAATGGAAGGCCGATAACGTTTCGGACGTGGCGGCTGCGCTTAGCAATCATTACGTCTGGGACGGCGGAAGCGTCATCGTCGATAACGCGACAAAGCGAAGGGCGAGCGTGCAGGCGACATACAATCCGGAAGCGAAAGATTTCGAGAAAATGGTGGAATACGGAAAACACGGTTTGGAGTGGGCGTCAAACAATTTTCCCGGCGTGCCTTATCCGTATAACAAGACGACCATTTTTCGCGGCGTCGCTGATATGGAATATCCGATGATGGTCAATGACAGCTCGCAGAAAGACCCGAATTTTACCAGATTTATTGTCGAGCACGAGCTGCTTCATTCCTGGTTTCCGTTTTATATGGGCGTCAACGAACAGCGCTACGGGTTTATGGACGAAGGCTGGACGACGGCTTTTGAAAATCTGATTGGCAGAGACGATTTGGGCGATAAAACCGCCGACGCATTCTTTAAACAATTTCGCGTCGAAGGCTGGATTAAAAATCCTTCGGCCGACCAGGATTTGCCGATTATAATACCCGGCGATGCCAGAGTCGGAGCCGGATTTTTTAATAATGAATACGGCAAAGCCGCGCTCGGCTACCTGGCGATAAAAGATTTGTTGGGCGACGCGGAGTTTAAGAAATGTCTTCACGAATTTATGAACCGCTGGCACGGCAAGCACCCGCTGCCGTGGGATATGTTCAATAGCTTTAACAGCGCATCCGGTAAAGATTTGAACTGGTTTTTTAACAACTGGTTTTTCAGCAACGGATATATTGATTTGGCGCTCGAAAGCGCGACGCCGACGAGCAATGGTTATACCGTGACTATTAATAACATCGGCGGCTTTGCCGCGCCGGTCGATATTATCGTCAATTATGATGACGGAAAGACCGAAACGCTGCATCAAACGCCCGAAATCTGGAGTAAAAATCTGAAAGAAGCGACCGTAAATATCGTTGCAAAGAAAAAGATAAAATCGATAGCGCTGGACGGCGGCATTTTTATGGACGCAGATGAAACCAACAATAAAATTCAAATCGGCAAAGGTTGAAGAATTAAACAAATTCTTCAACCTTATTTTAGTTTACAGTCAGCAATTTATTCCGTAATCGGAACGTGAACGATGGCGGCTGATTAATTTGTAACAACCTAACCGGACAAACTATTCTGAAATCGTAAAAGCCGCTGCTCGTAAGCCGCCCGGACGATTTCTACGTCTTCCAGAAACTGCGGAAGCTCTTCGAGCAGAAGCGCCTGAGGCCCGTCGACGAGCGCTTTTGTCGGCTCCGGGTGGAAATCGACGAGAATCATATTCGCGCCGGCAATGACGCCCTGCGCGGTGACGTGCATGACGTCGAGAATTCCCTCCGAGCCTCTGCTGCGTAAACCGACCGAGTGTGACGGGTCGATGCAGACAGGCATCCGCGTCAGCCTTTTAACTACCGGCACGTGTGCGAAATCGACAAAATTCCGATGCGGGTCGCCGATGTTTGTTTTCATTCCGCGCAAACCGAAAATGACCTTGCGATTGCCTTCGCTGGCCAGATATTCAGCCGCGTTGAGCGATTCATCGAGCGTGATGCCGAAACCGCGTTTTAAGAGAACCGGAAAGTCCTTTTGCCGCCCGACGCTTTTTAGCAATTCGAAATTCTGCGTGTTGCGAGTTCCGATTTGCACCATCACTCCGGTCGGATTTCCCGTTTTATCGAGTGCCTCGTGAATCTCATCCAGATGCGATTCGTGCGTAATTTCCATCGCGATGACTTTTATTCCGTATTTTCCGGCCAGCTCAAAAACATACGGCAGGCAATTTTTGCCGTGCCCCTGAAATGAGTACGGACTGGTGCGCGGCTTGTATGCGCCCATCCGCGTGCAGACTTGCCCGTTATCGCGCAGAGCCCGCATCATTTTTTCGACGCTTTCGGGCGAATCGACCGCGCATAATCCGGCAAATACGTGCAGCGTATCCTGACCGAAGCGCACGCCCTGATAATCGAAAAAGGCGACGCGGTTATCGTCTTTGTGTCGTCCGAGGACGCGGTATTCTTCCGACACGCGAACGACGTGGTCGACGCCGGGCAAGCTGCGCATCTCTTCAATCGAAAGCGCCGCCGTATGGCCGATTAGATATATTTCGGTCAAAGTCTGCTCGATTCCTTTTTCCTGATGAATCCGCAGCTCGATGTTTTGCAGACGCGCGAGATGTTCCGTCAATTGCTGATATTGCCTTGAATCGGATTTAATATGCGGTTTAAGAATTAAAATCATATTTGTCGTTTGATATTTCGAGAACGGAATAGCGGCCGAGATACCGGACATCTTCGGCCTGCTCGTATATTTCGTCGAGCGCGCCGCGCAGCTCGCTTTCGCTGGCCGGAGCCCGAAGGTCGAGATAAAAATTGTAATGCCACGGGCGTTCCTTAATCGGGCGGCTTTCTATTTTCAGTAAATCGATGCCGCGCCGGACGAAGGGACGAAGCGCGTCGTGAAGCGCGCCCGGTCGATGCGCCAATCTAATCACAAGTGAAATTTTATTTCCGACGCTTTTTGAAACGTCCGGATTCGGCGCGAGCAAAACAAATCTCGTGTAGTTTCCGCTGTAATCTTCCAGATGCTCCTGCAATATCGCGCCGCCGTAGAGATGCGCCGCGCGCTTTCCGGCAATCGCCGCTCTCGATGAATCTCCGTTTTCAATCACGCGCCGTAGGCCGCTCGCCGTATCGTCCGTCGCCACTCGCTTAATGTGCGGGTGAGCGGCAAAAAAACGCTCGCACTGCGCCAGCGCGACCGGGTGCGATTCGACCGTTTCGATTGATTCGATAGACGCGCCCGGACAGCCGATTAAAAAATGCGAAATCGGCAAAATTATTTCCGCCGCAATCGCCAGACCGCTTTCCAGAAGCAAATCGTAACAGCGGTGAACCGAGCCGACCAGACTATTTTCAAGCGGAGCTAAAATATAATCCGCGCTTCCGTCGTCAATCGCCGTAAAAAGGTTTTCAAATGTCGCGCGCGGGACGGTTTCGCCGCTTTCGCCAAAAAGTTTTTTGGCCGCTTCCTCGCTAAAACTTCCGCGCTCGCCGAGAAAAGCGACGCGCCCGTTTGCGTTAAAATTTGCCGCTTTCGTCTCGGATTGGCCGACATTTATCGTCGCCTGCTGCTGAATGTGCAGACATTCGTCGATGATGCGCTGAAATATTCTGGTAACGCTTTGCTCGTCGAGCGGCCCTTGATTTTGAACGGACAAACGCGTCAGCACTTCCTGCTCGCGGCTAGGGTCGCAAAGCGACGTATCGATACGCCGCTTTGCTTCGCCGACCCGGAGAGCAATCGCGGCTCGATTGTTCAAAAGCCTGAGCAATTCATCGTCAATGGCGTCAATTTCAGCCCTCGGATTTTCTTTTTGTTCACTCATTAAAAAGTTCTCTAAAAAGTCTAATTTTTGAAACGGCGCGGCGCAATCTCGTATTTTTTTATTTTATAAGCCAGAATCCGCTCGGTCGTGTCAAGCAGTTTGGCGGCTTTCGAGCAATTTCCGCGCGCCGTTTTCAGAGCATCCGTTATCAAATCCTTTTCAAAGGCTTCGACTGTTTGGACGAGCGAAATTTGAGTCACGGTTCCGGTAATTTCCGCCGTCTGCAGAGTCGGCGGCAGATGATGCCCGTGAATTACATTTCCGTCGCAAACCAGAACGGCGCGCTCGATGGTGTTTTCAAGCTCGCGGACGTTTCCCGGAAAATGATAGCTCGTCAGCATATCAATCGCCGGAGTCGAGATGCGTTTGATATGTTTGCCGTGCTCGCGTTCGTATTTCTCCACGAAATTTTCCGCGAGCAGCAAAATATCCGCTTTGCGCTCTCTGAGCGGCGGCAGAAAAATCGTAAAAACGTTCAGGCGATAAAATAAATCTTCGCGAAAAGAGCCGTCGCTGATGGCTTCTTCCAGATTTTTATTGGTCGCCGTGATGAGCCGGACGTTGGCTTTTATGGTTTCCGTCCCGCCGAGCCGCTCAAACTCCCGTTCCTGCAGAACACGGAGCAATTTTACCTGCGTCTGCGTCGATAAATCTCCGATTTCATCAAGAAAAAGCGTCCCGCCTTCAGCCAGTTCAAAACGCCCTTTTTTTCTCGCTTGCGCGCCCGTAAACGCGCCTTTCTCATAACCGAAAAGCTCGGCTTCAATCAATGTTTCGGGCAATGCGGCGCAGCTGATTTTTATCAGCGGTTTCTTCGCCCGCAGCGAGTTGTAATGAATCGCATTGGCAATTAATTCCTTACCGGTTCCCGATTCGCCGCGCAGCAGAACGGTCGCATTCGAGCGCGCAACCTGCGTCACCTGGTCATAGACCCGGCGCATCGCGCTCGAATTTCCGACGATATGACTGAAATCGTATTTTTCGCGCAGTTCCCGCCGCAAATTCGTATTTTCCGCCAGAAGCTTTTCCTTTTCTCCCTGGATGGCGCGCTCGACTTTTACGGCCTGCGAAATCATCGTCGCGACAACCGATAAAAACTCCGACAAATTTTCATAATCAAACTGGCTGTCATAGACAAATTCAACTCCAAAAGCGCCGAGAACTTTTCCGCCGAGCGCAATCGGAACGCATATACAACTCGTTTCTACGTTTTTGTTGCGCTTCTCTGCAAAATCCGACAAAAATGTAGGTTCTAAATGCGTCTTCGGCAAAATCACAGGCTTGTTGTTTTGAAAAATCTGCCAGACAAAGCTTTTTTCGATGTGATTTTCAAAACGACGAAACTCGGCGGCGCTGAATCCTTCGGTGGCATGCAGGCGTGTCTTTTCGCCCGCGGCATCGAGTAAAACGATAAAACTCCGGGAGAGATTAAATTCTTCGCGACATATTTCAAGTAAAAGAGAAAAAGCAGCATTCGAAACATTTTTTGAATCAAGTGCCTCGCCTATTTGAACCAAAACTTTTAACTGTCGTGTTTTTTTTAACAAATCATCACCAGGATTGAACTTTGATACTTTTAATTCTACAAGATTGTCATTTTAATTTAATTTCACGACAAAAATGTAGAAAAATTAAACCAAACCTCTAAAATATTATTTTAGATTATTACTGATTATTTCGCAAAGCTTGTGATAATAAAGACTTAAACAAATAGGCACGGAAATTGTTAATAGAAAAAGCGACATAATTGTTTTCTTAAAAAATTTAACTCATAAAAGGAAAAATCGGATGTTTTTGAATCGCAAACTCATATTGTTGACATTTTTTATACCGGCGCTTTCCAAATTTACTTTTGCTCAGGAAATTAATATTGCCGAGCGGCTCACAAAACTCGAAACAGCGGCTAATACGGCTCAATCGAATGCCGACAACGCGTGGGTGCTGATTTGTGCGGCGCTTGTCTTGCTGATGACCGTTCCCGGCCTGGCTTTGTTTTACAGCGGCTTGGTCAGGCAGAAAAATGTGATTTCGACAATTCTGCAAAGCTTGATTCTGGCCGGAGTCGTCACGATTTTATGGGCAATCTTCGGCTACAGCCTGGCATTTTCGGAAGGCTCGACATTTTTGGGCAGTTTGGATTTCGCTTTTCTGCATAACGTCGGGGCTTTGCCGAACGCCGATTACGCGCCGACCATTCCGCAGCAGACATTTATGATTTATCAACTGATGTTTGCAATCATCACGCCCGCTTTGATAACCGGAGCATTTGCCGAGCGCATAAAGTTTAGTGCGATGCTGGCTTTCACAATTCTCTGGACGAGCCTGATTTACCTGCCGCTCGCGCATATGGTCTGGGGCAAAGGCGGATTTTTGAATGCCGCTCTCGGCGGAATTTTTCCGGCTTTGGATTTTGCCGGCGGAACGGTCGTACACATTTCGTCGGGCGTTTCGGCCCTTGTTTGCGCTTTGTATGTCGGAAAGCGTCTCGATACTTCCGACAACACGCCGCATAACATCGTTTTGAGCGTGATAGGCGCTTGCCTGCTCTGGTTCGGCTGGTTCGGATTTAACGCCGGCAGCGCGCTTTCTTCGGGCTCTCTGGCAACAAACGCCTTTGTCACGACGCATTTCGCGGCCGCCAGCGCGATGCTCGCATGGACTGTGATTGAATGGATTAGAAAGGGAAAACCGACCGTTTTGGGCGCGATTTCGGGAGTCGTCGCCGGGCTCGTCGGAATTACGCCGGCGGCCGGTTTCGTGACTCCGGCGGCGGCTTTGTTTATCGGTCTCTGTGCCGGTTTTGTCTGCTATTTCGCGGTCAATGAATTGAAACATCTGCTTGGTTATGACGACACGCTCGACGTTTTCGGCATTCACGGAATCGCCGGAATTCTGGGCGCTGTTTTAACCGGCGTTTTTGCCACGAATCTGGTCAATCCGATTTTTAAGGACGCCAATTCAAATGCGCTTCCGGTCGGTTTTATAGACGGAAATGCGATGCAGATTGTGAATCAGCTGGTCGCCGTCGGGCTGACGATTTTATTTGCCGGTGCGGGTTCGTTTGTGCTTTTGAAAATTATTGATTTTGCAATCGGCTTGCGCGTCAGCGAAGAGCACGAAGCCATCGGACTCGACGCCTCGCAACACGGAGAAACGGCGTATGCGTTTGGCATCAACGAAAATATGACAATTGAAATTTCAGACGCTTCTTTTGACAGTTTGAGTGTAAATTCAAATCCGGAACTGGCATTTGAGGCGAGCGAATAAAAGGAGAAAAAATATAATGAATTTTGAAGAATTGGATACAAGAGCGGGAGATTTCGTGCAATACGGGTACAAAACGATTTTCGACGACATCGAGCAAAAATATTCTTACTTTATTTTGAAAGCCGGAGAGATGAAGGAAATTCCAAGAAATGAACTGATTGAAATGATAAAAACTACGAGCTCGATGCCCGTAATTGAGATTAGAGAGAAAATTTACGAAACCTGCGCAAACGGCTAAATAGGTTAACGAAAGAAAATCAAAAAACAGATGCGGTCTGAATATAAACTTGCCGCATCTGTTTTTTGCATCGGATTGCTTTACGGCTACGCTAAAACCGTCGCTTCCGCCGATTTTTCGATAAGAATTTCGTCAAACTGTTCTTCTTCGGTCGAGCCGGCCAGCGCAGTCGTGGAAGATGCGCCGCCCGCAATAACCTGTGTCAAAGCGTCGAAATATCCCGTGCCGACAAACGTTTGATGTCTGGTCGCGCGGTAGCCTTCGATTTCAGAAGCAAATTCCTGTTCCTGCAATTTGGCGTAAGCGGTCATCTGGCTTTCTTTGTAGTTTCGAGCCAGTTCAAACATTGCAAAATTAAGCGAATGGAAACCAGCCAGAGTAATAAATTGAAATTTGTAGCCCATCGAGCCAAGCTCGCTTTGAAATTTCGCAATTGTTTCGTCATCGAGTTTTTTCTTCCAGTTAAAAGAGGGCGAGCAGTTGTAGGCCAGCATTTTACCGGGAAATTTGGCGTGAATCGCTTCGGCAAATTTTCGTGCTTCTTCGAGATTCGGCTCGCTTGTCTCGCACCAAATCAAATCGGCGAAAGGCGCATACGCCAGACCGCGTGAAATTGCCTGTTCGAGTCCTGCCCGAACGCAGTAAAAACCTTCAATCGTTCTTTCGCCCGTGCAGAAAGATTTGTCGTTTTCGTCAACGTCGCTGGTCAAAAGATTCGCTCCGTTGGCGTCGGTTCGCGCCACTACGACGGTCGGAACGCCGAGAACGTCGGCTGCCAGACGCGCCGCGACGAGCTTCTGGACAGCTTCCGAGGTCGGCACCAAAACCTTTCCGCCCATATGCCCGCATTTTTTCGCCGATGATAGCTGGTCTTCAAAGTGTACGCCCGCCGCGCCCGCTTCAATCATCGATTTCATCAGCTCGAAAGCGTTCAGATTTCCGCCGAAACCGGCTTCGGCGTCCGCCAGAATCGGCGCAAACCAGTGGATTCCGTTTTTGCCCTCGACGTGATAAATTTGGTCTGTGCGCTGAAGTGAATTGTTAATTTTTTTGACAAGCTCGGGCACGCTGTTCGCGGGATAGAGACTCTGATCAGGATACATCTGTCCCGCGACGTTTGCGTCCGCCGCCACCTGCCAACCGCTGCAATAAATCGCTTTAAGCCCGGCCTGAACCTGCTGAACGGCTTGCCCGCCCGTCAGCGCGCCGAGCGCGTTGACATACGGCGTTTCCTTCATCAAATTCCAGAGACGCTCCGCGCCGATGCGCGCAATCGTGTGCTCGATTTGCACCGAACCGCGAAGCCGCACGACATCTTCCGCCGCGTAGCCGCGCTCGACGCCCGCCCAGCGCGGATTTTCCGCCCAATCTTTCTCAATCGCTTTTATTTGTTCTTCTCTAGTCATTTTTCCTCCTCAAATTATTGTTTATTTTCCTACTTCATACTTCATCATTCCGCCTTCATCCTTTACTTAAATCGGGTCAAACTGCTCACCCAAAATCATCTCTTCGCTGATGCGCCGCGCTTCCCGGTAACGCGTCTTTTCCGCTTCCCGGACTTCAACGGGCAAATCGCGCAGGATTCCCGCCAATTCTTCGTCAAAAATTTTTGTAATCAGTTCCGGCGTGTGCTCGATTTCCTCGTCGCCCGTCGTAATTTTTATTTCATCCCGGTGCTTTATCCTTTGAGCAATCATCAAACGGTAAATCCTGTCCGTCGCTAAATCTTCCATGTATCCGTTGAGCAATACCGCGCCTTTTCCGCTCAAAACGCCGTGACGATAACCGATTACCGTGCGGACAGCCGCGCGCGTTCCGTCGAGCGTGTGGCTTCCGATGCCTTTCGGCGTCGGGCGCAAATCGGGATAGCGGCTGCGCCCGACAAACTGCACAAAGTCCTGATTCGGAAAGGGAAACTGCGCGACGGCGATTTCGTTCTGGTCCGGGTGACCCGTCCAAGCGCCGTCCATCCCGACCGATGCTTCGTTCTTTTTGTCGGCTTTCAAAACCTTCAAAGCGCGCTCGTTTAATTCCTTGTCCTGCCGGTTCGGAAACAGCGCGGTCATTCCGCCGACGGCTAAAATTCCGCGTTTGTGACAAATTTCGACCAAAAGCTCGCGCAGATTTTGGAAAAACGGAACGTCCGAAGGAATCGTATTTCTGTCCGGCAAAACCCAATCGGAATTTTCCAGATTAAAATGAATGAGGCTCGCCATATAATCCCAGCGTCCGAGATTCAGGCCCAGAATATGCTCGCGCAAATTATAGATAAATTCTTCCATCTGAAAGGCGAGCGGATGCGCTTCGACCAAAGCCATACATTTTATAAAACCCTTTTCCCAGCCGAGCTTGCCTTCGATTGTCTGAAACAAATCGCGCCAGAATAAAGCTTCTTCCGCCGATTCGGACTTCGGAATGTAAAAACAAAGCGGGTGTTTCAACCTTTTTCGGTCAACTCCGAAAGCGATTCGCGCCGCATCGTAAACCGAGGCCGAAGCAAGCTCATCCGGCAATATTCCGGCTTGATTCAAATGCAGACCGCGAAGGCGAATCCAGATTACTGCCGGACTTTCTTTGATGGAAACTTCTTTTTCACGCTTTTTGTCAAAATAACTCAACTCGCCGTGTATTGCTTTCAGAGAATTTTCGATGCCTTTCTCCAGATTTTCCCAAACGTTCGCCATCGAATCTTCAAGGTCAATCATCACGCCGGGCGCGCTCGAATTGAGCATTTTTACGACCAGCTCGCCGTCGTCCGCCGGGCCTGTCATTTGATTGCGCTGGTCTTCGCACCATTTCGGCAGGCTGATTTTCCAATCGCCTCTTGTCGCTTCGGATGCCGCAAGATGATTCGGCAAAATTCCGGCGTGCGCTTTTTGCAGTACTTCGGCGCGTTTTCCCGCCAATTCCTGCTGGCGCGGCGTAAACTCGAGGTGCAGAGATTCAAAAAAATCATAAAAGTCTTTCGGCAAATCTTTCTTCGCATCAAAATCCGGTGACGCCTGATTGATGCGCCGGTCAAACCTTTTTTCGGAAATCGCTTGTGTCATTTATTTTCTCATTTGTTCAGAATGCTGAACAGGTGTTCTGTATAATGCGAAGATACAATTATTCGCTCGGAGTTGTAAACAGGAAAATACAACCTGTTCGATATTTTGAACGGTTTTTCACAATCCCGAACGAGATTGCATATCCGGAAGCGAAGAATTAAAATCAAAATTTGTAAAAATATGTCGCAGGAATCAACATCAAATGCCGTCGAGCGGGCGCTTTCGATAATGGAGATGGTTGCCGGGAGCAGCAACGGATTAAACAATTCGGATTTGAGCCGTCGCCTGAAAATTCCGAAAAGTTCAGCCAGTTACATACTGCGCGTGCTGGAAAAGCGCGGCTATTTGCAGCGTGACGCGGCCGGAAAATATCGCCTGGGCTTGAAAGTGATGAGTTTGACGGGCGGCGCAATAACGCATCTGGATATTCGCGCAATCACCAAGCCGGTGCTCGAAGATTTTCTGAAAAAGAGCCGTTTGCCCGAAGCGCATCTGGCGGTTCTGGATAACGGTCGCGCCGTTTACGTCGAAAAAGTCGAATCCGAATCAAGCTTTATAAAAATGGACATCTGGGTCGGGCATCGCCTGCCGGTTCACACGACGGCAATCGGCAAAATTTTAATTTCGTTTCTGCCGGAAGAAGAAATTTTGCGGATTCTGGAGCTTCGCGGAATGGAGAAAAAGACAAAGCGTTCGATAACTTCGCCGCAAAAATTTCTGCGCGAAGCCGAGCGCGTCAGAAAATACGGTTTTGCGGTCGATGACGAAGAAAATGCCGAAGGCGTTCGTTGTATCGCCGCGCCGATTTTCGACGCGCGGGGAAAAGTCGTCGCCGCGCTCGGAACGTCGAGCATCATTTTGCATATTGACGAAGCGCATCTACCGAAAATAGTGGAGATGGTAAAAAAATCCGCCGCCCAGGTTTCCCGTCAGATGGGCTTTACGAGCACGATTTAGACTGTTTTCAAAAACAATCAAAAAAAGAGACAAATAGCCTTTTCTTATTTAAGGCATTCGACAAACGAAGTTAGCGGCGTCGTTCGGACTTCCTTTGCCCGTCCAACGCGCCTGCTGCGGATACGGACATAGCGGCCGCGTCATGATAAGGCGTTTCTTCGGGTCGTCGTCCGTATATTTGGCGGCGATGATTTTGTTTGGCGCTTTACCATTTTCTACCCAGCGTATCAACGCGCTCAGCACGTCGTGGTCGGCGTCGGCGATTGGGCTGCCGAAAACATTTCCAAAGCTGTTCGGGCCGGGGCCGCCGAAGCAGTGATTCATGCCCGGCGCCATAAAAAGACGGTAAAAGCCCTGCGTTTTTTTGAGTCCCTGCATTTTTGCGGCTACGCTCTGATAATAATTTACAGAGTCCAGAGGCGGCGGCGAAGCGTCTCCCCAGCCGTGATACTGGATTAGTTTGCCGCCGCGCGCTTTAAATCCGGTAAGGTCGGGATTCACGGCGTTCAAAGTCGCTCCCAGCTTTGAGTCGGTGAAGCTGATGTCCTTGTCAAAATCGAAAGTTTTGAAATCCCAGTTTGAATTCTCGAAAACCAATCCTCTGAAAAATCCGAGTCCGAAGAAAACATTGAGGCTCTTTCCGGGCCCCGAGCCGATAATATAACCTCCCGGCCCGCCCCAGCCGCCCTGCCCTTCGCAGCCCGGCGCATAACCGGGAGCAATTTTTTCGCCGGTGCGCGGATTGCTCGGGCCGGCGTAGATTTTTTTCAAAGCGACGATTTGGGTGTCGGTCAGACAGTTATCGGCATCGCCGTTTTTGCACAACAAAATCGACGGGTCGAAGCGACAGGCTTCCGGATTTTTAATAAAATCGTCCTTTACTCCGTCCTGAGTTCCGCAGGCGGCGAGCGCCGCATCCTGAACGGCTTTTAATTTTGTCGGCGGAATATAGCTCGCCGGATTATTGAGAAGTGACTGCGAGTTCCAGATAAATGCCGAAAGCAGATGAGTCCAGTAGTTGCCGGGCGCGCCGACGACGATACCGTCAAAGTCGTCGGGATAGCGCTGCGCTTCCATCAAAGCCTCTCGCCCGCCCTCGGAACAGCCCTGGAAATAGGAGTATTTCTGAGACTTTCCGTAGAAAGATTTGATAATTTCCTTTGATTTCTCGGCTGTCAGATGAACTGCGCGATGCCCGAAATCGATTACTTTTTCGGGATGCCCGATTGCCCACGAGCCGTCGAGCGGGCTGGCCTGATGCCCGTCATCAGTCGCCGCGACGACAAAATTGCCGAGAAGCGGGCGCGGCATTGTAGAATAATTTATAACTCCGGCGAGCCCGCCGTTACCAATTTGCAGAAATCGCCCGTTCCAGCCCGATGCAGGCAGCCAGACCTCGAATCTAATATCCGAGTCCGGCGTCGGCTTTATCGTTCCCGCTACCCGGCAAAAAGCAGGTAATTCAAGCGATTCGAGATTAGACCCTGCCGGCGGCTTGAAAGAACCGGCGGGAACGGCAGTCGCCGAAACGATAATCGTATCCTGCAACTTTAAATTAGTCAGGCTCTCGCATGACTGCTGAGCGGAAATTTTCGCAGGTATAAACAGGAATAAAAAGAGACCGATTATAAGTCCGAATCGTTGTTTCATAAATTTCTTTTTAACTTTTAACTTTTGCCTTGTCGTTATCGTATCGCCCCGCACAGCGGTAGGATTCATCGAGAATTTCTACCGGATGACAGACCTTTAAGTCACTGTTTTCAAACAAATTCATCCCGGCCCGTATCTGCATATGACAGCCCGGATTGCCGGTCGCCAGAACTTTCGCGCCGGAATTCTTGATATTGTCGAGTTTTTCGCCGAGAATTTTTGACGACAATTCCGGCTCAAGCAGATTATAAATTCCCGCGCCGCCGCAGCAGACATCGCTTCCGTTTAGCGGCACATAATTGACGTTTGCCGACAACAACATTTGAAGCGAATCGCCGGCGGCGTGCTGTCCGTATAGCAGATGGCAGGAAGAATCGTATGTAACCGCGTCGGAATTGCCGCACCCGTTAGCCTGAATCACCTCGTTTGGCAGCTCCTGGCTGATGTCGCGGACGCGCGCGCTGAACGATTTGGCGCGCGCGTCGTATTCTGCGTCTTCCGCGAGCAAATGTCCGTAATTACACAACATTGCCCCGCACCCGCCGGCATTGGTAATAATTGGCGAATCATCGGCGGCGAAGGCTTCGATGTTGCGTCTCGCCAGCGTTTTAGCTCCTTCCAAATCGCCCGAGTGCGCGTGTAAAGCTCCGCAGCAAGTCTGTTTGGCGGGAATTTGAGTTTGACGCCGATTCGCCTTCAACACTCTCCCGGTGGCTTTATTGATTCGACTAAAAAGCCCTTCCGTCACGCATCCTTTGAAAAGCATCACGGAGCGTTTTTTTTCGGTTGCGGCGGGCGTCTCTTTTTCCTCGGCAATGTCTTCGTTTTTGGTGAAGTTCAGCGGAGCGGGAGACGAAGCGTCAAGCAGCGCGAAAGCGAAAGCCAATCGCGGAAAAAAGCGCGAGGGAATCCCGGTTTTGAGAAGCAATGACGGAAGTTTTATATCGCGAATGATTCTGGAGAAGGAAAATAAAAAGCGTAATCTTTTTGGATAAAGCCAAATATAGCGAAGCAGGAAAGATTGTAAATGATAAGCGAGCCCGCGCTCTGTTTTCTTCGAGCTTATTTCGGCGCGCGCGCCCTCTAAAAGATTACCGAATTCAACGCCCGCCGGGCAGACTTGTTCGCAGGCGCGACAGCCTAAACAGCGATTTATATGACTCTCAAAAGCGGAAGAAGTCGGCTGCAATCTGCCTTCTTCAACGTTTCGTATAAGATAAATTCGTCCGCGCGGGCTGTCATTTTCGTTGCCCGTTGCAAGATAGGTCGGGCAGGATTCCAGACACAATCCGCAATGAACGCAGGCGAGTATCTTCTCTTTTTCTTTCGACAATATGTCGGATAATAGTGAATCGTTCTTGACCATCAATTTGTTAAATTCCGGAGACTTCAAAAATGGGAAGGTTTTTCGGCGTAACCGGATTAAATTCCCGCAGCAAAACGTCCCGGACTGAATCTGTTTTCGCTGTCCATCTGCGCTTTTATATTGCGCATTATTTCCGCGGCATTGCCCGCATCGCCCCACGAATCGAAATTTTCTTTTAAGATTAAAGGAGCGTTTTCAATCACTAAATTTCCGCCAAGCGAATTTGCCGCGCGGCGCAATTCTTCCAAAGATTTAATCTTTTCGAGAATGTCGTCCGTCATCTCTTCCTCGACCCGCAAACGTCCGTCGCCGATGCTCGCCTGCCAAAGCAGGGAAGCTGCGCCGTTACCGCTCCGCTTGGTGGCAGCGTCCAGCATTGTGTCCATTTTGGAGCGCGGAACGACCGACCGCCAAATCAATTTGTTGGAGTTTTGAACGGGAATTGTCGCCAATTCAGACCACAAACCGGCATCGTCAGAAATAGTCGCGGCGGCAATCTGTCTAAAATTCTCGATTAACGCGACGGCGCGCTTGACCTGATAAGAGACGGTTTCATCAGCGCCGGCAAACCGAATCAATAAAGTATGTCGTTCGTTTGAAGTGATTAAATCCGATTTGACGGAGTTGCCGGGCGAAAGAAGCTCGACGGCAACCGGAAGCAGTTCCGAACTCAAAATCATCCGCGCCGCCTGAATCAACGAAATGTAATCGGACGACTGCGCGGCGATTGTAATTTCAGCCAGAGGACGCGGACGAAGTTTGAATGTTAACTCGACAATCATCCCGAGAGTCCCGTAACTGCCGGTAAAAAGTTTGCACAAATCGTATCCGGCCACATTTTTCACCACGCGTCCGCCCGCTTTGACGATTCTGCCGTCTGCCAGCGCAACCCGCATTCCGATAACGTGATGGCGCGGCGCGCCGTAGCCGAAGGCCTGCGCTCCGGGCATTCCGGTCGCCGCCACGCCGCCGAGCGTCGCCCGGCCGTCATCGGGCGGGTCAATCGGCAGCCACTGTGAATCTAAATTTGCATTTAATTCCGACAATTTCATACCCGCTTCCGCCGTTACCACCAAATCGGCGGGCTCGTATTCGATTAAATTTTTGTGGCGGGAAGTGGAAATTGACAAAACGGCATTGCCGACGGGATTTCCGGCATCGAGCCACGTCCCGGAACCGGCCGGAATAACCGCCCAATTTTCGCGCTCGGCAAGCCGCAAAAGTTCAGATATTTCTTCGACCGAGGTAGGGAATGCCGCCAGCGGACATCCAAGCGCGTTCGCCCGGACATTTTCTTCGCCGATTATTTTTGCGACTGACGCTCGCGCTTTTTCGGAGTCAAAGACAGGTATTCCAGATGAGGATTTTTTGTCCGGCGGAGTCATCACCGCATACGATTTAGCCGCATCAGCTTTTTCATCCGCAATCGCCTTCTCCGACAGACCGCTTTCTTTTGTGGCTATAACTCGCTTTTCGCCGCAGCCGCGCCGCAACGGAATGATTTTACCGGGATTGCATAAGCCAATCGGGTCGAATGCCGCACGCACGCGCAGCATCGTTTCCATATCGTCGTCGGAAAATATCAGAGGCAAATATTCAATCTTGTCGAGCCCGACGCCGTGTTCGCCGGTAATCGAGCCGCCGGCCTCCACGCAGGTTTCCATGATTTCCCGTCCGGCGTCTTTGATGTGGGCGAGCTGATATTCGTCGCGCGAGTCGTAGCAGAGCAAAGGATGAAGATTGCCGTCTCCGGCGTGAAAGACGTTTGCCACTTCCAAATTGTATTTATCGGCAATTTGATAGATGGCGGCGAGAGCTTTGGGAAGTTTGGAGCGCGGCACGACCGCATCCTGAATCATCACGTCTGGGCTGATGCGTCCCATCGCTCCGAAAGCACCTTTGCGCGCCTTCCAGATTTTTTCGCGTTCTTTTTCATCAACAGCGCGTCTGACCTCTCTGGCGCCGTGTTCGCGGCAGATAGTTTCGGCGTGCGTCGCTTCCGAATCAAGTCCGGCTTCGAGCCCGTCAAGCTCAATAATTAATGCCGCTTCAGCGTCGGCCGGCAGTCCGGCGGCAAATACGCTTGCCTCGACGGCGCGTATCGTCGCCGCGTCAATCATCTCGAGCGCGGCGGGCACAAGTCCGGCGGCGATAATGGCGGAGACGGCGCGGCTGGCGTTATTGACGTCGGGAAATTCGGCGAGTATTGTTCGCACGGCGGGCGGCGTCGGAAGAAGCCTCAGCGTCGCTTCCGTTGCAATCCCGAAAGTTCCTTCCGAGCCGACAAACACGCCGACTAAATCGTATCCCGGAGTCAGCGTTCCCGCGTCCAAATCGACGATTCTGCCGTCGCTCAGGACAACTCGCGCGGCAATCACGTGATCGACGGTGACGCCGTACTTTAAGCAATGACTTCCGCCCGCGTTTTCGGCGATGTTGCCGCCGATTGTGCAGGCGGTCTGGCTCGAAGGGTCGGGCGCGTAATAAAGATTAAAAGGAGCGGCGGCTTTTGAAAGATGCGAGTTGATTAGTCCCGTTTGGACAACTGCGATGCGATTTTCCGTATCAATCCTGAGCAGACGCCGCATCCGCGCCAGTTCAATGATAACGCCCCGGTCTTTGGCTAAAGCTCCGCCCGACACGCCCGTACCCGCGCCGCGCGCCGTGAACGGAATTTTGGCGGCAGAAAGAATGCGAACGATTTCCGATACCTCTTCGGTCGAGTTTGGAAAGACGACGGCTCGCGGCAAAAGTTTATGCTGCGGCAAGCCGTCGCATTCATAAACCAGCAACTCGTCGTCATCGCAAACTACTGCGTCGGAGCCGAGAATTTTTTTTAATTGCTGTATTATTTGGTCTGCCATAAAGCCAGTAGTATCGTCGTTATCTTCTCAGTGTCGGTAAGCGATAAATTTTTATTGAGCCCGACAATTTCGCGTCCCGCCTCATTGCGTGTTGTTTTTTGCCAGGTCAAGATAAATATTGCCGAAGTCCGCAAGTATTTTTTCGACGTCGCTCTTTACCTGCTCGGGACTGCTTGAGATAACGGCTTCCGCCAGCATCTCATGCTCTTTCGCGTTAATATTTAAATCAATTTGTTTTTCCTGATAGTGCTTTCGCAGGACGAAGGAAAAAAGCGGCAGAACCACCGACGTCAATGCTTTTGTCAGATACTCGTTGGCGGAAACTTCCCAAAGCTTCTGGTGAAACCTCAAGTCGCTTTCGTAATATCGATTGGCATCGCCCTTTCGGGCGGCGTCTTTCATCTCGTTTATGGCATCGCGCAGCACCTGCGGATTCCAGTTGGCTCTGTTTTCCACCGCCATTTCGATTGCCAGCATTTCAAGCGCGGTGCGCAGACGGGTAATCTGCTCAATCTGTTTTCCCGTTAATTCGGTAACCGAGCATCCACGGTTGGGCGAGTAAGTAACGAGTCCTTCGCCTTCGAGCGCTTTCAACGCCTCGCGGACGGTCGGCTGCCCGACTCTCCACTCGCGGGCAATCTTTGACTCAACTATCCGCTCACCGGACGCCAGCCGCCCGCTTATGATTAATTCTCTGATTAGTTGCGTGGCTTGTTCGACAATCGTCGCTTTTTGACCGAGTGACTCGGAAAGCCACGAAAATTCGCTCATTGGAGAAGGACTTATCGACATGAAATGTTTCCTTTGATTAATGTCTAAAATTAAAATTTAAATTAAATAACGGGACGGAATATCTTTAGAAATAAATCCGTAAAAATCACAAAACTACTCAAAAACGCCGTTTAATTTTATGGTTTTTTCGTGGATTTCAATCATAAAGTAAAAATGTCCGACTATTTATAATACTTTGGCGAAATGATGCAACAAAAGCAGCAAAGCCTTTTTTCGCTTTAAGTAAAGATAATACGCGTATCTCAATCCTATTGCCGCTCGATTAGAGATTAAAGAAATGCTGCGCCCGCCTTCTATCTCAATTTATTAAAACCGGAATAAAAATCGGAAAAACGTCGTATTTTGCAAAAACAGCTAAATTAATAAAAACCACTTGACCTATAATCTATAATCTATTATAGTCGAATTAATTTTTATTGTCGAGGCACGATTCAACCAAAAAATATTTACTAGTTACTACGCCTAATCCAATCCGTAAATTCCTTGGTTGCTGACCTTATCCCGCAAAGTTTGAAATTGATAAAAAAACTATTAGGTGATTTTTAAGAAAATCCTGCTGCGTAATATACCGGATATTGTTAAATGACGCGCCAAAATTTGTTTCTGAGGCAATCGTAAATAATAAAAGTTCGGCGAGGCAACAAAATTCGCAAATTAAAAAAGTTCGGTGAGACAACAAAATAATGATTAAACAAAAAATGATTAAACGAAGAATTGGGCTTGTTATTTTATTCTTATTAGCCGGATGCGCAATAATGCCGAAGACGGCGCTCGCCCAGCAATCGTGCGAGAGTTTGACCAAACTAAAACTGCCGGACACGATTATCACTTCGGCGACCTCGGTTCCCGCCGGGCCTTTCAAGCTGATGCCGATTCCGACTCTATCGAGCGAAACATCCGCCGATTTGCCGGCTTTCTGCCGGGTTCTCGGCACGATTAAGCCGACTGGCGATTCAGACATCAGGTTCGAGGTCTGGCTGCCGGCTTCGGGCTGGAACGGGCGATTTCTGCAAATGGGCAACGCGGGCTTTGCCGGATTAATTTTGCCGCTCTTTCTGACCCACCCGTTAGCCGGCGGTTATGCCGTTGCGGCGACCGATGACGGACACCAGGGTTTCGGCGCGGCGTGGGCCACCGGTCATCCCGAGAAAGTTGTCGATTTTGCTTACCGGGCCGTCCATCTGACATCGGAAAGGTCAAAGGAGATTATCAAATCTTTCTACGGGACGACTCAAAATTATTCATATTTTAACGGCTGCTCGGAAGGCGGGCGCGAAGGACTTATGGAAGCGCAGCGCTATCCCGATGACTTCGACGGCATAATTTCCGGTAATCCCGGTCACATTTGGAATCACCTCTTTTTTTCCGGTATTTGGAACAACCGGGCATTTCAAAGCGATTCGGCGAGTTATGTATCGCCGGACAAGCTCAAATTAGTTGAGACGGCTGCCGTCGCGGCGTGCGATATGAAAGACGGCGTAAAAGACGGAATAATTTCAGACCCGATGAGCTGCGCTTTTGATGTCTCGTCGCTCCAATGCAAGACCGCCGATTCGGATAGCTGCCTGACTGAAGCGCAGGTTACGGCTCTTAAAAAGATATATTCCGGCCCGCAAAATTCGCGCACCGGACAGAAAATTAACTTCGGATTAGAGCCGGGCGTCGAAACTATGTTGACAGCGTTTTCGACCGCGCCCGGGTCGCCGAAAATTCCCGGATTGGCGGATTTTTTCTTTAGCGGCATGGTTTTTGAAAATCCGAAATGGGACGTTCAAACATTAAACTTCGACCAGGACGTGACTTTTACCGACAACAAACTCGGATTTATAGATGCCACGAATCCCGACCTCTCAAAATTTATGGCGAGCGGCGGCAAATTAATTCAGTATCACGGCTGGCGCGACCAGGGCGTGCCGCCGATGACTTCGGTGGACTATTACGAAAGCGTGATAGCGAATTCAAAGGGACTGAACAACACTCAAAACTTTTATCGTCTTTTTATGGTGCCGGGAATGAATCACTGCTTCGGCGGCCCCGGCCCGAACGTCTTCGGTAATGTCCTCGCTCCCCAGCCTCTGCAGCCCAACGCGGAAAATGACATCCAGAAGTCGCTTGAGAGATGGGTCGAGAAGGGCGTCGCGTCCAATAAAATCATCGCCGCCAAATATACCGATGACGACCCGAAGAAAGGCGTCGTCATGACGCGCCCGCTTTGCGCCTATCCCCAGCAAGCGCGTTGGACGGGCAAGGGCAGCACGAATGATGCCGCCAATTTCACCTGCAAGAATGTGAAAACAACGCGCAAAACGAAGCGTTAAAAAAACATATCGGCAACCCGACGCGAATTTGTAATAAAGATTTTGCAGAAGATATCTGAGAACAATAATGACGCGCCTTAGTCAATAAATAGGCATAAGAGGAGACAAATGACAGCCAAATTTATTTATCAAAAATTTAAGAACAAGATTCCGAGCCTAATTTTTACTTCGATTATAATCATCGCTGCCGGTTGGACGGCTTCGGCTCAGACCGCCGGAACGGCGGCGTTGAGCGGCACGGTTACAGACCAGAGCGAAGCGTCTGTCGCGGGCGCGCAGATAAAGGTCAAAAACGAAACGACCGGTGAGGAGCGAACTGTCATTTCCACCGAGAGCGGCAGTTATGTCATTCCGCTTCTGCCTCCCGGTTCATACCGCGTCGAAGTTACCGCCAACAACTTCAAAATGGTGGTTTTCCAAAATGTAAAACTCAATGTTACCGAAACTCAGACGCTCAACATAAAGTTGGAGATAGGAGTTGTTACCGAGACGGTGACGGTCGAATCAGATACGGAGGTGGTGCAGACCGAAACCAGCGCGCTCGGCAGAGTGGTTGATGCAGAGGTGGTATCCAGTTTGCCGCTGGTGACACGCAATTTTACGCAGATTGTCGGACTTTCGGCGGGCGTCGTCGCTCCGGTCACCAATGCGACCGAGCTCGGTCGCGGCGGCGGCGGTCTCAGCTTTACCGGCGGTTTTTCGGCGCACGGTTCGCGCAATTACGATAATAATTTTGAGCTGAACGGAGTCGGGTCAAACGATTTATTCGCTTCGGGAGGAAATTCCGGCGGCGTGGCGATTCCCAATCCCGATACGATTGAGCAGTTCAAAGTCCAGACCGGACAGTATGACGCATCGTTCGGGCGCAATTCGGGAGCGAACGTAAACATTGTTACAAAGGGCGGCAGTAAAGACTTTCACGGGAGCTTGTTTGAATTTTTCCGCAACGACAAGCTCAACGCCAACAGCTTTTTCTTCAATCGGAACGGTGTTCCTAGAGGCGTTCTCAAACAGAATCAGTTCGGCGGAACGATTGGCGGTCCTATCCTGAAGGAAAAACTTCTTTTCTTCGCGTCATATCAGGGAACAAGACAGCGCAACGGCATCACGCTCGGCTGTTCTTCGACTTATTCCGGTCCGCCGTTGACCAATGACCGCTCGGCGGCGGCGCTCGGCGCGCTTTTTGCGGGACGAACCGGCGCTCTCGGCGGCACGGCGATTACGGCAAACGGCTCGAATATCAATCCGGTCGCTTTACGAATTTTGCAGTTGCAGCTTCCGAACGGGCAGTATCTAATTCCGACTCCGCAGAGAATCAATACCGCTCTGCCTTTCGCCCAGCAGGGACAATACGTTCAGCAAGGCGTTTGCAGCTTTGACGAAAATCAATATATGGGCAACTTTGATTATCTGCAATCGGAAAAGAGCAAATTTACTTCGCGCTTCTTTTTAGCAGAATCCAAAGGCGTCGTCCCATTTACAAACAATAGCCCGATATTCTACCCGACCAATAATAAAAACACGTTTGCAAACTACTCTCTCGGAAATACTTACATCTTCTCGCCGACCTTGTTTAACGAGGCTTCGTTCGGTTTTCACCTGATACACGCTTCGTCCACTCCTCAAGCGCCGTTTACATGGTCTCAGGTCGGCGCGACTTCGCCCGAACCGGGAAATAGTTTGCCCTCGATTACGATAACGGGCTTTGGCTCCAGCATTTTCACGCCGAGAGTCGACATCCCGCAGCGATATTTTGAAGTTAGAGATACGCTGACCTGGGTTCGCGGCAATCATACGTTACGGTTCGGCGGCGGATTTGAAAAGGCGGCGATGGATTTTAACGACTTCGCCATTAACGGCACGACGCTCTTTTTGAGTTTCCCTGATTTTCTGCTCGGGCTGCCGGGCGGCCCGACTGCCTCCGGCGGCAACGGCACGCCTTTCAGCAATGTGTTCGCTTCAGTTGATTTGGTTGGATTAACTGACCGGAAATACAGAAGTTTCAACGGCTGGCTCTTTGCACAGGACGACTTTAAAGTTTTGAAAAACCTGACGCTTAATTTAGGTTTTCGTTATGAACGAGCAACTCCCGTCGCCGATGCGCTCGGGCGTAACGCCGGCATTGACCCTTCGCTGATTAATCCGAATCCGTCGGCAGCGGGCAGCCTGACCGGCTTTTTAGTCCCGTCAAATTTCGACGGAGCGATTCCGGCCGGCGTAACCCAGATTAATAACGAATTCGGAATAAAGGGCACGGGACAAAATCTTTTTGAGCCGCGCCTCGGTTTTGCCTGGCAGGTGCTGCCGAACAGCAGTCGTCTCGTTTTGCGCGGCGGTTACGGAATTTATCATACGCGTCTTGTCGGACAACAGTATTTGCAGCTTGTTACTTCGCCGCCTTTCTCGCAAATCAGACAGGTTCAAAGTGTCGGCAACGCAGCGGCAAGTCTTGCCAATCCCTTTCAAGCGGCTCCGACCTTTCCGTTCTTCCCGGCATACAGCCCGACGACACAGCTTACTCCGCGCTTTCTGGCGCAGGATTACCAACCGGCTCGGACGCAGCAATACAGTCTCAATGTTCAGACGGAGCTGGCGAAAGACTTGCTGTTTGAGCTTGGCTACGTCGGCGCGCAGGCAACTCATTTGATTCGTACGCGAAGCATCAACCAGGCGCAGCTCGCGAGCGTTGCGAATCCGATTCGCGGCGTGACGACCAACACGCTGGCAAACATCGCTCTGCGCGTGCCGTATCAGGGCTTTTCGTCGAACGGATTTCAGGTCGTCGAATCAGCCGGTTCTTCGTGGTATAACGCGATGGAGGCTACTTTGAGCAAGCGCTTTAGCCATGGATTTCAATTTATCGCCGCCTACACTTTCTCGCGTCTGCTCGATACGGACGGCGGAAACGCGACCGCCACTTCGGGCGGCAACGTGTTGACTCTGGGCAATCAGAACGATGAACAATCGAGAACCGGCCCGTCCGATTTTAACCGCGAACATCGCCTCGTACTCAGCTATGTCTATCAAATCCCCAATTTTCTGAAGACTGAAAAGGGTTTGGGCCTGCTGACGAGCGGCTGGTCGATTGCCGGCGTAACGACCGTTCAGTCCGGACAGCGATTGACAATCACCGCCACCAACTCCAACAATGCTTTCGGCATTACCACTGACCACGTTCAGCTTGCCGCCGGATGCACGCACGAGCAGCTGGTTACTTCGGGTTCGATTACCAGCAATATCGATAATTATTTCAACCGCTCGTGCTTTACCGCTTTTCCGATTATCGAAGGCACGGTGACGAACTTCGGCAATAGCGGAGCGGGCATCGTCAAAGGCCCGGGACAAAATAATACCGACCTCTCGCTGAGCAAGCGGACATCAATCAACTGGCTCAGAGAGGGCGCTAATGTGGAATTTCGCGCGGAGTTTTTCAACGCGTTTAATACGCCGCAGTTTGCCAATCCCGACACGAATTTCTCGTCGGCGACCTTTGGCAAAATAACAAACACGTCGGTTAACCCGCGGATTATCCAGTTTGCCCTGAAATTCAATTTTTAGGCGACAATGGTAAATCGAGGTCAGCCATTTTGACACAGCGGGCGGTTCGGGCATTTGACCGAATCGCCTGATTTATTACTGAATACTGGAGGTTTTTGATGAATTTGAAGAGTATGCGATTACGCGTTCTGGTAATTTTAATTTTTCTGACCGCAACGACAAACACCGGCTTCGGCCAGTCCTTAAAATTAAGCCGCGAACCCGCGTGTCAGACCTTAACTCCCGCGTCGGCGGGCGGCGTCATGCCGCGCAGTTCTTCGATTATGGTCGTGCGTTATCTGGGAACTTCAAACTACGAAATCGCGTTTCGCGGCAAAGTGATACTTCTCGATACTTTTTATGACGGGCAGCGCGGCCCGGGAGCGCGGCTCATCGGGCTCAAAGGCGATGACGTGAAACGCGCCGACGCGATTCTCATCGGGCATCCGCACATCGACCATTTTGCGGACGCGCCTGCAATTTCCAAAAGGCTGCAAACGCCGATTTTTGTTTCCTTGGCCGCCCGCCCGATTCTTGAAAATGCGCAGGTTCCGACAAATTTAATCAAATACGTCAAAGGCGGCGAAGAAATCAAGATGGACGGTTTTACGGTCATGACGGCGCTGGCGCGGCACTCAAATTTAGACCCGGCAGTCGCCGCCAAATACAATCTGGCCGCGGCGGCGGTCGAGCCTCCGGACAAAGAGTTGATGGAATATTTGAAAAATGTCGTCGCTCCCTATAATCCGGCGGCGGGCGATAATCCGGATTTGGACATTCCCGGGCACGGCACAATCGCGTATGTCATAGTTTTCGACAACGGCTTCAAGCTCTCGTTTCGCGACAGTCCCGGCACCGTTACCGACGGCGAGCGCGAGCTGATGCGAAAGCTCGGCGGAAAGGTCGATGTCGGCATCATCGCTCATCAGGGATTCGGCGCAAATACCGTTTTGGACGTGACGATGGCTTTAGCCAAGCTCTATAATCCGAAGATTTTTCTTCCCGCCCATCAGGACAAACTTTTCCTCGGCATTACCGACTTTTCCACGACCCCGCTATTTATGGCTTTTCGCGAAGAACTTCCGAACACCAGAGGAATTGACCCTTTATACCGTTCGCCGATTTGCATCGACACAAAGACGGACGAATTTTATTACGGTCAATATGTAAAATAGATAAGACACTCCATTCAATAGGTGAAGGTTACAAAAAATGACAAGTTTGTCGTCAGATGAAAACAACTCAACGGAAACAAACCGGGCTATTAGAGACAGCGTGATTCGAAAAGCGTCTCTGCGCTTGATTCCGTTTATGGGACTGCTCTATTTCGTAGCCTTCCTTGACCGGGTAAACATCGGATTTGCTGCCCTCAGTATGAACGAAGACCTCGGCTTTTCGGCGACTGTTTACGGGATGGGCGCGGGCATCTTTTTTATCGGTTATTTTCTATTTGAAGTGCCGAGCAATATTTTGCTCGAAAAGGTCGGCGCGCGGCGTTGGATTGCGCGCATTATGATTACCTGGGGCGTAATCAGCGCGGCGATGGCGTTTGTAAACGGCCCATACACCTTTTATACGCTGCGTTTCCTGCTCGGGCTGGCGGAAGCGGGCTTTTTTCCGGGAATGATTCTTTATCTCACATACTGGTTTCCGGCCGCTTACAGGGCGAGAATCGTCGGCGCATTTTTGATTGCGATTCCGCTCTCAAGCGTCATCGGCGCGCCGATATCGACGATGCTGCTCGGTTATCAGGGCTTTGGACTTCGCGGATGGCAGTGGCTGTTTATTATGGAAGGAGTGCCCTCGCTGCTGCTCGGCTTCGTCGTTTTGTTTTTCCTCACCGATAAACCGGAAAAGGCAAACTGGCTGACGCGCGAAGAAAAGAATTGGCTGGGCGGCGTTCTCGCCGAGGAGCAAAAAGTTCGTGAAAACGAGCATAAACTCGGACTGGTGCAGGCGCTTCTGAACGCTCGCGTGTGGCTCTTCAGTCTGATTTATTTCGGAATCCTCATCGGGCTTTACGGTCTCGGTCTCTGGCTGCCGCAGATTATCAAAGGCTTTGGCGCATTGAGCAACATCCAAATCGGTCTGCTGACGGTCATTCCATATTTCTTTGCGGCGATAGCGATGTATCTTTGGGGACTGCATTCGGATTTAACAAATGAGCGGGTTTGGCACGTCGCTCTTCCGGCTTTTCTCGGCGCTGCCGGTTTGGCCGCGAGCGCTTTCTTTGCTTCGCCGACATTAGCCCTGATGGCTCTCACGGTAAGCGCCATCGGAATTTATTCATCGCTCCCGGCGTTCTGGACGCTGCCGACGGCGATGCTCAGCGGAACAGCGGCTGCCGGCGGAATCGCCTTGATAAATTCGGTAGGGAATTTGGGCGGTTATCTCGGGCCTTCGCTGGTCGGCTATCTCAAGGATAAAACTCAAAATTACGCCTACGGATTATTGATGCTGGCAGTATTTATCGCGATTTCCGGTGCGCTTACAGTATTGATGGGACAGAGGCAAAAATTAAAGCTGAGCAGCACTTCAACCGAAGCCGGATAGGAAATTAATTATAATTTTAAAGCGATAAGTTTTTAACAATCGGCACGCTGATTTTCAACTTGCGATTAATAGCTCGCTCTAAATCCGTAGTCGGCTGCCGGACAACGATTTTTATCTGAATAATAAAAATTCAAACCGGGCGGTCGTTCGCCCCGGCGTGCCGTTTGGAGAGAAGTCTTATTTTTGGGTAAACGGCAGTATGCTTGGCTCGACCTTCAGGCGCGATAACTGTTTTATTTTCGGAAAATCGAACTCGCCGCCAATTCTAACTGCGGCTTTTACTGCTCCTCTCCACGAGAAAAATACCGTCCAATCGTCAGTATATTGATGCCAAGTCCCATCAAAATTTCTAAATCGACGATTAACTTAGAGTACCAGGCGGTCGGATAAATATCGCCGTAACCGACGGTTGACAGCGTCATCACGCTGAAGTGCAGGCAATCAATGATTGATTGAAAAGCGTTTTCGAAACTGAACGGCAGCGGCCGTCCCGCCGCATATTCTCCCCATACCGAATGAATGCCGTGAAAAGGCGGCGAGCCGCCCCGGCTGAAATGCAGCATAAGAAGGAAGTTTAAGTTCGCACAGATGAGCACTAAGGCGAGATACATACAGACTATCCTTTTTAGAGTCTGTGCGTTTCGCTTGTAACCCGATACGAGTGTCAACAGCGCCGCGAATGGCGCGAGCGCCGCCACGCCTACAAGACAGGGCAGTATAATCTCGGGCGCGAGGCCGCCCCAGCCGAATAACCTAATCAGAATTTCTCCTGTACCATAACCGCCGACGGTCAGCGTCCAGCTGATAAGCGACCACCAGAGCGGGTTTGATTCGCGCCAATTAAGCGTCTTAAGTTTAGAAACAATACTCATAGAAAAGTTTTTTGGTTTGCCGTCTCTACGCTTTACCGATGATGATTTCCGACTGTTATCAATCAGCTTCTGACCGATTATTTCACTCGCCTGCAATTCAATGCCCGATAAGTATTTAAAGTGAAATAAAAATGCTTATAAAATTATAAAAGTCGGATAAATTCGATTGCACGGCATAAATTGATTTCTCGCCGCGATTTTCCCGGAAATCACCTTTCATTTTTGATTTTGTGCTCCTCGATTTTGTCATACAGCAGACGACGATTTATTCCCAGACGCCGCGCCGCTTCCGAGCGATTGCCCTCCGCCTCGCGCAGAGCGTTTTCAATCAAAGTTTTTTCGAGCAAAGCGATTGATTCTTTGAACGGCAGCTGCAAAAAGTTTTGTTCCGCTTGCTGCCCGGTTTCCGCCGCGAAATGTTCGGGCAAAACGATTGACGAAGTGCCGCTCGCGACCGCCGCGCGCTCGACGATGTTTTCCAGCTCGCGAACATTTCCCGGAAAATCGAGATTCAGCAAAAAGCGTAAGGCCGTATCGGAAAAAATTTTCAGCGGCAAACGATGTTTACGCACGGCTTTCCCGAGAAAAAATTTCGCGAGCGGCGGCACGTCGGCTAATCTTTCTCTAAGCGGCGGCAAATGAATTTCAACCACATTAAGCCGGTAAAACAAATCTTCGCGGAAGTTTTTTCTGGCGATTTCCTGCGTCAAATCGCGGTTCGTCGCGGCGATGACGCGCACGTCGACCGGGATTAAATTCGCGCTTCCGCCGACGCGCTCGATTTTTCGCTCCTGAAGGACGCGCAGCAATTTCACTTGCGCCTGCAATGGCATCTCGCCGATTTCGTCGAGAAAAATCGTGCCGCCGCCGGCAGCTTCAAAAAGCCCTTTTTTACCGGAAACAGCGCCGGTAAACGCGCCTTTTTCGTAGCCGAAAAGCTCCGATTCAATCAATGTTTCGGGAATCGCGCCGCAATTGACGGCGACGAAAGGTTTTCCGGCGCGCGCCGAATAATCGTGAATCGCCCGCGCCGCCAGCTCTTTTCCCGTGCCGCTTTCGCCCGTTATTAAAACGGTCGCGTCGGTCGCCGCCACGCGCCCGATTTGTTTGAAAACTTCGCGCATCCGGCGGCTCGTCCCGATGATTTGCGTGGCGTCCGTATTTGATTCGGCTTCGCCTTCGTCGGCGGAAAGCTTATCTTGACGGCTCGCCTCGAACTGCCGCACCGCGCGTTTCAGGGTTTGCAGAATTTCGTCGATGTCGAGCGGTTTCGTGATGTAGTCGAAAGCCCCGAGGCGCATCGCTTCAATCGTCTGGTCGCTTTCGCCGAACGCGCTGACGACGATGACGGGCGCGGCGGTTAAATTTTCCTCGCGCAGCTTCGCCAAAAGCTGAAGCCCGTCCATTCGCGGCATCCGAATATCGAGAAAAATGCAGGCGAAACCGGCGGCGCGAATTTTCAGCAGCGCCTCCGCGCCGTCCGCCGCCTGCTCGGGTTGAAAACCTTCGCTCTCAATCAGTTCGGCGAGCGCTTCGCGCAAATTCTTTTCGTCGTCGACGACTAAAATCTTCCTGCTTTTTATTTGCATTTATTTCTCTAAATTTTATCCCGAAAGCGGCAATTCGACGACGAAAATCGTGTCGCCTTTCGGGCTTTCATCTAAAAACAAACGCCCGCCGTGCGATTCGGCAATCTCACGCGAAATCGCCAAACCGAGGCCTGTGCCCGTGTCTTTGGTCGTAAAAAACGGCTCGAAAATCTTTTCGCGTTTGTCCGCCGCAATTTCTTCGCCGGTGTCGGAAATTTTTATTTCAATCTTTTCGGTTTTTTCGTCAATTTCGACACGCAACAAGCCGCCTTCCGGCATCGCTTCGAGCGCATTCAAAAAAAGATTGTCAAAAATCTGCGCCAGTTTTTCGCGGTCGGCGGCGATACTCAAATTTTGCCGCGCCGCGTCTTCAAATTCGATTTGCACGCCTGCTTGCGCGAATTTGTCCGACAGCAGCGCAAGGCGTTCGTCAATCAATCCGGCGAGCGAAATTTTTGATAAATCTAGTTTCGGCGGCCGACTCAAATCGAGCAGTCTGCGCACCAGATTGTCGAGCCGTTCGATTTCTTCCAGTAAAACGCCGAAGGTTTTTTCGAGCTTCGATTTTTCGTAATCCGAGCGACCGGCAAGCTGTATTTTCAGTTTCATCGAAGCCAGCGGATTGCGAACTTCGTGTGCTACGCCAGCCGCCACTCGGCCCAGAGAAGCGAGCTTTTCATTGCGGGCAAGCGATTTTTCGAGTTCGGCTTCGCGCCGCAGATTCGCTTCGAGATTTGTCGCCAAGTCGTTTATCGAGCGGCTCACTTCCTGCAATTCAAACGTCGAAGGCGGCTCGATTCTCGCCGACAAGTCATTGGAGATATTTTGCAAACCCGATTCGATTTGCCGCATTCCGCTTTGCCAGTCGCGCCACACGAGAAACGAAAACAAGGCTAAACCGATTGCCGAAGCGAGCAGGAAGACCTGTGTCAGCAAGCTCAGCCAGTCGCCGAAAAGATTGGCCTCCGCCGGAACGCGTCGAAACGCGAACGCGCCGGCAATCGGATTCGTATTTTCATCGTCGGGCGCGACGGGCGAGGATGCGACGAAATACATTGCGCCGCCGATGTTGATTCTTTCAGTTTGAAAATCGTCGCTCAGTGTTTTCCGACAGGCCGAATTTGCGATTTGCCGCTCGTCGGCGGAAAAGCTCGCGCTCTGTGAATCGGCCGAGACGAAAGCTTGCGGCGTGCCGTCCGGCGCGCAGAGGCCGCCGGAAACTTCCGCGCGTGCGCGCAGGGCGAGCGCGACTCTGCGCGTCGGCGCGTCCTGAAAACGGGCGTAGATTTCGGCTTCGTGCGAAGGTATCTGGCGGCGTTTCGGTTTGTTTACCGCGTCTTCCTCGCCGTTTCCGGCGTCGCGCGCAAGCTCGCGAACGGCCGCCAGAACATCTCCTTCGGCCTGTCTCGCGGCGAAAGCCTGACTCATTCGCGCTGTGCGGTAAGCCGACGCGAACGCAATCAGCAAAGCGACCAGCGAAAACGCCGTCAGAATCAGCAGCTTCGTCCGCAAACTCATTTTTCTCAAAACCTTGAACATCTTTTCCAAATCAGAAAACGCGGATTGATTTATTTTATGATAACCAATCCGCGTTTAACGGTCATTTGACGATTGTTATTTTGCCGAGCCGCGTCTTTCTGAGTGATTGACGCTGAAAGTCCGGTCGCCGACGGTCAGGCGAGTCGGGTTGATGAACGTGCCGAAATCGCTTTTCGCCGCTTCGCCTTCGACGCTGACGCTGGTTTGCTCATTGAAAGTCAATTGTGCCTCAGCGACTTCTTTCGGCAGCATAATTTGCGTGCCGTCGCTCAAAATCAAGCCGCGCGCTTCGCCGTGTCCGCCGACGAGAATTGTTTTCACCGTGCCGTTTGCCGTTAGAGTTTCGCGCGGCGCGGGCATCGGCGGAACGGGCGCGTCGGCGTTAACGGGCGCAGCCGGAGCATCCGCATCTGCCGGTTCGGTCGACGCTTTTTCATCTCCGGAGCGCTGCCGTCTTTTCTCGCCTTTCTGATTTTTCGGCTTGTCGCCTTCGCCCGGGCGCTGCGGTTTCCGCTTATCGTGAATGACGTTTATCGTTTGACCGCCGATTTGCAGGGTTTCCGCTCGCAGCTCGCGCCCGTATTCGGATTTGTCACCGGCGTATCCCGTTACCGTGATTTGGTCGCCGACTTTAATTTGCGAGGCGACGAGCGCGCCGGTATCCGCGCCGAAACGAATTTGCTCGCCGGTGTCCAGAATCACGCCGTCGGGTTTGCCTTCCGAATTTAAGATAAACGCCGTCACGCTGCCCGTCACGGTGGTCGATGTTCGTCCGAAAACTTTCGTCATGACGAAAACCGCCGCCAGACCGATAATCAAGGCGATGATGCCGACCGCCAAGTTTCTTTTATTAAATAATTTCATTTTTTCTCTCCTTAAAATAATGCGATTGGCAAGCAACCGCACTCCCTTATTTACAAGAAGTGTGCCACATCACTCGTTTTCGTAAATGTTTGAAGATTAGGTAGTTAAGATTTTAAGGCGAGAAGCGAACGGGATTTGTTGTGATAAAACCTTACGACGCTTTGTGAGCTTTTCGCTCAAAATAGAAATCTCAAGAGAATAAATTCTCCGCGCTCTGTGCAAACGAGCGGCATTGGAAATGCCGTCAATGCGAATTGAAAAAGGTTTTCATCGGTAATTATGGCTACATCATAATTTTATCGAGACCTCTGACGAGCCCGACGTGTTCTCTCACTTTACGAATCGCTAAAAGCGTGCCCTGAATGTAGGGCTCGGCGCCGCTTCCGGCATCGTGGCGAATCGTTAAGCGTTCGTCTTTTGCGCCGAATATCGCCTCGACGCCGATAATATAGCTCGGCAGCCGAATCGAGTGAATCTGAGTTCCGTTTAATGTCGTGCCGCGACTTTCTTTTTCGCCGATGGTTTCTTTAATCGGATGCGCGACTTCCGGTTTTCTGATTTCGGAAAGTCGAAAGGCCAGCTCGCGCGTCGTACCGCTCGGCGCGTCGCGTTTGGTGTCCGAGGCGTAATCTATGATTTCCCAGTGAGGAATATACTTTGCCGCCTCACAGGCAAAACGCTGCAGCAGCACGGCCGTAATGGCGAAATTACCGGCGGCGATAACGCCGACTTTTTGCGTCAGAGCGGCGGCTTCAATTTCAGCGAAATCTTCGTCCGTCAAACCCGAAGAACCGATTACGACGTGAACGCCTCGGCCGATTGCGGTCATCACATTGTCTTTTACGATGTCGGCTTTCGTGTAATCGACTAAAATATCGGTCGGCGCATCGAGAGCTTCGGCAACCGACCCGCTAATCGTCAAATCGAGATTCGACGCGCCGATAACGTCTTTCAAATTTTTTCCTTGAAACGAGCGGGAAACAGCGCCGACAAGGTTTAAATCGTCGGATTCGGCGACGGCCAGACAAAGCGGCTTTCCGACCCATCCGGTAGCACCGGCGATGCACACATTAACTTTCATACTCTTAAATCTATCAACTTAAAATTATTGAGACAAAGAAACGCGGTTTTGATTTTTAAATTTCATAAAATTCTTTACCGTCCAAAAACTATTTTTTAGACAGCTGGCAATAAAATATTTGACGATACGTTTAAATTTATCGCTTTGCCGAAAAACAAACTGACGCGAGCTTTAAAAATTACTGTGCGGGCCGATAATTGCTGACGTTGCTTATAAGATTCGATATACTTAATATCTATTATGAAAAAGGCATTGATTATTCTGGGAGTTGTCGTCGCGATTTCAATCGGAGGTTATGCGTTATACCGTTCATTTTTTTCCAATACATCATACGGCTCTGTCAATGTAAATATCGGTGCTTTGGATGAAAAAGCCGTTTCTGAAATGTGTAAAGGCGCAAGCGGTCATGCTCGCATCGTCTGTCTGGCGGGCGAGCTTAAAAAGACGCTTGTTGACGAAACGCTTGCAAAATTGCAGCTTTCATATTCGGTCGCAGACGCGCAGCGGTGGAGTAATTTCCCGCCTGCCGGATATAACAATCGCGTCGGGCTGACTCTCGATAAATTTACTAAAGAACAACTCGTTATTGTAAAGGCAATTCTTAAAGAAGCTACGGGAACGGCGGCTAACGAAGGATATGACGAGATTGAGCAGATATTGAATGCCGACGATTTCCTGAAAGCAAACGTGCCGGGCGATAATGCCGGATTCAGTTCGGGCAATTTTCATATAGCTTTTATTGGAACTCCGTCCGATACAGGCACCTGGCAGTTATACTTCGGCGGTCATCATCTTGCGGTTTCAAACACCTACAAGGACGGAAAACTAATCGGCGCGACTCCTTCATTTCGAGGAGTTGAGCCGTTTGGAAGTTTCACGCAAAACGGTCGCGAAAATAACCCGATGAAGCAGGAGCAGGAAACATTTGCCGCGATGCTCGGTGCTCTTGATGAAAACGAGCAAAAAACGGCTATGCTCGGTCAGACGTTCACGGATATCATCGCCGGCCCGCAAAAAGACAAAAACTTTCCCTCCGCGCCCTCCGGCATCCGTGTCGGCAATTTAAGCCGGGAAAAACAAGCACTCGTCGTCAAGGCGATAGAGACGTATGTCGGCGATATCGACGATGCGGATTCGCGGGTCATTATGGAAAAATATAAAAACGAATCCGCCGATACATACATCGCCTACTCCGGCACGACCGGCCTCAATACGGTCAATGACTATGTTCGTATCGACGGGCCTTCGGTTTGGATTGAAATTTCGATGCAGCGCGCGGCTTCGTGGAACGGCGTTCACCCGCACACGGTCTGGCGTGACAAAAACACTGATTACGGCGGTAATTTAAAGTAATCCGGCGACTACAAGTGATTAAGGTTTCGCAGCGGGCGCACGCGCAACGCGCGCTCAATGCCTTTTGAATATTTTCTCATGAAATACTTCTTTTCACTTTTCTTTCTGTGTGTCCTGAGCTTCTCGATTGTTCAGGCACATCCGATGCCGAACACCGATATCGCAATCAGGCTCGATGAATCTTTTGTAACGCTCGAAATCAGAATACCCGTTCCCGAACTCGTGCTGGCTCTTCCGGAATCTGTGCGAATGAGACCCGGCACTATTCTCTCCGACTCGCGCGGCATCGTTGAAGCGTATTTTAAGAACCATATCAATGTTTTATCCAAAAGCGGCGCTGCACAATCCATCAACATCACTTCCTTATCCGTTTCGAATAGTACAGATGAATTCGTCGGCGATTATCAAGAGCTGCTTTTGACGGCCGAAGTTCCGGTGCGTGACGGCTTCAATCCACGCGACTTTCTGCTTGATTATGATGCCGTTATCCACCAAGTTCCCAACCATTTTGCTCTCGTGAAAATCACACAGGATTTTAACGCCGGGGTGTTTACCGGGGATAAGGCGGTTAGTGTGGGAGCAATTCGTTATGATTTTTCGTCTGAGCTTGTGCCGCCGCTGGTTGTGACCGTGACCGATGGCGGGATTTTTCAAGGTTTTTACAGCATGGTGACTCTTGGCATGAATCATATACTCGCCGGGCTTGACCACATCCTGTTTCTCCTGACGCTGCTTATTGTCGCGCCTCTCGCGGTAAAAGACGGAGCGTGGACTCTGTTCTGCGGATTCCGTTACACAGTGCGCCGTTTTCTCGCGATAAGCCTTGCCTTTACAATCGGGCATTCGGCAGCACTCATCTTTGGAGCTTATGACTTGCTGCCTGTAAATCGGAAGATAATTGAGGCAGCGATTGCGGCGTCTATTCTGCTGACAGCGCTGCATGCGATACGCCCGCTTTTTTCTCGCCGGGAGACGTTAGTGGCATTAAGCTTCGGGATTATACATGGTATCGCTTTTTCCGAAGTCTTAATCTCACTCCGACTAACGCCGTTACAAAAAGCAATTTCAATTTTCGGATTTAACCTCGGCATCGAATTTATGCAGGTTATAATCATGGCTATCGCTTTTCCCGTCTTACTTATCAGCCGGCATAAAATATACCATTCCCTTCGCGTCGTTTTTGCTTCTGTTACTGTTATCATCGCGTGCTTCTGGCTGATAGAGCGTGTCACGGGCAGCACTTTGCTTAATATTTTAAAAAATTAGGGCGTCCAAAAATAGTGTTTTCGGACATGCGGGTTTGTCCGCGCTGTTTCGTCCCGGCCCGGAAAATGTTGCTAGAAAAACGCTTTTCCTGTAATCTTCTCGGTAAACCCGATAAACCTTTGCGGCCCGCTCTCGCAGATTTCGCCGGTCGGTTTGGAATCTTTTACAAATAGGAGCATTCAAAAATGAAACGACTTTTTTGCATCTGCGCTTTCGTGCTGTGCGGTCTTTTATCGTTCAAAACTCCGGCTCAGGTTAAATCATGGGGTTTGAACAGCGTCGGACAGCTCGGCGACACGACCACGACCCTTCGCAACACGCCGACACCGGCGTTTGCCGGCTACACCGACATCACCGCTTTCAGCGGCTCGGAAGTCTCCACGCTCGCCCTGCGGGCAAACGGAACAATTCTCGCCGTCGGGGGCAACTCCAGCGGGCAGCTCGGCGACGGCACGACCACGATGAACCAGTGCAACTGCAAGACGACGCCCGTAGTAGTCAGAAACGCGGCGAACAGTGCCGATTTGCAGAATATCACGGCTGTCTCGGCGGGCTGGCTTCATTCGCTCGCGCTCGACCGTGACGGCAAAGTCTGGGCGTGGGGCGCAAACTATTCCGGTCAGCTCGGCGTTAATTCGCAGAACGACTCGCCTCTGCCCGTGCAGGTCGGCGCGGGCGTGGCGGGCTTTGACGGTCAGGTTATTCAAATCGATGCCGGACGCGAGCACAACCTCGCCCTCACCGCAGACGGCAAAGTCTGGGCGTGGGGAGCTAACGACTTCGGGCAAATCGGCAACGGTAACACGTCCGTATATCCGCTCGTTCCGGTCAAAGTTCAGGCATCGCCGGGAGTAGATTTTACGGGCGTGCTGCAAATCGCGGCGAGCAGCCAGTTTTCGATGGCGCTCAGACGCGACGGCACAATCTGGGGTTGGGGCAATAACAACAGCAGTAGGATTGGCAATCCGGCGGTTACGGATGTATCGGTGCTTTATCCTGCGCAGACCAAGCAGACGGTAATGGGCAATGTCGTGCAGATTTCCGCCGGAAACTTTCACTGCGTTGCGCTGACCGCCGCCGGAGAAGTCTGGATTTGGGGACATAACGTTTTTGGTCAGCTGGGCAACGGCTCAATCCTTCCGAATCCGGTCGCCGAGCCGACGAAAAATACCGCTCTTTCAAACATCATCGAAATCAAATCCGAAACCGGCCTCCACAACCTCGTTCGCGACCGCGCGGGGCAACTTTTCGCCTGGGGCGCTAACGACAGCGGCTCGGTCGGCAACGGCACTTTCGATAATACGGTAAACACACCGTATCAAATCACCGCGCTCGGTGCGGGCAACGCGGTCATCGGAACGGGCAGACAGCACTCTCTGCAAAGCACGCCGACAATCGCGCTCGCCGTCGGAAGCCAGACGATTCGCGGCGAAAACGTTCGTCTTAATTTTGCGAACGTGTCGGGCGCGGGAACTCTGACCTACGGCGCCATCGACCCGACCGCCGTCGCCGGCTATACGCTGCCGGCGGGCTACACTATCCAGAACAACCAGCCGGCCTATAACGTCACGGCCACCGCGACTTATTCGGGAAATGTCGACGTCTGCATCACCGGCATCAACGAATATGACGCGACCAATTTCTCCTACCTGAAAATCCTTCACGGCGAAGGCTCTGCCTGGATTGACAGAACATCTTCGTCAACCTACGTGCGCGGTCAAATCTGCTCCAGAGTGACGACGCTCTCGCCGTTCGTCATCGCCAGAGGATATACGCCGACTTCGGCGAGTCCGATTGTTTCCGGCAGAGTCTCTTCCGGAAAAGGCACGCTTTCAAACCGCGCTATCGTCACTTTAACGAACGCGCAGGGAAATGTCAGAACCGCTTCGGTCAATCCATTCGGCTTCTATAAATTTGATAATGTCGCCATCGGGCAAACCTATACCGTTCAAGTTTCCGTCAAGGGCGCAACGTTTGTGCCGCAAGTCATAACCGTTAACGAGGACTTTGAAAATCTAGATTTCTCAGCTCAATAAAAATAAGTTAGTCAGTAAATTCGGCAAAAGTAAAAAGCACATCTTTCGATGCGCTTTTCTTCAATAAAAATTGTGGCTTGTGACAGAATTGAACTGCCGGCACGAGAATTTTCAGACTTACAAGCGCTGTTTACCGCTACTTGATTTAGTATGTAAACGATTGATTTGATTTGCCATTTCTATTCACTTACTCGCTGGAAGCCCGTAAAAGAAAGATAATAGACGTAGGGCGCGCCGGGCGGAAGACGGTTCGGGTCGCTAAAGGTGCTGTCGAATGTCCAGTCGCGCGTCGGCGGGTCGTAAACCGTGACGCAGCATTTCCATTTCCCGTTGTTGTTGAACGAGTTGTAGAGATTTATCAGCGAGCCGGAATAATTAAGGCGTTTGCCGCTCCAGGATTCGAGAAAACGCATAAAGTTATGTAAGCCGCCGTTTAACCCGTCGAAATCACCGTTCGTCGCGCTGGCCGTGCGTGCGGTCAGCGAATCGCCGGCAATCATCGCAAAGCGCACCTGCGTGTTCGACGCATCGCGTTTTGTCGTGTCGAAGGGGTTGGCAAAGCTGTTCGCGTCGTTCCAGCTGTTTGATAAAACGGTCACGCTGTCGCCGACGATTGATGAAGGAATATGAACCGTCGTATTTTGCGGCAAATACGCGGTCGAATCAGCCGGGGCGGTTCCGCCGGGCAGCGTGACGCTCTGCACGTTGTAGTTTCCGCCGACGTAGATGCCGTTTTCCGAAGCAAACGTAAATCCTTTAGTATTGGCGGGCGTGGTTGAATCGTATTTGCCCGGCAGCGTCCGCGCGTTGATAAGCCTGACTCCGCGGCGATAAAACGAGTGGTCGGTAACGGCTGCGAGCCCGCTTTCCACGGTTGAATTCTGCGCGGGCGCTTCATTCGTATAATCGGTGTCGATTAAGCCGTTGTTGTCCAAATCCTCGTCAACCGTCGAGCTTGAATTCGGGTTGACGTCTTCCATCGTATAACGGCCGTCAAAATCATAATCGCCGCGACGGTCGGAAACATACAAGACCCAGCCGCGATTATCGGGAATGTCGGTGCTTTTCAGCCCGACGTTGCCGCGACTTGTGGCATACGGCGTAGTGGTCGGAAATTTGTCGTCCCAGGTTCCTTTGAAAAATTCCCGTAAATTCGCCACGTCGATGTCGATTAAGCTCATCACGCCGTTGCGATAAACATATCCGGCGGTTACGCCGCTATCCGAATCGGCGCGGTTGCCCTCGCGCGAGTCATACATTTGAATCGGGAAAGGCACAATCAAATATCGTTCGATTTCATCGGCCTGGGAGCAATCGCTGACGTTGCTCAGACACAGTATTTTATAATGCTGTTTTTCGACGCTCGTAATGATTCCCGCGCCGCTTTTTCTGACGGGCGCGGCAAAGGCGTCGGCGGCGGTACAACTCACCTTATTATTGTAAGCGTAGCCGTAACATTCGGAAGTCGTAGGAAGAACATCAGTACTTTTTGCCAGCTTAAAACGGCCGACAAAATTATAATTCGTGCTGCCGTCGGAAAGCGTCGTCAAATAAGAAGTCGTGCCGGGGTCGGGAATCGTCGTTCCCGGAACCGAAAAATGCTGAATTTTTATAATCGAGCGGCCGTCCTGCCCGCTCGCATAATTGCCGATGCGAAAATTGCCCGAAGGTATCGGCTCGGTCATTCCGAGACTTAAAAAATCTTCGGTAATGTCAGCCGTCACGGGTTTGCCCGCGTCGTAGTCGAAATTTATCGTTTCGACTTTTATCCATACTTCCCGGCCGCTGACGCCGAGACGGCTGCCGTTGACCGCGGTCGTCTTGTAGGTCGCGCCGTCTTTCATCGCCACCGGTTGATAGCCGAGCGTGCCGTCCGCATTGATTTGCCCGTCAAGCCGAACGCCGCACGGCGTCGTTACGGCGGCACAGCCCGGCAGTTTGTTTTTCGCGTCGGCGAGAGAAATGCGGATTCCTTGTTTATTGGCGTAGCGCTCTTCGGAAACCGTCATATTATCCTGTTCCGCCGTTGTCACGTCCCTGACGCTGCCGCCGACGTTCGCTTTATCGCCGATATTTTTTCCGCGTCGCATAATCTCGATTAATGGAATGTTAAGCCGGTCAATCGGTAATCTCAACTCCTTTGTGTTGGCCGTCAAATTTCCTTCAAAACGTTGCGAAAAAGACGCCCACCCCGCATTTTTTGTGCAGTTCGGATAGGGAAACGCGCGCCCGCGCCCGCCGGTTTCCTTTAAGATTCCGCCCGTCCCGCTCGTACATTTAACGCTGCCGTTACCGACCGTCAATTTTTGATTTGTGCCGCTCGCATTCGGAAAGTTCACATCGCCCGTATCGTCCGTTCCGGCGGCGAGCTTTGTTCCGGTTTTCCAGATGTCGTTGACAATCTCGCCCGCGACCGTCACCTTCGATTTGAAAAAGACGCCGGCGCCCGAGCTTAACGGGAAGGAGCTGATAAAAAGATTGCTGTTTGTGTGAACCTTTCCGCTAAACGTAAACAAAGGCGGACGATTTAATTCCAAATCGTCCTGATAAAAAGCGCCGAACTGGAAAAGCGGAATACGATTATTATAAAACCGACGCATCGTCTGAACTTTTGCGTCCGAAAGAAATTCGCGGGCGGTGACGTTTATCTGCCACTCGTCGCGCAGGCTGTATAAGCCCTGAAACGCACCCGCTTGAATCGTGATTAATTTCGCCGTGCCGACCGTCGTCAGAGATTTTTCGATTTCGAAATCTTCCGCAAATCCGTCGACCGTGTTTGTTTTAATTTTATATATATCTTCGTCGGTCGGATTTAATTTATGTTCCAGAACGGTTGCAAAATCACGCGTCGCGTCCTCCAGCCCGGCTTCGGAAGCGGCAAGCGTTCGGGCTTCGGCGGCGTCGTTGTAAGACACGCGCGTTTCAGCCGAAATCCGCGAAAGCGCGACCGCGACGAATCCGAGCAGCAAGGTCATAACCAATAATGTTATAACGAGTGACACGCCGCGCTGGTTGTTGAGTCGGGAATTTTTATCGATTGTTGGGATGTCGTTTTTCATATCAATCTTGTTCCTGATAGCGGAAAATTGGATTAGTTGACTGCGTAGCGGAGATTGCGCGCGCTGATAACTTCCTTAATCGTTACCGGCGTCGGCGTCCGCGAATCGGCGCTGACCGGCAAAACGGTAATTATTATTTCCATCTGGATTACCTGATTCATTTTCTGCTGATTCAGCCGCCCGTTATTGCCCAAAGACGGGTCTGAGGTGACTGTTCCGTCGTCCATCAGATAATTAATCTGAAAATTCTGCACGTTGTTGATTAATTCGTGAACCTGAATCTGTGCGTCCCTCGGCTCGCCGGTATTGTTGGCATAGGTTTTTCTAAGCAGCACGCCGTCGGGGCTGATGCTGTAGAGAACCATATTGATTTTCTTGAGCGTGCCCGTAACGTTGGAAACGGCTAAAAGACTTTTATTGCTTCCAGTTGCGGTTGCCGAAAGATTGACGCCTAACGGGTCGGCCGTGCCGAATCCGAATTTGAACGAGCTGCTCGAAGGAACTTCCGTGACGACGCCGACGACCTGACTGATGTCGGTTTCGATTAAATAAAGGTCGTAAAGCTTAAAAAGCTGTGCCGTATTAGAAGCGGTTTGGACGACCACATCCGACCCCGAAGTCGTCGTGCCCGTCACGCTGACCGGATTTCCGCCGTTAAACGTCAAATCGCGCGTGACAAAGCCGAGCGCGTCCATTTTTGTGTTGGGCGATGTGTTTAAGCTGTTGGACGTGACGTTTTCGCCCGAGATGATGCCGGTCAGCAAATCGCGGTCGTCAACGTCCGTATCGGCCGACGCGTCAAGTATTTTGCGGACAAAGCCGTCCGGCACAAGCCCGCCGACGTTGTGATAACCGAGACCGGCGTTAATCGCGTCGCGTCGAATATAGTTCAAAGCAATTCTCGCGCTTTTTACCGCGTCGATATTCGTGGTGGTGGTATTTCGCTGGAGAAGCGAAATTTTCATCACCCCGTAGACGGCGGTGATGACGACCATAAAGATAACCATCGAAATCATCAGCTCGATTAAGCTGAATCCGGCGCGGCGCGGTTGGGAGTTTATATTTTTTTGCTTCATTTTCAAACCAAAATTTTTAGTTTACCGGCAAATTGGCGATAATCGTCGAAATTGTCTCCTGCTCGGTTTTGCCTCCGTTCGTCTGGTAGCGGACGGTTACGTTGATACGCCTTTTTCGCACGACGCCGTTTTCGGTAAGGTCGCTGATTTCGATTTTCCGGTCATAGCCCGCAACAATCGGCGCACCCGTGCAGGTTCCGCCAGCCAGACAGGAATCGTCGGTAGTGCCGTAAATGCCGTCAGCTCCCGAACCTTCGCGGACGGGAAACCACCCGCCGATAAAAATGCCCGTGTTGCTGTCATTTTTTATCTGAATGGCGTCAAAGCCGCTCATCGCAAGCCCGCCCTGCGATTGAATATCGCGGATAGCGAAAACGTTTTCGATAATCGAACCGGCAATTTCCTTCGCCCGTGTTTTTTTCTCCGACTGCTGGGCGTATAAAAGCGCGAAGGTCGTTCCCGAAAGCGCGCCGAGCAGTCCGACGGTTAAAATTAATATCGAAATAATCGTTTCGATATAGCTGAAACCGGCTTCATTTTTGTTTTCAGGCGGTAGGTCGATTGTCTGTTTGTGGAAGTTTATTTTACCCATACGATACAAGTTCCGTCCGTGTCGGTCTGACATTTTAGAAGTTCCGCGGCGGCCGTTATTCCGCTGACTGTGACGGCGCGCACGACCGGAGAGCGGCTTCCGCTCGCACCGTTGTAAACGTATATGGTGACGCCCGAATTCATCGCGTCGGTTCCGAGGTCGTCGGTTCCGCCGTCAACTACTTCGCCATTTTTCATGAATCTGAGAGTTTTGACTCTGTCGTTTGCGCTCGGAGGATACGTCGTTTGCTTGAATTGTATTTCCGGAATCGGCGAGTTGCTCTTGGGCAGTCTGCCAAATACGTTTACATTGGCCGGTTTTACGCCGACCGTCACCGAAGAATCGAAATTCTGCGTTTGCAAAACTTCATCATCGCTCGCGGCAGTTGTGGCGTTTTCGTCAATTAAACGAATTTGCTTGTCGGTATCGTTTATTTCAACGCGCAGCGTCTTGCCCTGCGTTAAGGCCTTCTGCCGTGCTTCCTGCAGAATGTCGATTATCGCCAATGCCTGCGTATCGGCGGCGTAAAGCTTACGCGAAGACGTTCCTAAAAGCGCGAATGAAACAAGAATTGCCATCACAACGATAACAACCAGCATTTCAATTAACGAAAATCCCCGTTCCGAAGATAATAGGTATTTAATTTCCATAGAATTCAAGATTTTATAAAACAAACCGAACAATATGATTTGTGGAAGGCTTAACCTATTTGCAAATGTTATGCCTTTTTATAAAATACTAGAAATTGCGGAGAAAAACAAGTTTTATCAATACACAAAGAAATTTACAAAATTTCGCCGCCAACGATGAAAATGCACGGCTCAAAGAACCGGTGGCGCAGGGATATTTCGCCCCCGTCTGCGATATTTTTAAACGACGACGAAAAACGCGCCGGGAAAATAAAAGGGGCGCTCGAAACGGCGCGGGCATATATCCGGGGAAATTCGACCGGCCGGCTTTTTGCGCTTTACGACAGGATATACAAAGATTTTCGGCCGTCGTCGCGGGCTGTACGTTTACGAGCCGGAAAATAAAAAGATAAATCTTGCCGAAGAGAGTTTTTTAATGGTAAAGCAGCGCGATTAGATTAAACTTAACAGGAAATGGAATCACGCCCGACATCGAGGAAACCGCGTCGCCTGACAAAAACAGCCGGGTTTGTATTGATTGTCGCTGCGCCGGCGGCGGCGGGAACGATGTGTGGGCGGCGAGCGCCGCATCTTAATCTTTACGCTCAGGATTTGTTGATGCGGGCGCGCGGCGGTTTAGCCGTTTTTCTGCCTTTTGCGCCGAATAATAAAAACGTTCCGGCGAATTAATGCTGTGTTCATATTTGTTGTAATAAACTGACATGATATTTTCCTTGCAATGGGCCGACATAGATTAAATGGCTTAGAAAAGGCATATTTTAGTGGAGGCGGACGCTCGAAAGGGGTTTATCGCTCAAAGGCTTCCGCGTCTTGTTCCGGACGATTTTTATTATGTTAAGGTACGGCAAAAGCGGCGGGACAATTTGCCGCCGGTTCTTTTGCCGGCGGCGGCGGGCTGTCACGGCAATACTTATAAAATATTTAAATTTGCCTAAAATCAGGAAATTCTGTGCGGAACGGCTTTTGCCCTGTATAATTTGCAGATAGAAAGTTACGGGCGGATTCGACATTATTTTCTAAAAAGAGTTTATGAACCAAATTCCGCGTGTGGCATTGTTTGCCGACACATTTCATGAAGTTAACGGGGCGGCCAACGTGCTTCGCCGGTTGACCGATTTTGCCAAGACAAACGGATACCCGTTTTTGTGTATTCGCACAGGCAAA
>DASWRI010000008.1:0-23889 GCA_036403235.1 Pyrinomonadaceae bacterium | reverse complement strand
ATTCGTAGGCTTGAAAAAAACGCGGACGTCTTAATCGAAACCGTTTCGGAAACGACCGAAATTGTGTTGACTGCGCCCGAAAGCTTCGGCCAGGAAATTTTTTCCGATGATTTTGAGCAGGCGGCGAGGAGTTTAGAAGAGGAGACGAGGAAAAAAGGAGACGAGGAGAGGGAAGCCTCGACGTTTTGGGATTTGAAATCCGAAATTAGCCGGGAACAAAAACCGAATATCGAAGACCAGATTCGCAGTTCGCAATCCGCAGTCCGCGATTATACGTTTCTTCCGCCGGTCGATTCGGGCGCGAAAATTCCGAAATCGATTGAACCGGAAAACCTGTCTTCCTCAAAAATTCGCCCAATCGGGCAGCTGCACGAAAGTTTTATCATTGCGGTCGACGACGAAGGTCTGCTTTTGATTGACCAGCACGTCGCGCACGAGCGGATTTTGTTTGATAAATTCAGACGGCGCGAAAGCGAAAGACAAATCGAATCGCAAAACCTTCTGCTGCCCGAAACGATTGATTTAACGCCCGCCCAGTCCGCCGCTTTTGCCGAAATCGAGGACGAGCTCGAAGCATACGGTTTCGGCTTGATGCGGCTTTCGGGCCGAACCGTGGCGATAAAAGCGATTCCGACGGATTTGCCGCCATCGGAAGCGAGAAATCTTTTTGCGGAAATTCTCGATACGGTCGAAAAAGATAAACGCGGCGGCGCGAAAGCGACTTTCCGCGATGACATTGCCGCCAGTCTGGCCTGTAAGGCGGCCGTTAAAATTAATATGAAGCTGACCACGGAAAAAATGCAGTGGCTGATAGACAGATTGCTGGTCACTTCCTCGCCGACGACCTGCCCGCACGGGCGGCCGGTCATTTTGCGCCTGACGATGAAAGATATCGAACGCGGATTTCACCGGACTTAAATTTTTGACAGGACTTTCAGAATTTCGCCGGTATTTTTCAAATCTTCGAAAATAAAATCCGGCTCGTATTCGGCCAATTCCTTTTTCGAATGATTTTTGCCGGTTGCGACCGCGACGGCTTTTGCGCCGAAAGCGCGCGCGCAGGCGACGTCGTTCGGCGTGTCGCCGATGACTATGAATTGTTCGGATTTGAATTCAAAATCAAATCGTTGATTAAACAATTTTCCGGCTTCGACGGCCAGCTCTCGCCGGTCATGCGAGATTTCGCCGAAAGCGTTCGGCTTATTTTCGAAATATTTCCAGAGATTGGCGTTCTGCAGCTTGATTTCAGCCGCGCACGAAAGATTTCCGGTCAAAAGCGCGTTGACGAAAAGCGGATTTTTGTCGGTTGCTTCTAAAATTTCCGGCACGCCGTCGAGAACTTGATATAGATTTTCGCCGCGCTCGTGAGCGCGAAGCATTTCTTCGCGAAATGTTTTCAACAAATTTTCGCGCTCGGCGAGAATTCTGTCTGGCGTAAATCCTTCTTCCTCTAAAGCTTCAAACATAATCTGCGTGTCGGTCATGCCCGAAGCGTTTATTTTTTCCAGCCTGCCGCAGCTTCCGAAAACTTTTTCCATCGTCGATGCAAAATATTCAATATATGAGCCGGGCCGCGTCGAGCGCATCAAAGTTCCGTCGATATCCCAGAGAAGAATTCGCAGATTTTCGATTCTCGATTTTTGATTTTTGAATGTTTGTGAGTCGAACATTTTTATAAACTTATTCGATAATTGCCAGAACGTCGCCCGCGTTGACGGTCGCGCCTTCGGAAAAGCGAATTTCTTTGACGACGCCGTCTTTCGGCGATTTCATTTCGTTCTGCATCTTCATCGCTTCGACGACGATGACGCTTTCGCCCTGTTTGATTTCAGCGCCCTGTTCGGCTAAAACGCGGACGATTTTTCCGGGCATCGCCGTTTTTATTTCAGCCGCGCCTTCGCCGTGCTCCACGTCCGCGCCTGCCCCGCGCAGACGTTTCGGGTCGATTATGTTTATTTCAAATTCACTGTTTTTAACTTTTACCTGAAACGCTTCGGTCGCATTTTTGCGGGGCGAAACGAAAAACTCGTAAATTTTTCCTTCGTTTTTAAGCAGATAAACATTCGGCTCGGGTTCGGACGCTTCGAGTTCATATTTTCGCCCGTCGATGTCGGCGAAGATTTTTTCGCCGTCGCGCTTTATTTCGATTTCGTGTTTTTTGTGGTCAAGTTCGGCAATTAGTTTCATAAAAAGTGACGGGTGACGAGTGACGAGCGCTTTATCTTTTTCACTCGTCACTCTTCTCTATCTCCGCGTTGATTTGTCGTATTCATTCTGAAGCAGATTCATAAATTCTTCGCGTCTTTCGAAAAGGCGTTTCGGTTCGCGTGGCTCGTGCCGGGCGAGCGCGTAGGCCGTAATAATCGGCAGCGCAACGGTCGAATCGACGTAGCAGACGACGGCGTCGGGCAGTTTTTCCGGGTCGACTTTGCCCCAGCTGACCGCCTCGCCGGGCGTCGCGCCGGAAAGCCCGCCCGTGTCGGGGCGCGCGTCCGTCACCTGCAAAAAGTAATCGTGTCCTTTTTCGTCGATGCCGAGAACTTCCTGAATCTGCGGCTCGGTCTGCAAAGCGAAATTTTTCGGACTGCCGCCGCCTAAAATAAAAATCGCCGATTTTCCTCCGTCTTTGGTTTGTTTTCCCGAATGTATGACGCCGCGTTTAGCGGCGAGCACGATGGAAGCGGTTTCGTTGACGTCCAGGTTCGGGTTCAAAATGAGCTTTCCGCCCTGCAGCTCCTTGGCGGCGATGTTCATGCCGATAGACGAATCGCCGGGCGAAGAAGTGTAAACCGGAACGCCGTATTCGTAAGCGACGGCGAGCAGCGATTTGTTTTCGAGTCCGAGCTTTTTCTCGCGCTCGCGGATGTATTTGCCGCAGAGATAATGAAATTCGGCGCTCGACATCGTTTTTTGAAATTCCTCGCCTTCAATCAACCGTCGGAAAAACGAATCGGTGTCGAGTAACACGGAATAATCGAAGAAAATATCGTAAATCCTGACGACTTCTTCGTCGCGCAGAACGATGTCGGAAATCTGTGTGTTGCCTTGGTGAAGCGAAAGTCCAATGCCGAAATGCGTGTCGTGATAAAGATTTGCGCCGGTCGAGATAATCCAGTCGATAAATCCGGCTTTAATCAAAGGAATGAGCGCCGAAATTCCCAAACCCGCGGGCGTCAGCGCACCGGTTAAAGTGACGCCGATGGTGACGTCTTCGTCGAGCATTTTCAGCGAAAACAGGCGGCACGCTTCACGCAGACGCGCGGCGTTATAAGCCATGAAAGATTCGTCCACCAAATCGGCCAGCGTCGTCGTGCCGGAAATCGGCAACGGGTCGATGCGCTTGCCGCTCAAAAATTTACTTTTCCTTTTCATTTGTTAATTTATCCAAAATAAAATATTTTCCTCTTGGCCATTGATATGAAGTTATGAGCAGGCTAAAAATAAACCCATCAAAAGCCCCGATAGAACCAATTAATAAAAAAACTTGGCGAGACTTTTTCATTATAAAAACAGGAAATTATTTTGTTTCTATAGCTCGCAAACAATTCTCACACAAACATTTCTTAAAGCTGTCTTTCAATTCTGCCAAAGCCTGTTCGCTTAAATCAATCTCAAAACACCAGCATTTTCCCGTTACAGCGCCGCAGAAAAAATCCTTCCCGCAGTTTTCGCAGGTCGAGGAATTTTCCGGTTTTTTAGAAAAACTCGCGGACATTTAACTATAAAAATAGCATAGATTTTAATCGGTTTGCCCGAAAGCGAATCAGAATTTTGCAACGCGAGACAAGAAAAAACTCATCTTCCGCCGAAAAAACGAAAGAAGATGAGTTTTATATTTTTTCTGATTTTTTAAGCTACGATTTTACCATTTGCAGTAACTGTAGCTTTGCTTGGCGGTATCGAGCGCAGTTTTGCATCCGACGGCCAGACCCGATTTGCCCTGCGGCGTCGCGGCGGCATCTTTCCACTGTTTGCGCATCGTGTCGAGATTGGTTTTAATCATTCCGCGCGATGCTTCGGGAGCGCTGCTCATACAAGCTTCGAGTTTTGCGATGTATTCGTCGCATTCGGCCACGCCGACTTTGTCGCCCGAACCGGCTACGACAGCGTTTCCGTTATTGGTCGACGGCGTGGAGCTGCACGCCACAAATGCGAATGTGCTGCAGGCGAAGGCCGCAAATAATAAAATCTTTCCGTAAAATTTAATCACTTTTTTTGTATCCTCACTAAACTTTAAAATAAATTTCTTTGCCGTAAAATCCGGCTTTATAAGAAGATAAAATACATCTTCACGAAAAACTTAAATTAATTTAAGTTTTTCGTGAAGATGATAGTTTAGATACGTCGGCAAGGCAAATCCATATTATAAATTTTTAATTAAACCCGTTGGATTTATTCGTGATTACAGAGCAGGTTGTTTATTATCGAGAGAAATTGCTCGAAATCCAGAGGTTTCGGCAGATGCGTTTGATATCCGGCGGAAAGCGCCCGCTCGCGGTCTTGCGACGAAGCATAAGCCGTCAAGGCGATGGCGGGCAGAAAATAATTTTGCCCGGTCAATTTTCTGGCTTCGGCAATCAGCTCGTAGCCGTCCATTTCCGGCATCCCGATGTCGCTGACCAGGACGTCAAAACGATTTTCGGAAATCTTTTTCAGCGCTTCCCGAGCCGAATGAGCGCAATACACTTCGGCTTCCTGCGTTTCGAGAAAAATCTGGAGCGGTTGAATTCCTTCGCAATCGTCATCGACGAGCAAAATTTTCGCGCCTTTTAATTTCAAAGCGGTTTCGTTTCGAGCGGCCGGATTTGCGGAAAAGGCGACATCGGCGTTTGAGACGACAATTGGCAGGTCGATTGTAAAAACCGAGCCCTGATTTTCGCCCCGGCTTGAAACTTCGACCTTTCCGCCGTGCAGCTCGGTCAAATGCCGGACAATCGTCAAACCGAGTCCGAGACCGCTGTGCGAGCGTCTGGTCGTGCTGTCGGCCTGCTGGAAACGGTCGAAAATCGACGGCAGAAATTCGGGCGAGATGCCGATTCCGGTGTCCGAAACTTTTATCCGGACGACGTCGTCAGCCCGCTCCAAAGCGACCGAGATATTGCCGTCCGCCGGCGTAAATTTGACGGCGTTGCTCAGCAGATTATTGACGATTTGCTGGAGACGCGTCGCATCACCGCCGAGTTTTTGCGAAGGCGAGTCGCTTTTGAACGTCAGCGAGATGTTTTTTTCTTCGGTAGCGGGTTTGGCGGTTTCGACGCACGTTTTGACAATCGAAACAATATCGACATCTTCGGTTTCAATCCGCATTTTGCCGGAAATTATCCGCGAAACGTCGAGCAGGTCTTCGATTAAATTGTTTTGCAAACGCGCGTTGCGCTCGATTGTTTCAATCGCCTGCCGTTTTCTCGCTTCGTCCAAAACGCCGGATTTCATCATCCGCGTCCAGCCGAGCATCGCGTTGAGCGGTGTCCGGAGCTCGTGCGAAAGAACCGATAAAAATTCGTCTTTAGCGCGATTGGCGGCTTCGGCTTCCTGACGCGCTTTGGCTTCGACTTCGAGCAGTCGCACATTTTCGATGGCGACCGCGGCCAGATTGGCGACCATTTCGAGCGCGACGACGTGTTCGTGAACGAAAGCGTTTTCTTCGTAAGCCTGAACTTCGAACGTTCCGAGAATACGGTTCATCACCGTCATCGGCACGACCAGCGACGAGTTCGGGTCGATGCCGTTTTCCTGCACGATGACGTGCGGGCGGGTTTTCATATAATCCATATAGCGATTGGCGATAATGGATTTTTTCTGAAAAATCGCCTGCGAGTTCGGCCCGCCGTCTTCGGAAAGCAGCATCGGCGGCAGAGTCGATATATCGACTTCGCCTTCTTCGCCCGAAACGTACGCGGCAATCCGCAGCTTTCTTTTTTCCTCGTAAAACGAAACGAAAAACGCCGTGCACGGCATCGATGCTCTGATAAATTCGCCGACCGTTCGATAAATCGTCAAAAGGTCGCGCGCCGTTCCGAGCGTCTGCGCCAGCGTGACGATGCGCGACAGAAGCACCTGGTAATCTTCGGCGGCGCGGCGCTCGGCTTCAATCAGCCTTTCCTGCGCCCCGCGCGAATCGTCGATGTCGGTGTTTGAGCCGAACCAGCGCACGATATTGCCCCCGGTATCGCGCACCGGAACCATCCGGGTTAAAAACCAGCGAAAATTGCCGCCCGCGCCGCGCAGAGGATATTCCATCTCGAAAAGCTCGCCCGTTTCGATTGAATGTCTCAGATTTTTATTAACGCTTTCCAAATATTCAGGATGATGAACCGATTGCCAGCCGAAGCCTTTGACCTCGTCAAACGTCGTCCCGGTGTAATCGAACCAGCGCTGATTAAACCAGAAACGGCTGCCGTCGGGCGCGGCCATCCAGACGAGCTGCGGGACGGAATTGGCGAGCGTCTGCAGCTGCTGCTCGCTCTCGCGCAGTTTTTCTTCGGCTTTTTTGCGCTCGGTAATGTCGATGCCGATGCCGTAGAGCCTGACCGGCTCGCCTTTATCCGAATAAACCGCTTGCCCGCGTCCCTCCATCCAGCGAACGCTGCCGTCGGCGTGATAAAAGCGGAATTCAATCGAATACTGGCGTTGTTCGATAATGGCGCGCTCGACTTCCTTGGCGACGCTTCGGCGGTCGTCAACGTGAATAAAGCTGTTGTATGCTTCAATCGTCTGGTCGAAACTGCCTTTTTCGAGACCGAAAATTTCTTCGAGCTCCTCGTTCCAGATAACCGTCCCGGTCGCAATGTCGCGTTCCCAGGCGCCCATCCGGCTCGCCTGCATTGCCAGCGAAAGCATCATCTGGTTTTCGCGCAAAGTTTCGGTCGTCTGGATTCTTTCGGTAATGTCGCGGGCGATTTTTGACGCGCCGATAATTTTTCCGGCTTCGTCCTGAATCGGTGAAACGGTCAGGGAAATATTTATATGAGTGCCGTCTTTGCGAAGCCGCTCGGTCTCGTAATGCTCGATTTGCTCGCCGCGCCTGATGCGTTCGAGAATATGCGGTTCTTCGTCGAGATGATGCAGCGGAATGAGAATCGTAATCGGCTTTCCGATGGCTTCTTCGGCCGTGTAGCCGAAAACCTTTTCCGCGCCTTTATTCCAGCTCGTAATTACCCCGTTTAAGTCTTTGCTGATAACCGCGTCGTCCGAAGATTTGACGATTGACGCCAGATAAGCCGTCGCCCGCTCGGCGCGCTTCCGTCCGGTGATATCGCGGGCGATGCCGATAAAATAATTCCTGCCCGACTGCGAAAATTCTTCAAGCGAAATTTCGAGCGGGAAAACGCGCCCGTCCTTGTGTTTTGCCGTAATTTCAAGACTCTGCAACGGAAAACCCGCCTTGGCGCGCTCGATGCGGCGCGCCTCGTCTTTTCGATTCCATTCGTGCATCTGCTCAGGAATTACGAGCGTCAAAGGCTGTCCGAGTAATTCCGAAGGCTTGTAGCCGAAAACTCGCTCGCTCGCGCCGTTAACGAAAAGAATTTTGCTCTCGCGGTCGATTTTGAGAATAACGTCCGAGGCGGTCTGTGCCAGGATGCGGTAATTTTCCTCGCTTTCGCGCAGCGCTTGCTCGACGTATTTTCGGGACGTGATGTTTTCGTGCGTGAGAACGATGCGCAGAGTTTCGCCGGTGCCGAAAGTGACGGCGCGCGTGACATACCAGCGCCGCTCGTTTTGGCTATCGTATGGATATTCAATCTCGAAAACGCTTCGCTCGCCGCTCGCAACCGCCGCGATGCCTTCGGCGAGCTGCCCGCCAATCGGATTGCCAATCAGCTCGCGGCAGGTTTCGATATAATTTGAGCCGATGCCGAATTTTTGCCCGTCTGCCGAGTTGTCGCCGACTAAATCGAGCCACGCGCGATTGACCTTGACGATATTTCCGTCGCGGTCGAGAATCGCAATATGACCTTTAAGAGCATCAATCGTGCCCTGAAGGATTGCTTCGTTTTCGGCAAAATTTTCCGTTATTTTTTCCGGCATTATAGCAAACGAATTCGGATTGAGAATGTTAAAAAATTTGTATATGCAAGTTTGATTTTAGCGTAGCAAAAGGGAAAAAGGAAGAAAAAAGTGGAAAGTGAATAGTGGATAGTGGAAAGTTGATAGTTGATAGTAAAAAACAAACTATCAACTATCAACCATCAATTTTCCGCTTTTGTTATTTGTTCGGCTGCGGCGTGATGCGCAGATACGGCTTGACGGCCTTCCAGCCGGCCGGGAATTTTTCCTTCGCCTGCTCGTCCGAAAGCGCGGGAACGATAATGCAGTCGTCGCCGTCTTTCCAGTTAACGGGCGTTGCGACGCTGTATTTCGACGTCAGCTGGAGGGAATCGATGACGCGCAGAATCTCGTCGAAATTTCTGCCGGTGCTCGCCGGATAGGTAATCATCAATTTTACTTTTTTGTCCGGCCCGATAACGTAAACCGAGCGGACGGTAAACGTATCCGACGCGTTCGGGTGAATCATATCGTAGAGGTCTGCAACTTTTTTGTCGGCGTCGGCAATCATCGGAAAATTAACGGCCGTGCCCTGCGTTTCCTCGATGTCTTTTGCCCAGCCCTCGTGCGAATCCATCGGGTCGACGCTGAGGCCGATAATCTTGACGTTTCTTTTATCGAATTCGGGTTTGAGCCGCGCCGCCATGCCGAGTTCCGTCGTGCAGACCGGCGTGTAATCTTTCGGATGCGAAAAAAGGACGCCCCAGCCGTCGCCGAGCCATTCGTGGAAACTGATTTCGCCTTCGGTCGTTTCGGCGGTAAAATCCGGCGCTTCGTCGCCTAATCTGATTGCCATAATTTGTTCTCCTTGTTTGATATTTTAGAAAATATTTTAACTGAAAAAGCGAAAAAATGTGAAAAGTAAAAAGTGAAAAATTTGCCGGTTGTTCGGCCGAGTGCTTTTCCGCAAAGATTTATTGCTAATCTGGAACGGTTCGTTGCTGTCCCGCGAAAGTTGATTTTATATTGTTAAGCCGAAGTTTCCTGCGCTTCGATTTCTTCGTCGGTGAGCGATTTTTTCAAACGCATCAGGTGAATCTTTTTTTCGTCGGCGCGCAGAATTTCGACCGAAAGGCCGCGACATTCGAGCGTTTCGCCGACTTTCGGGACGTATCCGACTTCGCTCGTAATCAATCCGGCAATCGTCGTAAAATCGTCGTCCTCGATTTCCGTGCCGAAAAGTCTTTCGATTTTGTCGATTTCGGTCGAGCCGAGCACGTCGTAATAGCTTTTGTCCGTGCCCTCGATAATTTCTATGATTTCTTCCTGCTCGGTGTCCTCGTCTTCGATTTCGCCGACGATTTCTTCGATGATGTCTTCGACCGTGATGAGCCCGGCGATGCCTCCGTATTCATCGATGACGATGGCAAGCTGAATGTGGCTCGACTGCATGTTTTTTAAAAGCTCGGCGACTGATTTCGTTTCGGGAACGAAAACCGCCGGACGCAGAAGGCTTTCAATCGTCTCGTCTTCCTTGTCTTCGGCCCACGCGTTCAAAAGGTCGCGGACATAAATCACGCCTTCGACGTTGTCGGTCGAATCGCGATAGACGGGCAGGCGCGAATATTTTTCCTCGATAATCAAATCTCTCGCTGCTTTAACCGTCGCACTAATCGGCAGGCTGCAAATCTCGGTGCGCGGCGTCATAATCTCGCCCGCGCGCGTGTCGCGGAATTCGACCATCGTCTCAATCAGCTCGCGCTCGCGTTCCTCGATAATGCCTTCGGCTTCGCCCATTTCGATTAAAGCCTGAATCGCGTCGTCGTTGTCTTCGTCACGTTCTTCGGCTTGATTCGGCAGAATCGTCGTTTCGTCCGGCTGTTCCTTTTCGCGCAAAAAACGCGAAAACGGGTCGGCGAAAAAAGACATCAGGCTGTAAAACGGACGCACGAACGGAATCAAAAAAAGAAGCTTGTCTTCCGGGCTGCGCCACGTCAGAAAACGCGGAATAAATTGGCGAAAAATGCCGGAAAGCGGGAGCGCGACGAGAAGCGAAATCGAGAGCAGCTCGAGCGGCGTTTTGTAAAAATTATAAACAATCAGCGCGACCAGAATCGAAAATACAATCAAAATAATCTGAATCGACGCCGAAAGCGCAAACCGGAAACGCGGCCGGTCGGTCAGAATCTCGCGCATAAACGGCGTGTTGACGCGCGCATCTTCTTCGGTGTCGCTCGTCAGACGCCGCAGGGTAACGTCGCTCAGCTGCGAAAAAGCCATGTCAATCGTCGCCAGAAAGGTCAGGGCAAAAAGTATCAAAACGGCGATGACTATCTCAATTTCCATTGGGTTAATAGTAGAATTAATGTTTTGCTTATTGCAAGAGTCGCGCGGCTTTGCGGTCAACCAGCCAGAGCAGATTGCCGTCGTGCGGCTTCACGTTTTGAGAAGGGAATTTGCCGGGCTGAAAATCGCCCTCAAGCACTTCGCGCAGCGCTTCGGCCTTTTCCGCGCCGCCGACGAGAAACATAACGTTCGCCGCGTTGTCGATTGTCGGATAAGTGAAAGTCAGACGATTTGTTCCAAATTTCGCAACCGGGTTTGCCGCGGCGATTTTTTCGATTTCGCCGAGCGCAGGCGAATATGGAAAAAGCGAAGCCGTGTGGCCGTCCGCGCCCATTCCGAGCAAAATCAAATCAAAACGCGGAAATTCATTTTCGGCTAAAGCGAAAAATTCCTTTATCACCGCTTCATAAGCTTTCGCAATTTCTTCGGCGTCACGAAGATTGGTGTGCCAGGCAAAAATTTGATTGCCGGAAATTTGCAGCAAATTAAAAAGATTTTCGTTCGCCATTCGAAAATTGCTTTCCGCGTCGTCGGGCGGCACGTTACGCTCGTCGCCGAAAAAGAAAAAAACTTTCGACCACTCGATTTGATTTTTAAAATTTTCAGACGCGAGAAGTCTGTAAAGCGATTTTGGCGTCGAGCCGCCCGCCAGCGCAACTGCGAAATAATCGCTTGTGTCGATTGCCTGATTTGCAATTCGAACGAATTCTTTGGCGGCGAAATGATTTAATTCTTCTATGTCGGGGAAAATTTTTATCATCTAGTCAATCGTATTTTTCCACTTTCTTCCGTCTTTTCCGAGAAGCTCGTCGGCATCGGCCGGGCCGAAACTTCCGGCTTCGTAGTTCGGAAATGAGCGGGCCGGAATCGCGTTCCAGACATCAAGAATCGGCGAGACGATTTTCCAGCTCGCTTCGACCATATCGGCGCGCTGAAAAAGCGTCGCGTCGCCCGTCATACAATCGAACAGGAGCCGTTCGTAGCCGGTCGAAATATGTTCGCCGAAATGCTCGACGTAGTTAAAATCCATATCGACCGCGCCCATATTGACAATCGGGCCGGGCTTTTTCGCGCCGAAATGAAGCGTGATGCCTTCGTCGGGCTGAATGTGTATGACGATTCGATTGGTCGTCAATTTTTCGACGCCCGTCTCGCGAAAAAGCATGAACGGCGCTTTTTTGAATTGAACGACGATGTTCGTATATTTTTCCGCCAGGCGTTTTCCCGTCCGCACGTAAAACGGAACGTCGGCCCAGCGCCAGTTATCAATCGAAAGCTTGAGCGCGGCGTAAGTCTCGGTGTTCGACTGCGGCGAGACACTCGGCTCGCTGCGGTAAGCGACCGTTTTTTTACCGTCGATTTTTCCTTCGCCGTATTGACCGCGGACGGCTTCGTGCAAAACGTCTTCGGGCGAAAACGGCTGAATCGCCGATAAAATCTTCGCCTGCTCGTCGCGCACGGCGTCGGCTTCAAACGAAACCGGCGGCTCCATCGCCGTCAGAGTGACGAGCTGGAAAATATGATTCGGAATCATATCGCGCAGCGCGCCCGCGTTTTCGTAATAATTTCCGCGCGTTTCGACGCCGAGCTTTTCCGCCACCGTAATCTGCACGTGGTCGACAAAATTGCGGTTCCAAATCGGCTCGAAAATGCTGTTGCCGAAACGGAAAACCAAGATGTTCTGGACGGTTTCCTTGCCGAGATAATGGTCGATGCGGTAAATCTGGCGCTCGTCGAGAATCTTTAAAAGCGCGTTGTTTAATTTTCGCGCCGATTCGAAATCGTGACCGAAAGGCTTTTCAAAAATAAATCTGCGCCAGTGTCCGTTTTCTTCTTTGGCAAAGCCGTTTTTGTGAATTTTCTGCGTCACGTTGGCGAACAGCTGCGGCGGCGTGGCGAGATAAAAAAAGAAATTTTCGGGAATATTATGAGTTTCGCAAACGTCGCCGAGCAGTTTCTTTAAATCGGAAAAAAGCCGCTTGTCGTCGTCAAAATCGCCGCCCGTGTAATATGTGCGCTCCTCGAACCAGTCGAGCAGTTTTTTATCGACTGAATTGGGAAGAAATTCCTTCAAATCGGCGATGATGTTCTGGCGAAATTCCTTCGTCTCGATTTCCTGCCGCCCGACGCCGATAATCGCAAAATTTTCGGGCAGAAATTTTTCCTTCGCCAGATTATAAAGCGCGGGAAAAAGTTTTCGTTTGGTCAAGTCGCCGGTCGCGCCGAAAATCACCATCACGCAGGGTTCGGCTGTTTTTTCTATATCGTTCATTTCGTTTGTCCGTTGTCCCTCGTCCGTTGCCGGTTGCCGGTTGAATTTTATTTACGTTCTCAAATTAAATTCAACTAACAACTGACTAATGACAAAGGACTAATAACTAAATTCCAAGTTTATCACGAAGCTCTAGCTCTTTCGCATTCATCTCGCCGCCGTCGGATTCGTGGTCGTAGCCGCACAGATGCAAAATGCCGTGCAAAATCAACTGTTTGATTTCCGTCTCAAAATCGAGATTGTTTTCTTTTGATTGTTTTTCGGCCTGCTCGGCGGAAATTATAATATCGCCGAGAAATCCGCGCGCCGCGGCGTCCGGCATTTTTTCAAATTCGTCGGCTTCGAAGGGAAACGAGAGAACGTCGGTCGTCGAATTTTTGCCGCGAAATGTCACGTTCAGCTCGCGCATTTTGCGGTCGGAGACAAAGGCGATTGCGGCACTTTTTTTTTGCGCTTCGGGGATTCTGTCGATTGCCGCTTCGGCGAAAGATTGCAGGATTTGCCAGTCGAATTTGATTTTGCGCTGTTGATTGATAATTTCAGACATTTGAATTTAAGGACAAATTTTCGTTATTCGTCGCGCTTGTCCTGATTTTGCTCATCGGATTCGCCTTCGTAGGCTTCGACAATCAACTGCACGAGACGATGCCGGACGACATCTTTTTTTGTGAAATAGACAAATTTTATTTCATCGATATTCTGCAAAACGCGCTCGGCTTCCTTCAAGCCGCTGCGCTGCCCGCGCGGCAAATCAATCTGCGTAATGTCGCCCGTGACAACGACTTTCGAACCGAACCCGATGCGCGTCAGAAACATTTTCATCTGCTCGCCGGTCGTATTCTGCGCCTCGTCGAGAATGATAAAAGCATCATTAATCGTCCTTCCCCGCATAAAGGCCAGCGGCGCGACTTCGATAATTCGTTTTTCGAGCATTTTCGTGACGCGCTCGGTGTCGGCCAAATCGAAAAGCGCGTCGTAGAGCGGGCGCAGGTACGGGTCGACTTTGTCCTGCAAATCGCCGGGCAGAAAACCGAGCTTTTCGCCCGCTTCGACCGCCGGGCGAGTTAAAACGATGCGCGTCACCTGTTTGGCAAAAAGCGCCTGAACGCCCATCGCGACGGCAAGAAAGCTTTTTCCTGTTCCGGCCGGCCCGATGCCGAATGTTAAATCGGCGTCCTGAATCGCTTCGATATAGCGGCGCTGCGTCGCGGTTTTCGGCGCGACCTGTTTTTTGCCCGAAGGATTAAAACGCGCGCGCGTAAAATAATCTTTTAAGGAGTAAGAGCGGTCTTCGGCGATTTGTTTGAAGGCGTCGCGCAGCTCTTTATCGGAAAACGAATTGCCTTCGTCGATAAGCTCGCCGAAATCGAGCAAAATCTGCTCGACGGTTTCGACATCTTCGGGAGCGCCGTCGAGAATCAACTCGTTGCCGCGCGCGCCGATGCTGACGTCAAGAAGTGTTTCGAGATATTTGATATTTTGGTCCTGGACACCGAAAAGCGTTTTTAAACCCTGGGGCGGAAGTTCGATTTTTCTTAAATTACTCAAATGCGATAAAAATTCCTTTTTCAGAAGATAGCTTTAATATTCTGAGGCTACTAAAACCCCTTTCAACTGTCAACAAAATTTAACTCCGAGTTAACACCGCTTTTGTATCATTTTATAAAACCGAAGTGGCACAAAGCTTGCCTATGATAAGGCACATTTTCAGTTTTGACGGAGGACGCCGGAAACTCTTCTGAAATTCGAATGAGAGGTATATGCAAATGATTGAAAACGAAGTAAACATTTTTGACGGTAAAATTATTCTTCCACCGATTGATGTGGAAAATATCAATTCGGTAATTAACTTGCCTTTTGAGACGGTTGAGATAACTTCTCAATGCGAAGAAGTTAAGGACGACCGCCAGTTTAGATATTCGAAAAAAAGAAAAATCAGAAGAGTGAGAGCGGCGGGGATTTTTTAAGGAGGAGAGCTATGCCGAGAGGAGATAAAGACAAATACACGGATAAGCAAAAGCGCCAGGCGGAGCACATCGAGGAAGGCTACGAGGAGAAAGGCGTGTCCGAAGAAGAATCGGAAAGACGCGCGTGGGCAACGATTAATAAACAGGACGGCGGCGGAAAGCAGAGCGGCTCGGGAAGAGCTAAATCAAAATCCGCTAAGTCCTAGTCTAAAGTATAATTTAACGGATAATTTTCGGCAACAACAAAAGGAAAGCGCAGATTGTAAATTTGCCTTTCTTTTTGTTTTAGAAACAACCGGAAAGCGAAAAAATAGAGCGATGAGAATCGAAAAAAAGCGGCTGTAATAAAAGCGAACACGAAAGCCGTTTTGCATAAAAAAGATACAGCCGGAGGTGTAACAAAAAAAGACAATGAAAAAAATCTCAGCCGCGCAGAAAGCAATGCGGCCAAAAAATCCGATGCCGAAGCAGCATCAACCGCGCCCCGGCATCGAAGCCGAAATCGAGCCGCGCCCGCAATACTTAGCGCCCGAATATAAAGGCTCGGATAAATTAAAAGACAAGGCGGCGATTATCACGGGCGGCGATTCGGGCATCGGGCGCGCCGTCGCGGTTCTGTTTGCGCGCGAAGGCGCGGACGTCGCCATCGTTTATCTCGCGGCGGAAAAACGCGACGCGCTCGAAACCGCCGCGCAAATCGAAAAAGAAGGCCGCGCGGCATTGTTAATCGAAGGCGATGTCAAAAAATCCGACTTTTGCAAAAAAGCGATTGAAAAGACCGTCAAGAAATTCGGCAAATTGGACATTCTGGTCAACAACGCCGCTTTTCAGCATCATCAGGATTCGCTCGAAGACATCACCGACGCGCAGCTCGAAAAAACTTTTCAAACAAATATTTTCGGTTATTTCTATATGGCTCGCGCCGCGCTCAAACATTTGAAAAAGGGAAGCGCGATTGTTAATACGGGCTCGATTACAGGACTTGAAGGCAGCAAGGATTTGCTCGATTATTCGGCGACCAAAGGCGCGATTCACGCGTTTACAAAATCTCTGGCGCAGAGCCTGGTCGAAAAAGAGATTCGCGTCAACTGCGTCTCGCCCGGCCCGGTCTGGACGCCGCTCAACGTGGTCGATAAATCTGCCAAAGAAGTCGCTAAACACGGCGCGGATACGCCGATGAAGCGTCCGGCGCAGCCCGAAGAAATCGCGCCCGCCTACGTGTTTTTTGCATCAAACGCCGATTCGAGCTATATCACGGGCGAAGTTTTAACTCTGCTCGGCGGCAATACGACGGCCGGTTAAAAAAATTATGAACGGAATTATCTGCGAAGCGATAGAAAAGAAACGACTGCTCCAATTCAGCTACGACGATTTGACGAGAATCGTCGAGCCGCATCTTTTCGGGCGAAAAACTTCGGGCAACGACGCTCTCAGCGCGTTTCTGGTCGGCGGCTACACCGAATCGGACAGCGCGCCTTACTGGCGAAGCTTTCTCGTCGATAAAATGGAATTTGTGATTATGCTCGAAGAGACTTTTTCCGGCCCGCGCGAAGGTTATAACGCTGCAGATGAAACGATGGTCGAAGTTTACTGCCGGTTATAGAAGGAATAAAGCATCTATTCGATGCAGCTTTCTACGCCGCTAATGAGGCCTTTTACGGCATCGATGCAGCTTTTTACTCCATCGTTGAGGCTTTTTGCTCCAACGCTGAGGTTTTTAACTCCATCGATGGAGCTTTTTGCTTCAATGTTGCGGCTTTTAACTCGATTGATGCGGCTTTTTGCTCCAACTTTGGCGCTCGGAACGCCAAAGTTGGAGCTTTTAACTGCATCATTGGAGCTTTTAACTGCACCATTGGAGTTTTTTGCTCCATCAATCGAGTTTCGAACACCAAAGCCGACTTTTAGAGGCCCGCGGAGCTTTGCCCGAACTCAAGAAAGGCATGTTTCATAATTTTCCTCTCTATTTTCGGGCAAATTTTCGAACCGACAGTTTTTAATTTTCCGATGTTGAATCGTCGAGAAGCCCGATTTTTTCCAGAAGTTTTTCGATTTCAAACCAATCGGCGTAAGGCCGGCTGCCGTTTTCGTCGTCGATAAATTTTAGCGGGCAGCCGAGCGCGGCGTCGTCGATATAAACGGGCGCGTAGGCCTTCGGAGATTTCGACCAGTATCGCTGCGTCGGGTTTTTGTTGACCGCCCAGATTTCGATTTTGCGCTCGGCCAGCCAATCGACGGCTTCCTGCAAATATTCGCCCGAACGAATCGTCCAGAGAATTATTTTGACCTGATTTTCGTTTAATTTTTTTAAGACTTCGACGGCGTGCGGAACTTCAGCGCCGATTTTCGGATATTCGTGCAGCACGCAGGTTCCGTCAAAATCGACCGCGACAATTTTATTTCTGCTCATAACAAATTTTATTTTAGACGTTTTGCCGGACGATTTCACAGTCGCTTTTTGAAAAAGAAATCGGCTTATGCCATTTTTCACAAGCACTTTTGCCTTTCGCCGAAAAAATATGATAATCTTTTTTCTTTGTTATCATACCTTTTAAGTGGTCTATATAAGGAGCAAATATTAAAAATGGCTAATAATGGAAGCGGTCAGCAATTCGGAAAAGTCGTACAGATTATCGGTCCGGTTGTTGACGTGGAATTTTCAGATAATTATTTACCGCCGATTTATCAGGCATTACGCATTACGAGCGAAGGCTTCGACGTCGAAGCGACGATTGATGTCGTCGCCGAAGTCCAGCAGCACCTCGGCGAAGGCCGCGTCCGCGCGGTTTCGATGTTGCCGACCGACGGAATGGTTCGCGGAATGAAAGTTATCGATTTGGGCGGGCCTATCAGCGTTCCGGTCGGAAACGCGACGCTCGGACGTGTGATGAACGTCATCGGCGACCCGGTCGATGAGCTCGGCCCGGTAAATTCGGAAACGCGTTCATCGATTCACAGACACGCGCCGACTTTTGACGAGCAGGCGACGTCGCTCGAAATGTTTGAAACGGGAATCAAGGTCATCGACCTCGTTCAGCCCTTCTTGCGCGGCGGAAAAATCGGTCTGTTCGGCGGCGCGGGCGTCGGCAAAACGGTTCTGATTATGGAGCTTATCAACAACGTCGCCATCGGCAGCGAAGGTTTCTCGGTGTTTGCGGGCGTCGGCGAGCGCACGCGCGAAGGAAACGACCTTTTGCGCGAAATGGTCGAATCGAAAGTTATCCGATACGGCGACGAGTTCAATCATAATATGGAAGAGACGGGCGCATTCGATTTGTCGAAAGTCGATATGAATTCGATTAAGGATTCGAAAGTGTCGCTCGTTTACGGTCAGATGACCGAACCGCCGGGAGCGCGTCTGCGCGTCGCGCTGTCGGGCCTGACGGTCGCCGAATATTTCCGCGACCAGGGAAACGACGTGCTTTTCTTCGTCGATAACATTTTCCGCTTTACGCAGGCCGGTTCGGAAGTGTCCGCGCTGCTCGGACGTATGCCGTCGGCGGTCGGATACCAGCCGACGCTGGCGACGGAAATGGGCGAGATGCAGGAACGCATCACGTCGACCAAAACCGGCGCTATCACATCGATTCAAGCCGTCTACGTTCCGGCTGACGACTACACCGACCCCGCTCCTGCGACGACGTTTGCGCACCTTGACGCGGTGACGGCGCTTTCGCGTCAAATCGTCGAGCTCGGAATTTATCCGGCGGTCGACCCGCTCTCGTCGAACTCGCGAATCTTAGACCCGCAGATTGTCGGCGAAGACCATTACAACACGGCGCAGTCGGTCAAACGCATTTTGCAGCGCTACAAGGATTTGCAGGACATTATCGCAATTCTCGGTCTCGACGAGCTTTCCGAAGAAGATAAATTGACCGTTGCGCGCGCACGCAAGATTCAGAGATTTTTCTCGCAGCCTTTCTTCGTCGGCGAACAGTTTACCGGCCTGAAAGGAAAATACGTCAAAATCGACGACACCGTCAAAGGTTTCCGCGAGATTCTCGAAGGAAAATGCGACGATATGCCCGAACAATCGTTTTATATGGTCGGCACAATCGAAGAAGCGCGCGAAAAGGCGCAGACAATGGCGGCAAGTGCATAGCGATTTACGAATTATCGATTACGAATTACGAATGAAAAATATTTTTCGTAATTCGTAATCGATAATTCGTAATTGATTAAATTTATGTTGAATTTAGAAATCGTAACACCTGAAAAAATGGTTCTCAGCGAAACGGTCGATTCGGTGACAGTTCCGACGGCGAGCGGCGAAATCGGTATTTTGACCAATCACGCTCCGCTGATTTCTTCTCTGAAATCTGGTATTTTGTCTTACACGAAAGCGGGCGCGACCGAGAAAATGGTTATTTCCGGCGGTTTTGTCGAGGTCAGCGCAAACAGCGTTTCGATTTTGGCGGACATTGCCGAGGAATCGGCCGAAATCGATGCCGAATCGGCGAGACAGGAGCGCGAAGCCGCCGAAAGAGCGGTCAACGGCTGGCGCGGAACCGAAGAAGACCTCGAAGCCGAGCGCGAAAGACTCGAACGCGCCCAGGCACGTTTGCAGCTCGCTTCCGGCAAGTAAACATTAATCAAGTCTCCGGACAAAAAAAGCGGTCGAAGATTCGAATCTTCGACCGCTTTTTTTGTCTGAACTTTATTCAGATTATTTTTGATACCAGAAATCCTGATAAGCCATATGCTGAACTAAATCGCCGTTTTTGTAAATCACGTCGATATCCATTTGCAAATCGTAACTGCCTTTCGGCAAATTCAATTCGCTATATGGAAGGAAAACCGTCGAATCTTCATAGACCGTCCTGTCAAAACCGGGATTGATTTCGTAATAAAGGGCGACCTGTCCATCCTTGCTGCTGTAAGCACTGTTGTTGGTGTAAAGCTTGTCGCCGTTTTTCTTCTGGAAATAGACCGCCAGATAACCGGGCGTACTTTTCATATTGTTGACGGTGAATTTGGTGTGGACGCGCATTCCTTTGACGCCGCCCTCGGTAATGTCGTAATCGACCCAGGTTTTGCCGAATTCGGCAGATGGTTTTTTGTTGCCCTGATTGTATGTAAAGTCATGAAAAGTTAAGTGGCTGACCATACCGCCTTCTTTATAGATAACGTCGACGTCCATTTTCAGCGTATAATCGCCGTCTTCCAAATCAAGCTCGTCATAGGGCATAAAGACCTGATAGTCCTCATAAACGGTTTCCGCATAACCGGGCGTGATTTCGCGATAAACGGCCACTTTTCCGTCCGAGCTGTCAAATTTTTTGTTATTGTCCTCAAGCGCCGTGCCGTCGCTGTCCTGAAAATATATCGCCAGATAACCGGGAACGCCCTTCATATCATAAACCTTGAACTGGACGTGAATGCGCATTCCCTTGACGCCGCCCTCGGTAATGTCGTAATCGAGCCAGATTTTTTGAAAAGTGGCGCTCGGTTTGAGAATATTTGTCGAAGCGGACGGAACGTCACCGCTTTCGTTTGCCGTATGAACGGGTATTTTTGCGGCTGCAGCCGTTGTCAAAAGAACCAAACTAAGCAAAACGGGAAGAATATTTTGATTTGCCTTTTTTAAGATTTGCCAAAAATTTACTGCTAGATTCATTTTTGCTCCTTTAGTTTTCACAAATAATAGATAATTTATGTTCAATTTCAGCGTCGTTAAAATATGACTTTATCCCCTCGATAACGGGTATTTTACAACGCTGTCTACAAGACGATTTTTACAACCTGCTTTGCTGAATTGAATGATGATTTTTCAAACTGCTTTAGCTAAAAAGCAGTTTGATTACACAAGTTAACCCAAAATCGCGGTTTTGACAAATAAAAATGATAAAAAGTCCGAATCTTTTCAATTTTTCGAACGAAAACAAAAATAAATGTAAAGTAAAAAGGCGTCCGGGAATTTACTTTCCCGGACGCCTTTTACGAATTATATCGAATTTGAAATCAATTTACTGGCTGGCCGACGCTTTGGAAACTTCTTCGACCATATCTTCGGCGTCGCCGTCGCTCGCCTTGATGGCAATGTCGGCCTGCGCGACCATGCCGATACAGTTCCCGTTTTCGTCGACGACGGGAACGCGCCGAACTTGATTTTCTTCCATCAAATCGACACATTCTTCGACCGGCGTATCGGCCGTAACGGTAAAGACATTTTTCGTCATCACGCTTTTGGCGGTCATATTAAGCGGGTTGTCGCCTTTGGCGATGGTTCTGATGGTAATATCACGGTCGGTCACGACGCCGATTGGTATTTTATGATTATTATTTTCGACGACGGGAATCGCGCCGCAATCGTTATCGAGCATCATTTTAGCGACTTCCTGCAAATTTGTATCCGGCGTGCAGCAGGCCGGGTTTTCGGTCATAATATCTTTAACAAACATTTATTTTTCCTCCGGTATTTAAGAAATTTTTTGTCTGATTGTATGTTTTCCGCACACAATCAAAGAAACTTTATTTCTTTTATTTCAACCGCAAAATTCATACCAGTAAATCAAAAGGAGCGAGAAACGTTTCTCACTCCCTGAAAGTTCGCAAATTCGTATTGAATTTAAGGTTCGGCCCTGAATTCAAAATCCGTTAAATCTTCATTGAGCGTGATGGCGCGCGTCGCCGGATTAAATTGATAAAGTTTCTTTTGCACGCTAATCGTATAAGTTTGTCCGGTCGGCAGCTCTTCAAACGTAAAGTAGCCGAAGCTGCTTGTTAAAACCGTTCTTGAAACTCCCGCCGAATCAATCAGAACGACGTTTGCTTTCGAGATTCCGCTTCCGTCTGACGTAATGACTCGGCCCTGAAGCGTCGCTGACGCGGCGGTCGGAAGAAGCGCCGCCTGCGGTGTCGGTGCAAGTGCGGCAAAGTCGGTTGAATCAACGTCTGTGTCCGCTCCGGCGCCGTTGCGCTGGTCGGAAGTGGTCGTGCTCGGCGCGGGCGCGTTTGTTGCGGTATTGTTTACTCCGCTGCCATTGCAGGCCGCCGTCGTGCCGTAGCCGACAAAGTCTATGATGCTCGCATTCGGAAACGGGCAAGCTCCGGTCAAAGCCGTCGAGTTATTAACCAGAGCGATTTTGGCGGCGGTTGCCGACATCGCAATCGTTCCGGTGACATTCGGTGTCGGAAGCGGGTTGACGCCGTTTGCGCCGAACGATTCGGCAATCAAATATCTGTCGCCCGGGCGCAGAACCGTTCCCGCCGGAATAGCCGTAATCTGCCACGCCGTTCCGGTCGCGGCGGCATACTGCACCGACCAGCCGCCGATATTAACCAAAGTCGTGCCGATGTTTCTCAGCTCGATAAAATCGTTTTGATAAGTCGAGCAGCCGGCCGTTCCGCAGCCCGCGCCGCCGTAAACTTCATTGATAACAACGGTCGTCGAAACGAAGCTCGCCTGCTCGGGCTGCGATTTATTATATCCGGTTCGCTTCTCCTGTGCCTGAGCCGTAAAAATGCCCGCCAACGATATCACGGCGAGCGCAAAAAAAGTTAATAAAATTGATTTCATATTGTTTCTCCCCTGTAAATTATAGCAGAAAGTGTATTCAAACAGTTCTCAAAATGAGTCTTAAAAGACGCTTCAACAACTTTTATGCCAAAAAAAACAGCCTCGGCGCGCAAGTTGCGGCGGGCGGCGCAATATTCGCTTTTGACGCCGAGTTTCAGAATCGAAAATCAATTATTCGCCCGTCGGAATTAAAACCCGCTTTTCAAATTCCTTTTATTATTGCTTAAAATTTTCGACAAGTGTATATTTACAAAGTAGCTAAAATACAAATTCAAAATTAATTGTAACTCGCCGTCAGGAAATTTGTCTTGATAAAAAAGGGTTAGAGAAGAAGTAACATCACCGTTTACGAAGCTGCACGAGAATACTTTTTCAGAGCGAATTTTGAAAATTAATTTTTGAAAACCGAAGGGTTTTTTTGAGGATAAATAATGTTCAGAGGAGGGAAAATGAGGATTTTTAGAAATATCAAAGTAATTTTTGGAGCATTTGTTTTGATGCTCTTTGTCATAACAGGTCAGCACGCTTTTTTACAATCGTCACGAGTTATCAGCCCTGATAAAAACATTGAGCAGCGCGGCGAGTCGAGTGACGTGGATACTATTCCTTTTAAGGATTCCGCCAAAACAAGACGAGCGAATGTAAAAACCGCTCCGCTTGCGGCAAATCGTTCATCGCTGGTCGGAACGGACTTGGGCAAGGAAAGAGAGCCGAATAATACGGCTGCGACTGCCAATCCCTTAACCGGCACGGAAGGCAAAATTAAAGGACAAAACTGGAGCGAAGTTTTCGCTGCGGACGGAACCGATACTGATTATTATTCGTTTACAACGAGCGTCGCCAACACCAAAGTTTACGCCGCAACAGAGACTTCTTTCAGCGCCAGCGGCACTGACACGACGCTCGACTTAATTGCCAGCGACGGCACGACCGTTTTGGAAACCGACCTTAACGACGGTACTTTCGCCGGTTCTTCTTCAAGCATCTCCGGCGCGAATATCGCCGTGCCCGGAACTTATTATCTGAGAGTAACCAATGTTTCGGCAACTTCGCCGGTTACGCCTTATGACCTTTATTTTGCGTTTAAGGACACCGCGCCGACTGTCGAAACCGAGCCGAATAACAACGGCGGAACTCCGAACCCGATTCCCGCATCCGGCTTAATGAGCGGCGCAATCAATCCGGCGGCCGACAATGACACGTTCAGCTTTTCCGCCAACGCGGGCGACACGGTTTTTGTCAGTCTCGACACAGACCCCGAGCGCGACAACGTGCAGTGGAACGGTCGTGTCGGAGTCGGATTATTCGGAACGCCGAATAATTTTCTCGTAGTTAATGATGCGAGCGTCGGCAGCGCGACAAATCCGCTTTCGGAAGCATTTTTTATGACCGTCAAGACGGCCGGTTCTTATGTCGTTTACGTAGATGAGCCGGCCGGCGGCGGAGCCGTCACCGACACATATGTCTTAAATGTGACGATTATTCCGGCTCCGACTCTGAGCTGCACGACTTATACGAATGCGACGGCGACTCCGTTGACGGACGCCGGTCTGACATCTTCGGTTATAAATGTTCCGGGCAACCCGATTATCAGAAAATTGAGAGTTTATCCGAACATTTCACATACGCTGACGGCCGATTTGGACGTACATCTCGTTTCTCCCGCCGGTAACGATAACGGTCTGTTTACCGATATTACGACGGTGGCGACGCAGACGGTTCAGATAAACAACGGTCTGGACGACGATGCCGGTATTCCGATAGGCAGCTTTACCATCAATTCGGGAATGATTTATCAG
>DASWRI010000007.1:0-109220 GCA_036403235.1 Pyrinomonadaceae bacterium | reverse complement strand
CCGTCATAATCGGCGGCGACCGGCTTATCTTCCGCGATGCCGAAATTGACGATGGTCGATGAAAGCGTCGCGCTGTTGTAGATATACCACGTTCCGTTTGACGGGCGATACACGGCAAAGTCCGTTTTTCCGTCGCCGTCGAAATCGCCGGGCGCGGGAACGTCGGTCGAGATTCCCCAGTGCGTCGCACGCTGTATGTTGTCGTTGCTCGACTGCCACCACCAATCGCCGGTTGAGGGCCTGAAAATCGCCGCGTCGGATTTGCCGTCTCCGTCGAAATCGCCGCGCACGGGTTTATCTCCGGGCAAACCAAACTGGATGTTTGAAACCGTTCCGCTAACTCCATTGCTGATGCGATACCACATCGAGTTCGACGGTCTGTAAAGAACGAAATCGGAGCGCCCGTCGCCGTCGAAATCACTCGGCATAGGAATATCGCCGGCTTGCCCCCAATCGACGAAAACCTGAGCATTGTTGATGCTCGACAGATACCACCAATCGCCCGAGGAAGGACGATAAATCGCGTAATCGGTTTTGCGGTCGCCGTCGTAATCGGCCGGAACCGGAACGTCGCCCGAAATCGCAAAGATTTGCTGCGCAACGACCGAATCGGAACTGCGGAAAACGTACCACCGATTCTCCGAAGCTCTGAAAACAGAAATATCGGCTCGCCCGTCGCCGTCGTAATCGAACAAAGTCGAATTTGGAACGGACACGTTCAAAAGCCGCGCAACGCGCGTGCCCGAAGCGCCGTTGATTTTGCCGAATGCACCGCCGAGCAGAATTTTGCCGTCCGTTTGAAGCTCTATGTCATTGACGTTTCTATTGGCGTAAGTCGTGAAGCTCGCATCGAGCGTGAAATTCGCGTTCAACCGCGCGATACCGTTTCGCGCCGTTGCGCCGACCAAACTGAAACCGCCGCCGAATAAAATTTTTCCGTCCGGTAGAATCTTAACGGCGCTGACTTCGCTGTTTATTCCGGAGACGGAAGCGTCGAATGTTCCGTTAGAGTTTAATCTGGTTACTCCGGTACTGCCGGCATGAACGACTTTTCCGTTCGCCTGCAAATCTATATCTCCAACGTTTACGGTCGCACCGCCCGGCGGGTTGAAAGTGTTGTCGAGCACGCCGTCCGCGTTGTAACGCGCGATTCCGTTGCGAATGGCAATATCGCTAATCGCCGAAAAAGCGCCGCCGACTAAAAACTTGCCGTCCGGCTGAATAAAAACTTTACGAACATACCAGTTCGGCTGTGCCGGATTGAAAGCGGCGTCGCGCGTGCCGTTGGAGTTATATCTGGCAAATGTCGGCAGAACCGGCATCATAAGCCCCCCGACGAGAATTTTTCCGTCCGCCTGCATCGCAATGGAATAAACTATACTGCTTGAAGGCAGACCGGGGTTGAAGCCCGCGTCCTGCGAGCCGTCCGCGTTTAATCTCTGAAAAACGATTCCGTGCCAGGCTCCGACGAGGATTTTACCGTCCGGTTGAAGCGCAATCGCGTAAATAATCTGCGGCGAGAGATTGTTAAAATATGGAACAAACGACGTATCGAGCGAGCCGTCCGGGTTGAGCCTGGCCAGCGAACGACGCTGGCCGCCGCTGGCATAAAGAAATTCGCCGGCGACGAGAATCTTTCCATCCGGTTGCTGTAATATTGCATAAATCGTTCCGCCTTTGGTTACTTTGACGACAAAATCCAAATCGACCGAGCCGTTGGCGCTGAATCGAAGCAGCGATTCGACCAGCGTCGAACTATTCAAACCAGCGAGAATACGGTCGTCGGGCAGCAACTCGACATCGTTGACGACCGTATTTGAGACCGTTCCGACGTTGGAAAACGTATTGTCGAGCGTGCCGTCCGTGTTGAGCCGCGCGATTCTTCGCATCGGCGTGCTGTTAAAGCTCGCAAAGTCGCCGCCGATGATGATTTTGCCGTCCGGCCGGATGGCGATGTCGTTGACGACCGCGTCTGCACCGACGCCGCCCGGGTTAAAATTCGAATCGAGTGTGCCGTTCGCGTTCAGACGCGAAACGCGTCCCTGATTAACGCCGTTCAGAGTGGTGTAACTGCCCGCGACGATGATTTTTCCGTCTGCCTGTAATTCGACGGCTTCAACTCCGCTGTTGACCGATTGAGTCGAGAGGAATGACGAGTCCGTCGTACCGTCAGGATTATACCTGAAAACACCGGGCATCGACGCTCCGGCGTAGCCGCCCGCGACGATTTTACCGTCGGGCTGTATTTCCAAATCTGTAATGGTCGCGTTGGAGGTACTGTCGGCAAAAGACGTATCGAGCGTGCCGTCCGGGTTGAGGCGCGCCAAATTTTTTGCGGAAGTGCCGCTAATCGTAAACGCACCGCCGATGAGAATTTTTCCGTCTGCCTGTAGTTTAATGGCTTGAACGCTTGACGCCCCTAAGGACATTTGCTGGATAAAAAAGGAAGAATCAAGCGAGCCGTCCGCGTTCAAACGTCTGACTCCTTGTCTCGCATCGCCGTTCACGTTGCGCATACTACCGCCGACCAGAATTTTGCCGTCCGGCTGGACGGCGATTGCATAAATATTTCCGCCTAAGGCAGTGCCTCCCGTGTTGCTGTTGAAAGTGTAAAAATCAGGCGCGTTGAAATTAGTGTCAACCGTTCCGTCCGCGTTCAGCCGTGCCAAACCGCTCGCGGCAAACCCCTGCACCTCGGTAAACTGCCCGCCGAGCAAAATTTTCCCGTCCGGCTGAAGCTTGACGACATAGACGCTTTCCTGACTGGTCAAATCCCCGTATGCCGCGCCGTTAAAAGTCGGGTCAACTTCGCCCGCCGCCTGCGCCGAAAACGCTGCTGCGAGAATTAAGACGATAAGCTGTGTGACGATTAAAATTCTTTTGATTGTATACATTCTTTTTTCTTCGCTCCAAATTAAGGTTTCGTAGAAGAAAGCGGCTGGCTTTCACTGTGGCCGAATCGTTTTCCTTTACTTTCAAACAGACAATCAGGACACAAAAGCGATGGAACGGGCGCGTCGCCGGCCACGCCGAATGTCTGAATCAATGTCAGGAGATGCAATTTTCTCACTATTTCTTTGACGGAAAAATAAAGCTGTAGCAAGAATAATATAAATCTATGAACTCGGGAAAGTCCTTAATCTACCTTAAAAATCTAAATTCTAACAGGGATGCCTGACTAATATTCCGTAATTACCTCTTCGACCTGAAATTATGTTGTCACATAATTAATGTTTCTCAATTTTTAAGCCAATATTTGTTTGATTATTACAAAACCATTTTCCGGAACAAATTAAGATGTGGGTTTCGTTTTCTTCTATCAGGCGAGTTAGATTTTCCAGATAGACTTTTAAGCTTTTGCGGTATTTTATATTTCTGAATATTTTATTGCCTTTATCAAAAATCGTGCAGGGGTTGAGCTTATATAAAAATCTTTGCGTTGAAGCCTGCAATACTAAAGTGCAGTGGCGTAAATATATTTTTTGCAGCAGGGTGTCTGCTTCTTTCGATAGAATGGAGAAAAATTTAATGTTGTCATTTATCAAATCCGGGTTAGAGGGATGATCGTTATTTCTGGAAATCGACGCGGAGCTTATGCGATAGAGGACTACGGGAATTTGATGGTAGTAAATTTTTATATCGTTGCGCTTTAGCAGGCAGTAATAGAGCGGACGGTCTTCAAACATGTTGAATTCGGATAAATAGTTGAGCAGCTCTTCCGTAATCAGCTCTTTCCTGAAGAAAAATCCAGGCGCCAGAAACATGAATTTGCCGCGATGGGCGTATTGTTTTAGTGAATTAACATTTACAGATTTAAAATCAATGAAACATTGAGATTCGACGCCGTTTTTTATTTTTTCATCTTCAAATTCGAGCAGCGCGCCCTGCACAATATCGTAGTCTTTGAGATGCTCAACGCAGTCGAACAAATTTGCCGAGCTGTATAAATCGTCGCCGCCGAGCGAGTGGAAAAAATCGCCTTCAAAAGCTCTCAGTCCCTTTATGTAATTTCTGACAATGCCTTCGTTTGTTTCGGAAGCGAGTATTTTTACTATTTTGAAGAGATGTCGATTTTCATCCAGCCACCGGTTTGCGTATTCGAGGGTTTTATCGGTCGAGCAATCGTCGCATAAAACCAGTTCGAATTCGTATTTTTCGCCGTATTTAAGGATTTGAAACTTGATGCTTTCCAGATGAGAGGTAATATATTTCTCCTGGTTGTAAACGGTCGAAACAAATGAGAAAAGCATAACTTAACACCAGTCTTTCTTAACTTAGAGCTCAGATTAATTTACCCGAGCAGATTCTTTCTAAAAATGAGCAGCACAGCCGCGAAATACAGAAAGCAATTTATCGCATAAGCGACGGTCGCGCCGACGCCTCCGTATAAGGGAATGAAAATTACGCCGAGTAAAACAAATGTCACGCTGAACAGGATTTCGGTCAATATAAACGTCTTTGTCATGGATTTCGCCAGCATCTGGTAAGCCAGAAGCCAGCTGCATGTTTTGAAAAAGTCGCCGATAAGCTGAAAGGCGAATAAATTTTCCATTCCCCGGAATTTATCGTCAAACAGAACGTTTATGATAAAGCCTCTCAACAAAAAAAGTAAAAACAGCATTACGAGAAGCGGCGGAACGATAAATTTATAGGCGGAGATTATTTCGTCTCGCAAGTCGGTTTCATTGTCGATTTTAGATAATTTCGGCAGGTAATATAACATTAACGAAGTCTCAATCACCATCAGGTACATCGCTGACATACGATTCATCGCTTCCCATAAACCGGCTTCGCCCAAAGAGTTTTTCTGCGCCAAGTAGGTTCTCAGAAGAAGCTGGCTGGCGGGCGCGGCGACGGCGCTGGCTAAAGCCATCAGGAAAAAATGTCCGAGCCGCAGGACTTCGGGTTTATAAATCTTTACGCGAAAAAAATCCCAGCTAAACCAGCGACTGCGGCTCATTACCCGGAGATTAACGACAAAAACTACGGTCTGATAAGTCACAGCCGAAAGAAGCACGCCGTAAATGCCTAAGGAATAAGCTAAAACAATCAAAAACAAAAGCCCGATGAGGCTGCTCACGATATTGACGGCAACGTACTTTTTGAATTCGCCGAAGCCGTTCAGAATCGAGAGTAAAAGGGCGTTCAAAGCGTACAAAACTATAGTGAAGCCGAAGATTATAAAAATTGAAGTGTAGCCGCCGGCCTGAGTATCGTCCCTTAATATAAGATTTGAAAAAAATCCGGCACCGGCTGCGAGCACAAGTCCGCAGGTTAAAGACGAGAAAATCGTAATATAAAAGGAAGTTTGCAGCAGCGACTTGATTTTTTCTTCGGAGCCGGAATACTGTGCGACGTATTTGGTGACGCCGGTCGTAATGCCTGCGGTCGAGAGAGCTAGGAATATAGTCGAGAAATTATTAAATTGACCGAGCAGTCCGATTCCGGCCGGTCCTATCAAGACAGAGATGACCTTAATGCCGACAAATCCCGTCAGAATCTTAATAAAAGTCGATAAGCCGTTAAGCGAAAACACTTTGACTATATCGTATTTAAAGAAGCCGTTTATTTTTCGCAGCATTAGTAATTATTTATAAGCGTGACGACCTGGTTTACGTCCTCTTCAGACATAACGGGGCTGATGGGCAGGCTGAAGACTTCATTATGAATTTTCTCGGTAACCGGAAACGATAAATCGTTACACTCCTTGTAAGCTGCTTGTTTATGCGGCGGCGTCGGGTAATGAATCAGGGTTTCAACCTCATTTTCAAGCAGATAGGAGCGGAGTTTTTCCCGGTCGCCGGTTCTGACGACAAACAGATGCCAGACGTGACTTTGTTCATCGCCCCGGCGGGCCAGCGCGGGCAAAACTATTTTCGGGTTGACGATTTGTTTACGGTACTGGTCGGCAATTTCTCTTCTCCTTTGATTATCTTCATCCAGATACTTTAACTTTATGCTTAGAACGGCCGCCTGTATTTCGCTTAAACGGCTATTCACGCCTTTGTATTCGTGAATATATTTCTCCCGAGAGCCGTAATTGGCTAATGTGCGGACAATACGCGCGAGCTTCGCGTCATCGGTCGTAACGGCGCCGGCGTCGCCGAGCGCCCCCAAATTTTTTCCGGGATAAAAGCTCGTCGCGGCCGAATCGCCGAGCGAACCGGTTTTTCTTTTTTTGTAGGCAGCTCCGTGCGCCTGCGCGTTATCTTCAATCAACTTAAGATTGTATCGGTCACAGACATTTTGTATTTTTTCATCGTAAGCGCACTGCCCGTAGAGATGGACGAGCATAACGGCTTTGGTTTTCCCGGTTACAGCCGCTTCGATTTTGTCGGCGCAAATGTTGTATGTGTTTATATCCGGTTCGATTAAAACCGGAATCAAATTGTTTCGGCTGATAGCCAGTATCGAAGCTATAAAGGTATTTGCCGGGACAATTATTTCATCACCCTCGCGCATTGCGCCCGTTTCGATATACGCCCTTAAGATTAAACTCAGCGCGTCCAGACCGTTCGCCACGCCGACACAATAACGCGCGCCGCAGTAACGCGCGAATTTTTTTTCAAATTCCCTGTTCTCGCTGCCCGACAGATACCAGCCCGATTCGATAACGCGATTGACCGCCGTCTTGATTTCCGCTTCGTTTTTTTGAGTTATCTTTTTAAGGTCGAGAAATTTAATCATGATTTCGCCCAAGCTGCCGACGGAAGAAATATACCTTATTTAAACACACGAATTACGCTAAAAAGAGAAATGAATATTTATAAAATTGTTATTATTTCGTGTCTTTCGCGTGCCGTCGCGAGCTCTTATTCGTTCATTTTCCGGTTTATAAATTGAGAATCATCGTCTCTCTTAAAACGCCGCTTCCGCCGAAGCCTTCTTTAAAAGAAAACAAGCCGCCGTTTATGCTTTTGCCGTCGTTTTCGTTGGCGGTTCCTAAATTAAAATATTTAAAGCCTCTTTGATTTCCCCATTCGGCGATATAATCCACTACGGCATTGACCGGCCTCAAATCCTGAAAGCGACTGTCGGAAGCGATGTATTGAGCGTGCAGCGCCAGATTATTAAATTTAAATATCAATATGCCGGAGACCAATTCATTTTCGTGATAGCCGCCAAAAAACAGAACATTTTCGCTTCCGACTGATTCTATCAACCTGATAATGGAATCGTAATCGTGAACCGGCTTTTTGTGATGCCGCTCGGCTAAATTTTTTTCGAGCAGATGCCAGTAATTTTCAATATCAACGGATATGCGAACATCTATGAACTTCGCGGCTTTTTTCACGTTTCGTCTAGTCGAGTCGGAATACCTGCTTCTGATTGTTTTAATATCGCCGTCATCGAGCTTGAAGCAGATTTCGATTTCGCGGCTTTTTATTTCGAATCCGTGAAACCACATTGCATAATCGATTTCATCACAAGGCTCAATGTTGAATATACGGAAAGGATTGCGGACGATTAATCTGGAAACCTGCCGGGTTTTGGCGAATTCTATTGTTTTGCCGACTATTTCCAAAGCTGTTTTAACAGAAACCTCTCGACTGACGATAAACCCGCCGTAGGTCGCTCGCAGAAAAGAATGCAGAATGCGGCAGTTTGCGTCGGCATAGAGATTGGCGGGGAAAAGCGCGATTAATTTGTTTTTTTTGTAAAACATCAGCGACGCGTCATCGAGCTTATTGCACGGGTTATGGTCATAAAATTTGCGGCTGTGTAAAAAGGTTGAGTTTAAAGCCTTTTGTTCAATAAACGATTCCCAATCGTTTCTGTATTGCTCATTATAGATTTGTATTTCTACCGACACGTTTTTTCTTATTAGTACAGATTTACTTTTATGGTTTTCTAACCAAAATATCTTCGCGGCGGTTTGCCAGCGGCAAATCGTTTGATTGCGGAACGAGATAAACGTCAAATCCCTGGCTGCGTCCTCTTGCCAGCAGACCGAGCAGGACGGCATCATCGATTTTGCCGTGTTCGATGTTGTTGAAAGACACTTCCGGAATTTCTTTTGTGCCGGTAAATTCCCGGTGAAATTCTATCCCGCGCTCGCTGCCGAAAAATCGCTTTCTCTTTGAAACGTTCGGAATATCCCCAATCAGCATTTCGCCGCCGTTCGAAAGCAATTCGAGCGAGCGGTCAAAGGCTTCCCAGATATTCGACTCGATAAATATCATCTGAAAAACGCTATAGGAAAGAAACACGTCTACGCGCCCGTGATACTCCTCGAAAAGGCCCGGACACCGGGGATAAAATCCTTCAATCTTCCGGATAAACGGTTTGTCGGGAAGCTGCGCGAGCATCTCCGGGGAATCGACAAAAATCAGCTCGTGCCGCTGCTTCTCGCACAGGTCGATTAACATAAATGGAAGCTTGCTGCATCCGGGCCCGACTTCTAATACGGTTTTGTTTTCGGTTTTGAGAAGCGGCAGTTTGCGCAGAATATCTTCAAAAATGAGTTCTTCCCGACCTTCGCGATATGAATTCGGAAACCCGACTTTTTCGTGACGCGTCAGTGTATCGTCTTTCGCTCGCCGGCGAAAATCTTCATACGACAGGCTTTCGAATTGTTTATAATCAGTCATTATGCAGGACTTCGCTTTTTAGAATTTTAGAAAAATCTTGAATTGATTGGTTAAATAAAAAACGCAAATTAATAAATTGTTTTGAAAGCGTCCGTCTGCGCCGCCGTTTTTCAGCTTTGAATAAGTTTACTCTGCTTTTTCCAGGCCGCTTTTTTGTATCTTATAAATTCTCGATAATTTCTTATATAGTCATCCTCGCTAAAAAGGATTGAAGCGATGGCTATTACTATGGCGCCGGAAGAAAAATTAGCCAGTTCGCGCCATATTCCGGATTTTATAAAAAGACCGTAATTAGGATTATTCAAACTTATATATCTTCTTATTTTTCCGTCATCAAGCATAACATCGAAACTTCCGCTGCCGGCAAATATCACCGTCTCAAGCTCTTTATGCGCGTGGCCGCCCCGAACTGCTCCCGCCGGTATATCATACAAACAATAAACTCTTTGGATATCGAACGGAATTGAGTCATAGGCTGAAATAGACGTTATACTGACCGCCGCATTTTTTATCCGAGGCAGTTGAATGATATTGCAGTCGTATACTGTACTTTTAGCCATTTTTTTTTAGCGATAAAAAGCTTTCAAAATCTCTTATATATTCACTCTCCGCATCACAGTTTGAAGAAAGAACCAATGTCAGGGAGTTGGTCGAAAAATTTTCTATTCTTCTCCATATCATCGGTGGAATGTAAAGCCCTTCATACGAACGGTTTAACAAAAACTCTCGCTGCTCGCTCCCATCATTCAAAACAACATCAATGTTTCCGGAAAGAGCAATAATAAATTGCTCGGATTTTTTAACCGTATATCCGTCAAGCGCCTCGCCTCCGGGAACATCATATATCCATGAAACATTTTTTACTTTAAAGGGGACGTGATTATTTTGCTCGATAAACGTCAAGTTGCCTTTGGCATTTATAATTTGCGGAAGGACAACTTTTTTAACATCACTAACTGTTGCTCCTGTTTCCATTTTTTTAGTTGATTAACCTGAATAAGTTAAAATTTAAGAAATCTTAATAATCTTTCAGTCCGATTTTAAATTTATTTTCAGCCGGACAAATCTTGAAAATATAGGAGCCGACCGCAACTGATATGACGCGCATAGAGCCATACTTCGAACCTGGAATTTCTCCAATTTCCGGCAATACCTCAGGGGAAACCAATTATAAAAAATAAATTATTTGGTAATTGTCTATACTATAAGCAATTAAAGCATTACTGTAAATTCCGCAGAGCAATTCTGTCCCAAATCATCATTTTTCAAAAGTTACACTCGGTATTGTGAGCGGAAAGATGGTTTGATTATGAAAGATTTAGTCCTTTGAGTAAGTTGGTAAAGCGAGATTCGGAACGCAAATTGTTCCATTTAGGCTCGACTTTAAGAAAATCCATTCGCGCATCGCACTCGAAATTGGCTAATTACATATTTTGAACTTAGCAAAAAAGACCGCCGAAAATAGCGGTCTTTTTTGTGCAAGTTTAAGCACTTTTGGTGCAAAATGTCTTTTGGTGTAAAGCCGTTTTTAATAGCTAAGCCAATGAAAATAATTCAGAGTCAAATGTATAAATTTGAATGAATGTTGGATAAATTAATCCGCGATAAAGTAAGTCTTCAAGCGGGAATATGGTAAAATAAAGACGAAAAGGGCGATTTCCAGATTGGATGAATCGCCCTTTTTTGATAATGATAAACAACGGTAAGTTGTTGTAAATATATTGGTGGAGACGAGGGGGATCGAACCCCTGACCTCATGAATGCCATTCATGCGCTCTCCCAGCTGAGCTACGTCCCCTTGTTTTCAATCATTTAGCTAATTTGGATAGGGCTTTAGACCACTTGAATTCCAATTTTCAGCTAAATGCCGAATAGAAAATATACCAATCTGTCCTCCATAAGGCAACCAGTGGAGGATTATGGATAAAGAATTTGAGTTACTTTTGCTTGAAAAGATGTTTATTCGCAATGTTTCCCAAAACAGAAGAATTTCAAGAGTATGTAAAAAACCAATCGATTGATGACTAAATTAAAGAAAAAACCTTAATTTATTTGCCTTGAAAATTCGGTTTCCGTTTTTCCAGAAAGGCCGCGACGCCTTCGGTTTTATCTTCGGTCGAAAAGCAGATGGCAAATAAATCGACTTCGCGGCGCAGGCCTTCGTCGAGATTCGAGCGCGAGGCAAATTTGACGGCTTCTTTCGACATTTGCAGCGCAATCGGCGCTTTTTCCGCGATTTTTGCGGCCAGCTCGAATGTTTTCGTTTCGAGTTCTTCCGAAGTAAAAACGTGGTTGACAAGACCGTATTGGAGCGCCTTCTGAGCGTTAATCATATCGCCGGTCAAAATCATTTCCATCGCCCTGCCTTCGCCGATAAGCCGCGTCAGACGCTGCGTTCCGCCGCCGCCGCAGATGATTCCGAGGTTTATTTCAGGCTGCGCAAACCGCGCGTTTTCGCTCGCCGTTCTGATGTCGCAGGCTAGAGCAAGCTCGTTTCCGCCGCCGAGGCAAAAGCCGTTTATCATCGCGATGACCGGCTTCGGGAAATTATCAATCGAATTAAAAAGCGTTTTTTCGTGAAACAGATTGCGCTGCGTGACGGGAGTTTGTCCGGCAAATTCCGAAATATCAGCGCCCGCGACGAAAGATTTTTGTCCCGCGCCGGTAACGACGACGACGCGAACCGAATCGTCTTTTCTTAAATCTTCCAGCGCCGAGACGCCTTCTTCGTGAACTTTTGAACTCAAAGAATTAAGCTTGTCCGGGCGGTTAATGGTTATAACCGCGATTTTATCTCGTTTTTCTACTAAAATTGTTTCGTAATTTGTCATAAATTAAGTGAAAAGTGAAAAGTGAAAAGTTTTAGAATTTCTCCTTAACTTTTCACTTTTCACTTTTAGTTTTTAACTTTTAATTTTCTTCTTCGTCTTCTTCGGCCGCCTGGTCGTCAGCGACCCACGCCACGAAAAGGCGAAGCCAGTTGTCTTTCGGTTCGATAATCTGAACGCCGACGCGCTGCGTGCCGTAGACGGCGGGCGCGATTCGCATAATCTGCGCTTTGACTTCGACCGGAACGCCGTCGGGACGATGCGAGCGAAGATATAAACTCTCGCCGCTGGAAACTTTTTGATTCAGATGAAAAAGCGCTCCGGTCGTGGAAATATCGTCGGTTTCGGTCGGCTCGCTCCACGCTGCGCCGTCGTCGGCGCGCCCTGATACGACAATCGGCAAGCGCAACGCCATCCGTAGAGCAAAGCGTTTTTCTTCGAATTGGGTTTGGATGTTGGTTGACATTTCCAAGTTCGGGGTTTGTTCGAAATTATTCTAACACGAAAAGACGTAAATAATATAGCTTCTGCAAAAAAAAATCATCAAATATGAATAAAACTTTACTCTAATCGAATAAACAGTTTACCGCTCATCGCGCGGTTATTCGACTAACTTATTGTTTGATAGTTATACTATATGAAAGGGCAAAAACGCTATACGCCGAAACAAGTTTTTGCCGAAATCACGGAGAAATCTAATAAATTTATGTCGCAAACAGAAATAAGTCGCAAGGTCGTCATTTTGGGTTCAGGCCCGGCGGGGTTGACCGCCGCCATCTACGCTTCGCGCGCGCAGCTCGAACCAATCGTCATCGACGGCCCGCAGCCGGGCGGCCAGCTTACAATTACGACCGACGTCGAAAATTATCCGGGTTTTGCCAAAGGCATTATGGGGCCCGAACTGATGAATGAATTTCGCGCGCAGGCCGAGCGTTTCGGGACAAAAATCATCAACGTCTGGATTGATAAAGTAGATTTATCAAAACGCCCGTTTACGCTTTACGGCAAGGAAAGCGCCGACAGCGCCGATTATTCGACGATAATCAAAGCCGACACTTTGATAATTTCGACCGGCGCGTCGGCCAAATGGCTCGGAATTCCCGGCGAAGCGCCCGCGCCCGAAGGTTTGGGCGGCTACGGCGTTTCGGCGTGCGCGACCTGCGACGGTTTCTTTTTTCGCGGAAAACCGGTCGTCGTCGTCGGCGGCGGCGATACGGCGATGGAAGAAGCGATGTTTTTAACCCGCTTTGCGACGAAAGTGACGATTGCTCATCGCCGCCAAGAATTTCGCGCTTCAAAAATTATGCAGGCGCGCGTTTTGGAAAACGAAAAAATCGAAGTTCTCTGGAACACGGAGGTCAGGGAAATTCTCGGCTCGAAGGAAGCGGGCGTCACCGGCATTAAAATTTACAACAACAAAACAAACAAGGAAAGCGAACTCGCGACCGAGGGCGTTTTTATCGCCATCGGCCACAAACCGAACACCGAATTATTCGAAGGCGTTCTCGATATGAACGAAGTCGGTTATCTCGAAACTGAAGGAAAAACGATGAAGACCAACGTTCCGGGCGTCTTTGCCTGCGGCGACGCGCAGGACCATTATTACCGGCAGGCGATAACGGCCGCCGGAACGGGCTGTATGGCGGCCATCGACGCCGAAAGATTTCTCGTCGAACACGTCGAAGAAATTGAGAAAAATACAGCGACGAATTGGTGAATCTAACGGATAGTTGATAGTGGATAACTGATAGTGTAAGAAACAGACTATCAGTTATCCACTATCAACTATCCACTAATTTTATTGTTTTTCAATCACCGCGCCTTTGACGACTTCGACGTTCTGCGGAGTTTTTATCAATTTTCCCGGCTTAAAGCCCATCGCTTCGACGCGGCGAAGAATATTTTGATAAGCCGCGTCGTTTAATTTCGGCGTCCGGCTCAAAATCCATAAATTATCCCTGTCTTCATCGCCGACGGCGGCATATTGATATTTCTCGTCCAAGTCGATAATCCAGTAATCGTTCCAGCTCGTCGATAAAAAAGCCAGAAAACCGGGCGCGTAGCGCACTTCTAATTTAGCGTTTGACGATTTATCGACGATTTTCGCTTCGCCTTTGGCGTCAATCATCGTCCCGTCTTTTTTCAAACACTCGCTGAGAACATTGATGTTGCCGTCCGTTTTGAGCGTGTAAGCAATCGTCGTGTTGCCGATACAGTTTTTCTGGGATTTATTTGAATAACGCGCAATTTCAAACCATTTTCCGCTGTATCGTTTCAGGTCGACGGTCGAAACCGCTTTTACTTCCGCCAAATTTGCGGAATTATTTTTTTGCGCCGCGACAAACGTCGTCGCCAGCAATAAAACGGGTAAAATCGCCGTCAGTACAAACTTTTTAACCATAAAACCTCCCTTGTTTGATAAATCTTTTGGTTATTATAAAGCAATTTGCTTGCCAAAATTTGCTTTTCGCCGTTTTCAATTTCTATAATTTCTAAAGATATAAAATTTTATGCCGATTTACGAATACAAATGTCTGGATTGTGGCGCGCACGTCGAAAAAATGCAGAAAATTTCCGACGCGCCTCTCACCGTCTGCGAAAGCTGCGGCGGGAAAATGAAAAAACAATTATCGCTCTCGGGCTTTCAATTTAAGGGAGAGGGCTGGTATGTAACCGATTATTCCGACAAGACAAAGAAAAAAAATCCGGAAAAAAGCGAAAAAACTTCTGCGCCCGAATCAACCGCAAAGAAAGATGACGCATCAAAGAAATCAAACGACGCGGCGTCCGATTCTAAAAAGGAAACTGTTTCAAAAAAGGAATAACGAAAGAAGATGAGATTTTCGGCCAAAATAGTCTGTCAGTTAAGTTTGATTTTATTGCTGGCGGCGAGCCTCTCTTTCGCCCAATCGCGCAATAACGCTAAAGCAACCGGAAGCCTGGAAGGCTCGATTATCAGCGTCATCGCCCGCCGCGACAGCGGTGCGGCCGACCCGATTAAGCCGGAAAATATCTCGCTTTTTGAAAACGGAGTCGAGCAGAAAATCAACAATTTCAGCTTTGACCCGTCGCCCGCGAAAATCGTGCTGCTCGTCGACAACTCGCAAACCGTTCCCGCCGATATCGAAAAACTGCAAAAAGCGGCGATGGAATTTACATACGAAATTTTCGAAGGCGACCAGCTTTTTGTCGTCGCCTATGACGAAAAGGCGGAAATCATACAGGAATGGACGGACAACGCGAAAAAGATGGAAGCTTCGCTCGGAACGTTTCGCAAACAGGGCAACCCGTATCTTTTCGACGCGCTCAGCGCAACCGTCAACGAAGTTCTTCTGCCGTTGATGCCCGGAACGCGCAAAACCGCGATTGTTTTAATCGGCGATGGATTGGACCGCGGCAGCAAAAAGTCCTTCGATAAGGTTCTCGGCGAGCTGCAAAATCAAAATATCACGGTTTACGCGCTGCAAATGCCCGACCGCACGGGCGGCGCGTATCGACGCAATCAACCGAAGCCCGCGCAGGTTATCAATGACTTAATCGAGGGCACAGGCGGAAAAATCTTTCAGCTTGACGAAGCGCAGACGGCCGCTAAATTTATCTGCGACGAGATGAGAAAAAATCGATACCTGCTTTCCTACTTTCCGACCAACACTTCTTCTTATGATGCGCGCCGCGTTTTCGTCGCCGCCGACGAAGGAATTACGATTCGTACGAAAAGCGCGCAGCCGCCCAACATTAAGTAGCAATTACGAATTACGAATTACGAATTACGAATAAAGAAACAGTTTCTTTTAATGCGTAATTTGTAATTAATTTGTCAGTTGCGCGGCGTCAGACATATAATTGAACCGCACTCAATTCCCAAAGGAGAAAAACGATTGAGCGATTCAAAAAATCCGCCGAAACCGCCGCCGCCGGACGATTTTTCCGAAACGACGCCGAACATCCCCGTTCCGCGCGACGATGCTCCGACTGATTGGGAAAAAACCAATTATAATTTTTCGCCCCAGCCGTCGGCCGATGATTGGGGCAAAACCGTCGCCAATTACAACGTGCCGCCGACGGACGAGCCGGATTTTAGTAAAACATATCTGCCCGCGTCGCAAAATTCGAAAAAGCCCGACTGGGGAATGACGGACGAAAATATACGCCTGCCGAAAGACGATTTTTCCGCGACGGAAAATTTTGGCGGGCGCGAAGAATCGTTCGGCGCAACGACGCCTTATTTTCGCCTGCCCGAAGCCGAGCGCGCCAAATATGAAAACCCTTCGCCGGCGGAAAAAGACGAACGGCAAAAACAGGAAGAAAAAAACGGAATTCCCTCCTGGGTCTGGGTCTCGGGCGGGCTGGCGACTCTCTTTCTTTTTTTTATTTTGGTTCTCGTCGCCGTTTACTTTCTGTTTTTCAACAAAACCGGATTTGACGTAACCGTCAGGCGCGCGCCCGCGCAGAGCAAAGTTTTTGTCGACGGCAGCCAGTGGGGCGTCTCCGATGAAGACGGGACGATTATTTTGCAGGGCTTGCAGTCAAGCATCGTCAAAAAAATCGAGATAAAAAACGAAAATTATAAATGCGAGCCGTTCGAGCTGACGGGCAAGGACGGCGAGCCGCAGGAAATTACGGCGCGCTGCGCGCAGATTTCGATTCCGCTCGACACGAAAAACGTCAATTGCGGAACGCCGCCCAAATTAGGCGAATTTGAAAAAGCCGAGAGATGCGCGAATATTGCGCTTGATAATCTGCCGAAACCGAATTTTTCCGCCGACGATTTGGTCAGGGCTTTGAACATTTTCATCATCAATTTCGACAGCGGAAAAGACGATATTCCGCCCGAACGCATGGCCTTTCTCAAACGCGCCGCCGAATTTATTCAAAAACTGCCGCCGAGCACCGTTTTAGAAATCGGCGGGCATACGGACAATGTCGGAACAGTCGAAGACAATCAAGTTTTATCGGAAAATCGTGCTAAAGCGGTCAAAGATGCGCTCGTCCGTTTCGGCGTCAAAACCGAAGTTTTGCAGACGAAAGGCTACGGCGAAACCATCCAGAAAGTAGACAACAACTCGGAGCAAAATCGCTTCTACAATCGCCGCATCGAATATTCGGTCATCAAAAGATAAAGAATTATTTCACCACGAATTACACGAATATAAGAAACTAACTATTAGTGTAATTCGCGTAATTCGTGGCTTATTCCTTTCTTAAAATTCTCTGTGTCTACGTGGTAAAAACTTGTCACAAAGCAAACGCCCGCGGTGTTTTATATTTGAAACACAGCAATTTCCAAATATCCGGGACGTTTATGATAAAAATTATTTTATATCTGCTTTTGGCGATTTTGATTCTTTTTTTTCGCTAAACGGCGACCGGCGCGGCAATTTTTTTGTGCGATTGGTAACCGATGAGCTTTAAGTTTTCGTATTTAAAATCGAGCAAACCGGCCAGGCCTTTCAGATTTTCGGCAGCGATTAATTCCAATCGCGGCAAAGGCAAAGGCTCACGTCTTAATAATTCTTCAACCTGCTCGACGTGGTTCGAATAAATGTGCAAATCGCCAAATGTGTGGACAAATTCGCCGACCTGCAAATTGCAGACGTGCGCGATTAAACGAGTCAAAAGCGCGTAGGAGCTGATATTAAACGGCACGCCGAGAAACGCGTCGGCGCTGCGCTGGTAAAGCTGGCAATGGAGCGTTTTTTCGTTTTCGACCTTAAATTGAAAAAGCGTGTGACACGGCGGAAGCGCGACCGCATCTGACGTTTCGGGATTCCAGCCGGTGACAATCAGGCGGCGCGAGTTCGGATTCGTCTCAATCTCGCGAATCAATTTTTCAATCTGGTCGACGCCGTTTCGCTCCGGATAATCGCCGCCGAAGCTGCGCCAGAGATAGCCGTAAACTTCGCCCAAATCGCCTTCCGCGCGATTAAACCGCGCCGTTTGTTCGGGCGTCGCCCATTCCGCCCAGATGTCTACGCCGCGCGCGCTTAAATTTTTCTCGTTCGTATCGCCGCTTAAAAACCAGAATAATTCTTCGGCAACCCATCGAAACGGAACGCGTTTGGTTGTCACAATCGGGAATCCTTCGCGCAAATCGTAGCGCGTTTGATAGCCGAAGACGGAAATCGTGCCGACGCCGGTTCTGTCCGAATGGCGCGCGCCATTATCTAAAATATGTCGTAAAAGTTCCTGATATTGTTTCATTTTTGCTTCGATGATTTGTGGAATTTCGTTCTTAAAGTTACCATATTTTATTTTGAAACCACAGAAAAGTTGTCTCCTTGTGGCGAAAATTTATGAAAAAGCTGGAAGTTAGTTTTAACTCACCGCAGTGCGGCTGGATGTCAATCGGTTTTGACGACGGCGCGAACGAATTTCACACGACGACGGCGCACACGCCGCACTCGCACGCTTTGTCGGAAATTCTCAAAGGCTTAAAGTCTTTGCTTGAAACGGAAAACGCAAAAGACGAATTTGTTATCGCCTGGAGTCGAAATCCGGAAGCTTTCGATTTACGTTTCAAGCGCGACGCCGACAAAATAGCTTTTCGAGTTATCGAATATCCGACCGGCAACCGCTTGATGAGCGAGAGCAAAATCGTATTTTCGCACGAGGGCGCGGTGAAGGATTTGTGCAGCTCGTTTTATCAAACTTTCGAGCAGCTTTACCGCGACCGCGAAACGGACGAGTTCGAGTTTAACTGGCGACAGCCTTTTCCGTTTGAGGAATACGCGCAATTTAAATCCAAATTGGAAGAAATGCGAATTTGACTTCGGAGGAGTCGAATTTATGCGAAAAATTTTATTGAAAATATTGTTCGCGCTTTTAATCATCGGCGTTTTGCTCGGCGGCTGGATTGCGTTTGATTTATACAAACCGCACAAAGTCGATATACGCGATTTTGACGCCGACGAAGTGGCGCGGCTCGATACGGCGATGTGGCGCTCTTATTACAGCCGCGAGCGCGTCAAGCTCTACGGGCAGCTTACAGAGCTTTTGGAAAAGCAATACAAACTGCGTTTCTGGCGCAGACAACTGATTGCCTTTTATGCGGCGAAAGCAACTTTTGTTTTCAAAGACGGGAAAACGCGCGCGGATTACGAAAAAGCTCTGCCCGATTTGGAAAAATTTTACGCGGAAATCCGTGACATCAGCACGACCAATTTTGACGTGGAAAAAGCCGCCAAACTTGAGCTCGAATGGTGGATTGTTCATCGCCAGCGCAATCAATACAAGGAAGGCGATTTGGCGCGCGCTCTGGCCGAACTCGCCGCCGAAGTTTACCGGATGCCGGTCGAAAATTTTATCGAACACGGACGTTTGCGCGCCGAGGCGATGGACATTCGCGACTCGAAAGCCGAAGCGGGCGGCGTCACCGAAGAAGACTGGCAGAAAATCGACGAATTGCTTCATGCATCGTGGCGCTCATTGCACGAAGCGGTCAATAAGAAATAGAATTATGGTTTTTGGCTTTTGGTCTTTGGTTTTTGCAAAAACCGAAAACCGAAAATCCCGAAACCGTTTACCAATGAAAGAAAAACTTTTAGACCTTTTAGCCTGCCCGTCCTGCGGCGGCGATATTTTGCTGGCGTATGCGAGCAAATACGAAGACAAGGAAATTATCGAAGCGGTTTTATCGTGCAAAAAATGCGACCGCGAATATAAAGTCGTGCGCGGCGTGCCGCGGTTTGCTGATTTATCGAAAATCGAGCAGGAAAAAGCGGAAACGGCGGAAAATTTCGGCTGGCAGTGGACGCATTTTACGCAGGAAGACGAGAAATACAATGAGCAGTTCCTCGGCTGGCTGCAGCCAGTAAAATCCGAGTTTTTCGCGGGCAAAATCGTTCTCGAAGGCGGCTGCGGCAAAGGCCGGCACACGACTCTGGCCGCCGGATGGGGCGCGAAAGAAGTTGTCGGAATCGATTTGAGCGCGTCGGTCGAAACGGCGTTTCAGGCGACGCGCGATTTGCCGAACGCGCACGTCGTGCAGGCCGATATTTTTAAGCTTCCCTTCAAAAAATCTTTCGATTATGCTTTCTCGGTCGGCGTTTTGCATCACACGCCGAACCCGAAAAAGGCTTTTCTCTCGCTCGCTTCGAAAGTAAAAAAAGGCGGCGCGATTTCCGCGTGGATTTACGGCGCGGAAAACAACGAATGGATTACGAATTACGTTTCGCCGATGCGCGAGCGCTTCACTTCCCGTTTGAGCCAGCCCGCGCTTTATCAATTATCGAAGCTTCCGACGCTCGGCGTTTTTCTCGCGACAAAGCTGATTTACAAACCGCTTAACAAAGGCGCGCGCCCGATTGCCGAAAAGCTTTTTTACAACGATTATCTTTATTACATATCGCGTTTCGGCTGGCGCGAGCAGCACAATATCGTCTTTGACCATCTGGTCGCGCCGACGGCGTTTTATATTTCAAAAGCCGATTTTGAGGATTGGTGGAAAGAGATTCACGCGGAAAATGTTAAAATCATCTGGCACAATCAAAATTCGTGGTGCGGCTTTGGAGAGATATAGAAATAAATATGCAGGCCGAACTTTCAAAGGAAATGGAGCAGCATACTTACGAGATTATGAACCGCGTCGAGGATTCACACTGGTGGTTCGTCGGTCGGCGCTTGATTCTCGAAAGTTTTCTGCAACAAATAATTCAAAAAATCCGCAATCCGCAATCCGCAATCCGTATTCTTGACGTTGGCTGCGGAACGGGCGCGAATCTGGAAATGCTTGCCAATTTCGGCGAAGCCGAAGGCGTCGATGTTTCTGATGACGCACTCGAATTTTGCCGCGCCAAAGGCTTGAAAACGCATAAAGGTCTGGCGGAAAAACTGCCGTTTGCGGATGAAAGCTTCGATTTAGTGACCGCGCTCGATGTCGTCGAGCATCTCGACGACGATGTTGCCGGTTTGAAGGAAATGAATCGCGTTCTCAAAAAAGAAGGCCGAACTTTGATTTTTGTTCCGGCGTTTATGTGGCTCTGGGGCGTGCAGGACGACATTTCAAATCACCGGATTCGCTATACGAAACGGCAAATTGTCGAAAGAATGGAAAAGGCGGGGTTTGAAATCGAGCGCGCGACTTATGCCAACTGGACGTTTTTCGCGCCGATTCTGGCGGGCAGGGTTTTGATGAAAATTACCAAAATCAAGCCCGAATCGGAAAACAACATCAACGTTTCCGCGCTTAACGGCGTTCTCGGAAAAATTTTCGGCGCGGAGAGATTCTGGCTGAAGCGCGCAAATTTTCCGCTCGGCGTTTCGATTGTGATTGCGGCGAAGAAAAAATGACTCAAGCAAAGTTACAAAACATAGAACAAAAGGCGCAGGACGCGCCGGAGCTTTCGCTTTTTCTGCCCGTCTTGAACGAAGAAGAAAATCTGCGTCCGATGCACTCGAAGATTCGGGAAGCCTTAAAGTCTCTCGGCAAAACGGCGGAAGTCATCTACGTCGATGACGGTTCGACGGACAAATCCCTGGAAATATTAAAGGAAATCGCGGCGGGCGACAAAAGCGTGCGCGTCATCTCCCTGCGCCGAAATTACGGGCAGACGGCGGCGATGAGCGCCGGAATCGACGCGGCCAAAGGCGAAATTTTGATTCCGATGGACGCCGATTTGCAAAACGACCCGCAGGACATCGCGCGGCTTCTCGAAAAATTAAACGAAGGCTACGACGTCGTTTCCGGCTGGCGAAAAAATCGACAGGACAAGCTCGTTTCCCGAAAAATCCCTTCACAAATCGCCAATAAAATTATCTCGTGGATTGGCGGCGTCCACCTGCACGACTACGGCTGCTCGCTTAAAGCGTATCGCCGCGACGTCATTCAGGACGTCAAGCTTTACGGCGAGATGCACCGGTTTATCCCGATTTACGCGAGCTGGGCGGGCGCGCGCGTGACGGAAATTCCGGTCGAGCATCACGCGCGCACGATGGGAAAATCGAAATACGGAATTTCCCGTACAATCAAAGTCGTTTTCGACTTAATGACCATAAAATTTATGGCGGAATATCATACGAAGCCGATTTACGTTTTCGGGACGTTTGGCATGGTCGCGTTCTTCGTTTCGGTTTTTTCGGGATTTTATGCGCTTTTCCTCAAGTTTGCGAATCATTTCGGGCTTCCGCAATACCACGCTGATTTTGTCGAGACGCCCTTGCCGATTCTGTGCATCGTCATGTTCGCCATCTCGGTGCAGTTTTTTCTGATGGGCTTATTGGCCGAAATGCTCGTCCGAACGTATCACGAATCGCAGGACAAGACGATTTACGCGGTGCGCGAAAAGTTTGGATTTGAAAACGAACAGATGTGAAACCTTTCCCGCCCGGCGCGCGTTAAAGTGTGTGCTTTCCCCGCAATAAATCAAGGAACACAAAAAACCTCTATGAAAAGATTTGCAGTCTTTCTGATTTTATTTTTTTCGATTCAAACAACAATTTTCGCGCAGGAGATTTTCCAAAAAGAAAACACGGCCGCCGTCAAAATCAACGAATATTTTACGGAGCTGACAAAACAGGAAAAGTTTAGCGGAAACGTGCTCGTCGCGCTCGGCGACAAAATTATTCTGAAAAAAAATTACAGCATCGCGGCCGACGTCAAAAATCTGAAAACCTCTCTCGATAAACAGTTTATGATTGCTTCGGTCGCCAAGCTTTTCATCAAATTCGCGTTTTTGAAGCTCGAAGAACAAGGCCGGATAAAGCTCGACGACAAGATAAATAAATTCGTTCCCGATTTTCCGAACGGCGATAAAATTACAATTCGACATTTGATAAATCACACTTCGGGACTGCCGCGAGAATTGACCGGCAGGCAGAATTTAAGCGGCGTCACGCTCGAAAAAATCGTCGAGCTCGCCAAAAAGGAAAAGCTCCAGTTTGCGCCCGGAAGCGAGATGCTTTATTCGAATATCGGCTACCAGATGCTGCTTTATATTCTTTCCAAAACCGCGCCCGAAGGCTACGAAAAATTTATCGGGAAAAATCTGCTGAAGCCTTTTGCGATGGCCGACACGTATGAATACAACTACAAAGCGCCGAAAAATTTCGCCGATGGTTTCCAGTATGAAAACAAAAAAATCGCGGCGACCAGTGACACCGAATTGAAAAAGTTTGAGTCGGGACGTTTTTATTCGACGATTGACGATATGTATAAATTCAGCCGCGGCCTTTTCAATTCGCGCCTGACATCGAAAAAAGTCGCCGGACAGATGCTCAACGATAAAGGCGAAGTCGTTCACGCCGGCGCGCTCGAAGGCTACAAGGCATATTTTTATAAAAACGTGAAAACCAATCTAACGTATATTTTTCTGAGCAATTACAGCCAGATTCCGTTTGTTCAGATGACGACCGACATTCCCGACATCATCGCTGGCAAGGCTTATAAAATCCCGACCAGAATCGAGAGAGTCGCCATCGATTTGAACGAAGATAAACTGAAAAAATACGTCGGAAAATACGTTTTGAAAGCCGACGAAAAACAGGCGTTTGAGCTGAAGCTGGAAAACGGCAAATTGTATTTTACGCAGGACGACGGCACGAAAGTCGAAATGTTTCCCGAAAGCGAAACCGTATTTTTTACAGACCCGCAGTCGGACGATATTTTCGAATTCGTTTTGGACGAAAAAACCGGAAATTACAAAATGTTTATGACCGTAGAAGGCGGAATCCGACTGGAAACGGTAAGATTAAAGTGAGAGCGGAGAGCTGAAAATTGAAAGTAAAGCTAGTTTTCAGTTCTCACCTTTCACCTTTTTATGTGCGGAATAGCGGGTTGGGCAAATTTAGAAAATAAATCTTCGGGCGCAGACGGCGGCGAGGCGGTTTTGCATCGGATGTGCGGCCGGATGGAGCATCGCGGGCCGGATTCGGAAGGCTTGTGGCTCGGCGAATCGGCGGCGCTCGGAATGCGTCGGCTTTCGATTATCGATTTGCAGACGGGCGAGCAGCCTTTCTGGAACGAAGATAAATCAATCGTCGTCATGAACAACGGCGAAATCTACAATTTTCGAGAGCTGAGAAGCGAGCTCGAAAAACGCGGCCACAAATTTCACAGCCAGTCGGACACCGAAGTCCTGCCGCATCTTTACGAAGAATACGGCGAAGCGATGGTCGAGCATCTCAACGGAATGTTTGCCTTTGCTTTGTGGGACAAACGCAAAAAGAAACTGCTCGTTGCGCGCGACCGCTTCGGCGAAAAACCGCTTTATTACGGCGTTTTTGAAGGAAAATTAATTTTCGCTTCCGAGCCGAAAGTGCTGCTCGAACATCCTTCGGTCAAAGCGGAAATAAATATCGACGCGCTGCGGCATTTTCTTTCGTTCGATTACGTTCCGGCTCCGCTTTCGATTTACAAAGGCATTTCAAAACTTCCGGCCGCGCATTTTTTAACCGTCGAAAACGGCGAGATAAACGTGCGCCGCTACTGGAATCTGAGCTTTCATAAAAACGGCGGCAGGCCGACCGTCAAAAAGGCCGCGGGCGAGCTGCGCGAAATTATTTCCGACGCGGTTCGAATGCGTCTCGTGTCGGACGTGCCGCTTGGAATTTTGCTTTCCGGCGGCGTCGACTCCTCGACCATTGCCGCTTTTGCCGCGCAGCACGCCGAAGGGAAAATCAAAACTTTTTCCATCGGTTTTGAAGAAGATTCGTTTGACGAATCGAAATACGCGCGGCAAGTGGCCGACCATTTAAAAACCGAGCACTACGAAGAAAAATTGAGCGTCGAAAAAGCGGCGGATTTAATTTCGGAAATCGGCGAGTGGCTCGACGAGCCGATTTCGGACGGCTCTTTGATTCCGACGTTTCTGCTTTCCAGATTTGTCAAAAAACATGTGACGGTCGCGCTCGGCGGCGACGGCGGCGACGAGATTTTTGCCGGTTACCCGATGTATTTCGGCCACAAGATGGCGCGCGTTTACGATAAATTGCCGCGTTTTCTGCGCGCCGGATTGATTGAGCCGATTGTCAATAATCTGCCGGTTTCGACAAAAAATCTTTCGTTCGATTACAAGGCGAAACGCTTTGTCGCCGCTTCAAAATACGATGCGGTGACGCGTCATCATTCGTGGTTCGGGTCGTTTTCGATTGACGCGCAGAGAGATTTGCTCGCCGAAGACATTTTGGCGAACGCCTCAGGCGACATTTACAAAGGGGCGAAGGATTTGCTGAAAATTACCGATGCGGCAGACGAGATTGAGCGGATGCAGTTTCTCGATATGAATTTTTATATGGCGGAAGACATTTTGACAAAAGTCGACCGCGCTTCGATGGCCGTTTCGCTCGAAGTCCGCGCGCCGTTTCTCGACCCGCGAGTCGCCGAATACGCCGCGCGCCTGCCGCTCGAATACAAGCTCAAGGGCAGTAAAGGCAAATACATTTTGAAAAAAGCCGTCGAAGATTTACTGCCAAAAGAGATTTTGAAACGCCCGAAAAAGGGTTTCGGAATCCCGATTGCCGAATGGCTGAAAGGCCGTCTCAATCCTTTAATGCACGATTTGCTCGCGCCCGAAAGATTAAAAACCCAGGGATTATTCGATGCCGATTTTGTGCAGCGACTTATCAAAGAACACGAATCGGGCGCGGCTTCGCATCACAAACAGCTTTGGACACTGCTCGTTTTTCAGCTCTGGTTTGATAATTTTTTGAAGAAATAAATTCACGACCGGAAAAAAGTAGCTGCGAATTACACGAATTACACAAATAATAATTGATTTATAATCTGCCTGCTCGCCGGTTAAAACGCCGTCGCCGATATATTTCATGATAGCTTCGTCTGTAAAAATACTGATAAAATCCGCTTTATCCTAAGCGGCGTAGCGCCTTAAAATCAATCTTTCTGTTTCCATAAACGAAAAAGCCGGCGTTTTTATAATTAAAAACGCCGGCTGAAAATTGAAGTTTACGCGTGGTTACTGCGTAACCGTAAAGCTGCCTTTCCCTTCTTTGTATTGTCCCGAAACGCGGTCTTTGATTTTGATTTTGATTTCATAGCTGCCCGCATCCATGCGGGTCGTCGGGAGCAGTCTGGCAATCGTCAGGCGCTGCCCCGAATCGCTCAAGCCCTGCCAATCTTCCTTCTGATTCAAAATCTCTTTTCCGTCTTTTGTCAAAACGTAATCGACGTCGACCGAAGGCCTTAGAGTCGTCTGGTCGATTCCGGCGTTATAAATCTGCATATAAACTCCGACGTCCTGACCTTTTTTGTAAACGCCCGAAAGATTCGGAATCACTTTCGCGCCGCCGATGACAAACATCGAGCCGATGTCCTTATCGGTCGTCGAATAAAGTTTCGAGGCCAAAATCAAGGTTGACGTGTCGAGCTTGTTTTCTTCGTATTTCGGAACGGTAAAGCCGATGCTGCGAATTCCGCGATTGCCCGAAATGACGTCGCGAACGACGACGTCGACTTTGTAGGTTCCCGGCGCTAAAGCATACGCTTTTTGATAAACCGATTTTTTGTCTTTTACTTCCGAGAGCTCTTCGGAGCTGGCGTTGGTCGTCACCGAATCTTCAAATATGCCGGAGCGTTTTCCGGAAACCGCCGTGATGCGTCCGAAGATATTCATTTTCGCCGTCGGCAGCCCGCCTAAATTTTCGTCAAAAACGAGCTCTTTATTTTCCGCCTGAATCGTAAAAGCCGTAATCACGCGGTCGTCGGATTGACGGAAGAAATCGACACGCAAATCGAAATCGAGCGGATTGTTGTCGATAACGGCCGAAGTTCCCCCGGCGAGTTCCTGCAAATCGCTGAACTTAACCTGCGGCGGACGTTGGAGGCTGGTCAAAATTTCCAAACGGCGAAACGGATTGTCCTGTTCGCGTCCGTAATATGTTTGTCCGGCGCCGAGTTGGCGCTGCGATTTATCGCTGAGACCGAGCTGTTCGGCCGTCGTCAGACCGCCGCCCGGAACCGTTGCGAGCGCGTCTTTTTCATACGCGTTGCGCGCGATGCGATATTCGCCCGTGCCGGTCGGGTCGACGAATTCGATTTCGATTCCGTCGCCAACGCCGTCGAGATGCCGGTAAAACCACGTTTCGAACGGATACGTCGTCGTCTGGCCGCCGCCTTCATAAGTCGGACGGTCGTATGAGCCGCCCGAAGGATGCGCTTCGACCGAATCGGGCTTGCCCCAGGCAATATAGATGCGGCCGCGGTCGGTCATCCAGCCCGGAATACCCGACGCAAAATTCTCGTTGGCGTAAGCGATGCGCTCGTAATACTCTTCGCGATACTCGTTTTCTTCGGTGTCGGGATTCGGGTCGCGACGACGCCAGAAGTTTTCGATAAAGTTTTCGCGCTCTTCGTCGGTTTTCAATTCGGTAAAAGCTCTTTTTTCATCTTTTGTGATGATGTATTTAACGTCTTTATTGACCCAGTCCTTATAAATCTTGCTGACTTCCTTATCGACTTTTCGTACTTTGGTCGAAATATCCTGAGTCGGCGTCTCTTTCGGCGTTTGGGCAAAACCGAACGACGCTCCCGTGACCAGAATCGAAGCTGTCAGTGCAGCGTTGCGAAATAAATTTTTATTTGACATAACGGTAAAACTCCTCGTATTGCGGTGCAATTTTTAATCGCCTTTTCGCTTTCTCCTACCAGAATTTTAATATTTAAAGATTTTAGACAGTAATTCTTAATTCTTCAAGATGCAGTAAGTTGTTTGAAAGGTTGCTTTAATTAATGCTGCCGGCTCTCTAAATCGTCTGATTTTTCGAAATTTCAAACTGCTGATTTTATAGCAAATCCGACGGATTTTCAATGTCCGAATCGTTCTGGCGTTTTCTGCCGAAAAACCACGCGATAAATATCGAAATAATATACAAAAGTATCATCGGCGCGGCGAAAAGCATCATATTCGGAATGTCAGAAGTCGGCGAAACGACCGCCGCCACGATTAAGATAACGACGAGCGCAATCTTCCAGATTCTCACCAGAAATCCGGCCGAGACCAGACCTATGCGCGCCAACACATACGTAATCGCGGGCATCTGGAAGATAACGCCCATGGCGAGCATTATCAAAGTTATAAAATCGAAATAATCCGTCGCGCGGAGCATCAAGCTAAAATCCGCGCCGATGCCGAGCAGATATTTGACTGCGGGCGGAAATAAAATGTAGTAGGCAAAAGCCGCGCCGAGGACAAATGAAATTGTCGAAAGTCCGATAAACGGCGTCACATAGCGCCGTTCGTGTCGATAAAGCGCGGGCGATATAAAGCCCCAGATTTGCCAGAGCAAAAAAGGAATCGAGAGCGCAATTCCAGCATACAGCGAAACCGTAATATATAGCGTAAAAGGCTCAACCGCCGTCGTTACGTTCAATCGGCCGCGCTCGGCTTGAGAGCTTCCCGGTTGGGCCTTAAAATCGGCCGGCAGCTCGACGCCTTTTGTGACGATTGCATTACTCGTGTAAATCGGTTCGTCCGTATAAAGTTTGAGATTTCCTTCGCCGTCTCTCGCAGCTTTTGCCTGAACGGAAGCGCCTTTCGGGATAAAGCTGACGCCGAGCTTTGTGTCCTGGTCGAAAATATAAAGTCCGGTATCGTTTTCCTGTAGATTTTCAAGCGTTAAAATTTTTTCGTCGCCGGTTAAGCCTTTCACCGGAATTTGCCGATTTTGCTGTTGTGCAATTGCTTCCTGAATCGGGATGGCAAGAAAATTGTAAATCGGCTTCGAAACAAACCAGCATCCTAAGAATGCAATAACCACAATTATCACAGAAGCTACGAGCCGCTTGCGAAATTCGTCCAGATGATCTAAAAACGACATCTGGCCGCCGAGCTCTTCCTTGTTTGTTTCGTTTGAATCCATTTTTCAGTGATTTTTAGGTTATAGCCAGTTTTGTTTGCTTGAAAGATTATTGGCCGGTTCTGTCTGCTCCTTGGTTTGAAGATTTTCTTTCGGTAGAATTCCTTGAAAATCTTCCTGACTGACTTCCCTGATTTCGGGTATGGTGATTTGTTTATTGACTGCTAATGTATTTTTCTCAATCGTGTTTGCCGCACCATTTGGATTTTCTGCTAATGAAGTAAAATTTACATCGTTTTTTATTTGATGTATTTCCGAGGCGACTTCTTTTTCCCATGCCTGTTTAAAGTCATTGGTCGAGCGACGAAATTCATTCATCGCTTTTCCAAACGTGCGGGCTAAATCAGGCAATTTTCGCGGACCGAAAAAGATTAGCGCGACGAGTCCTATTAATACCAACTCAGAGGTGCCGATTGATTCAAAAATAAATAAATACATCTTTTATTAAAACTCTAAATCTTAAAAATACTATGTTTAACTCTATTCGACGGTAATCAGGAAATCTTTAAATGATTCTACTCTGCCGATTATTTTTGCTTCTTTAATCTGGCTGATAAAATCTTTTGCTTTATCTTCCCGCATACTTATCAGAAGCCCTCCGGCCGTTTGCGGGTCAAACAGAGCGCTCTGCATTTCTCCCGTAATATTGTCGCTGAATTTTACGGTTTCGCCAACATAGACACGATTGTTTTTATCTCCGCGCGTCAACATTTTCAATCCGATTAATTCTAAAACGCCGGGTAAAAGCTCGATGTTCGCCGAATTTATCTTAAAACTTACATTACTCGCCTTTGCCATTTCGAAAGCGTGTCCGAGCAAACCAAAACCTGTAATATCGGTGCATGCGTTTGCTCCGATGCTTTGCATAGCGTTTGATGCTTCTTTCGCCGAAGTCGTCATGATTTTTAACGCGGCTTGTTTACTAGTTTCGCTTGCTTTTTGAAATTTAATTCCCGTGCTTATAACGCCCGTGCCAATTGGTTTTGTCAAAATCAAAACATCGCCGGCTTTTGCGCCTGAATTTTTCACGATTTTTTCAGGATGAATGACTCCGGTTATAGCGTAGCCGAATTTTATTTCCTGGTCGTCAACTGAATGTCCGCCTATAACCACCACGTTTTCCGCATTCAAAGCTTTCTGACCACCGGTTAATATTTCTCCTAAAACTTCCCAATCACCCTTTTGCGGATAGCAGACAATCGACAGGGCTGAAAGCGGAATTCCGCCCATCGCATAAATATCATTTAAAGAGTTTATGGCAGCGATTTGCCCATAAATTTGCGGCTCATCAGCTATAGGTGTAAAGAAATCAACAGTTTGCACGAGCGCCGTATCGGCGTTTAGTCTGAACACACCTGCATCGTCAGATGTTTCAAAGCCAACTAAAACATCCGTCGAAAAATCCTGTTTGGGTAATTTGCTCAAAACTTGAGCAAGGTCGTTTGGCGCAAGTTTCGCCACTCAACCAGCACAGGAAACCATTTCAGTTAAGCGCTTTTGTTCCATAACATAAAAAGCCCAAAGCCCTTTTTTGCCTTTTAGAAAAGAGGCTAAATTGACTCTAAACTTTCATTCCTTTTCTTAAAATTAATTCTCTAAAATCAAATTATAAATTCTGTCTAAATCCGTGTCGCCGTAATATTCAATTTCAATTTTCCCGCCTGTTCCCTTTTTATCCTGCACAATATGAACATTTGTTCCAAAATGTCTTCTTAATTTGGTTTCAGCAGCTTTAACGTTTGCATCATTTTTCGGCGTAACTTGTTTGTTTTCAGTACTTTCCAATTCAGGCTTACCAATTCTTTTTATCGCCTTTTCGGTTTCCCTAACCGAAAGCGACATTTCTACAATTGTTCTGGCAATTCGTCTTTGGGCTTCAGCATCATCGGTCAACAGTAAGGCCCTCCCGTGCCCGGCTGAAATTTTTTCCTCTTCGACAAGTTTTTGTATATCGTCAGGCAGCTTTAATAGCCGCAGAAAAGTCGTTACAACAGTTCTGTTTTTCCCTACTCTGTCTGCTACCATCTCTTGTGTAAGCCCAATCGTATCAATAAGTTTGCGGTAAGCTTTGGCTTCTTCGATAGCATTAAGTTCCTGTCTTTGAATATTTTCTACTAGTGCAAGCTCAAGTAGTTTTTCGTCAGTTATATTTTTTACGACCGCCGGAATTTTTTGTAAACCGGTTCGTTGTGCCGCTCTCCAGCGGCGTTCTCCCGCCACCAATTCAAAATGGGAATTTTTTCTTCTGACGATAATAGGCTGGACGATGCCGTTTATCCGAATTGATTGAGCAAGTTCTTCAAGTTTTTCTTCTGTAAATCTAGTACGTGGCTGTTCGGAATTAGGTTGTATTAAATCCAAATCTATCTCCAGAAATTCTTCGCTTGTAGTTTTTTCTGCTTCTTCACCGAGCAGCGCGCTTAAGCCCCTACCTAATACTTTTCTACTCATGACTTAAAATCTCCTTTGCTAATTGAATATAACTTTCCGCGCCGCGCGAACGTATATCGTATAAAATTATAGGCTTTCCGTAACTGGGAGCTTCTGCTAAACGAACGTTACGCGGAATAACTGTTTTTAATACTTGGGAACCGTAAAAGTCTCGTAAGTCCTGCGCTACTGCCGCCGAAAGATTTGTTCTTTCATCATACATTGTTAAAAGTAGTCCTTCTATGACTAATTGTGGATTTAGTCCCCGGCGCAAGCGTGCTAAAGTATCGAACAATTCAGTAACTCCTTCCAAAGCATAATATTCACATTGAATAGGAACCAGCAGAGAATCTGCCGCCGTCAGACCATTTACTGTCAAAAGTCCTAAAGAAGGGGGGCAATCGATAATTATATAGTCGAATTTATTTTTTATTTCCGCTAATAGAGATTTAATTTTATATTCTCTATTATTTGCATCAACTAATTCGACTTCTGCTCCCGCTAAATTTTTATCTGCTGGTAAGACGAAAAGTAACGGCAATTCGGTCGGCAGAATTATATTTTCGGGAGATTCATTGACAACTAATGCATGATATAGCGTTTTTCTTGTGGTTGAACGTGGTATTCCGGAGCCGGAAGTTGCATTACCTTGTGGGTCTGCATCTATTAACAGCACTTTTTTTTCTTCAACCGCCAATCCTGCGGCTAAATTTACTGCGGTCGTTGTCTTGCCAACTCCACCTTTTTGATTGGCGACAGCTATAATTTTTCCCATAATGACCTTTTTATGAAATGACTAGATATAAATTAACACAGTTTTATTCATTATTCTAATCAATTTTGATTAAAGAAGGTGGCACGTACTACATTAAAATAACTTAAAATGTAGTACGTGCCACCTTCTTTAATCCTTTTATAATGAATGTTCCTTTTTATTTGCCGTCAAATGCACTAATACTATCGATATTGCGGCCGGAGTAAGTCCGGAAATTTTACGTATTTGTCCAAAAGTATGAGGTTTTGCTCTTTCAAGACGCTCAACCATTTCATTCGAAAGGCCACTTAAGGTCCGGTAACTAAAATTTAAGGGAATCCTGAGACTATCCGAATGATTTGTTCTTTCAGTAGAATTTTGTTGAGATTGGATATATCCGCGATATAAAGAATCTGACAAAGCCGTTTCTAATTCGCTCATTTTCACATAAGAAATAGATTCTTTAGGTAAAAATTTATAAATTAAATCTGATTTTACTCCCTGACGCATTGATAATTGAGATAAAGTAATGCTATCACCTAAATCCACGCCCAAAATTTGTGATGCGACGTTATATTCAACATCGGAGCGTTTAAATCGCGTCACATCGAGAAGATTTCTTAAAGTAGCGATTCTATCGCGCTTTTTATTAAATTTGTCCCAATCGTTTTGGCCTAAAAGACCTATTTCAAAGCCTTTTGGAGAAAGTCTACGGTCAGCATTGTCATGGCGAAGAGCAAGCCGAGCTTCAGCGCGAGAAGTAAAAATTCTATAAGGCTCGTCAACTCCATGTTGGATTAAATCATCAATCAAAACCCCTATATATGCTTCATCACGGCGCAAAAGAAATTCAGGTCTGGATTGGATATGTAAAGATGCATTTATGCCAGCCATTAACCCCTGACAGGCTGCTTCTTCATAACCGGTAGTCCCATTAATTTGTCCGGCAAGGAAAAGCCCTTTAATACGAACGGTTTCCAGAGTAGACCGAAGCTCTCTCGGGTCAATAAAATCATATTCAATCGCATATCCGGGCCGAATAATTTTTACATTATCAAATCCGGGAATTCCATTTAACAATTCCTGTTGCAAAGCGGCTGGCAGAGAAGTGGAAAAACCATTTAAATAAACTTCGTTTGTATCATGCCCTTCAGGCTCTAAAAAGAGTTGATGACGATTTTTATCAGCAAATTTAACAACTTTATCTTCAATTGAGGGACAATATCTAGGGCCGATACCTTTTATCTTTCCGGAATATAAAGGCGACTGGTGTAAATTCTGACGGATTTTGTTATGAAGCTCATCGTTTGTATAACCGATATAACACTGGATTTGCGGCTGTTCAATTTTCTCAGTAGCAAATGAAAAAGCTACCGGATTTTCATCGGCCGACTGAACTTCAAAAGCGTCCCAGTCAATCGTCCGGCCATCTAGACGGGGAGGCGTTCCTGTTTTCAAACGTCCGATGGGAAAGCCAATTTTTTTTAAGCTTTCTGCCAGTTCGATTGAAGCAGGTTCGCCGGCGCGGCCGGCAGAAAAAGTTCGCGGGCCGGTATGTATTGTTCCGTTCAAAAAAGTCCCGGCTGCAATAACTACGGATTTTGCTCCAAGCTTACGCGTATCTTGCAGCTCTATTCCAATAACCGTATTACCTACAACAATTAATTCAACAACTATCCCTTGTCTGAGATGTAAATTTGGTGTAGCTTCAAGAACTCGTCGCATTTCCACACGGTATAGACTTCTGTCAGCTTGAGCGCGTGGTGATTGGACAGCCGGACCACGAGAACGGTTTAAGAGTCGAAATTGAATACCCGTTCTGTCAATTATACGCCCCATAATGCCTCCTAAAGCATCAATTTCGCGCACAATGTGACCTTTAGCAATCCCGCCAATCGCAGGATTACAAGACATTTGTCCAATTAAATCAAGATTAATAGTTACAAGTGCGGTTTCCGCGCCGAGACGTGCTGACGCAGATGCAGCTTCACAGCCGGCATGCCCTGCTCCTATAACAATTACGTCAAATTGCTCATCAAAAATCATAGATACTGCTTTAACCCGTATAAGTCAAAAATACCGGATAAACCGGCTAAGAGAATAACTAATTATTTTAAATGAATAGAGGGATTTTGCCAAGACTTAATTAAGGCCAAACCTGTAAGCTTATTAAATAGAAAATTTATACAGTATAAAAACTTCTTGTTCTATACAAACAACACATTGAAAAAATCGTTAGAAGTTATATTTGTCATATATTTGCAAACAATTTATTTCCCGATGCAAAATGTAGAAAATATTCGGGTTAACATGTCTTCAGTGGAAGTTTCACCGGTAATTTGGCCTAAATATCGAAGTGAATTATGTAAACCTATAAGGATAATTTCCTCGCTCATTCTCTCAATGAGAAGATTGATAGAACTTTCAATTTCGCTTTTTGCCCTTTTAAGCAAATCGTAGTGACGCGCATCGGAGATAAGAAAACCGGAATTATCAATAATTTGTGGCGAAAAAGGTTCTATAATTGCTTTTTGCAGCTCGTTTAGTCCTTCACCTGTTTTAGCCGATATTTTTAGAGAATTGGAATTAATATTTAACTTAACCAAACCTTGCTGTAAGTCACACTTATTTATTGCAATTAGGTGATTTAACTCATTAACCTGTGAAAGAATTTCTTTGTCTTCCAAAGTTAAATTTTGCGAACCGTCCAAAATGACGATAACCAAATCGGCATCAGCCATTGTGTGTTTGGCGCGTTCGACTCCGATAATTTCAACCGTGTCGGAAGTTTCGCGAAGACCGGCCGTATCAATCAAAGAAATCGGAATGTTACTTATCGAAAATTTTTCATGAATCTGGTCACGAGTAGTTCCGGCAATTTCCGTTACAATAGCTCGGTCTTGTCCGAGTAAAGCATTAAAGAGACTGGATTTACCTACATTAGGCTTACCGACAAGCGCAACTTTTAAGCCTTCGCGAATTAGCTTGCCGGCACGAAAAGTAGAAGCAATTCTGTCGATGTTTGCGGCAATTTCAAAGAGCTTGATTTTGATGTTTTCATTTTGAAAATCCGGCAAATCATCTTCGACAAATTCGAGAGCCGATTCGAGGACGATTATAACGTTTAGCAAATCATCCTTTATCGGCTGCAGTTGATTGGAAAATTCTCCCCGAAGCTGCCGAACGGCCTGCCGCGCCGAAGCGATTGTTTGAGCATCGATTAAATCGCGTATTGCCTCTGCTTGCGATAAATTCATTCGCCCGTTAGCCAGCGCACGCAGCGAAAACTCGCCTGCATCGGCCATTCGCGCATTGGATTTGAGACAAAAATCTATCACTTGACGCAAAATAACGGGCGAACCGTGACAGCTTATTTCTATCACATCTTCGCCTGTAAATGATTGAGGAGACTTAAAATAGGTAATTAAAGCATCATCCGTTGCTTCACCTGTTTCGAGGTCATAGATTTTTTTTAGATGGGCAAACCGCGGCCTGGGAGCAAAATTTTCATTGCGAATAAGATTTCGCACGATTGCAAGCGAATTTTCACCGCTTAAACGTATGACGCCGATTCCGCTGCGTCCGAGAGGTGTGGCAAGAGCGACGATTGTATCTGACATAATTTCAAGTTTGGAAAATGCTGGTTTCAAGTTTACATCTGCCTTGAAACGTTAGACTTGAAACTTAAAAACTTATTTTAGACGAACCTGGAGGCGTCTTTCTCTGCCATCGCCGACGGATTCGGTAATTAAATCGGCTTCCGTCTGCAAAGTTAGATGAATTATACGGCGCTCGGTTGAATTCAGCTTGCCGAATGTAAAAGGCCTGCCGTTTTTGCGCACGTTTTGCGCGGCAAAACGCGCCATCGCCTGAAGCTCGGCTTTACGCGATTGACGAAAACCCTCGGCATCGCAGATAAAACGATGTGTCCGCTCAAGCTCGCGCCCGTAAATTTGAAACAGCAAAACTTCAAGCGCATCAAGCATTTCGCCGTTTTCATTAAGCAGAAACGGAACGTCTTGGCCGCTCAGATTCAAGAGACAGCCTTCGTCAGTCCACTCAGATGAAACACTTAAATCAAAGCGCAAATCGCCAATCAGTTCGGATAAAAAAGTTTCGGCATTCTGGCAATTTTCATTCATATTTTTTGAAACAAATTGATAATTTCGGCCTTTGAAATTATCAAATATCAAAACTTAAAAATCAAAGTCCAAGCAATTAAGACGTTGAAAGCTTGGGATTTACTTTCTTCGCGTTTTTCGGTACGGTCGGAACGATTTCCTCTTTCGGCGGCTCGGTCTTATTTATTCGATTGATAATCATTTGCTGCCCGAAGCTGATGATATTGCCAAAAAACCAGTAAAGCAGGAGTCCGGCCGGCGCATTCCACATAATAAAAATCATCATTAACGGCATCAGATAGGTCATCATCTTCTGCTGCGTCTGCTGTTCGGGCGTAACGGTGGCTGCAGTCGGGGTAAACTTCATCGAAAGCACCATCGAAACGACAAAGGCAAACTCAAGAAGATGAAACGGGTCGCCGGCCGAAAGGTCGGGAAGCCATAAAAACGAGGCTTGACGAATGGCGAGCGAAACGGTAACGGCTGTAAAAAAGGCAATTAGCAGAGGAAACTGCAAAAGCATCGGCAGACAGCCGCCAAGTGGTACGGCACCTTTCATCATCCGAAGCTGTTCCATCTGCAGCTCGCGCATACGCGGGTCATCCGCCGGGATGCCCTTTTTCTGAAAATCCTTTAGCTTGTCCTGAACTTCCTTCATTTTCGGCGCGTTACCCGAAGCCTTTTTGAAGGATTTCGACTGCGACCAGCGGAGAGGGAAGAGCAGCGAGTAAAACAAAAACGTAAAGATTATAATTGCGACGCCGTAATTATGCGTGTAATTATTGAGAAAATTCAGGCTGTAGAGAATCGGAATCGAAAGCGTCGATGTAATAGGTCTGAGCAGACGATAGTTGCTGAAATTGATTAGATTTTCAAACTCGAGCGTTCTTCCGACTGCATTCGATAAATCATTGTTATAAGCATGAAGCGCGAAATAATCCTTTGTTCCCGTATAGATTTTGGTTGTCGAGCCGTCCGTGTTTATCGGAACGAGCGCCGTAACCAGATGGCGCGTTTCGCTCGTTTTCGGGCGACGCGTCACCCAGCCGATAAAACCATCGTAAAAAGGCTCGATTTCAACGTCGTATTTGGTAGCGCGATATTCGAGTCCGGGCATTTGATTTGCCGGAATCGCGGTCATCGTAAAATACGCGTCGCCGACTCCGGCCCAGTTGACGTTTCCGGCATCGGATAAAGAGCTTTTATCCTGATTTTTTTCGTATGTAAACGAGTAATAACCCTGATGCCTTTTGATTGCGCCGTCAACCGATGCGACGCCTTCGGATTCGATTCGATAAAAATCGTGATGCGGAAGACCGTTGTCGCCGATGCTCGCGCCGATTAGAAGTCTTGTATTCGGAACGATTTGACCGTTTCTAGCTAATCTCGTTTGTAAATCGGAAACATAAGAATCGGCGCGGAAAAGAAAGCTTTTGGTAACTTCAAGACCATTTCCGTCTCTTAAAGTGAAAACGACGGGTTTTTCCTGACCTTGTGCAATCTCAATCGTTTGTTCATTTACGGAAACTTCGTAATTGCGTTCGTTAAGAATTCCGTCGAGATTCTGGTCGCCGGTAAAAAGTCGGAACGGAAATTCTCTACCTTCGGCGGCCTTTGAAGAAATAAGTTCAAGCGGTTTCTTATCATCGGGACCTGAACCTTCGGCAAAAAGCGGCTTTTCGCCCTGCGGCGATTTATCCTTCAGCAAAACCCAGCTCGTCGCGACCGCGCCCTTCGAATCGAGCTTGACCTCGTAAAGCGGCGTTTTAATCGTAATGATTTTATTCGGCGTATTATCCGGAGTCGAAGCGACGGTTTGAGGCGGCTGGTTTTGAACCGGCGGCGACTGCACTTGCTGCACGGGTGTTTCCGCCGTGTTTGCTACGTTTTGCGCCGTATTCGCATTGTCTACCGGCTTCGGCTTCGGCGCGAAAAAATAAGACCAGCCAAAAAGTACCGCCAGCGAAAGAGCGGCGGCGATAAAAAATCGGGACGTTTGAGATTGTTGTTTAGAATTATCCATCTTATAAAAAGTCTAATGTCGAAAGTTCAATGTCGAAAGCTGCGTGTTCCTCGACGCAAGACCTTTGACGTTAGACTTTTGACTATCTAACCGGGTCATAGCCGCCTTTGCAAAAAGGTTGACATCGTAAGATACGTTTTACACCCATCCAGGTTCCCTTTAAAGCACCGTATTTTTCGACCGCCTCCGTCGCATACTCGGAGCACGTCGGCGTAAAGCGGCAGGCCGGCGGCAAAAAAGGCGAAACGAGCGTCTTGTAGAGTTTCAAAAGTTCTAAAACCGCATACTTCATCTTGACTCAAACTCAGACGTTTGTTTCGCCTTAGATTATTTTTGTTTCACCAGCTTTGACTTTTGCGATTATCTGCCGAAATTCCGCGAGCGGCGCGTCGAGCTTCGTGTTCAGAAGACTTCGGCGCGCGTTCAAAACCCAATCGTATTTTGTTTCCAATTGCGCAAGTTCCGCGCGGCTTAAACGAAAGGCTTCGCGTAAAAGACGTTTCGCCCGGTTTCGCTCGTGAGCCTTGCCGATGGCTTTTTTCGAAGCCGTAATGCCGAATCTTTGAAAAGCGGTCGCCGACGGCATTATAAAAACCGTCATAAAACGTCCTTTCAGAGACTTGCCTCCATCATAAACGCGGCGAAACTCGCCTGGCTTGCGCAGACGATTATTCTTCGGCAGACGAAAGTCTAATAATGATGAACCGTTAATCTCTTGCGTCCTTTCGCTCTGCGGCGCTTCAATACGGCGCGTCCGTTTTTGGTCGCCATTCTCGCGCGGAAACCGTGTTTCTTGGCGCGGCGACGATTGTTTGGTTGATATGTTCTCTTTGGCATAATTATTCATCCTCTCACTCAAAAGTGAAAACTTAAAGTTTAGGGAAAAACCTCGATTATGTCAAAAAGGTCTTGCATTAAACCGAAAAATCATTAAAATTCAGATAATTTAAGGAGGAGCGAAAAATGAAAACATTATGGCGGGAAGATTCGAGACGGGAAATTGTCGAGCGCTTGGCAAATCTTAATCCCGATTCAAAGGCAAACTGGGGCAAGATGAATTGCCCGCAAATGCTGGCTCACGTCGCCGACGGAATGCGTATGGCGCTCGGCGATTTGAAAACCGAGCCAAAAAAAACGCCTCTCCGCTTTCGCCCTGTAAAACATTTGATAATCTACTGGCTGCCGTTTCCGAAAGGCGCGCCGACCGCGCCGGAATTAATCAGCCGGCAAGCGGAAAATATCGAAACGGAAGTTTCCGAGATAAAAGATTTAATCGAGAAATTTGCCGGTCGCTCAGAAATTGTCGAATGGGCGCAGCATCCGGCTTTCGGAAAGCTCTCAGGAAAAGATTGGGGCGCTCTCGGCTACAAACATATCGACCATCATCTGAAACAGTTCGGCGTATAAATCTATCTAAAATAAACGCGCCGACCGCGAAACTCGATTTTCCCCTCGACGATTTTTTTTAACGCTTCGACATAAAGCTCGTGTTCGAATCGGAGAATCCGCGCCGCGAGCGTTTCGGCCGTGTCGTCGTCCCGCACTTCAACCACCTTTTGCAGAATAATCGCGCCGTGGTCTAAATCTTCGTCAACAAAATGAACGGTGCAGCCGGAAAGCCTGACGCCGTATTCAATCGCCTGTCGTTGCGCGTCCAACCCCTTAAAGCTCGGCAAGAGGCTCGGATGAACGTTTACAATCCGGTTCGGAAACGCGCGGACGAATTCGGGCGAAAGCAGGCGCATATAGCCCGCCAGACAAACCAGTTCGACGTCTCGCCGTTTGAGCTCGGCGATAATCTCGGCATCGTGTTCGGCTCGCTTGCGCCCGCTTTTTTCGACAACAACAGTTTCTATTCCTCGCTCGCTTGCCTTTTTTAAGCCCTCTGCGCCCTTTTTATCGCTGATGACGACCGCCACATCGGAATCGAAAATCAGCCCGCTCTGAACCGCTTCTGCAATGGCAGTCATATTCGAGCCGCGCCCGGAAATTAAAATGCCGATTTTCATTTAATTACAATTTCCTTATTGCCTCCGACGACGCGCCCGATTTCAAAACATTCGCCCAGACTGTTTTTCAAAAATTCTTTATCTTTTTCGGCGCAAATCACAATCATTCCGATGCCCATATTAAACGTGCGAAACATTTCCGCGTCGGCGACGTTTCCGAGCGTTTGCATCAAATCGAAAATCGGCAGCTCGTTCCACGTTCCGCGTTTTATCTCGACCGACACGTTTTCGGGCAAAATACGCGGAATATTTTCCAGAAATCCGCCGCCGGTGATGTGCGCGAGGCCTTTGATTTTTCCCGAATCAAGCAGGTTTTCGAGCGGTTTTAAGAAACTTTTATGAGTTTTCAAAAGCGCTTCGCCGACGCTCACGCCCAATTCTTCAATGTAAGAATCGACCTCAAAGCCGCCGATTTCAAAAAAAAGTTTTCGCGCCAAGCTATAGCCGTTGGTCTGCAAACCGTTTGAAGGCAAACCGAGAACGACATCGCGCGCCGCTATGTTTTTACCGTCGATAATTTTTGATTTATCGACCACGCCGACGATAAAACCGGCCAAATCGTATTCGCCGTCAGTGTAAAATCCGGGCATTTCCGCCGTTTCGCCGCCGAGCAGAACGCACCCGTTTTCGCGGCAGGCGACGGAAATTCCCTTGACGACCGAAGCCGTAATTTCGGGCGCTAGACTCCCGGTCGCAAAGTAGTCGAGAAAAAAAAGCGGGCGCGCGCCCTGCACCAAAATATCGTTAACGCAGTGATTTACAAGGTCTTGCCCGATTGTGTCGTGAATTCCCGTATCAAATGCGATTTTCAGTTTTGTGCCGACGCCGTCCGCCGAAGCGACCAGAACCGGCTCGCTCATTTCGGGAAACGCGCCGGAAAACATTCCGCCGAAGCTCCCGATTTCGGTCAAAGTCCGCTCGTTAAACGTCGATTTGGCGTAGTCCCTGATTTTTGCGACCGCTTCGTTCGCCTTATCAATCGAGACGCCCGCGTCCGAATATGAAATTGGTTTTGTCATAGCTTTTGAAAAATTGGATTATAAACCGACAAAGAGAAATTAACCATAGATAAACGCCGATAAAGCCGGATGGATTTCGATTAAAGAAAAACTAAAATTTGTCGTTAAAATTTTCGCTCGATATGAAATTCACGCGCCAAGATGCGATTAAAAACTTCGTCGGAATTAATGTCCGTTTCGGTTTTTTCGCCGTATTTTGTTTCGATAAAACTCTTATCAGTTAAAGTTTTACGCCCGTTTTCCGTCATCAGAGAGCAAACTTTGCCGCGCGTAAAATGCGACTCGGGAGAAGTTTGCTGGTAAAGACACATTTCGGCAAATTCGTTTAATGCTCGCGGCAAAACGGTAAAAACATACTCGCTTTTCCATTCGTCGCCGTCTTTTTTGACAACTTCAAAATAATTTTCGTCATATTTTCTAATAAAAAAAATGCCGTTTCTATCTTTCTGCTCCGTTTCCAAAACAAATTCCAAAGGTTCGGCGGTAAAATCTCCGAAACCGACGTCGACCAGATATTTTTTTTCGTCGATTTGCGTCAAAATCGCCAGGTGGTCGAATTCCTCGCCAAATTCGCCGCCTCCTTTGCTCACTTTTGCCGAAATCATCTCGCTTTGAAAATTTATTTCCCCGAGCAGTTCGTAAAACAGACCGTTTAATTCGTAGCAAAATCCGCCCCTGTTTTCACCGACGATTTTTTTGTAAAATCTTTCTTTATCTAGCTTTATCAATCGTCGCCAGTGAATGTCGAGATTTTCAAACGGGACGCGCAAAAGATGTCGGCGCTGCAAAAACTTCAGATTTTGCAGAGTCGGTTCGATGTTTGTCCGTTCAATTCCGATGCGGCTCAGATATTCGTTTTTGTTCATAAAATTTTCTAAAAATTATACTCGTAAAAATTATCATTTAAAACTTTATTGACTGGAAACCTCTTTCGCGTTTAGCATTTTCTTAGGAGATAAATATGAGTTTCACCTTAATGGATTTGGGTTCGGAAAACTTTGAGTTCCGCGCCAACGTATGGAATTGGAAGACGACGCTTGAAATTATCAAGAGTTTTGACTTTTTGAGCGACGGGAAATTGAGACAAATGGAATATACCGCGACGGGCGTAAAACTGGAAAAAGACGAGGCGCATTTAATCGGGGAAAAGATTCGCGACGAAATTCTGCCGAAATTAGAGCCGAACAAACGCATTTTTTCCGATTTGAGCATCACGGATGCGCCCGACGACGGAACTTTGTATAAAGACGAGGACGAGCAATGGAAAAATTACAGCGCAAATTACGCCTGGCTGAAAGATTTTTCCGATTTTTGTTTGAACTCGAAAGGTTTTCAGGTTTTCTAAAGATTTCGAGTTTCAAGTTTCAGGTTATTGGCTTGAAACCTGAAACTTGAAACTTGAAACTAACTTATGGATTTTCTGGGGAATTTTTTCAGTCATCTCTGGGTTCAGCTTACTTCACTCATCCTTTTCGCCACGCTTCACGGTTATGCGGGCGCGTGGCTTGCGGTGCGGATGCTTTTTCGCCCGCGAAATCCGGTAAAAATACTTGGCATCACCATTTTTCCGCAGGGCATGATTCCGCGTCACCGCGCGCGCCTGGCAGAAGCCATCGGCAAAGCCGTCGGCGAAGAGCTCGTCTCGCAGGAAACGGTTCTGCAGGAGCTTTTCGAGAAGGATTTTCTGCGCAAAAAGATTCAAAAGGTCGTCGATTCCTACGCCGAAGAGCTTTTGTCGGAAAACTATCCGTCGCTGATTGAAGCTTTGCCTTCAAACATTCGCGAGCCTGTGCTCGACGCAATTTCCTCTTTGCAGCTAAAAATCGCCGAACATATCGAAAGCGTTTTGCAGAGCGAGGAAACAATCGATACAATCAGCGGTTTTGTCGGCCGCCGCGTCGATGAATTTTTGTCGCAGAGAGTTTCGGAAGTTGTTGACGAAGAAACTTTTATAAAAATTATCGGCTTTCTCGAAACGCGCCTCCGCTCGGCCATCAAAGAGCCGACTTTCGAACAGAAAATCAAAGATTTTATCAACCGCCGCGTCGACGATTTGGCTAACACGGAAACGCCGCTCGGACAGCTTTTCACGGACGATGCCATCGGGCTTTTGAAGCAAAAAGCGAGCGAGCAAATCGAGCCGATTGTTCATCAACTGGCCGAGCTTGCCGCCGCCGAACGCACCCGAAATCAAATCGGCGCGCTGATAAAAAGGGAAGTTCACGCTTATTACGAAAATCTTCCGTTTTTTAAGAAAATTTTTGTCTCGCGCGAAAATCTGCTGAAGGAAGTTGACGATTTGGTCAATGAATCGCTGCCGAGACGAATCGAAGAAACCCTGCGCGGAGATTTTTTCGCCACCGAAGCAAAGAATTTTCTCGACAATGCAATCCACAACGCTCTCAGTCGGCCTCTGCCCGAACTCATCGGAAAAATCGCGCCCGAACAGCTCGAAAAATTAAAGCAGCAGATTGCAAAAGGCGTTTTGTCGCTTCTACAAGGCGATGAAATGATGAATTCCGTTTCGGCCTATATCACCGACACTTTGCAGAAGCTTCGCCCGCACAGCATCGACGCGATTTTGCAGACGCTTCATCCCGAATCCGAAGAAAAGCTCAAAAATATGCTGGCGAAAGGTTTGATAAACATTCTCGCGCGAGACGAGACTTCGAATATCATCAATACGGTTTTGTCGCGCCAAATCGAAAGACTTCTCTCTGCGCCAATCGGCAGATTGTCCGAGCATATTTCCGAAGAAAAGGTGCGCGAAGCCGGAAAATCTCTGACCGAAACTATCCTCGCCGCCGCGCGCGAGAAACTGCCCGAAGCAATCAAAGAATTCGATATCGGAAATGTCGTCCGCGAAAAAGTAAACAATTATCCGTCGGAAAAACTCGAAGCGCTCGTTTTGTCGGTCGCCAAAGAACATCTGCGAACAATCGAGCTTTTCGGCGCGCTTTTCGGCTTTTTCATCGGCGTCATGCAAGCGATTCAATTTTACTTTTTCGCAAGGTGAAATTAAACGCGGAGATACGGAGCAAAATTAATAAAAGATAATTTATTTTTTCTAATCTGCGTTATCTGCCTTTATCTACATTTATCTGCGTTAATTTCTCTTAAAAATCTCCGTGTCTCCGTGTCTCCGTGGTGAAAATATCTTCAAATCTAAAATTTCCCCGAACTTTTACCGAAAAGGTTACGTTCTCCATAAAAGCTAATCTTTCTTTTTAATTCTTGGAGAAATTTATGAAAAAAATCGGACTTATAGTTTTTATATCTGCTCTGGCAATCGGCGTGACGCTGGCAAGCCTTACTTCTTTCGGCAGAGCTACCGGAAAAATCTTTTCTTTTAACGTAAACTGGGGCGGCGAAAAAGGCTCCGGCAACGTGAAAACCGAAAACAGACGAGTTTCCGACTTTAAGGCAATCGACGTCAGCGGCGCTTTTGAAGTCGAAATTACGGCGCAAAAAGATTTCAGTCTCGAAGTCGAAGCCGACGACAATTTGCTTCCGCTTATCAAAACCGAAGTCGACGGCGAAACGCTTCAAATCAGGTCGGAAAAAAGATTTTCGACGAGCAATCCGTTAAAAATCAGAATTTCCGCGCCCGATATCGACAGTCTCGACCTTTCCGGCGCGTCGAAGGTCAATCTGGTTAATTTGAACAATGATGGTTTGAAGCTTGATTCGAGCGGCGCTTCGAAAATCAAAGTCGAAGGCACGACCGGAGATTTTGACGTCGAAATGAGCGGCGCAAGCCGTCTCGATGCGGAAAACTTGAAAGCGGAAAATGTTTCGGTTGATTCGAGCGGCGCGAGCAACGCCATGATTTTTGTCACAAACGAGCTGAGAGCGGATTTGTCCGGCGCGACCAACGTTACTTATTCGGGCAATCCGAAAAGCGTTCAAAAGAAAACTTCCGGCGCAAGCTGGGTGAAGGAAAAATAAACTAATCTGTTTTTAATCTCTGAAAAAGCAAGGATTGAAAAAAGTCCTTGCTTTTTTTACGTTTCGACGGCTTCCGTCTGAATGCCCATCAATCTGCCCTCGGCATCGAGCCCGACAAAATAAACTTTTAATTGAATTCGTCCGATTTTGAAAACTTTCAAATCTTTCAAGTTCTGCTCTAAAAATTCTTTGAGCTTGCCGAATCCGGCGGCGGTTTCCTTTTCCTCGTCGCCGAACCAATCCTGAATTTTTGTCAGCCGCGCAAAGATTTCCGCAAAATCTCTTTCCTCGACCGGAGCGTCAGCCGCGCTTTTCGTCTGGCGCAGAAGCTCTTCTTTGGTTACGGCCGCGGCCTTTTCTCCGGCGAACGGTGTAATCTCGGCGTCGGTCTCGCTGATGTAGTACAAATTTTCGGAAAGTTTTTTTATTTGTTCGACAAAGTTATCCGTTTTTGGTTTCGTTTCTTTTATCTCATTCATCTTCTTACGTTTCGGCATAAATTTTCTTCGCGAAAATATAAAACGAACTAAGTCTAACACAATATAAAATCCTTCCAAATTGCTGTCAAAAAAAGACTTTCCGAGTCTCGAAAAGATTTTTCACAAACCTGTGGATTTCCTCTTGCAATTTGCCTTTTTTAATGTTACTCTTTGGCTCGTTTCCATTGGTTTAAATGCCTGTAAGTTATTGAAAACACTATAGTTAAAGTTTTACCTTAACTTTTAAGCAGCTTTCCACAAGCCTGTGGAAAACTTTGTGGAAAACTTATTAATTTACATATCAAAAACTCGTAAAAGTTACCAAAATAGAAAGACTTGTCAGGATTTACTAAAGGCATTTTATTAATCGTTCAAAATAGATTTTAACCGGAGATTTTGCTTAAAAGTTTTTCTAAAGATTTAACAAATAATTAGAGGTGAGAAGCTATGGAAGTTTCGTCGGAAAACAAAAATGTGTGGAATAGCATTCTTCAATCGGTAGAAAAGCGTCTGAACAGGCAGATTTTTGATGCCTGGTTTCGCCCGATTCAGTTTGACGGCTGCGACGAGCAGGATAAGGTTCTGCATCTGCGCGCCAGTCAGGTGAATAAGGATTGGGTTAGTACATATTATTCGGAAGTTATCACGCAGACGTTAAAAGAACTGAATCTGACCAGTTATAAATTAGATTGGGAAGTCGAGGAATCGGAACACCACAAAGATGAGTTTGCCGATGACGATGAGCCGGAATTTTTCTTTGAAAAACAAAACTCGATTACAAACGCGCCGGTTGCCAGTAATTATATAGAAAAACCGAAGGCGGAAATTTTAATCAAAACCAATCCGACAAACTTCGTCGATATCGAACCGATTGAAAATTCTCTGAACGCAAAATACACGTTTGAAAAATTCGTCGTCGGCTCGTGTAATCAATTTGCGCACGCCGCCGCGCTCGCCGTCGCCGAATCGCCGGGCAAAACTTACAACCCGATGTACATCTACGGCGGAGTCGGGCTTGGCAAAACGCATCTGATGCATGCCGCCGGACACGCCATCAAAGAACGCAATCGTCATTTGCGCGTCGCATACATTTCCGCCGAGAAATTTATGAACGAGCTTATCAACGCGATTCGCTACGACAAGACGCAGACGTTTCGCGAAAAATATCGTTCGATTGACGTTCTCTTGATGGACGACGTTCAGTTTATGGCCGGAAAGGAACGCACGCAGGAAGAATTTTTTCATACGTTCAACGCGCTCCACAATGACCAGAAACAAATCGTCATCACTTCAGATTGCCCGCCGCGCGAAATTCCGACATTGGAAGAGCGCCTCCATTCGCGTTTTGAATGGGGATTGATTGCCGACATCGAGCCGCCGGATTTGGAAACGAAAGTCGCCATCTTAAAACGTAAGGCGGATATGGACGGCGTCAGCCTGCCGGACGAGATTGCGTTTTTTATCGCCAGCAAAGTCAAAAGCAATATCCGCGAGCTGGAAGGGTCGCTCGTCAGACTCGTCGCGATTTCTTCTCTGCGCGGAGTTCCGATTTCAAAAATGCTCGCGCAGGACGCGATGAAAAATATCATCGACAGCGAGCAGCCGGAAAATTTAACGATAGAAAGAATCGCGCGCACCGTCGCGTCGCATTACAAATTAACCATCGAGGAAATCAAATCGAAAAACAATTCGCGGCAGATTGCCGTTCCGCGACAGGTGGCGATGTATCTGTGCAAGCGTCTGACGAAACACAGCTTTCCCGAAATCGGTCGCGAGTTTGGCGGAAAGCATCATACGACCGTCATGCACTCGGTTGAAAAGATTAACGAGGTAATAAAGGAAGATAGAAATTTCCACAGGGTTGTGAGTGAGCTTATAGATAATCTTTGCAATTAGTTAAAGATTGTCGCGAAAAAATTTAGTGGAGGATTTCCACATACATTTAAGCGGAGCTGTTTAAGTATTGTCTTTATAAGTCAATACTTAAACATGGTTTTCCACTTTTCCACAGGTTGAGGAAAATTCACCCTGTGGAAATTGTGGAAAACTTATCCTATTGTCTAAATTTTCCACAGGCTGCTAGTTTTTACACAAGTTATCCACAACCCCTGTGGACGTATAACTTTAATTATTTCTTTAATAAAGTCGGTTTTCCACTTTTCCACAGGCCCTACTACTAGTACTATAGATTTATATAAGGTTTAAATTAATAGATTTAGTAAAAGGCAAAGAGTATTGAAAGTATAACTTTAGGTATAATCAAAGAATATTTAGGAGTAATAAAATGGAATTTGTAATCAAGCAGAACGTTCTAAAAGAAGAGCTCGGATTTGTTCAGGGCATCGTTGAAAAGAAATCGACGATTCCGGTTTTGTCGAATATCTTAATCGAATCGGTCGGCGAAGGAACGATTCGATTTGTCGGAACGGATTTGGACGTCACGATTCGCTGCGAAGCCGCGGCCGACATCAAGCAGGCCGGCGCGATGTGCGTGCAGGCGAGAAAGCTTTTCGACATCGTTCGTCTGCTCGGAGACGAAAACGTGCATTTTGCCAAAGAGGAAAACGAATGGGTCAAGCTGACGTGCGGCAAATCAAATTTTCGTCTCGCCGGCGTCTCGAAGGAAAATTTCCCGGAAGTGCCTTCATTCAAATCCGCGCCGATGAAGCTCTCGGCGGAAATCTTTAATCACTTTATTAATAACACGGCTTTCGCCATCACTAACGAGCAGTCGCGCTTTACGCTCTCGGGCGCAAAATTTATGATTGCCGACGGCATGGCGAAAATGGTGACGACCGACGGTCACCGGCTCGCTTATATCGAAAAGCAGCTTCCCGAAAATTCGACGACCGAAACGATGGACGCGCTGATTCCGAAAAAGGCTTTGATGGAGCTCGTCAAAATCGCGCGCGACTCGAGAGGCGAAATCAGCTTCGGCGAAGACCCGAATCACATCTATTTTGAAGTCGACGGTCGTCTCCTGATTACGCGCAAGCTTTCCGGTTCGTTCCCGAATTACGAAATGGTTATCCCGAAAGACAACGACAAGCTTGCGACGTTTGATGCCGACGATATGAAAAACGCGATTCGCCGCGTCGCTCTGATGGCCGACGAACGGACGCGCTCGGTAAAACTGACGATTCGCAGCGGCGAAGTCGAAATCGGCGCGCAAAGCTCCGAGGAAGGCGAGGCTAACGAAAAAGTCACCGCCGAATACACGGGCGAAGAGGTACAAATCGGATTCAACTCGCAATACGTACAGGAATTCTTAAACGTCGCAACCGCAAAGGACGCCGAGGCCGGCGAAATCGAACAGGAAACCGACGGCGAAACCGTCCGCGTCAAAGAATCGGCGAGTCGTCCGCGCATCGCTTTCAGCTTCAAAGACAGCAACGGTCAAACGCAGATGAACATCGCGGGCGACACGAACTACAATTATAAATACATCGTTATGCCTTTGCGTATATGAGCCGAAGTTAATATTTATATTTCAGGCATAAGGTCTTTATTGAGGATGAGGATATAGGAGATGAGCACAGTTGTAATATTTGGCGCGGGAGCTACCAAAGCCTGCGGCGGTCCTTTGACCAACGAGATACTCCTGCAAGCTTACGACCCGAAAGTCCGACAGGAAATTGCGAAGAGCGGACAGCAAAAACTCATCCAGCGAGAAGGATATGCCGACATTCTGGAAGAATTTCTGGTCGAGAATTTTCATCTTCCGAAAGATTCTAAAAAAAGAAAGATAAATGATTATCCGGCGCTGCCGCTATTGTTGAGCCTCATTGACACGGCGATAGACCGCAAGCAGCCCATGAATCAGAAATGGGTTTCGGAGCGATTGATTGATGTTGACCGCGCAAGTGGTTATTTTCGCCAGTCATTAGTCCACGTTCGCGAAGCTTTGGAGTATATAATCTTCGCCGTTCTCGAATATAAGCTCCGAAGTTTGGAAAATAATTATTACCTGGATTTACTAAACAAGCTTTATAAGAATATTGACGAAGAGCCTGTCATAATATCGCTCAATTATGACATCATCGCGGATAATGCGTTGGTCAGATTCAGCGAAAATTCGGAAAATGGACGATTCCCTGATTACGGCTGCGAGATTAAAACTCCGGCTTATCAAGAACCGAAAGGATATTTTGGAAAGCTGCTAAAGCTTCACGGCTCGCTTAATTGGCTGTACTGTCCCGGATGTCACCGGCTTGATATAGGAGTTTCAGAATCCGGCAAGAAAGGGACTGTAAAAGTTCTCGAGAGGCTTTATCAGGAAAGCCCGCTCGAGCCAAAATATTCGTGTCATGGAAGTCCTTGTCCTGATTGCCAGGTCTTTGTGCGTCCCATATTAATTACTCCGACTCATCGAAAAGATTATCGAAACCCGCATGTCTCTCAGGTTTGGTATCAAGCCGAAAGGGAGCTGCGTCAAGCCAAGCGGGCGATTTTTATCGGTTACAGTCTTCCGGACGACGATGTTGAAGTGATCTATCTGTTAAAGCGCGGGCTGACCAGACAAAACGGCTCCGACGCACCTGAAATTACGGTCGTAGAATACGACAAAGACCGTCGCAATCTAAAAAAACATCCGGTTGGCGCAAGATATCGGACTTTATTCGGTGACAAGATAAAATGGTTCAACGACGGTTTTGAATCATATCTTAAGAGCTTGCCGTGATAGCTTGTGCTAGCCTGTAAAGTATAAAGGAATTATAAAATACGTTAGTTATGAAAAAAATCACACTTGGCTTTTTATTAATAATCCTCGCGCTGGCCGCGAGCGGAGCGGCGCAGTCGAAAAAAAGAAACATTGAGCGGAAAACTACAAAAACGACTTCGACGATTCGGAAAATCGATTTCAAAAATTTCAACTACGGTCAGCTGTGCGGCGGATATCACAAGTTTTTGCCAATCGAAAAATCGGACAGGCTTGTTTTGCGCAAAGGCCACGCAGAGTTTGGCGACGAATCGAACTATGCTGATTTAGGCTCCGTAAAATACGTCGATTTTGACGGCGACGGGCAGGAGGAAGCTTTCGTCATCATCAACGGGCAGACCTCGGGTTCTTCGAACGATTATCTGGCGACGTATGTTTTCGCTTATCAAAACGGAAAACCGAAGCAAATCTGGACAAAATGCGAGGAAAATTCGGCTGCCGAATTAAAGTCGCGGACGATACTTTTCACCTATCCCGAATGGATTGGCGACGCCGCTCACTGCTGCCCGACGTATTTTACGACCGACTCTTACGCGTGGAAAGGCGCGGGACTCGCGCGAATTGCCAGAAAGCGAAAGAAAGCGAGTTAAAAAGGAGAAAAATTATGTCGGGCGAAGAAATTTTAGACAATCAAAAAATCATCATTTCCAATCAGGAACGGATTCTCGAAAATCAGGAGCAGATAAAATCCAATCAGGACAAGCTCGACCGAATACTCGAAAATCAAGAAAAAATTCTTGCCAATCAGCAACAGATAATCGCGCAGACTGAAGATTAGTCAGAAATTACAAACACCAATATTTTATATTGAATAAAAGATTATTTTGCTGTATAACATTCGCACAAATACGTTTTAGGAGATGATAAAAATATGAGTTGGCGGGTGTTTTATTCATATTCGCATAAGGACGCCGAGCTGCGCGACCGTTTGGGAACGTATCTCAAACCGCTCGTGCAGCAAAACAAAATCAGCGAATGGCACGACCGTAAAATCGAACCGGGCGCGGATTGGAACAAGGAAATCGCGGACGGGCTCGACACGGCGCAGATGATTTTGTTTCTGGTCAGCGCCGACTTTCTGGCTTCGGATTATTGTTTCAGCGTCGAAGTCGATAAAGCGATGAGTCGCTTAAAGCGCGGCGAGGTAAAAATCGTCCCGATTCTTTTAAAACCGTGTCTGTGGGAAGAATCCAGATTTAGCGAGCTGCAGATTATACCGAGAGACGCCAAAGCGATTAGCTCGTGGACTTCGATGGACGACGCGCTGCTGGACGTGGCGCGCGAGATTAGCAAGCTCACGAAAGAATCGCCGCCCGAAGCCGCAGAACCGTCTTCCGAGCCATCGGCCGCACATAAATTTGACGCTTCGCTCGACCTTGTGCGACGACAGGTTCGCTCATACGCGCGGCTTTATGAAAGAACGCGGCAGCGCATGCGGTCTTCACATGAGCGGACAAGCCGGATGGAAGACATATTTGAAAAAATGCGTGAATTGGCGAGCGCCTCGTACCCGCTTTTAAACGAGCTGGCTGAAAGTCCTTCGCCCGGCGACCGTTTGGCGGCGGTGGCGATTCTACAGGTTTTCGCGTCGGAAGAATCCCTGCCGTTTCTCGTAAAACAAATCGGGTCGGAAAAACCTTTCGTCGGTTATCAAGCGGCGCAAGCTCTGCTTTTTGCGGTCGGAGCGCTGGAGGCTAAAAAATATCCCGAACTGCTCGAATCTATTTTGCAAGCCAAAGCCGCGCTCGTTTCAGCCGGGAAACCTTTTGACACAGACCGTCAAATGACGCTCGAGGCGGCCGAAACAGAGCTTCGAAAAAATATTGAAGCGCTGTCGGAAACGACCGAAAATTTCGAGAGCGACCCGCTTTAAGCCGCATCCGCAAAATCGATAAATCCGTTTTCGGCGTTTGTCGCCAGCAGACGAACGCGCACTTTTTCGCCGACCTGCAATCTTTCTTCGCCTTCGACGATGCGGCCGTCGACGGGCGGCTCGATTATTCGCGCAAACGTTCCGCCGTGCGTTTTTCCGGTTACAATCGCTTCAAATTCTTCGCCGATGTGCGTCGCCATCACGCTCGCCGCGATTGTCTTGCGCATCTGCCGCTCGACTTTTCGCGCGGCGCTTTCGCGCTCGTTGCAATGCTCGGCAATCGCTTCGAGCTCTTCGAGAGAATAGGGCGAAGGCTTGTTTTCAAGCGTCGCTTTTACCAATCTCTGCACGATTAAATCCGAATAGCGGCGATTGGGCGCGGTCGAGTGCGTATAATCGTGCACCGCCAGACCGAAATGTCCGTCCGCGGCCTCGTTCGGTATCTGCACCGTGTAATCGCCCGAGCCGATTAATTTGATAACCGAAAGCGAGAGGTCAGGGTAATGAATCGAATCCTTCGCTTTTTGCCTTGCGAGAAAATCTGCCAGCGCTTTCGAGTCGGGTGTGTCGGGCAGATTTTCGCCGAAAGACGCGGCGATTTCGACGATTCGATTCCATCTTTCGGGCGTTTTGACGACGCGCCGGAGCGAAGTCACGCCGCTTCGTTCGAGAAATTCGGCCATCTCGACGTTTGCCGCAATCATAAAATTTTCGATAATCTTACGCGCCGCGTTTGAGCGCACGACTTCGATACCCGTGATGACTCCGCCGGAAATGACGGGCGCGGCTTCGATTGTTTCAAATTCGAGCGCGCCTTTCTGCGTTCTTAAATGCTGAAGCCGCATCGCCGCTTTTTGCTGCAATCGAAGCTGTTCCTGCAAGTTTTCTACTTTGGCGGCGGCTTCCGGCAGCTCGGCTTTGTCTTCGAGCCACGCGCCGATTTCCTCGTAAGACAATTTGGCGTAGTTATGAACGACGGCGCGATAAACGTCGGTGGATTCGATATTGCCGTCTTCGCAGACAATCATTTCGGTGACGACGGCGAGCCGGTCGAAATTTTCGAGCAGAGATGTCAGATTATTGGAAAGCTCGGCGGGCAGCATCGGGAAAACCGTTTCGCCCGCGTAGATGGAAGTCGTGTTTTGCGCGGCAAACGCGTCGATTGCCGAATTTTTCGGCGCAAATGCGTCGACGTCGGCGATGGCGACGCGCAGGCGAATGTCGCCGTTCGGCAGAAGCTCGGCGTATTCCACCTGGTCGAGGTCGCGCGAAGTGCGATTGTCAATCGAAGACCAGAGCAGCGTGCGCAAATCGCGTACGGCAGGCGCAAGCGTAGAAAAAATTCTTGTTTCATCTGCCTCTTTCGCTTCATTGACGACTTCGGCGGAAAGCTCCGTCCGGAAATCGTTTGCGGTCAGAGCCTTTTGAAAGAGTGTTTCGAGTTCTGTGGTCGTTAGCTGATTCATTAAAAATATTATCCACGAATCGGCTTTAAATTTCACCGAAAAATTATTTTAAATTGGTAATTTCGCGATACCCGTAGCCTTCGTAAAGCTGCCATTTGCCGCTGACGAGTCGCTGTAGGTTGGCGACGATGTGTTTGTCAGCCCATTCTTTCGGCAGTTCCGCGTCAAAATCGTTTTTGCTGAAAGCTCGCGCGTAATTGATATATTCGGCGATTTGCGCATCGTCATCGACTAAAACGAGATGCGCGTCCGGCTCGCCTTCGTGGATTTCCTGCGCCGTTTTGATTAAATCTTCCTTTTTGAGGCCGGCAGGAATTTTATAATAGGAAAACCTCAAACCTCTGAGCGTATAGCTTTCCAGTTTTTCCGTCAATTGTGTGTTTTTCGCTTCCGTCATCGTTCTGACGTTACCGCCGCCCGGGCCGCTGCAGGCGAGGCCGGTGACGAAAATCAGCGTCAGAACGAGTAAAAAAATAAATTTATTATGCATTGTGTTTTATGAATTAAAGGATTTGTCCCTGAGAAAAATTCCTTAATTCTAACGCGCGAAATAATCGCGGAAAGTATCAAAAAAACTTCGCGCGTATCAACTTAGAACACAGAAATTTTTCGGGAAAACTCGTTTTCAGACCGCAAAATCGGGAAATCCGCACGCTTTTCGATTAAAATTTTTAGGAATAAATTTTGCTTGCTAAATAAAAAAAGATGAAAGCGAGAAGCGGTCTTATCAAATTAACAAAAAGCGGTTTATATTGCGCGGCGGGCGATTTTTATATCGACCCGTGGCAACCCGTCAAGCGCGCCGTCGTCACGCACGCGCACGCCGACCACGCCTATCGCGGAAGCGATAATTATCTGGTCACGCGCGAGGGCGAAAAGCTTTACCGCATCCGGCTCGGCTTTGACGCGAATCTGGAAATGATGAGCTACGGCGAAACGCGCTCGATTAACGGCGTCAACGTTTCGTTTCATCCGGCCGGACATGTGCTCGGCTCGGCGCAGGTGCGCGTCGAACACAAAGGCGAAATCTGGTGCGTTTCCGGCGATTACAAACTCGCGCCCGACCCGACCTGCGCCGCTTTCGAGCCGGTGGAGTGCCATAACTTGATTACCGAGGCGACGTTCGGCCTGCCGATTTATCGCTGGCAGGACACGCGGAAAATCGCCGAAGACATCAATGATTGGTGGCGGCGAAACAGGGAGCAGGACAAGGCTTCGATTTTGTGCGCCTACGCGCTCGGCAAATCGCAGAGACTTTTGGCTTTGATTGATTCGAGCATCGGCAAGATTTTTACTCACGGCTCGACGCAGCGCCTTAATGAGGCGTATCGCGAAAGCGGCGTCAATCTGCCGGACACGACGTATGCTAAGGCCGTCGAAAAAAAAAGCGAGTTTCCCGGCTCTTTAATTGTCGCGCCGCCGTCGGCGCTCGGTTCGACCTGGATAAAGCGTTTCGGCAAGATTTCGACCGCGTTTGCTTCGGGCTGGATGATTGTGCGCGGCGCGCGGCGGCGCAAAGCGGTCGACCGCGGTTTTGTCGTCTCCGACCACGCCGACTGGGAAGAGCTGCAAACGGCGGTCAAAGAATCAAAAGCCGAAACCGTTTTTGTGACGCACGGCTATATCGAGGAATTTGTCCGATGGCTCAACGAAAACGGCTACAACGCCAAACCTTTAAAGACGCAGTATGTCGGCTACGAAGATGAAAGTGAAGAGTTGAGAGCGGAGAGTGGAGAGTAACAGAAATTTCACTCTCCATTATTTTAGTATGAAATTATTCACCGAGCTTTACATCGAACTCGACCAGACCAATAAGACCAACGAAAAGGTCGAGGCGCTGAAATTTTATTTCGAGCGAGCGCGTTCGGAAGACGCGGCGTGGGCTCTGTATTTTCTTTCGGGCAGAAAACCGCGTCAGATTGTGCCTTCAAAAAAATTGCGCGAATGGGCGATGGATTTGTCGGGCGTCGAGCCGTGGCTGTATGAAGAATGCTATCACGATGTCGGCGATGGCGCGGAAACGATTGCTCTGCTTCTGCCTTTTAATTCGCGGACGGACGAAACGCCGCTTCACCTGCTCGTCGAGCGGAACCTCCTTCCGTTGCGCGCCGAAGCGGAAGAAATTCAGCACGAAGCCGTGATTTCGGCGTGGCAGTCAATGGATTACAGCCAGCGGCTCGTTTATAACAAATTGATTGCCGGAAGCTTTCGCGTCGGCGTCTCGCAGCTTCTCGTGATTCGAGCGCTGGCGCAGCTGAGCGGCCTCGCGACCGATACGATTGCGCAACGCCTGATGGGCGAATGGCAGCCGACCGCCGAATTTTACGAGCGGCTTATCAGCTCGGAAATGGACGCCGACGAAACGCCCGTAGCGCGCCCGTTTCCGTTTCATCTGGCGCACCAGATAGATTTTCCGCTTGAAGATTTGGGCGACGTGCGAGATTGGCAGGCCGAGTGGAAATGGGACGGGATTCGCGCGCAAATCATCAGGCGCGAAGGACAGGTTTTTATGTGGTCGCGCGGCGAAGATTTGATTACCGAGCGCTTTCCCGAAATTGCCGAAGCCGCCGCCAATTTACCTGACGGGACGGTTCTCGACGGCGAAATTCTGCCGTGGGTCGAAAATCAGGTTCAGCCGTTTATGACTTTGCAGCGCCGCATCGGTCGCAAAAATTTAACGGCCAAACTGCTCGCGGAAATTCCCGTAATTTTGCAATGCTACGATTTGCTCGAAGCCGAAAGCATTGATATTCGTGCCGAAGAATTAAAAACTCGGCGGCGTAAACTTGAGAATCTTTTGGCCAGATTGGACGAAGAAACCAAAAAAACCCTTCGCCCGACCGATACCGTTTCCGCCGATTCCTGGGAAGATTTGACCGAAAAACGCGAGCAGAGCCGCAGCCTGCGCGTCGAAGGCTTTATGCTCAAAAACCGAAATTCGCCGTATCGCGTCGGTCGTCATCGCGGCGATTGGTGGAAATGGAAAATCGACCCGTACACGATTGACGCCGTCCTGCTTTACGCGCAGAAAGGCACGGGCAAACGCGCCAATCTTTTTACCGATTACACTTTCGCCATCTGGAAAGACGGCGAGCTCGTCCCGTTTGCCAAGGCGTATTCGGGTTTGACCGACAAGGAAATCCGGCGAGTCGACCGCTTTGTCCGCGAAAACACAAAGGAAACTTTCGGACCTGTCCGGAGCGTCACGCCCGAGCTCGTTTTCGAACTGGCGTTTGAAGGAATCCAAAAATCGACGCGTCATAAATCAGGCGTCGCCGTTCGTTTTCCGCGCATTTTGCGCTGGCGCGGCGATAAAAAAATTGCAGACGCCGACACGATTGAACAAATCTATTCGCTTTTAGAGGCCGAAAATGTCTGACGCTTTTTCGCGCAAAGATTTTTCGCGACTGCCCGAAACGACGGGTTTATTTTGTCTTTTCGACGCGCAGAATAAAGCGCTTTTCGCAGGCGCGGCGAAAAATATAAAAGAAGAAATCAAACGAATTTTAGACGGCCGAGAAAACTTTTTCAACCAATTTTCCGAACTCGCCGGTTCAATCGAAATTTGGCGGACAAGTGAAAATCTGCCGCGCGAATTGGCGCGTCTCGTTCGGCAAAAACAGCCGCGATTTAATTTTCCAATCAACGACAAAACCATTTACCCGCATTTGAAAATCACGCGCGAAAAGTTTCCGCGACTTTTGGTTACGCGCCGGATTTTAAGCGAGCAGGACGAATATTTCGGCGCGTTTCTGCCCATCACCGGCGTGCGCATCTGGCTTTATGTTTTAAGCCGGCTTTTTCGCCTGAGAAGTTGCGAGCTCGATATTCGCGGCGGCGATTTGCCTGCGCCGTGCCCGATGTTTGCCGAAAAAAGATGTCTCGCGCCGTGCGTCGAAAATCTATGCGAACCAGAAGAATACGCGGAAGCGGTCGACTTGCTAAGACTTTTTCTGATGAAAAATAAGTCCGACCTGGAAAAAATTTTAAGACGGAAAATCGAAAATCTGGCCGAAAATCTGGAATTTGAAAAGGCCGTACGACTGCGCGATTTGACGAAAGCGATACAGGATATTTTTGCAAATCCGCGTCTGAATCTGTGGCTCGACGACGCGGTCGATACATATTATCTGGAAAAAGATTCTGAGAAAACGCTGGTGCATTTGATTACGACGCGCGGCAGGCGAACGCTCGGCTTTCACACGTTTGATTTTCCGAACGACGAAAAAATTTCCGATTCACAGATTTTGAGTCGGGTTTTATGGCAGTTTTACCAATTTCACGCGCCGAGGGAAATTCGCCTGACAAAAGATTTTGAAAATCGAAAGTTCTTCGCCGAAAGCTTGAGCCGGCAAGCCAAAAGACGCATTAAAGTTTCGCTCGTTTCCGAAGAAGAACACAAAACGGCGTTTCTCTCGCTCAAACGCTCAAAGCTCAGTCTGGAATTGAAGCGCCTTTCCAATATCGAAACTACGGATGAAATCCGGATAAATTTGCAGGAAATTTTCTCCCTGCCGGAAAAACCGAAACGCATCGAAGCCTTCGACGTCGCGCATATTTCGAATCAGGATTTTGTCGCGGCCTGTGCGGTCTGGGAAAACGAAAATTTGAAATTCGAGGATTTTCGGTTCTGGCAGATGGACTCTGTAAACGAGCCGCAGGCGCTGGCGGAAGCCGTAAAATTAAGATTAAACGAAAACAAAGAACGCGCGGATTTGATTTTACTCGATGGCGGGCGAAACCAGTTGAAGGCGGTCAAAAAGATTTTAGAAAATGAAAATCTAAAAATCGTCGGCGCCGTCAAGCCGAGCGGCCGGCACAACGAAATCTCACATTTTCTTACTGATAACGGCAAAAAAATCGATTTTCAATTTAATTCGACTTTCGAAATTTTGCGGCGTTTGCGCGACGAAGCACACGCTCTGGCAAACAGCGTTCACCGGCAAACGCGGGAAATAAACCTTTTAGCCGGCAAAAACCGCGAAGCTCCGATTCTCGTTCCGATACGCTTTGACGAACCCGGCGGCGCGGCAGAAAATTTTCGACCGATTTCCAACTTCAAGCTCAAAATCTGAAATTTATTCCGCGAGAATTTCGTCCGGCTCCGGATTAATCACAAATTGAACGGCTCTGACTTCTTTCAAATCGAGCAGCCATGCTTTCGCCAGCCGGTGTCCGCCGTCCATCAAAAAGCCTTCCGCCGACAAAATAATCGGGTAAGCTAAATCGGCCTCGTAGATGCGTCTTGCGTGGACGGCGACGGCTCAGCAAGTCGGCGGTTTTTTTTCGTCAAACCAGCAGTTTATGTCAAATTCCGCGATATTTTCGATTAAAATTGGCTTGACCGGAAGACTTGCCGAAAGTCGCCAGAGGCGCTCGGTGTACCAGACGTATCGCCCGCCGGAGGTCATTCTCGAATGTTTCTGTACCACGATTTTGATTATAGCGCGCGGCTTTCAAATCGAAAATTATTAGTTTTTTAAAATTCGACAATCTCGTGATAAGATTTGCTTTTGCTTTGTATAAGAATTAGTTGTCAGTGAGTAAATATAATGGATAAATTTTTGATTCGAGGCGGCCGACCGCTCAAGGGGAAAATTGAAATCAGCGGCGCGAAAAATTCCGCTCTGCCGTGTCTGGCAGCGACGCTATTAACGCCGGAAACGGTTATTTTGCATAATGTTCCGTATGTTAAGGATTTGATTACGCAGCGCCGTCTGCTCGAAGATTTGGGCGCGACCGTTTTGACGCCGGAGCTTCGCACGCATAAAATTACGGCGAAAAATATCGAAACTTTCGAAGCTCCGTATGAATTGGTAAAAACGATGCGCGCCAGCGTTTTGGCGCTCGGGCCGCTGCTCGCGCGTTTCGGGCAGGCGAAAGTCAGTCTGCCGGGCGGCTGCGCCATCGGGACTCGCCCGATTGATTTGCATTTGAAAGCGTTTGAAAAACTCGGCGCGGTCGTATCTTTAGAATCCGGCGATGTCGTTGCGCGCGCGCCGAAAGGGCGTCTAATCGGCGCGGAAGTTGCGTTTGAAAAAGTTACCGTGACCGGAACGGAAAACGTAATGATGGCGGCGGTTTTGGCAAAAGGAAAAACGACGATACAAAATGCCGCGCGCGAGCCGGAAATCGAGGATTTGGCCGAGCTTTTGAACAAAATGGGCGCGCGCGTCAAAGGTGCGGGAACGGAAACGATTGAGATAAAAGGCGTCGAAGGCCTGGACGGCGCGGAGCACACGATTATTCCCGACCGAATCGAGACGGGAACTTTTATCGTCGCGGCGGCGATTACTGCGGGCGAGCTTGAAATTGCGAAATGCGAGCCGAAACATCTGAAGGCAGTAATCGAAAAATTGCGCGAAACGGGCGTCGAAATCGAAGAATTAAACCAGAGCACGCTGCTCGTAAAATGCTGCGCGCAGGGTTTGCGGGCGCAAGCCGTGACGACCGAGCCGCATCCCGAATTTCCGACCGATATGCAGGCGCAGTATATGTCTCTGATGACGCAGGCCGAAGGCGACTCGACCATCCGAGAAACGATTTTTGAAAATCGTTTTATGCATGCTTCCGAGCTTATCCGAATGGGCGCGAACATCAGCTTTTCGGGAAATACGGCCGTCGTCCGCGGCAAAACAAAATTGATGGGCGCTCCCGTCCAGGCTTCGGATTTACGCGCTTCGGCCTCTTTAGTTCTGGCCGCTTTATGCGCCGAGGGCGAGACGCTTATCGACCGCGTTTACCACATCGACCGCGGCTATGAAACGATTGTCAATAAACTACAGTCGGTCGGCGCCGAAATCGAAAGAATCACCGACAGTCTGGCAATGGCGGCGGAAGAAAATAAGTAAAAAGTAAAAAGTAAAAAGGCAAAAGAAAGAATTTTCAAAAGCCGAGTTTAAGTTCTGATTTTTCTCGAAATCAGGACTTTTTTTATTTTTTACTGTTTTTCCCGGCAAATTGGAATAAAATAAACACATTCACGAATAATTAAGTAATTCAGGCGCGTTCCGTTATAAATTTCAAGGAGCAGAGATGGCACAGAAATTAGAGAAAAAACACCTTTTGGCGATTCGTTGGTTTCACTGGATAAATTTCCCGCTGCTTTTTTTGATGATTTGGAGCGGTGTGCTGATTTACTGGGGAAACGCCGTTTACGGTTTTAAGCTTTTCGGCTACGAGCTGTTTCATTTTTTCCCGAAATGGTTTTACGAAACGCTCAACATTCCTTTTCGTCTCGCCGAAGGCATCAGCCTGCATTTCTTTTTTATGTGGTTTTTTGCCGTAAACGGGTTGCTGTATGTGGTTTACACAATTTTTTCGGGCGAATGGCGCGCTTTAATTCCCGTTTCGGGCTCGTTCAGACGCGCGGCGCAGGTCGCGCTTCACGATTTGCACATCGTCAAAAAACTTCCGCCGCAGGGAAAATATAACGACGCGCAGAGAATTGCTTATACATCGGTTATATTGATGGGCTTCGGCTCGATTGTGTCCGGTCTGGCGATTTACAAACCGACGAGCTTTGCGTGGCTGACCGCGATTTTCGGCGGCTACGAGTGGGCGCGCTGGTGGCATTTCTGGCTGATGATTTTGTTCGTGTTGTTTTTTGTCGTCCACATCGCGCAGGTTGCGTTCGCCGGTTGGAGCAATTTCCGCTCGATGATTACGGGTTATGAAGCGGTAAAAACTGACGATATAGCAACGATTGAAGAAGTTCCGCCAATCGAAGAAGGAGCAAAAATATGAGCGAAGAAAACTTAAAAATTGTCGAAGATGAAGAGATTAAGACTGAAGATGCGGAAATCGCCGAAGCTAAAGCCGAAACGGGCAAAGAAAAAAATACGGCTGAAATTTTGGGCGAAAAAACGCGTTTGAGCGTCGCTTTGAGCGACGAAAAGGCGCGGCAGGAAATGAAAAAACACTCGCGGCGCGGTTTTTTAATCGGCGGCGCGGCGGCGGTTTTCGGCTATCTCGGCTACGGTTGGCTGAGAAAACCGGAAAGCGAATGGATTTTCAAAGATGCTTTCCGTTTCAATGAAAACGTCAGCCGGCTTTATTACAGCCCGAAAAATCTCGCGCCCGAGTTTTCGAAAGAAAAAATCAGCGCAGACCGCGTCAACGGCGGCGAAGGACTGAGCGAAAATTTTAATGCGGCCGAATGGCGTCTGCGGGTCGGCGGTCTGGCAAACCGGGCTGACGATTTGATTTTGACTTTGGACGATATCAAAGCGCTGCCGCGCGTCGAGATGACGACCGAGCTTAAATGCATCGAAGGCTGGAGCGTCGTCGTCAACTGGGCGGGAGCGAGATTCTCCGATTTCGTCCAAAAATATCCGCCGCAATTTACCAAATATGTGAGCATCGTCACGCCCGACGAAAGTTATTATGTCGGCTGGGATATGCCGAGCGTTCTGCATCCGCAGACTCTGCTCGCTTATGAAATGAACGGCGCGCCCTTAACTTTGCCGCACGGCGCGCCGCTTCGTCTCGCAAGCCCGACCAAATACGGCATCAAGCAAATCAAACGCATCGGGCGCATCGAATTTACCGACGAACGCCCGCGCGATTTCTGGGCGGAAAGCGGCTACGACTGGTATTCGAGTCATTAAATATTTGAGTTGTCGATTGTCACAAAACAAGTATTTTCGTGTCTTTTCGCGTTTATTCGCGGGCAAATTTTCTGAAAATTATTCAACCGCGAACTTGAGTTAATTAACAATCCGGCGCATTTGTGATTTAATATTTCTTTCCATTATGAGTGAAGAAAATTGTCTTTTTTGCAAGATTGTATCGGGCGTCATTCCGTCCGCCAGAGTTTACGAGGACGACGTTTGCGTGGCTTTCAGCGACATCAGCCCGCAGGCGCCGACGCACGTTTTGATTGTTCCGCGCCAGCATTTCGACTCGCTCGACAAAGCCGGAAAAAATCACCGGGAAACGCTTGGTCACCTGCTTTTGACGGCGGCTGAAATTGCGCGCGAGAAAGGATTTGCCGAAAACGGCTACCGGACGGTTATCAATACAAACGCCGACGGCGGGCAGACGGTTTTTCATCTTCACGTTCATCTGCTCGGCGGTCGCCCGTTTATTTTTCCGCCCGGGTAAATTGTCCGGACAAACGAATTGAGTATTTTCGGCTTCTAACGTTTTTAGAAATTTTTATTCAAAAAGGGTTTATGAAAAAGGGTTTTATAATTTTATTTTTAACGGGGTTTTTATTTTTTCAAATCAATTGCTCGAAAAGCGCTTCCAATCAGAATCTGAACGCGCAGACTCCGGCGGCGAAAACCGAAACCGCGCAGACGACGCCGACGCCGAAGGAAACTCCTCTGCCGACCTTTACCGATGCCGACACGGCTTTTGCCGAAGGCAATAAACTGTTTGACGCAAACGAGATTGACAAGGCAATCGAGGCTTACGAGCAGGCCGTCAAATTAAATCCCGATTTCGGCGAAGCCTATTTTCAGCTCGGAATTTCCTATGCCATTCTCGAAAAAGCCGAAGAAACTCTGCCCGCGAACGAACCTGTAGTCGAACAGGCGTCGCCGACGCCCGCGCCGAAAAAATCGAAAAATAAAAAGGGAGAAGAAGTCGAAGTCGTCAGAACAAAAAAATCCGAAAAGGCTTTTGAAAACGCCGTCAAGGTTTATAAAAAATATCTCGTAAAAAATCCGAAGGACGACTCGGCGCACTTTTTTCTCGGGCGTTCCTACGATAAGTTGAACGAAGACCCCGACGCCTTAAAATCCTTTCGCGAAGCTGTCAAGCTCAAATCCGATAACAGCGAATATCAAACCGAACTCGGCAAAATCCTGATGAAGCTCGCGCAATATGACGAAGCCGTCCGCGCCTTGAAAAAAGCGATTGAGCTCGACGAAAACAATTTGCTGGCCGAAGAATTGCTGGAAAAAGCCGAAGACGGGGCGCGCCGAATCGATTTTGCCAAAAGGGAAATTCAAAAACAGGAAGACAGAGAAAAACCGGTTATGGAAAATTCGAAACAGCCGAAACCGTCTCCGTCGCCGAACGGCTCGCCCGTTCCGCCTGTCAAACCGGCAAACGCCAATACGGGTAAAATGTGAGAATTTCGTTAAAATTTTAGAGCCCGCGCCATCTATGTTTGGATGGAAGTAGAATGGAATATGAAACAGATATTTATGCTATTTCTATTGTGGGCGGCGCTGGCATCTATGACTTTCGTTGTTTGCACGTTCACTTTCTCTACAGCCGAGTATGATAATTTGGCTACGCGCGGTCTTCAGGTTGAGGCAATTGTTGAAAAGAAAGAGCCTGATAATCATCAAAACATTACATACTCATATATCGTAGACGGCCGTCGATATACGGGAATCGGCCCGGCTGACCATGGAAATCCGCCTTTTGAAAGTATAAAAACAGGACAAAAAATAATCGCTTATTACGATTCGTCCGAGCCTCAAAAATCAATTCCGGGCGAGCCGAAATCCTACGGTAAAGGAAACCGGAGCGGGATTTATTTCTTTACAATTTTTGCACCGCTGCTTATTATCTTTGGACTTTACCGGAAGACAAAAAAAATCTTTTTCTTTAATTGAATATTAAAAGCTACCAATTTTGAGATTTTTGCTTTTTCTCCAGTCTTTTGATTTTTATTTCCTGCGTCCAAAAAACACAATTACGACTTCTCTTGTGTCAACTTGACATAAATTGTAAAAACCGTCGATGATGTAGACAGAAGATTTCCGCCGTCTTTCTTATCTTATGAAAATCGAGCTCGAAACTCCGCAAATCTCAGAAACCTTTTCTTTAGAGCGAAAAATCAAGATGCACGAAGCGCGCGAGGCGATTATCGACCGGCTGGCGCGCGATTTGCCGACGAATATCGACCTTGAGCGATTTTTGCGCGTCGTTGTTTCCGAGATTGGACGAATGATGCAGGCCGACCGCTGCGACCTTTTACAGCTGACTTCCGAGAGTGAGCTTCGCATCAGTCACGAATGGCGCAAGGACGAATCAATTCCGCCGTCCGAGGGCACGACGATGCCGTTTGACGCCGAAAAGCTCTCCGAATATTTCGATATCACCAAGCCGGTTCGCATCAACGACACGTCGAAAGTAAAAAACGCGACGCTCAAATTTTTTACAAAGGCGCTTGAGACGCGCTCGCTTTTGATAGTTCCGATTATTTTGAGCGGAAAGGTGCTCGGTCTTCTCGGGCTGCACGACACGCACGCGCCGCGCCAGTGGCTCGACGAGGAAGTCGCGTTTCTCGATTCAATCGCGCAGCAGCTCGCCATCGGCTATCAATACACGAGTCTTTACGTCGCGCAGGAACAGGAAACCAAGCGGACGAACGCGCTTCTGGAAATCGCCAATACGCTCAATTCGCACTCGGATTTTAAGGAAGTTTCGGCGAAAGTTCTCGAACGCGCCGTCGAATTGGTCGGCGCCGATTACGGCGCGCTCGGCGTGCTCGACCAGACGGGCAAGAAAATCTCGCTCGCGTCCTTTAAATCTTCGCCGAGCGTTGTGCCGAACACGGTTTTGCAGATGATTGAAAAACACAATCAATCGCTCGACATCGAGCCTTTTCCGGCGCTCGGAGAAATGCTGCGCGAAGGCAAAACGCGGCGGCTCGTCGATACGCAGCTGCCGTTTGCGATTCGGCTTATTTTTAATTCTCAGCTCGGCGGAAAGGCCGCTCTGGTTGCGCCGGTGCGCGTCGGCGGCCAGGCGTTCGGGCTTTTGGGATTTGTCTGGGGCGAGGAAACCGCAAAGCCGTTTGCCGACCACGACGTCGCGCTCGTCGAGGGAATTTCCGACCAAATCGGAACGGCGCTCGAGCGCGACCAGTTGAGCGCCGAAGTGATGCGTCTGAAATCCGAGCTGCACCAGCGGCACAGCGAGATAATCGGGCAAGCGCCGACCATTCGGCGTGCGATTGAGTTCGCTTTTAACGTCGCCGATACGAATACGACGGTTTTGATTCAGGGCGAATCGGGCACGGGCAAAGAGCTTCTGGCAAATTTGATTCATTACAATTCGGGTCGCGAAAACAAGCCGTATGTCAAAATAAACTGCGGCGCGATTCCCGAAACTCTGCTCGAATCGGAGCTTTTCGGGCACGAAAAAGGCGCGTTTACCGACGCCCGAAATCAGCGTCAGGGGCGTTTTGAAGAAGCCGACGGCGGAACGCTTTTCCTCGACGAAATCGGTGAGATGTCGCTCGGAGCGCAGGTCAGGCTTTTACGCGTTTTGCAGGACGGCGAATTTACGCGCATCGGCGGCAAGGAAGTTTTGAAAACCGACGTGCGCGTCATTGCCGCGACCAACATCGATTTGGAAAAAGCGATTGAAGAAAACAGGTTTCGAAAGGATTTGTATTATCGCCTGTCGGTTTTTCCGATAACTCTGCCCGCTCTGCGCGAGCGCGTCGAAGACATTCATCTACTCGTTTTTCATTTTCTCGAGCAATACAAGGAAAAAACCGGTCGATTCGTCTCCGGCATTTCAAAGGAAGCTTTGCGCGCGCTCGTCAATTACGAATGGCTCGGCAATGTGCGTGAGCTGGAAAACGCCATCGAGCGCGCCGTCATCATCGCTTCCGGCCGCCAGATTGAGCACGACGATTTGCCGGAAGCAATCAGCAAAAAAGCCTTCGAAGCGTTCGCGCAGGCCAGACAGGAAAGAGCGAAAGCGGCCAGCGAAGGCAATTCAATCGGCATCGAAATCGAATTGCCGGCCGCCATGGACGAAATCGAAAAACAGGTCATCGAAGCGACGCTCGATTACACGAACGGCGACAAGTCGCGCGCCTCGCGTCTTTTGAACATCGGACGCAAAACGCTCTATCGCAAACTGGACGAATATAAAAACAACGAAAACCTTTAGTCTCGACAGGTTTTTAGACAAAAGCACGCGGGAAAATTTAATTTTCCTGACTGAAAACTCAATTTTCTTAGCGAGAAACTCGATTTTCCGGCCGAGAAAAATCTTTCTCCGAGCAGTAAATTTCTCAAAAATTGATGACTTTTTTTTATAAATTAGCTAATGTTTGGTTAAAGGCATCCGTTTACAATAAATTTCAGGAGTTAAAAATGAAAAGATTTGCTTTCATTACCTTTTTATTAACTTTGCTTGCAGTTTCCGCACTGGCTCAAAATCCGACTGCCACACCACCGCCCGGCGACGACCAGGACTTAAAAATCTCGACCACTTTAATCCAGATTGACGTAACCGTCACCGACAAGGACGGAAATATCGTGACGGATTTGAAGCCCGAAGATTTTGAAGTTTACGAAAACGGCAAAAAACAGGAGATTACAAACTTTTCTTTCGTTTCGGTCAATTCGCAGACGAAAAAGCTCGAAAACACGGCGCAAAACAATACGAAAGGTCAGATTGCCGTTCCGATTCCGCCGGTAAAATTAAAACAGGAAGACGTCCGCCGGACATACGCGCTGGTGGTCGACGATTTGGGACTTTCTTTTGAAAGCATCTTCTGGGTTCAGAAATCCCTGAAAAAATTTATCAACGAGCAGATGCAGGAAGGCGACCTCGTCGCCATTCTCCGAACGGGAAGCGGCGCGGGCGCGATGCAGTCTTTTACTTCCGACAAACGCCTTTTGCTCGCGGCAATCGACAAAATCAAATATAACCTCGAAGGCCGCGTTGGAATCAGCTCCATCGAGCCGCTTACGCCGAATTTTATGGACCAGTTAAACGGCGAAACGGCCGACGGAAAGATGAACACCGTCGCCGGAGCGCAGCAGAGCAAGGAGGCCGAGGAGCAGGCTAACGAATTTCGGAGCAATGCTTTTTCGGTCGGCACGCTCGGCTCTCTAAATTACATTATTCGCGGAATGCGCGAGCTTCCGGGCAGAAAATCGCTGATGCTTTTTAGCGAAGGTTTTCAAACAATCACCAAAAAAGGCACTTCGTTTGAGCCGAATCAGATTTTTTACGCGCTCAAGTTTCTTGCCGATATGGCCAATCGCTCGTCGGTAATAATCTATACGCTCGACCCGCGCGGCTTGTCCAGTCCGGGCATGCTTCAGGCCGCCGACAACACATTTTTAATGAGTATGGATGCGGTCGAAGCCCAGTTGCAGGAACGCAACGACGAATTTGTCGACACGCAGGGAAGCCTTCGTTATCTTGCCTACGCGACGGGCGGTTTCCCGTTCGTCAATCAAAATAATCTCAATAAAGGTTTGCTGAAAGCGGTTGAAGACCAATCGAGCTATTATCTGCTCGGCTACCAGCCGGACGCGGACACGTTCGACCCGAAAAAAAGCAAATTTAATAAACTCGAAATAAAAGTAAAACGTCCGGGTTTGAAGGTCAGATACCGGAGCGGATTTTTCGGCGTAACGGATGAAAAATTTCAAAAAATCGCCGAGCAGACCCCGCAGCAGAAGCTTGTCAACGCTTTGACTTCGCCGTTTAATGCGAGCGGCGTAAACTTGAGCCTTTACCCGATTTACGGAAACGACGCCAAGAGCGGCGATTATATTCGGGCGCTCGTTTACATCGACGCGAAAGATTTGAAATTCGTCGAGATTGCCGACGGCAAAAGAAAGGTCAGCTTTGACATTATCGCGATGACCTTCGGCGACAACGGCATTCCGGTCGATAAGCTTTCCAAAAATTACACGGTCGAAATCAGCGAGCGAGTTTATCAAAATATTTTGAAAAAAGGTTTTGTTTACAATCTCGCCGTTCCGATTAAAAAAGCCGGGGCGTATCAATTTCGCATCGCCCTGCGCGATACAACCGCCAATACAATCGGCTCGGCTTCGCAATATATCGAAGTTCCGAACCTGAAGAAAAGAAAGCTCGTGCTTTCAAATATCATTCTCGACAATTTTACAGCCGACGAGTGGAAAAAAATCTCGCTCGGCGAAGCTCAAATCGCCGAACAGAGCAGCGCCTTTCTCGATTCGACCGTCCGTCGTTTCACGCGCGGCAGCGTTCTTCAATACAATTACGTCGTTTTCAGTTCCAAACCCGAAAAGCCGCAGATGCAGACTCAGATGCGCCTGATACGCGACGGGAAAGTCGTTTTTGAAGGCGGCAAAATTCCTCTCGGCACTGAGGGACAAACTGATTTGCAGCGCCTCCAGGCTTCGGGCGCGCTGACGCTCGGAAAAAATCTGGAAGTCGGAAACTACATTTTGCAGGTAATCGTTTTTGACGGGACAGGCGGCGGAAAACCGCGCGTCGCAACGCAGTTTATCGAATTTGAAATTACGCAATAGTCCGAGGTCTAAGGTCTAAAGTCTAAAATCCAAAGTCGAATAAAATATTTCGATTTTGGATTTTTTTTGTTCGCGATTAAACTCTAAACTTAAGATTTAGACTTTAGACCTTAGACTTCGGACTTTCGATTTTGTTAGACATAATCGTCGGCACGGCCGGACATATCGACCACGGGAAAACGGCGCTGGTTAAAATTTTAACCGGCGTCAACGCCGACCGTCTGCCCGAAGAACAACGGCGCGGCATCACAATTGATTTGGGTTTTGCCGAGCTCGATTTGGATGACTTGAGAATCGGTTTTGTCGATGTTCCGGGACACGAGCGATTTGTCAAAAATATGCTCGCCGGAGCAAGCGGCATCGATTTTGTTTTGCTCGTCATCGCCGCGGACGAAGGCGTAATGCCGCAAACGCGCGAGCATTTTGAGATTTGCCGCCTATTAGAGACAAAAAACGGAATCGTCGTTCTGACGAAAAAAGATTTAATCGACGAAGAATTGCTCGAGCTCGTCAAGTTGGAGACGGCGGAGTTGGTCGAAAACTCGTTTCTCGAAAACGCGCCCGTCGTCGCCGTCAGCGCCAAAACGGGCGAAGGCGTCGAAGAATTAAAAAAAATTCTGCTCGAGACGGCGCGAAAAATTCCCGCCCGCCGAAACGAGAACATCACGCGTCTTCCCGTCGACCGCTCGTTTTCCGTGAAAGGCTTCGGCGCGGTCGTTACGGGAACTTTGATTTCGGGCGAAATCAAGGAAGCCGACGAAATGGAAATTCTTCCGGACGGGAAAAAGGTTCGTGTCCGCGGGCTTCAAACATACGGTAAAACGGTCGCGGCGGCGCACGCCGGACAGCGAACGGCCGTCAACTTGGGCGGCGTCGAACACGCGGAAATCGAGCGCGGAATGATTTTGTGCGAACGGGGCGTTTTGCGTCCGACGCAGATTTTCGACGCCGAAATCGAGGTTTTAAAGGAAGCCAAACGCAGTCTCAAATCGCGCCAGCGAGTTCGCGTCCACATCGGTACCATCGAAGCTCTGGCGCGCGTTCAGATTTTAAACGAAGCCGGCGAAATCGCTCCGGGCGAGAAAAATTTCGCGCAGCTCCGGCTCGAAACGCCGATTGTCACCGTTCCCGGCGAGCGATTTATCATCCGCTCTTATTCGCCGCAAATCACGATTGCGGGCGGCCGCGTGCTCGACGCTTTGGCCACGAGGCATCGCCGGAAAGATACGGAAAACGTCAGGGAATATCTGCAAAATTTAATCGCGGCCGACAAATCACGGCAGGCGAAGCTTTTTCTCGAAACCGCCGGCGAGCGCGGTCTGACGTTTGCCGATTTACAGGCGCGAACCGGTTGGCGGGCCGAAATTATGCAAAAAGCGATTGACGAAAATATCGAAAAAAAGTCGATTATCGAGGCCGAAAATTTTTTCGTCGCGCGAACGCCGTTTGAAAACTTAAAGACGAAAACTCTTGAGGAAATCGAAAATCATCATCGTCGCGAACCGCTCGCTCGCGGCATTTTGCGCGAAACTCTGCGCGAAAAAATCTTTGCTCATCTCGCGCCGGAAATATTTAAAGCGATTCTCGCCAATTTGAAAGAAAAAATCGTCTCGGAAAAAGACATCGTCCGCCTCTTGTCGCACAATCTCGAATTATCAAACGAAGAAAAAACTTTGCGCGCAAATTTGGAGAAAATCTACAAAAACGCAAAACTCGAAGCGCCGAAGCTCGAAGACGCTCTAAGCGAAGCCGTCGGCAGCACGAAGCTCGGCCGGGAAACGGCGCGCAAAATTTTTCAACTGCTGATAAATGCGGGCGAAGTCGTCAAAGTGACGGAAGAATTTTATTTTTACAGAGAAACGATTGATGAATTGGTAAAAAAACTGAAAGATTTCGCCGGCCGCGCGCCCGACCGTTTGATTGATGTCGCCGTGTTTAAGGCGATGGCGGGCGTTTCGCGCAAATACGCGATTCCGCTACTCGAATATTTCGACCGCGAACGCATAACGAGGCGTGCGGGCGATAAGCGTTTGATTTTATAATTAAATTTATGATTGCGGGAATTGTAGCCATCGCCAAAAACTTCGCTATCGGCAAGGACAAAAAACTGCCGTGGCATTATTCCGCGGATTTGCGTTTTTTTAAGCAAACGACCGTCGGGCATGCGGTCGTCATGGGATTTAACACGTGGCAGTCAATCGAGAAACCTCTGCCGAAGCGTTTGAACATCGTTTTGAGCCGCTCGGCAAACATCGAAAATCAGCCGAACGTTTTGCTTCTGCGGAGCAAAGCGCAAGTTCTCGCTTTATCAAAATATTTAAGTTGTGATTTATACATCATCGGCGGCGCGGCGACGTATCAAAATTTCGCGGACGCGATTGAAAAATGGATTGTCACGGAAATTCCCGAAACAATCAAAGACGCCGACGTTTTTATGCCGAAAGATTTTCTGGAAACTTTCGAATTAGAAGAAACGAAAGAACTGGAAGATGATTTACGCGTGAAATTTTTTGCAAAAAAGTGAAATAGTTGTAAAATCGCGCAAAAGGAGCAAATTTATGTTGGGCAATAAAACTTCCGAAGAATGGGTCGAAGAATATTCGCACAGTCATCAGCATCCGGTTAATAAATTGACGCATACCATCGGAATTCCGATGATTGCGCTTTCGCTGCCGCTTTTTATCCTGGCGCTTTTTATCAAAAATTTTTGGATTGTGCCGGTCGGCCTTTTTGTCGCCGGCTGGATTCTGCAGTTCATCGGACATTATTTTGAAGGCAAGCCGCCCGAATTTTTTAAAGACTGGCGTTTTCTTTTTGTTGGCCTGCGCTGGTGGTTTAAGAAAATTCTCGGGTAAATTTCGCGAAAGCAAAAATAATTTGCCCGCGAAAGCGCGCGGAAAAGATTGAATCACAGAGAGCACACAGAAGAATAAGCCACGAACTACACAAATAATTTTATCTTGTTTTAATTTTTCTCTGTGGTGAGTTTCTTCCTTTTTTTATCTTTTCCGCGCGCTTTCGCGGGCGAAAATTTATTCTTATGAGAAAATTTCTGACGGCGAAATGGCTCGATTTGGTGATGGCAAATTATAGTGTCGAGCCGAAAGTCTTGCAGGAATTTGTGCCGCGCGGAACGAATTTGGATTTATTCAACGGTGAATGTTTCGTCAGTCTCGTCGCCTTTAAGTTTTTCGACACGCGCGTCTTAAATTTCAGAATTCCCTTTCATATCGATTTTCTTGAAGTAAATCTGCGCTTTTATGTCAGCTGCGAAATCGGCGGCGAAGTCAGGCGCGGCGTCGTTTTTATAAAGGAAATCGTGCCGCGTTTCGCCATTTCGCTCGTCGCCCGCACGTTTTACGGCGAGCCTTACGAAACATGGCAGATGCGTCTCGACGAATCCGACGCGGCGTTTGCATATTCGTGGACGAAAGCCGGAAAGACGAATCGCGTCAAGGTTGAAAAAGGCGAAAGCGCGGGCGTTCCGGCGGAAAATTCGCACGGCGCGTTTATCATCGAGCATTACTGGGGATATACAAAACGAGGCGAATCTCGTACGGACGAATACAAGGTCGAGCACCCGAAATGGAATTTGTTCGAAGCGCGAAACACCGAGATAAACGTAGATTTCGCTTTCACATACGGCGAAAAATTCGCTTTTCTGGCAAAAGAAAAACCGCACTCCGTTCTTCTTGCCGAAGGCTCGGAAATTGCGGTTTATAAAGGCGCGAAATTAATCGTCTAACTTTCCGTGTATTCAAACTCGTGATAATCGACGTGCTGGATTAAATCGCCGTTTTCATAAATTACGTCGATGTCCATCTTCAGATTGTATTTTCCCTTATCCAGATTAAACTCGCTATACGGAATAAAAAGCTGCGCGTCTTCGTAGACGGTGTCGTCGTAAGCCGGTTTCAGGGATTTAAAGACGGCGACCTGACCGTCTTTGCTTCGGTATTCCTTGTTGTTTGTAAAAAGCTTATCGCCATTTTGCTTTTCAAAATAGATAGCCAGATAAGAATCGGTGTCTTTCAATTTGTGAACCGTAAATTTAATGTGGACGCGCATTCCGTTTTTGCCTTTTTCGGTTACGTCATAATCGACCCAAACGCGTCCGAGGTCAACGCTCGCGTCCGAAGTTTTTGCCGGCGTATCGTCGGGCGAAGAGCTCGAAGTCGGCGACGGCGACGTTGATTTCGTCGGGCTCGCGTTAGGCGATTTTGAAGAAGTCGGCGTCGGTGAAGCGGGCGTCGGCGTCGGATTAGAGACGATGTCGTTTTTCATCAGGTTATACCCGATGACCGCCGCGCCGGCGATAAAAACCAGCAGAAATAAAACTAAAATACCGCCGATTATCAAATAAACCTTTTTGTTGCTTCGCTTTGGCGGTGGCGGAACGTTTGAATACTGATTCGGAAAATTCCCGAAATTTCCCTTGCCGCTGCTGACTTGCGTCGGCGGCGGTTCGCCGAAAGGACTCGTCTGTCCGGCGCCGCTTCCGCCTCCGCCGAAATTAACGACTATCGGCGCGTCGGGCAGAGTCGCGCCGCATTCGACGCAAAACCGCATCGTATCCGCATTTTCTTGACCACAGGTCTGACATTTTTTCATTTTTCTTAAAAACTCCTTTTGGACAGAGACATTTTTTACGAGTGAATTTTGCTGATTATAATAACGCAAAAATGCGAAAAGTGAAAAGTGAAAAGTGAAAAGCGAAAAAGCGGCTTTCGTTCTAAATTTTCACATGATTACTCCTTTCTTTAGCGCCGGTTTTCAATTAAACTTATCTGAAATTTAATCGAAAAATGAACTCGCCTTTTATTTTAGCTTTAGACATCGGAACTTCGAGCGTTCGCGCCGCGATTTACGATGCGAAAGGCGAGGCTTTGCCCGCAACTTTTGTAAAAAACGAGCGCGTTTTGACGGCGACCGATGATGGCGGCGCGGAAATCGACGCGGCCGAAGCTTTTTCGCAAATCGTCGCGGCCATCGACGACGTTTTAAAAAAAGCGGAAAACGTAAAGGGCGAAATCGGGTATGTCGCGACTTCCTCGTTCTGGCACAGCCTGGTCGGCATCGATATTAAAGGCAAGCCGACGACGAAAGTTTTCGGCTGGGCGGAAAATCGCGCGGCCAAATACGTTTCAGTTTTAAGAGAAAAACTGGACGAGGCCGAAATGCACAATCGAACCGGCGCGCGTTTTCATTCAAGCTACTGGACGGCAAAGCTGCTCTGGCTCAAAAAGGATTTCCCGACAATTTTCCGGAAAACGGAAAAATGGCTTTCGTTCAGCGATTACGCCGCGCTGAAGCTTTTCGACCAAGCGCAAACGAGCGTTTCGATGGCGTCCGGAACCGGAATTTTCGACATTCGAAAATGCGCCTGGGACGCGGAATTGCTCAAATTTCTAAAAATCAAAAGCCGAAATTTGCCCGAAATCGTCGTCCGGGACGCGCAAACTTTTCGATTAAAAAAGCTTTACGCCGGGCGCTGGGAAAGATTGAAAAACGCCGAATGGTTTTTAGGCGTCGGCGACGGCGCGGCCAACAACGTCGGCGCGGGCTGCGCGGAGAAATCAAAAGCCGCGCTGATGATTGGAACATCGGGCGCGATACGCGTCGCCTATCCCGGCGCGCCGCCCGCGAAAATCCCCGGAGGCTTGTGGTGTTACCGCATCGACCGCGAAAGAATCATCATCGGCGGCGCGCTTTCCGACGGCGGCGGGCTTTATCGATGGCTCAAGGAAACGCATAAAATTAATAAAACGGACGACATCGTCGAAGCCGAAATCGCCCGCCGCGCGCCCGATGCGCACAATCTGATTTTTCTTCCTTTTCTCGCCGGCGAACGCAGTACGGGCTATAACGAAACGGCTCGCGGCGCGATTTTAGGATTAAAAACGAGCACCGACGCGATTGATATTGTGCAGGCCGCGCTCGAATCGGTCGCTTTCCGCTTCGCCGAAATCTTCGACCAGTTAAAAACGGTCGTAAAAATTCGAGAAATTATCGCCTCGGGCGGCGCTCTGCGCGAATCGCCCGTCTGGACGCAGATAATCGCCGACGTTCTCAGGCAAAATCTGTCTTTGCCCGACGTTCGCGAAGCATCTTCTCGCGGCGCGGTTTTGCTTGCGCTCGAAACAATTGGCAAAATAGAAAGCATTGCAGATTTGGAAACGCCGAAAGGCCGGGAATTCGAGTTTGATAAAAGTCGAAATGCAATTTATCGAAAAGCGCGCGCGCGCCACGAAAAATTTTATAATCTGATAATAAATTACAAAAATCTATGACAACCGCAACCAAAACGAAAATTGATTTAGACCAACTTTGCGTCAATACCATCCGTACTTTATCGCTCGATGCCGTGCAGAAAGCGAATTCCGGTCATCCGGGCCTGCCGCTCGGAATGGCGCCGGCGGCTTATGTTTTGTGGACGAAATTTCTGCGCCATAATCCGAAAAATCCGAAATGGTTTAACCGCGACCGCTTTCTTTTGAGCGCCGGACACGGCTCGATGCTGCTTTACAGTTTGCTGCATCTGACAGGCTACAATCTGCCGCTCGAAGAACTGAAAAATTTCCGCCAGCTTCATTCAAAAACGCCGGGACATCCCGAAAATATCCTGACGCCGGGCGTCGAAATTACGACCGGCCCGCTCGGACAGGGTTTTGCCAACGGCGTCGGTATGGGAATCGCGCAGGCACATCTCGCGGCGCTGTTTAATCGAAAAGGATTTCCGGTTATCGACCATTACATCTACTGCATCTGCTCGGACGGCGATTTAATGGAAGGCGTCTCTTACGAATCGGCAAGCTTGGCCGGGCACTTAAAGCTCGCCAATCTGATATATCTCTACGACGACAACAACATCACGATTGACGGCTCGACCGATTTGGCGTTTACCGAAGACAGAACAAAGCGTTTCGAAGCGATGGGCTGGGCGGTTTTGACGGTCGAAGACGGAAACGATTTAAAGGCGATTGAAAAGGCGATAAAAGACGCGCAGAAGATAAAGGACAGGCCGAAACTGATTCGCGTCAAAACGATTATCGGCTTCGGCATGCCGAAACAGGGCACGTCGAAAGCGCACTCGGACGCGCCGGGCGAAGAAGCCGTCAAAGAAACAAAACGAAACTTAGGCTGGGACGAAAACAAGCAGTTTTATATTCCGAAGGAAGCTTTAGCCAAATTCCGCGAAGCCGTCAAACGGGGCGCGCAGCTCGAAAAAGATTGGGAAGCGCTGGTTGTAAAATACGAAAAAGCAAATCCCGAGCTCGGCAAAATTCTGCGCGACACGCGTAAAAACGAGCTGCCCGACGGCTGGGAAAAAGCTCTGCCGAAATTCGACAATGCCGAGGGCAAAGCGACGCGAGCCTATTCGGGCGACGTTATCAACGCGATTGCCGACCGCGTTCCGCAATTAATCGGCGGCTCGGCCGATTTAACGCCTTCAAACAACACATTTATAAAGGCTTCAGAGGATTTTCAGCCGGGAAGATACGAAGCGCGCAACATTCATTTCGGAATTCGCGAGCACGCGATGGGGTCGGCGATGAACGGTATGGCGCTTTACGGCAGCCTCATTCCATACGGCGGAACTTTCCAGACCTTTTCCGATTATATGCGTCCGGCAATTCGTCTCGCGGCGCTCTCGCACATTCAGGTTCTATTCATCTTCACGCACGATTCAATCGGTCTCGGCGAAGACGGCCCGACGCACCAATCGGTCGAGCATCTCGCCGCACTGCGCGCGATTCCGAATCTCAATGTGATTCGCCCGTGCGACGCGCACGAAACGCGCGAAGCTTGGCGCGCGGCACTGAAAAGCAAAAACGCGCCGACGGCTTTTGCTCTTTCGCGGCAGAAAGTTATGGTGATTGACCGCAAAAAATTCGCCGACGCGCGCGGGCTTCACAAGGGCGCATACGTTTTAGCCGAAGCCGAAGATAAAAACGGAAAATCCGTCGCGCCGAAACTGATTTTGATTGCGACCGGCTCGGAAGTCGGTCTGGCGATGGAAGCGAGAGAAAAATTAAATGCCGAAGGAACGCCGACCAGAGTAGTTTCGATGCCCTGCTGGAAATTTTTCGACGCACAAAACGCGAAATACAAAGAAGAAGTGCTGCCTTCAAAAATACGGGCGCGGCTTTCAATCGAAGCGGGCGTGTCGTTAGGCTGGGCAAAATACACGGGTGATGCGGGCGACACGCTGGCGGTCGATAAATTCGGCGCGAGCGCTCCGGGCGAAGACGTTTTCCGTGATTACGGCTTTACGGTCGAGAATGTAATAAAAAAAGCGAAGAAATTATTGTAATGACGACAAAAGAAATTCTGCTCGAACAATTTACCGCCTGCTACGACGAAAACGGCTGGTTTGTCGCATTGAAAAATGCGCTCAAAAATCTAACGGCGGAGCAGGCCGCGTGGAAACCCGAAAACGCGGACAATTCGATTTGGGAAATTGTTCACCATCTTAATTTTTATAACGAAGCTTATCTAAAACGCTTTCAGGGAATCGATTACGTTTATCCGACAAACGACAATGACGAGACTTTTTCGAGCGCCGAAAACATTTCGGAAGAAGCGTGGCGGGCGGAGATTGAAAGATTCGATTCGGTCATGAGCGAATGGCGAAATTTGCTCGAAGCGGCGGACGAAACAAAATTTGACGAAGCAGTTTCGGCGACGAACAAAGCGCTCTGGAGCACGCTCATCTCGCACGTCAACACGCACAACGCGCATCACGGCGGGCAAATCGTTTTGCTCAGAAAACTCCAGAAAAGCTGGGACGCGAGCAAAGGCGTTTCGTAAAGCCGCTTATTTCGATGTCTGATTCGGCATCAAAATGCTGACGATTTTCCACGCGCCGCCCGGTTTCAAAAGCGATATGAATTGATAATGTTTCGGAACTTTTATGTCGCGATATGAAAGGTCGGTTTCGACTTTCACGCTCGCCGCGTTTTCGAAAACGTCGATGCTGATAACTTTTTGCAAGGCGACGATTACCGTCCCTTTCGGCGGTTTTTTAGCCTTTGTGAAAGATTTTCCGTAAATTTGACCGTCTGCCGGATTAATCGAAAAGATTTTGGCTTCGTCGAAAAGCATCTGCCTGCGCTCGGCGTCGTTTTCGGAAAAAAGATATGTTTCGACGACGCGTTTGACCGCGTCTTTCTCCGCGTCCTGCGCTTTCATCGAAACGGAAAAACACAAAGACAGAATCAATAAAAACAAAAATTTTTTCATAACGTCTATGATGTTGCGAAAAACGATTTTTGTTGCTGAAAGGCCGGAAAATTTACGGCTGAAAATTTTACCGGAAACTGTCGTGCAGCTCTCGTACGGCCTTTCGAAGCTTCGCGACCGTATCTTTTTCAAGCGGCGTATTGTCGGGCAAAATGATGTTGGTATTAAAAACCAAGATTGAAGCCGTGCGTTTTTTCAAATTGAATTCGATGTAGCTGATAAATCCGTTCTGGTCGCCGCCGTGGCCGAAATAAGTTTCTTCGCCGCGTTTGTCCAAAAAGAAAATCAAGCCGATATCGGTTGTAAATCCGGCGTTCCCGTTGGCGTCAACCGGTGCTGGAATCGTCGATTGAAACATTTCTTCAAGCGTCGAGCGCTTCAAAATTCCGTCGTAGATTTCTTTTTTAGCGGAATCTCCAATCAGAAAATTGAGATATTTGGTCATATCCGTCAGCGGCGAATTCAAACCGCTGTTTGAAACCGTAATTCCCGAATCGGCGTCAAATCGTCCTTCCGTTCGCTTGCCGTCTTCGATGTAGTAGCTGTGCGAGCGATATTTGAGCAGATGATACGGCGTCGTGTCGAAATAGCTTCGATACATTTCGAGCGGCTTTAAGATATTCTTGTCGACATAAACTTCGTAATCGTCGCCGGTCAGACGTTCGATAATCTGGCCGAGAAAAACGATGCCGAGATTTGAATAGCTGAATTTGCTTCCCGGCTTAAAAAGAATTTCCGTAAACGGCAGCATCGCTTCGACCTGCGAATATTTGGTCGGCTCGAACGGCTGCCAGTCTTTGCCGTTTTTGTACGGAAAAGTCGAATTGCGAAAGCCCGCCGAATGATTCAGAAGATTTCGAATCGTGATGTCGCTCATGTCGCCGAACGGATTGTGAACCGCTTTTAGCTCGGGCAGATATTTAACGGCCGCGTCGTCGAGCTTTAACAATCCGCGGTCGCGCAGCTGCATAATCGCGATTCCCGTAAAAGGCTTTGTGTTCGACGCCCAGTGATAAATCGTGTCGCGGTCGACTTTTTGATTTTTTTCGAGATTCGCCGAGCCGTAAAAATCTTCGGCAAGAATTTGGTTGTCCTTCAAAAAAACAAAACTGCTCCCGACAACGCCCGCCTGTTTCAATTCCTGCTCGTAAAACGCTTTGAATTTTTTATAAGCCTCGTCGAAATTATCGTTTTTTGAAATATTTTGCGCGTTCAAGGAAATGACGGATAAACAAAGGAAAATTAAGACTCCGGTGCACAGCTTCATCCCGTTACCTCATAACAAATTACGGTAAAAAAATAAAAGAAAAATTTCGCTTTGCAGGTTTCAGACGATGCGGAAAATCTCGCGCCGGCCGCTTTCGACCGAATCCATATAACCGCTCATCGCTTCCTGCACGTCGGCGCGCGAGCCGTATTCGCTCAGCTGCCGCTCGTAGCCGGCGATGTCTTCGGTTTCGATTTCGAGCACGACCGTCCAAAAATCTGCGACGTAATCAACCAGAATGCGATGCTTGACGTCCTCCATCAGCGACATCGATTTTTGAAAGCTGTCGATTAAATTCTTCGCTTTTCCGGGTTTGCATTTAAAAATGTTGCGAATCAGATACATACATTTTCTCCTAAAATGATTGGTTTATATTGATTTTATAACAAAATAAAATATTCGTCCGTGCAAATTATAAATATTCGTGGCAAAATCACAAAAATCAATTTTCAAAAACTAAACAATATGCCGCGCGCACATCTGCTTTTCGGAATAATCGTTTTCATCGCGTTTCTCGTCACGGGAAGATTTATGCGCGCCGATTTTCCCGACAAGGAAATAATCTCGCAGGAATTTCGCCTTTTGATGCGCTCGCGTCACATCTATATTCTGCTTTCGAGCTTTATCCACATCGTTCTCGGACTTTATCTGCAAATCTCGCCGCAGGCGTGGCGCAAATATCTGCAAATATTCGGCTCGGCGCTTTTGATGATAGGAAGTGTTTTGCTCGTCTACGCCTTTTTTTATGAAACTTACTCGCTCAATCATTTTTCCGATTTGAGCCGTTTCGGCTTATACGCGACTTTGGCCGGAACCTTCTTTCATTTATCCAGCCGTTTTCGCTAAGATTAGAAAATGCAGAATCCTATCCGCGTTTTGTTAATCGAAAATCAGACGCTCACGAGAGTCGGGCTAAAAACAATTCTCGAAGCAAACGACGATTTCAAAATCGTCGGCGAAGCGGCCAACGGCGTGGAAGGCTTCGAGCTTTTCAAACGCTTGACGCCCGACATCACGATTTTGAGTCTGCGCCTGCCCGACGCGTGCGCGATTGACGTTCTCGGAGATTATTTTTCGGAAAACAAACAGGCGAAAATCATCGTTCTGGCTGACAGCGCGGGCGACGCGGAAATCAGCAAAGCGCTCAAACGCGGCGCAAGCTCGTATATCTGCAAAGACGTTTCGGAAAATGAATTGATAAAAGCGATTCGTTTCGTCCAGGCGGGCAAAAAATACATTCAGCCAGAAGTCGCCGCGATTTTGAGCGAAAATCTCTTTCAGGAAGAACTGACGCCAACCGAAACGCGCATCTTAAACCGCATTGTCGCCGGGAAGGCGAACAAGGAAATCGCTTACGATTTGGACGTTTCGGAAAACACAATCAAAACTCACGTCAAAAACATCTTCGACAAGCTCGGCGTCTCCGACCGAACGTCCGCCGCGACGCTGGCTATCCGGCGCGGGCTTGTCCGTATGGATTTGTAAAGAATCACCCGCAGATGAGGCGGATTTAGCGGATTAGTACGGATTTATTTCAAAATTATCCGTGAAAATTCGCCTAATCTGTGTTCATCTGCGGGCGATTCTTAAATCTTCTCACCCGAAAGCATGAGAAAAATCTCGCCGCGATTGATGATTACAGCGCGCCTGTTTCCTTGTATTCTATAAATAACGAAGGAGAAAGAAATGATTAAAATCAGACGAAGCGAAGACAGAGGGCACGCCAATTACGGCTGGCTCGACACGCATTACACGTTTTCATTCAACACTTATTACGATACGAGATTTATGGGATTCCGCGATTTGCGCGTGATAAACGAAGATTATATCGAACCGAAACAAGGCTTTCCGGCGCACGGTCACCGCGATATGGAAATTATCACATACATGATTTCCGGCGACCTTTCGCATAAGGATTCGATGGGAAACGGCACGGCGATTCGCCCGAACGAAGTTCAGCGAATGACCGCCGGAACGGGCGTTCAGCACAGCGAGCACAGCTCGGAAACCGATAAAACGCATCTTCTGCAAATATGGATTTTGCCCGAAGAAGACAACCTAAAACCCGGTTACGAGCAGAAATTCTTTGCGCCCGATGAGAAAAAAGGAAAATTGAAGCTCGTTGCCTCGCGCGGCGGCGATGACGGTTCGGTGACGATTCATCAGGACGTAAATCTTTATTCTTCAATTCTTTCGGCGGACGAAGAAGTTTCTCACGAGCTTGCCGGAAACCGGCACGCCTGGATTCAGGTCGTCAAAGGCTCGCTCGAAGTAAACGGCGAATTTCTAAACCAGAGCGACGGCGCGGCCATCAGCGAAGAAAATCTTCTGAAAATCCGCGCGCTCGAAGACGAAACCGAATTTTTATTGTTCGATTTGAATTAAAAAAACAGGACACGGATTCAACGGATAAAACAGATTTTCACGGATTTTATTTTTAATTTTATTCGTGAAAATCCGCCTAATCCGTTTTATCCGTGTCCTGTTCTTACGTTAAAATTTCCGTGTGAATCAAAAACCAGCGACGCCGAGAGATGCTTCGGCCATCATTCTCTTAAATCAGGATTTCAGCCGTGTTCTCTGGGCGCAGCGCAATCCGAAATTAGCTTTCCTCGGCGGCTGGCACGCTTTTCCGGGCGGAAAGTTCGAGGCGGCAGACGCGGAAATCGAGATAAAAAACGGCAAAGGCGAAGAATTTGAAAAATACATCGCGACCGCCGTGCGCGAATGTTTTGAGGAAACGGGCGTTTTGCTTGTCAGAGGCGGCGAAAAACTGACAAAAGGCCAGCGCGCCTCCCTGCACGACGATTTGATTTCCGGCAGAAACGCTTTCAAAGAAATTCTCGCCGATTGGAATTTGTCGATTGACGCCGGAGATTTTTTCTACACGGGCTTTTGGACGACTCCGCAATTTTCGCCCGTTCGATTTAAAACGAGATTTTTTATCGCTGTTTGCCCCGCTAAACAAACGCCTTACGCCGCCATCACGGAGCTGCAAAACGTCGAATTTATCGAGCCGGGCGAAGCTTTGAATCGCTGGAAAGACTCGACGGTTTTAATCTCGCCGCCGGTTTTGATTTCGCTTCAGGAATTAAAGAATATTTCACCACAGGAAAACGGAGACACAGAGAAAAAAGAAATAATAAAAATCTCCGGGTCTCTGAGTTTCTGTAGTAAAATTCTCCTCGAAAAATCGCAGACGCTCGGCGGCGACATTCATCATATCGAATTTAACCCGCGCGTTCTATGTTTTCCCTTAAAAACCGAAACTTTACCGCCCGCGACGCACACGAATTGTTTTATCGTCGGAAGAGCGGAATTCGTCGTCATCGACGCCGCTTCAAAAATCGAATCGGAACATCGCAGATTGTTCGAGCTGATTGATTCTTTCATCGAAAAGGGAAGCGTGTGCCGCGAAATCATCGTCTCGCATCTTCACAAAGACCACACGGGCGGCGAAACGGCTCTGAAAAAACATCTGCTTGAAAAATTCAATCTGGAAGTTCCAATCGCGGCGCACAAAATTACGGTGGAAAGCCTCGGCGACGAAATAAAAATCGAAAGATTTATCGAAGACGAAGAAGTTTTTCGTCTGAAGGATGCGGAAGGCAATTTGTTTGAACTAAAAGCGCTTCACACACCCGGCCACGCGCGCGGCCATCTCGCGTTTTACGACGAGGAATTCGGTTTTCTGCTTTCGTCGGACAATGTCGTCGGCGCGGGAACGGTTCTGATTGCGCCGCCCGAAGGCGATATGTCGGACTATCTCGCGTCGCTCGAAAAAATGAAAAATCTGCCCGGCCTGCGTTTCTTATGCGGCTCGCACGGCGCGGCTGTATTTGACGCGCGCGCGAAAATCGAAGAATATATTTCGCATCGCAGGATGAGAGAAAAACAAATTCTCGAAGCATTTCAGCGCGGCGTGACAACGCCCGAAGAGATTGCCGGAAGAGTTTACGAAAATCTCAATCCGCTTTTATTTCCGCTGGCCGTAATGAGCGTTTCGGCGCATCTGGCGAAACTCGAGCGCGATAAATTAATTTGAAAAGGAGAGTGTAATGAGCAATTTAGAAACTATTAAGGAAATCTACGAAGCCTTCGGCAAAGGCGACGTGCCGACGATTTTGTCAAAGCTTGCCGAAGATGTCGATTGGGAAAAATGGTCGGACAATTTTTCGCAGAAAGCCGACGTTCCGTATCTGCGTTATAAAAAAGGAATTCCCGGCGTCATCGAGTTTTTCGGCGAAGTCGCAAATTTGGGAATAAAAAAATTCGATGTTTTGGCTTTGATGGAAGGCGCGGGGCGCGTCGCGGCGGAAATCGAAATCGAAGCCGAATTTTTCAGCGACGAGGAAATTCATCTCTGGAATTTTAACGATGAGGGCAAAGTCACGCGTTTCCGTCATTACATCGACACGGCAAAGCACATTGCCGCCGCCGAAGAAAAGACAAAATCAGCTTCCTCGTAGGACGAGACGAAACGGGAAATGTCTTTCGACCGAGACGTTTTTCAAATTCGCCGCCTCAGCTAAAAGCTTTAATTCGTCGGGCTTGAAAGAGCGCAGAATCGAAAGCAAGCCGTCTTCGCGGACAAGTCGGCTGATTCGGAAAGCGGCGCAGAAAATTTTGTAAAGCGCGTAGGCGACGCGGTGACGATGCAAGTCAATGACGAAAACGCCGCGACGCGCGACGCGATTTAGCTCGAGAAAAATTTTCACCACGTTTTCGTCCGTAAAATGATGCGTAAAAAGCGAGCAAATGGCGTAGTCAAATGCTTTATCGGCAAAAGGCAAACTCAATGCGTCGCCGCGAATCGAGTTGATTTCGCCGAATTTTCTCGACTCTTCCAAAACGGATTTGACCGAAAGCTCGTTTAAATCAAGTCCGAAAAGACGCGCTTTTCGCTTTGTTTTTCGCCCGAACACGGCGATTGTCCGGAGCAGCTCGCCCGAACCCGCACCGACGTCCAAAATTGAAAACGGCTGCAAATTTTCTCTTTCGATTTCCTTCAAAAGCGTTTTTTTGAGCGCTAAATCGTCGCCCAGAACGCGATTGATAAACCGAATCTCGCGCAAAAAACGCTCGTATTCCTCGGGCGTGTAATCGCCCGTGTCAATGCGTTCAAGCTGGTAGCTGCGTTTTTCAAACACAAAATTAGCATACAGGATGAAAAGAATTTAAGCATCAAACAAATTTTTCACTCTAAAAATTTACGATTGCGGTGTCTTTTTTCTATCTCCGTCGACACTGTGAATTATAAAGCCGAAAGGCAAATTTGAAGTGTATTTCTTCATCATAGAAACAAAATAATGTACAAAATAATCAAGGTTTTACTTTTTTTCACAATTTCTGCAGTTTTTTCGGGCGCGAATTCCGAAATTTTTGCTTCGCCCGCCGACCTCGACCAGGGTTTTGGAGCAAACGGTAAAGTTTCTACCGTATTTCCGGCGCAAACCACGACTTTTCGCCCGCGTTCGGGGATTACGGCAATAGCGATTCAGCCGGACGGAAAAATCGTCGCCGCCGGTTACGCTTTTATTTCGCCCAACGGCGTCGCCAATGCTCCGGCTTTCGCTTTAACGCGCTACAACACGGACGGCAGTCTGGATTCGAGCTTCGGCAGCGGCGGAAAATTAACCACGTATTTTAACGGTTACGAGCAAGTGTCCGCTGTGACGATTCAGCCGGACGGGAAAATTGTCGCCGCCGGATTTACAGACCTCGGCAATAATAATTTCGCCTTTGCGCTTGCCCGTTATAATGCGAACGGCGCGCTCGACTCGAGCTTTGACGGTGACGGAAAGTTGGTTCAGGACGTTACGCCCGTTTACGACCTCGTCACCGGCCTGGCGATTCAGCCCGACGGCAAAATTATCGCCTCCGGTTATGCGAACGGCGGGACTGCCACCGATTTTGCGACGATTCGATATAACGCCAACGGAACGGTTGATACGAGTTTCGGTGTCGGCGGTCTGGCGCGGACTGATTTTGACGGCGGTGTCGACGGCGGCGCGGAAGTCGCGCTGCTTTCGGGCGGGAAAATCGTGGTCGCGGGAACGCGTTTTAACAGCGACGGCAGCGGCGGCGATTTCGCGCTCGTCGGCTACAATTCGGACGGAAGCTTGGATGCGAGCTTTGGCGTCGGCGGAAAAGTTCTGACTGATTTTGCGAACAATTCCCTTGATAACGCGAGCGATATGAGCATCGCGCCGGACGGCAAAATCGTCGTTTCCGGTTACAGCGGCCCGGCGGGCGCGTATGATTTCGCGGTCGCGCGCTACAATCCGAACGGCTCGCTCGACACAGGCTTTGACGGCGACGGCAAGTTTGTCGTCGATATGACCGGAAACGGAAGAATCGACGGCGCAAACGGCGTCGCGGTTCAGCAAAACGGGAAAATCGTTCTTATCGGCAGAGCGCAACTCGGCAATAACACGCCTTTTGACCTGGCCGTCGCGCGGCTTAACGCAAGCGGCGGTCTCGACACGAGTTTCGGTTCCGGCGGCAAGGTGTTCACCGATTTTAACGACCGGCTTCCAAATTCTTTTAACGCGACAAACGACGAATTCGGAGACGTTTTGATTCAGCCCGACGGCAAAATCGTCGTCGGCGGAGAAATCGAAGACCAGACGAGAATCGAATACAATATGGCTCTCGCGCGTTACGCGGGCGACCCGGTGACGAGAAGAACGTCTTCCGATTTTAACGGCGACGGCAAATCCGATATTTCTATTTTCCGCCCGGCAGAAGGCGTCTGGTATGTGCTCAACGCTTCCGGCGGCTACACGCCGACGCGTTTCGGGTTAAGCACGGACAAGATTGCTCCGGCTGACTTTGACGGCGACGGCAAGACGGATATCGCCGTATTTCGCGACGGCGTCTGGTATTGGCTCAATAGCTCTAACGGCAATTTCAATACTGTTCAGTTCGGACTTGCCGGCGACGCTCCCTTCCCGGCCGATTACGACGGCGACGGCCGCGCCGAGCTGGCGGTTTTTCGCTCCGGCATCTGGTACACGCTTAATCTGTCGAGCAGTCAAACCCGCAGCGTACAATTTGGAATTGCTTCGGACAAACCCGTCCCGGCTGATTTTGACGGCGACGGCAAAATTGATTTCGCGGTTTATCGAGACGGCGTTTGGTATTGGCTGAGAGCTTCCGACAACGGTGTCAGCTCGGTGCAGTTCGGTTTGGCTTCGGATAAGCCGGTCGTCGGCGATTTCGACGGCGACGGAAAAGCCGACCCGGCGGTTTATCGTTCGGGCGTGTGGTATGTCCTGCGAAGCGCGCAAGGTTTCTTTTCAGTCCAGTTCGGCGTCGCTTCAGACATTCCGGCGGCGGCCGATTACGACGGCGACGGAAAAACCGATGTTGCTGTCTTTAGAAACGGAACATGGTATATGCTGCGTTCGCAGGCCGATTACGGCGTAGTCCAATTCGGCGTAAGCGATGACAAACCGGTTCCGGCGGCATTTGTGCCGTAATAATGCGGCGGCGTCAAAGTCACGCCAGACAATTTAACAAAACAAGAGCGGCAAACCGACTAAAAAATCGCAGTTTGCCGCTCGCGCTTTATAAAAAATTCGCTCTCAAATAGATTCAAAAGCTTCCAGATATTTGATTCCCGAGCCCGTATTGAATAAAACAATTCGCTCGTCTTTTTCGATTTCGCCTGCGTCCAGCAGTTTTTTGAGTGCGACGAGAAGCGCGCCGCCTTCGGGCGCGGCGAAAATTCCCTCTGCCGCGCCGATTTCGGTAGCGCCCTCGATTAATTCTTCGTCGGAAACGGCGACGGCAGTTCCGCCGCTTTTTCGCAAAATGTCGAGCATTATAAAATCGCCGATTGCTTTGGGAACGCGCAGACCGGATGCGACCGTGTGCGCGTTCGGAAATTCGTCGGCGAAAGCGTCGCCTTCGTGAAACGCTTTGACAATCGGCGCGCAGCCGACTGATTGAACGCAAATCATTCGCGGTCGTTTTGCGTCAATCCAGCCCATCTGCTCCATCTCGTCAAACGCTTTCCACATTCCGACGAGTCCCGTTCCGCCGCCGGTCGGGTAAAAAACGACGTCCGGCAGCTGCCATTTCATCTGCTCGGCGATTTCGTAACCCATCGTTTTTTTGCCTTCGATGCGATACGGCTCTTTTAAAGTCGAAACGTCAAACCAGCCTTCGGCTTCTTTTCTCTCGCCGACGATGCGCCCGCAGTCGGTAATCAAACCGTCAATCAGATTAACGTGCGCGCCGAGCGCGCGGCATTCGATAACGCACGCTTTCGGCGTATCTTGCGGCACAAAAATATGACACTCCATACGGGCAAGCGCGGCGTAGGCCGAAAGCGCTCCGGCGGCGTTTCCGGCTGATGGCGCGGCGACTTTCGTGACGCCGAGCTCTTTGGCCATCGAAACGGCCAGCGCCATTCCGCGCGCTTTGAAGCTCTGCGTCGGGTTGAGCGATTCGTCTTTGATGTATAGATTTTTTAATCCGTATTTTGCGCCCAGATTTTCCGCTTTGTGAAGCGGCGTCATTCCTTCGCCGAGTGATAATTGATTTTCCTTTTTCTCGACGGGCAGAACTTCCTCGTAGCGCCAGAGCGTCGGGACGCGTGATTTTAACGATTCTTTGGTTAGAGTTTGCGCGGCCTTTTCCAAATCGTAGGCGACCATCAAAGGCTTGCCGCAGGCGGCGCAGAGATTATAAAGCTTGTTCGGCTTGTAAGTTTGACCGCAGGCCGAGCAGTACAGATGCGTTACGTTCATATTTTGATTTTATCACGTCGTCGGCAGCACTTGTTTATGCCGCCGCCGACATGTGCGGTCGCCTGCCGCTCGTTTGAGGCCTTCGAACCTCAAATTTGACGTTCCAAACTCCAAAAATGAGGCTCAGAACCACAAGTTTGAGGTCTTAAACGTCAAATTTGACCCCTGACGACCCCAAATTTGACGTTCCGAGCCCCAAGTTTCAGGTCTAAGACCTGAAACTTGGGCGTTTGAACCTGAAATTTAGGCGTTTGAACCTGAAATTTCACCCCTCGACGCCTAAATCTTGTGTTGTATCAAACAGTCTATTCATATAAAATCAATTCGTTTCAAAAGCTAATGAGTAAAAAAAGATTCAGTCTCGTTCTCATCAAGCCGTCGCATTATGACGACGACGGCTATGTTATCCAGTGGTTTCGCTCGGCGATTCCTTCAAATTCGCTCGCCTGTCTTTACGGTCTGGCGCTCGAATGCGCCGAAAATAAAATTTTGGGCGAAGACTGGGAAATCGAAATCCACGCCTTCGACGAGACGAACACCGTCGTCAAAACGAATAAAATAATTTCTCTGGTCGAAAACGCGGACGACGGAATGGTGATGCTCGTCGGCGTCCAGTCAAATCAATTTCCGCGCTCGCTCGACATTGCCGCCGTTTTGCGCGAGCGAAATATCAAAACGGCCGTCGGCGGTTTTCACGTCTCCGGCACGATGGCGATGCTCAAAGACAGAGACGCGCACGTGCAAAAAGCCCTCGATATGGGCGTTTCGCTTTTTGCGGGCGAAGCCGAAGAGCGTCTCGGACAGGTTTTGATTGACGCTTCACGCGATAAGCTCCGGCCGATTTACAATTTTATGGACGATTTGCCGAACATCGAAGGCGTCGCGACGCCGCTTCTTCCGGCTGAAAGAGTTCATCTGACGGCCGGTGCGACGACCAGCTTTGACGCCGGACGCGGCTGCCCGTTTACCTGTTCGTTCTGCACGATTATCAATGTTCAGGGCAGAAAATCGCGTCGCCGCTCGCCCGAAGATATCGAAAAAATCGTCCTTTCAAACGTTGCGCAGGGGCTTCATTCATTTTTTATCACCGACGATAATTTCGCCCGCAACAAGGATTGGGAAGCGATTCTGGATAAACTGATTTATCTGCGCGAAGAGAAAAAACTGAAAATCAGCTTTATCATTCAGGTCGATACGCTCTGTCATAAAATACCGAATTTTATCGAAAAATCCAGACGCGCGGGCGTCAAGCGCGTTTTTATCGGTCTCGAGAATATCAATCCCGACAGCTTGCTCGGCGCAAGCAAGCGGCAAAACAAAATCACCGATTACCGCGCGATGCTGCTCGCCTGGAAAAAAGCCGGAATCGTCACTTACTGCGGTTATATCTTAGGTTTTCCGGGCGACACCGAAGAATCGGTTCTGCACGACATAGAGATTATCAAAAAGGAACTGCCCGTCGATTTACTCGAATTTTTTTATCTGACGCCGCTTCCCGGCTCGGCCGACCACAAGCGCCTGCACGAGGCCGGAATAGAAATGGACGCGGATTTGAACAAATACGACCTCAATCACGCCGTCACCGCGCACCCGAAAATGTCGAAATCCGATTGGGAAGAAACATATAAAAAAGCGTGGGCGACTTATTACACGGACGAGCACGTCGAAATCGTTTTGCGCCGCGCGATTGCGACCGGCACGAGTCCGGGCAAGACGATGTTTTTTATCACATGGTTTAAGGGCTGCATCGACATCGAGAAAATTCACCCGCTCGAAGGCGGATTTTTGCGCCGAAAGGTACGCAAAAATCGTCGTTCGAACTTGAAGATTGAAAATCCATTCGTTTTTTATCCGAAAATTTTTCTCGAAACGCTGCTCAAACAATTTCGCTGGATTTCGCTCTACACTCGCTTGCGCCTGATTTACCGCAAAGTCAGGAAAGCCCCGAAAAAGCTCGAATATATGGATTTGGCTTTAGAGCCCGTCCGCGAAGACGAAACCGAAACACGCGAGCTTTTCCAATCCGAAGCGGCCCACAATTATCTCGACAAAGTCCATCGCATCGAAAAAGTGCGGCGCGGCGAAACGGTTTAATCTTAAAAATTTATTGCTGAAATCGACAAAAAAGATATGCGCGCTTTGTGTTTTCATTCCGAAGTAAATTCTGAACAAAGACGGAATTTTTCTTGACTTAATTTTATAAACGATGTAAAAATTGGGGAAATTACAGGGCAATATGATTTTTGCTTAGAAAGTTTTTATGTCAAAACCTAAATTGTTTATCGGTTCTTCGCAAATAAATTTGAAAGTAGCAAAAGCTCTCAAAAAAGGTTTGGAGGACTGTGCTGAAGTCAAGATATGGAATGAAGATGTTTTTGGACTTAATGAAGGATTCCTTGAAACGCTTCTAAACAATCGTAATGAATATGACTTTGCCGTTTTCGTTTTCGCACCGGACGATGTAACGACAAGCAAAGACGAAACGAAGTTTTCTCCTCGCGATAACGTTTTATTTGAGAGCGGCTTGTTTATGGGGGCTTGCGGGCGCGAGCGAGTTTTTATAGTTTACGAGGAAACCAGCGAACTCAAAATTCCTTCTGACTTCGCAGGCGTCACGCTTGCGACATACAATGCCGCACGGTTTGAGGATGATAACGCGTCAGACGTGGAAGAAGCCTGCCACCTTATCAGCAACAGTATCGAAGCTCCGAAATTTCAGCATCTTGTCGGCGAATGGTGCTCGTCATACCCAATGACGGCTGAAGAAGGAATGCCGCGGGTAGAGGAAATAGTCGAAATCAGCGCGCGCCGCGACGGCATCTCCATCCTTAGTACGCACAACAAGCATAACGATTATTACACCGCGGACGGCAGCTTGTCGGAAGAAAGACAAATTACAGGCAAGTGGAAATCAAGCGTCGATGACACCGATACATGCGGAGTATTTATGCTGAAAGTTAGCACGAATTCGAAATATATGTACGGCTATTTTACGTCGCCGGACGAGTCTGGAGCGATTACTTACGCCAGTTGGGTGCTGGCGAAGATGACCAACGCGGACGAATCCGAGATTAAAGAGCGATTGAAAAAAGCCGAAAATATGCTGAAGAAATTAACCATCGGACTGACACCGCCAACTCAGGACAACTGAACGTATTTTGATTCGGCGATTGAATCCGCTTCTTGACGCTGCCTAAGACAGGACTTTAAGTTTCAAATTTGCCCAGAACCAGAGCCGAATTTTTCGAGCCGAAGCCGATGCAGTTGCAGAGCGCGGTTTTTACTTCCCTTTTGCGCGCGGTATTCGGCACGTAATCCAAATCGCAGTCGGCGTCGGGCGTATCCAGATTTATCGTCGGCGCGATTACGTTTTTGTTCAGAGCCAGCAGCGCCGCGCCGATTCCGGCTGCGCCGGACGCGCCCTGCGGATGACCGATTTGCGATTTTGTCGCCGACATCGGCAACCGGTAAGCGTGTTTGCCGAAAGCGAGCTTGATGGCCTTTGTTTCGATACGGTCGTTCAGCACGGTCGAAGTTCCATGCAGATTGACGTAATCGACGTCTTCGGGCGCGAGCGCGGCGTCCTGCATCGCGAGCCTCATCGCGCGCGCCGGTTCTTCGCCGTTTTCTTCGAGCCGGACGCGGTGATAAGCATCGCATGTCGCGCCGTAACCTTTGATTTCGGCGTAGATTTTGGCGTCTCTCGAAATTGCGCTTTCCAGATTTTCAAGCACAAAAATCCACGCGCCTTCGCCGAGGACGATTCCCGAATGGTCTTTATCAAACGGGCGCGAAGCTTTTCCCGGCGCGGCGTTCCAGTTTTTTGTCAGAACCGTCATCAAATTAAATCCTTCGAGAATTCCGCGCGCGAGCGGAGCATCGACGCCGCCCGCGAGCATCACGTTTTGTTTTCCGAGCGCGATGTGCTGCGCGGCGTAAGCGACTGCGTCCGTCGAGCTCGTGCAGCCGGTCGAGATAACGTGCGAAAGCCCGTGGAGACCGAAAAACATCGACAGTTCCGAAGACAGGCCGCCGTGCGTCGATGACGGAATCGTGTATACGCTCACTTTGTTTGCTTCGCCCGCAAACCAGTATTTATACTGTTTTTCGGTAAACGAGAGACCGCCGCCGCCGGTTCCCAGAACGACGCCGAAATTTTGTCTTTCCTCAAGGGAAAGCTTGTCCGTTTCGATGCGGGCGTCAAGGATTGCTTCGCGCGCCGACCGGAGCGCGAGCGGAACGGTTCGCGGAACATGCCGCCGGTCTTTCGGGTTTAATTCCGCTTCCCAGTCGAAATCTTTTATTTCAGCCCCGATTTTTACGTCCGAGTCGGAAACGTCGAAACTTTCTATCAGGCTGACGCCGCTTTTGCTCTCGCTCAAGCCCGCCCAGAAGTTCTCGCACCCGATGCCGATTGGCGTTACGCAGCCGAAACCGGTTATCACGACCCTCCGAGGTTTTAAGTAATTTGCGAACATAAAAATAAAGCGTTTGTTTGAGAATAACACTTTGCACAAAACCAAAGCTATAAAAAAAATATTAAGATTTCTTAAGGAATTTTGATGCTGCAATCGACTCCGGCGGCGAACGTTGCTTTTTGCCCGGCATAAGGGTATTATGCTCACAATTCGTCAAACTCCGACGATTTTCGGACGGTTTATGCATCAGACTTTCGAGCGGATTTTAGTATTTAACGATTGAACGCAAATCATCTATAATCTCAAAAACAACTTACGTTTTATGAATAAGGAAAACGCAAATTTAGCTGACAGAATCTCTTTGCGCCCGGTCGTCCTGCCCGACGAGGAAGATTTTTTAATCGAGCTTTACTACACGACGCGCGACGATATACAGATGGCGGCGATTGACGAGGAACAGAAAAGAAAGCTTTCGCTGATGCAGTACCAATTGCAGAAAGACCATTATGCGACGTATTACCCGGATTCGAGCCACGATATGGTTTTGTTGGACGATGCGCGCGTCGGGCGGCTCTGGACGGCGCGCTATGAGACGGAATTGCTTGGAATCGATTTGGCGATTTTGCCCGAATACCAAAATTTGCGGATAGGCACGTTTTTGATGCAAAATTTGTTTGAAGAAGCGAAGCAGTCAAAAAAAGTTTTTAATTTTCACGTTCTCAAGACAAACTTTAAGGCCATCCGGTTTTACGAGCGCCTCAACTGCAAGTTTACGGGCGAGACGATTTCGCATTTTATGATGCAGTGGCGAGCCGACGGATAAACGATTATCGGAGAAAAAATAAATGTCTGAATTACCCGGCAGAGATGATTTTGCCAGTCACTTAAACACAAAATTCCGCGTCTTTTTCGATGGCGAGCAGGCGACGGAAGTCGATTTGATAGAAGTCACGAAGCTTCGCCAAAAGCCGCGCTATGAAGCTTTCGCCGTAATTTTTCTGGCGCCGAACAGCACTCCGCCTTTACAAAAACTTTGCAAGGTCGAGCACGACGCGCTCGGCACGATGGAACTTTTTTTAGTTTCGGTCGCGCAAAGTGAAAAAGGTCTCAGTTTCGAGGCCGTGTTTAATCACCAAATTACGCCAGTCGATGATGATTTATAATTGCTTCGTAGCGATTCGGCTCGGCGCTGACGGGCGTCAGGAAAAGCGTGAACACGCCGAGCGACGGATGAACAAACTCAAATAAATTTCCGGTCAGCGGCGCGTTGCGCAAGCTTGCAAACATCAGCGAAAAGCTGTCGCCGGCGACGCTTTTCTCCAGATTGCCTTTGAGCTGAACTTCCTTGACGTTTAAAAGCTTTAACCGCTCGGAGCGGCGCGCGCCTTGCGGCCGGCCTTGAAAGTCGTTGTTGATAAACGGCGTAAAATGCGCGCTCGTAAACGATAAAACCGGGTCGGAGAGGCTTTCCGCGGGAAGCGAAAACAAATCGCCGGGCTTAAACGTTTGTCCCAGTGCTTTTCCTGCAAAGGTCAGCGATGCTCCGCCGACAACCGTCAGGCTCAGCATTTCGATAAAATTGCGTCGGGTAATCATAATTTTTCAAGTGGGATTTTTTCTATCTTTCCAGAAGGGAATGTCGGGGGAAATTGAAACCATTAAAATTCTAACTTTTCCTACGGATAATTTCAATTCATTTGTAAAAAATAATTGGTAACAGGCAGTTGGTTTTTGGTTTTATTTTAACCAACTGCCTGTTACCAATCGTTTTTAACTATTTAACTTCCTTTTCGTTATTGCTCGCTGACGAAATCGGCGTTGGCAATATTGTCTTCCAAAGCAACGACTCTGGTCGGAGGATTAAACGTATACATTTTCGAAGCGACCGATATGACGTAATTTTCGCCGACCGGAACTTCACCGAAATTGTAATAGCCGAAACCGTTTGTACTAACCTGCATCGGCTGGCTTAATCCGCCGCCCGAAAGCGTCACGGTGACGCGGCTGATTCCGCTTCCGGTGCTGTTGCTGACGCGTCCGCCGATTTGTGCGCTGGCAGCGGTCGGTGCGAGCGCGAGCGCGCAGCCCGCAGCCGGGACATCGACATAAAGATTGTAGGAATTGAGCGTCGTCGTATTACCGAAACTGGTAACTACAATCGTAAAGCGTCCGCTGCCGAGGGTTCTTTTGAATTCGGACAAAGCAGTCGAAGTTCCGCACTGCGCGAGACAATCGGCCGGGTTGAGCTGGTTGCAGGTCGAGCCGCCCGACGAAGTCGGCGTCGTACCCGAATCGTCGTTTGCCGCGCGCGCGTTGGTGCAGGGCGAAGCCGGATTAAAGACCGCCGGCAAACCGCCGTTAGCGGTCAGAGGGTCGCCTGCCGCGACGTTTCTGTAAAGCGTCAGAACCGAATCGAGCGATCCCGGAGGCGCGCATCCGGCAGGGCCGCAAAGCTGGGCGGTAACGGCGGTCGGAAAGGCGGCGCAGCCGGACAAATTAAAGCTGTAAACGTCGTAATGCGTGGCCGTTCCCGAACCGCTCAAACTGCAGTTGCCGACGACGCCCGTTCCGACGCCCGTTCCGGTCGATATTGTCTGCACGCGATTATAAGTCGGGTCGGCGACGCTCAATGCGCCGTTGATGCACGTAGTCGCCTGCGGCGAAAAAGGAGCTTTGATGGTTGGCGCGACCACGCGACCGACGATGGTGCAATTGCTGACGGCGTTGGCCAGCCGGTAATATTTGTTTAATATATCAATCGAATGGTCGCCGCTTTCAATCGTGCCTTTGACCGCTTCCATTTGCTTTTGCAAATCATTAACGTCGGTCAGAGCCGCTTTGCCTGTGATGGACGGGTAAATAAGGACGCTGAAAAACGCGGCAATCGACAACAGCAATCCCGCGTAACGAAGAACTTTCAAGTTTTTAGATAACATTTGGTTTTCTCTCCTGGAACTACACCCTGTTTTAGGGAAATTTAAGTATAAAAATCGCTTGAACAAATTGTTTTGTGAAATGGTTTGCTGACCATCTGCAAAATTAACGAATTATTGCAACTACGCACTTTATAAACTGAAAAGCAGTCAGACCTAATGATAGACCTGATGCTTATTTTAGTCAATAGCTTTTTAAAAGCGAGAATTGAGAAAGAAGATGTGGGAATTGATGAGTGATGAGTGACAAGTAACAGCCCTTGCCTTTCACCTTTTACTTATCACTTATCACGTATCTGGCAGGCTGACTACGGCGTAAATATCGTCCGTCGGCTGACCGTTTTAATCGTTCGATGATTGAGAAAAAACGAGCGGAATACGTAAAAATAAGGCTGCCTTTTTTTTCTTTCATAAAAACTCAAAATTTTTTAATTAAAACTTGAATCAATTTGCGAAAAAGAGTATTATCCTTTCGTTCCAACTAGTTTTAGTTTCCATAAACTTAAATAATTTACTTTTTGCGACAGGGGAAGTGATGCCTTTTCGCAAAATATGGTGTCAATAATCTTTCGTTTTCAGAGAGTTTGCGGTTTGTAACTCTTTTCTATCAACTTAAACAGTTCAATCAAAGGAGAACGTAAATGTCAGAACCATTCTTAGGACAAATTAATATTTTTCCATATAATTTCGCCCCGCGCGGCTGGGCGTTCTGCGCCGGACAGATTCTTTCCATAGCGCAGAATACGGCGCTTTTCTCGCTGCTCGGCACGACTTTCGGCGGCAACGGTCAAACGACTTTCGCTTTGCCCGATTTGCGCGGCCGGGTTGCGAACGGTGCGGGACAAGGGCCGGGTTTGAGCAACTACGATTTAGGCGAAGTTTCCGGTACGGAAAACACGACTTTAACGATTAACCAAATGCCTGCGCATCAGCATACGATAGTCGTCAACGTCAACAGCTCGGAAGGCGGGCAGAATTCGCCGCAGAACACATTTCTCGGTAAAACCGACCCGGGTATTTATGCGGCGACGAGCGACAATACTCATATGGGACAGCAACCGCCGACCGGCATTTCCGGCGGAAGCCAGCCGTTTTCGATTTTACAGCCGTTTCTGACGCTCAATTTTTGTATTGCGCTCCAGGGCATTTTCCCGTCGAGAAATTAATTTTCGATTTATTCGGTTTGTATTTTGTAACCCTTTTCAATTAACCAAAACAGTTCAGAACAATTTAAGGAGAAAATAACATGTCATCCCCGTTTATCGGACAAATTCAGATCTTTCCATACAACTTTGCCCCGCGCGGCTGGGCGTTCTGCGCCGGGCAGATTTTGCCAATTGCTCAAAATACGGCGCTTTTCTCGCTGCTCGGCACGACCTACGGCGGCAACGGCCAGACGACTTTCGCTTTACCGGATTTGCGCGGACGCGTTCCTAACAGTTCGGGTCAGGGGCCGGGTTTGAGCAACTACACTTTAGGCGAAGTTTCCGGTACGGAAAGCACGACTTTAACGACTAACCAAATGCCTGCGCATCAGCATACGATAGTCGTCAACGTCAACAGCTCGGAAGGCGGGCAGAATTCGCCGCAGAACACATTTCTCGGTAAAACCGACCCCGGTGTTTATGCGGCGACGAGCGACAATACAAATATGGGGCAGCAGCCGCCGACCGGCATTTCCGGCGGAAGCCAGCCGTTTTCGATTTTGCAGCCGTTTTTGACGCTTAACTACTGCATCGCGCTCGAAGGCATTTTCCCGTCGAGAAACTAAAACCAAAATTCGAGATAACTTGAAAATCAACCGAGCATATCCGTTTGTTTACAATCGGGTATGCTCGAATTTTTAATAAAGAGTGAATAGTTCAAGAAGCTTTTCTTCGCTATTCACTTTTCACTCACTAAATTTTTGTGGACACAACTGCGATAAAAGAAACGCTTCTCATCACGCCGTACGGCGGCGCGCTGAAAAATCTCGTCATTTTGCCGGAAGAAACCGAAGACTTTAAGGCTTACGCCAACACGCTCCCGTCCTTGCAGCTTTCGGCGCGCGCCATCTGCGATTTGGAACTGCTGGCGACGGGCGCTTTCTCGCCGCTCGATTGTTTTATGACGAGCGCCGATTATCGAAGCGTGCTCGAAAAAATGCGTCTGGCGAGCGGGCACGTTTTCCCGATTCCGATAACTTTGCCGATTGACGCCGAAAGCAAAATCCGCGAAGGACAGGAAATCGCCCTGCGCGACGCGAAAAACAATCTTCTGGCGACGATGTCGGTCGAGGAGCTTTACGAATGGTCGCGTGCCGAGCTGGCGCAAAAAGTTCTGGGCACCGGGGACGCCAAACATCCGCTCGTGGCGGAAATGAACAACTGGGGGAAATTTAACATTTCGGGCCGTCTGCGCGTCGTCGAGCTTCCGCGCTATTACGATTTTCCCGATTTGCGTCTTTCGCTCGGCGAGGTTCGCGCGCGTTTGGAAAAGCTCGGAAATAAAACAATCATCGCGTTTCAGACGCGCAACCCGCTTCACCGCGCGCACGAAGGCCTGATTCAGGACGCGATGGAGAAAACCGGCGGCGCGCTTCTGCTGCATCCGGTCGTCGGGCTGACAAAACCGGGCGACGTCGATTATTACAGCCGCGTTCGGACTTACAAAATCTTAACGGAAAAATATTACGACCGTTCGCGCGTTGTGCTCGCGCTGTTGCCGCTCGCGATGCGTTTTGCCGGGCCGCGCGAAGCACTCTGGCACGCGCTCATCCGCCGCAATTTCGGCGCAAATCATTTAATCGTCGGTCGCGACCACGCCGGGCCGGGCGCGGATTCAAACGGCAAATCTTTTTACGAGCCGTATGCCGCGCAAGAATTGGTCGAAAAATTCAGCGAGGAATTGGGCGTCAAGGTCGTGCCTTTTCGTCAATTTGTTTACGTTCCGGAAACGGCCGAATATATGGAAGCAGGCGAAGAAATGACCGGACAAAAGCGATATTTCGAGCTTTCGGGAACCGAAGTGCGCGACGAATATCTCGGCAAGGGAGAGCGCTTGCCCGCCTGGTTTACGCGTCCGGAGGTGGCCGACATTCTTGAAGAAACTTACGCGCCGCGTCACCGGCAGGGCGTCTGCCTCTGGTTTACGGGTTTGAGCGGTGCGGGAAAATCGACCGTCGCCGAGATTCTAACCGCGATGCTTTCGATGCACGGCCGGCGCGTCACCTTGCTCGACGGCGATATTGTCAGAACAAATCTTTCGGCCGGACTCGGCTTTGATAAAAAAGGGCGCGACGCAAACATTCGCCGCATCGGTTTTGTCGCTTCCGAGATTACGCGGCACAACGGAATCGCCGTCTGCGCGGCCATCAGCCCGTATGAAAAAACGCGCGCCGAAATCCGCCGTCTGGTCGGCGAAAATTTTATCGAAATTTACGTCGACACGCCGCTCGAGGTCTGCGAAGAGCGCGACACAAAGGGAATGTACGCTAAAGCGCGGCGCGGCGAAATAAAAGATTTTACGGGCATCGACGACGTTTACGAGCCGCCCGCAAACGCGGAAATTACTCTCGCCACCGTCAATCAAACGCCCGCCGAAAACGCGCGCTCGATTATAAATTATCTGATTGAAAAAGGTTTTATAAAAAGTGAAAAGTGAAGAAAAAACTCTTAAACTATTCACTTTTCACTTGAAATTTATGTCCCAGGAAAATTTCGAAAAATTCCGGCAGATTGTTCTGGAAGATTTGCCGCTTCAGGAAAGCTTGCGCGGCTTTACGGAGCGCGACGAGTTTGTCGCGCGCGTCGTCGAAACGGGCGCGGCGCGCGGAATTGAATTTACGGCGGAAGACGTTTGGGAAGCGATGCGCGAAAATCGGCGCGTGTGGATTGAAAGATGGATATAACCGAAAAATTTCAGGACTGGACGCCGGTTCGCGTCTACTGGCACGAGAATCGGCCGTTTGTCGATTGGTGTTATATGGGCGCGACGCGTTTTACGCAGCCGTTTTTCGATAACACCGTCGAGTGGCAGATGACGCAGCCGTTTAATTTATTATTCCGGCATCAAACGCCGCTCGAAGTTCTGGGCGAATTAAACGAGCGCAATCCGGGACTTGAGCCGACCGGATTCGTTTTTCACATGTCGCGCTGCGGCTCGACTTTAGTCGCGCAGATGCTCGCTTCGCCGGCGCGGAATATCGTCATGTCCGAGCCGCCGCCGGTTGATTCGATTTTGCGCGCCAATACAAAAAACGATTTGGTGACGGACGAGCAGCGCGCGCGCTGGCTGAAATGGATTGTCGGCGCGCTCGGACAAAGACGGCGCGACGAAAAATATTATTTTATAAAATTCGACAGCTGGAACACGATTGATTTGGATTTGATTCGGCGCGCGTTCCCGCAAACTCCGTGGATTTTTCTTTATCGCAATCCGGTCGAAGTTCTCGTTTCGCAGATGCGCGAGCGCGGCGCGCAGATGATTCCCGGCGCAATCGGGCAGATTTTACCCGGTCTGGACTTTATGGAAACGTTGCAGATGCCGCCCGAAGAATACTGCGCGCGCGTGCTGGCAAGATTCTGCCAAAGCGCGATAAATGGCGCGGCGAGCGAAAATGCGCGGTTCGTTAATTACAATCAGCTGCCCGAAGCCGTAACGGCCGAAATGCTCGAACATTTTCGCGTCGATTATTCGCCTGAAGACATCGAGTGCATCGAAACAGCGGCGCAGTTTAACTCGAAAACGCCGTGGTTGACGTTTGCGCCCGACAGCGAAGCGAAAAGAAAACAGGCGAGCGAGGCGGTTTTGCAGGCGGCCGAAAAATGGCTCGTCCCGCTTTACGACGAGCTTGAAAGCATCCGCCGCCGAAAGTTAATTTAATTTTTGTTTATGATTTCGACCTTAAAATTTCCGTTTCAATTTGACGCGCCGCGGCTGAAAAACGATTTGCGTCATTTTGCGCCCGAAGACTGGACGCCGCATTTTAACACGCAGTATTACGAAGGCGATTGGAGCGGAATCGCGCTCCGGGCGGCGAAAGACGCCAACGTCGAGCTTTACCCCGACCCGACGGCGAGCGTTTACGAAAATACCGGCTGGCTCACGCGCTGTGCGTATGTGCCCGAAATTCTCTCGGCGTTCAAGTGCGAAATCGAATCGGCGCGTCTTCTGCGTCTCGCCGCCGGTTCAAATATCCGCGAGCACCGCGATTATAAACTCGGTTACGAAGACGGTTTTGTGCGGATTCATATACCGATGCAGACCAACCCGGAAGTCGAATTTTATCTCGATGACCAGTTTGTGCAGATGAGCGAAGGCGAAGCGTGGTATCTCGATTTCAACTTAAAACACCGCGTCAAAAACGGCGGCGTCGAAGACCGCGTTCACCTCGTCATCGACTGCGTTCTCAACGACTGGCTGCGCGGATTTTTCCCGTCGGAGTAAGATTTCCACCGCCGAAACACGCAGAGAAAATCCCGGCGCTCCTCTGCGGGTTTCGTCGGTGAAAATCTTCTCTAACTTTTCAGTGCCGTGCTTGCGCAAATCTCCGGCGGTTGAGAACGCTTGATTTAATTGATAATGTGATTTATATAAACCTTTTAATCTTTAGGTAGCGCAAAAAATCAAAAATATGAACAAATTTTATTTTTCAAAGCTGGTCATTCCGGTATTTATTTTCGCTTTCGTCGCGGCGGCGCTGGCGCAGAATACCGTTTCTTTAACCGCCGACGATTACGCGCGCGCGGAAAAATTTATGGGATACAACACGTCGCAGCTAATCGACCACGGCAGCGTGCGCGCGAACTGGCTCGCCGACGAGCGTTTCTGGTATCGCACGCTGACGCCGCAGGGAAGCGAGTTCGTTCTCGTCAATCCGGCCAACGGCGCGCGCACGGCGGCGTTTGACCAGACAAAGCTCGCCGCCGCGTTATCGACGGCAAGCGGCGGAAAATACACGGCTTCGAGCCTTCCGTTTTTTACGTTCGGCCTTTCGCCGGACGGAAATTCGATATCGGTTGTCGTCGCCAAAAAAAGCTGGAAATGCGACATTCAGGCTTACGCTTGCAGCGACGTGACGGCCGCCGCTCAGACGAATCAGAACGGCGTCAACGGCATCGCTTCGCCCGACGGAAAACGCACCGCGTTTATCAAGGACTGGAATTTATGGGTTCGCGATAACGCGACCGGCAAAGACACGCAGCTGACGACCGACGGCATCAAAGATTTTGGCTACGCGACGGACAACGCCGGCTGGAAAAAAAGTGACCGTCCCGTTCTGATGTGGTCGCCCGACTCGCGCAAAATCGCCACTTTTCAGCAAGACCAGCGCAACGTGAGCGATATGTATCTCGTTTCGACCAACGCCGGCGCGCCGCGTCTTTCGCAGTGGAAGTACCCGCTTCCGACCGACAAGGAAATCGTGACGATTTCGCGCGTCATTATCGACATCGATAGTCCGAAAGTCGTGCGTCTCGCAATACCGCCCGACCAGCACCGCTCGACGCTTTGCGACGATATTTCGTGCAGCGGCGATTTTACCGACGTCGAATGGAGCGAAGACGCGAAAACGCTCGCTTTCGTTTCGACCACGCGTGACCATAAACAGGCGAAATTCCGCGTCGCCGACGCGTCCACCGGCGCGGTTCGCGAAGTTTTCGAAGAAACTTCGCCGACGCAGTATGAATCCGGCTGGTCAACCGTCAACTGGCGTTATCTGCCCGCTACAAACGAAGTTTTATGGTTTTCCGAGCGCGACGGCTGGGGACATCTCTATCTCTACGATTTGACGACCGGAAAAGTAAAAAATCAGATTACGACCGGCGAATGGGTCGTCACCGAAGTTGAAAACGTCGACGCCAAAAACCGCACGATTTATTTCCTCGCGGGCGGGCGCGAAACAGGACGTAATCCGTATTTCAGCCATCTTTACAAAATCGGAATGGACGGAAAAAATCTCCGGCTGCTGACGCCCGAAGACGGAAATCACAATATTACATGGTCGCCTTCGGGACGCTATTTTATCGACAGCTATTCAAAACAGGACGTGCCGCCGACGAGCGTTCTGCGCGATGCTGACGGAAAGCTCATCGCGACTTTGGAAAAAACCGATATTTCGCGTCTGACGGCGACCGGCTGGAAACCGCCGACGCCGATTGTCGTCAAAGCGCGCGACGGCGAGACAGACCTTTACGGCCTGATGTGGACGCCGACGAATCTCGACACGAAAAAGAAATATCCGATTGTCAATTATATTTATCCCGGCCCGCAAGGCGGAAGCATCGGCGGCGCGTGGTCGTTTACGCCCGCTTTCGGCGACAATCAGGCGCTCGCCGAATTGGGCTTCGTCGTCGTCGCGATTGAAGGCACGTGCAACCCTCTGCGCTCGAAAAAATTTCACGACGCGTGTTACGGAAATATGGCCGACAACACGCTCGAAGACCAGATTACGGGAATGAAACAGCTCGCCGGGAAATATCCGTTTATCGACCTCGACAAAGTCGGAATCTGGGGACATTCGGGCGGCGGTTTTGCGACCGCGGCAGCGATGTTTCGTTATCCCGATTTCTTTAAGGTCGGAATTTCCGAATCGGGCAACCACGACAATCGCAACTACGAAGACGATTGGGGCGAAAGATATGTCGGGCTGCTGACGCAAAAGGGCAACGAGAAATCGAATTACGAATTGCAGGCAAATCAGCTTTACGCCAAAAATCTGAAAGGAAAATTGCTGCTCGCGCACGGCACGATGGACGATAACGTTCCGCCGTATAATACTTTGCTCGTCGTCGAAGAACTGATAAAGGCAAACAAGGATTTCGATTTGATAATGTTGCCAAACCAGCGTCACGGTTACGGAAACGCTTCTTTGTACATGATGCGTCGCCGCTGGGATTATTTCGTCCGCTACCTGCTCGGCGCAAATCCGCCGCCGGAATACGAGCTGAAACAGAAAACCGACCCGCGCAATACTTTTCAGTAAAAGCGAGGATTTTTACCAAAATAATAAAGCCGGCAGCGAAAACGTGGCCGGCTTTATTATTTTAATTTACAGGACTGGAAGTATGATTCGAGATTATGGCGAAGCTTTATAATCTATGCCATAAACCCCAGATTTGATGTCGCGAAATTATTGATGTTCGGGAAAACAAGCGGAATATCCGACTCGGACAAACCGTACCAGCGCGCCATCGTGGCGGCGTATTGCTCGACCGAAGCGGTCGGGATAAAGCGGCCGCGAACGTCGGCGTCGTCGCCCGTTCCCATCACCAGCGTCGGGAAAAATGTTCCGTTTGACGTCGGTCGGCCGTAAAAATTTCCGCCGAGAACCGCGTCGCCGATGACGAAATACGAACCGCCCCAGCCGTGGTCGGAGCCGACGTTGCTGCCCGAACCGGCCGGGTTAAACGTGCGGTTAAAATCGCTCATCGTAAAGGTCGTCACCTGCGCGGCGACGCCCTGCGCGACCGTTTCGTCATAAAAAGCCTTGAGCGCGTTGCCGACCTGCCCGAGCAGACTGTCGTGACTTCCCAACTGACCGCTGTGATGGTCAAAACCGCCGAGCTGGACGAAGAAAATCTGGCGATTCATATTGAGCAGCGTTCTCAGTTTTATCAATTTGGCGACCTGTTTGAGCTGGTTGCCGAGCGTCGTCGCCGGAAAATCGGCGGTAACGGTCGGGTCGGTGCTGAGCTGCTGGCTGACGTTGACGGCCTGCTGCGTGATGATGCTCGCGTTTTGAATCATCGTGTAGCTCAAATCCTGCTGGCGAGCGTTGTTCATCGCCGTCCGGCGCGCTAATTCGTCGGCGGCCGTGCCGAATCCGTTCAACGCCAGAAGCTGATTGAGCGGCGTCGGCGCGGCCGAAACAATCAAAGGCTTGGTGTTGAGGCCGTTATTAAAAACCGACGCGCCCGCAATTGACGTAATCATCGGAATCGCCGCGCCCGTGTTGAGCGCGCTCGTCCGGTCGGCGACGCGGCCGCCCCAGCCGGTCGTCGATTTGAAGCTCGAAATCGCGGTGCGAAACTGCTCGGACTGGTCGGGATGCGAAAAAAGCTGGTACGGCCGCGCCGCGCCCGCTTGATACGTCGCGCGCGTCAAAGGCTGGACGAGATTGCCGACATTGCAGACGACCGCCATTTTTCCCTGCGTCCAGAGCGTATGCAGACCGCTTAAATTCGGATGAAGGCCGTAAACCTGTCCGCCCATGCTCGGCGGCGTAATGGGCAGCAGATTAGCGCGCGGAATCGCCAAGCCCTGCGTCGAACGCGCCGCCGCGTATTGGTTGTAGCCTTCCGTGTAATTGGGCACGACCGAATTGTTGCCGTCGTTTCCGCCGTCGAGAAAAACGCAGACCATGGCTTTGTAATCGTTGCCGGCGATGACGTTCGAATCGATTTTTTCCTGCGCCATGACGCTCATCAAACCGAAATGACGCAGCTGCGTGGCGATAGCCGTCATACTCAGGACGCGGCAGGATTTTTTCAAAAATTCTCGTCTGTCTTCTTTCATAAATTCCTTTGTCAGTGGTCGGTGGCCGGTGGTCGGTGGTCAGTTGGTGGTTGAATGTAAATTAAGTTTCGTATGAAAACTCAATCTTCAACTGACCGCGACCACTGACTACCGACCGCTGCCTATCTCTGCACCTGATATTGATTCAAAGTCGTCACCAGATAAAAGGCCGTGCGCACGCGTTTCAAGGTGTTCGCCGATGAAACGGCTTGGATGGCCGTTAAAAATTCGTTTCTGACCGCGCTGCTCATCGAGCCGTGCATCATTTCGCGGTTGAGCGTGTCGAGCAAAGCCGCGCCGGTCGCGTCCGATGCCGCGAGCGTCTGCAATCTGGTCAAATCAATTCTGGTTCCGCACGGTGTGCTCGTCGGGACGGTAGCGGTCGGTGCGACGGCCAAAATTCCGGTCGTGCCGGTCGAGTTGGCCGGCGCCATCTGATTGACGAAATTCGGGCGCTTGAGCGACGTTCCGGTCGAAAAAATCTCAAATTCCGGCCCGGCCAGCGGCGTGTTCGGAATTATATAATCCATATGGTAATAATTGAACACGTTCGGCGAGTTAAACACGTCCTGGTCGAGCGTTTGAGTGATGCCGTTGATGACGCCGTCGCTCTGGCCATTGCAGCTTGCCGGAACGGCGATATTGCTGTTTGCCGCCGGATTAAACGGGCGCAGGACATTTGTGACGAACAAAACCGGCTCGCGCAATTTGCCGTAATCGGGGTCGGTCTTCAAGTTTCCGCGCGCTTCCGGGTCGAGCAGGATAGCGCGAACGACGGACTTCAAATCGCCGCGCGTGCCCTGCCCGTTGTCGTTGAAAACGGCGGCGATGCGACCGACGTAGGCAGGCGTCGGATTGCTCGTAACGAGCTGTTTAATTAAATGTTTGCTGACAAACGGAGCGACGTTCGGGTGGTTGAAAATATTGGACAGTGCCGCTTCCAAATCCTGTTCGGTCGTTTGTCCGGGGGGCACAATCGTCTCTGCGCCCGGATAACTCATCAAAGTTTTCTGCGTCGTGTCGTGATTGGCCGCGTTGGAAATCATCTGGTCGCGGTAATTGACGATGCCCGGCTCGGAGCCGTTACAGGTATTCGTGCAAAACGACCAGCCTGTAAAAACTTTGGCAAAATTGACAATCGTTTCCTGATTGTAGGTCGGGATACGGTTTCCCTGACCGTCGAGCATCGGCGTGCCGTCCTGATTGAGCATATCGAGCCCGATGCTGAAAAGCTGCAAAATCTCGCGCGCGTAGTTTTCGTTCGGATTCTGCTTCGTGCTGATGGCCATGTCGAGATACGTTCCCATCGCTGGGTTGAGCGTTATTTGCCTGAGCAAAGCCCGGTAATTTCCGAACGCGTTGGCATCGAGTATCTGGATATACGGATTCATCCGGCTCGGCTGAACGAGAGTTCTTCCCGAAACGACGAAAATCTGGCTCAAAGCCCACGAGACGCGCCGCCGCAATTGTTGATTTTCGTTATAAAGCGCTTCTTTGAAAAACCAGTTTTGCAGCGGGTACATCGTGTAGTTGTCGCGAAAACAGGTTGCCGGAATATCGGGCGGTGAAACGTCGCCGTCACACGTCGGCGACGGCGTCGTCTGCTGGAGCGCCATCGGCGGATATGTAAACGCCGAATAAATCTGCTCGTCCATCTGCTCTTCGAGCCATGTGCTGTAGCCGATGCGCCGAAGGCGAAGTTCAAGCGCCGAATTGACGCCGAAAGTAGCCTGCTCGATAAAACGCACGCGGTCGCCCGTCCACGGCAGATTCGCGCGATTTTCCGTCGATTTTCGAACGTTCGTCTGCCCGTTCGGCAGCGGCGTCGGCGTTGCGCCTTCGTCGTCGGCAATTTTGCTTTCGTGACCGATTGAAATTTGCACGCGATTGCTCGACATTCCGCGCCACGTCACGCGAACGAGAACGTTGCCCAAATCCACGATTTCGTCGCCGAGGCGAACGCTCAGCGCATAAACGTTTTTGCGCGTTGCGGTTCTCTCAAACGAAACGATTTCGAGCGGGTAGCGAAAATGCATCGCGTCTTCGAATTCGGCGCGAAAAGCGTTTGCGCCTTCGCCTTCGAGTAAATCGAGATTGGTCAGAAAAAATGTGACGATTGCCTGTCTGCCCGGCTGGATGATTTTGTTTGATAAATTCCGGCCGCGCCCGCTCGTGACATCGACCAGAGCTTTGGTCGAGTTGGCTTCGCTGATAAGTACCGGCGCGTCTTCGGGCAGAACATTTGCCGAAACGCTTGCGCCGCCGAAAATCAAAAGACAGCAAAAAACGCCGCAGAGCGCAAAAAATCGCAAACGGCGACAGGCATCGGATTTTATTAACATTTATTTTTTCTCCCGCGCCGCGCGTGCCCGAACGGAGCAGTCCAAATCAGTCTGGCAGGGCATCTCGGCGCGATAAAAGATAACTCTGATTTATAACTTTTTTATAAGCAAAAGGCAATAGTTTTCGCGCCAAATGCGGGCGCTTTCGGAAAAAAATCGGCGGCGCCAAAATGTTCTTGCGAATTTTTTCAAAAAAGCCGATAATTCTCCGACTACGCTTTCAATCTTTTTATCCGCCCGAAGAGCGCCGACGCGACTTAAAGCATATAAATTTTTAAGTTCTCGCCCGGCTGATTTGTTAGAGCGGCAGACAGAAAAATTCGCGTCGGTTCGAGTTTTATCGAGTGAGAAAGATTTAATGAACAAACAACAATCCGCCGGTTTTCACAAATCAAAAATATTTGCTCTCGGTTTTACCGGCTTGCTCGTAATCGTTTTTTCGATTTGCTGGTTTCGTTCCGCACCCGTCGAAGCGCAGCGGGACGACGAATTCAGCCCGTCGGTCATCGTCTTCAGCGAAAATTTCGACAATGTCACCGTGCCCGCACTGCCCGCCGGTTGGACGACCTCGCACACCGGAGACATTGACGTTTTCAAAACGGTGACGACGTTTCCCGATACCGCACCGAACGCCGCTTTTATCAACGACCCGAATACTGAAGGTCTGGCAGAGCTCGTCTCGCCTGCGATTGCGCTCGGCAATATCCAGCACAAACTCGTTTTCCGGCATTTTTATCAAACCGATTTTGAATTTGACGGCGGCGTTCTGGAAATCAGCATCGCGGGCGGCGCATTTCAGGATATTCTGGCGGCCGGCGGAACGTTCGTCACCGGCGGCTACAACTCGCCGCTGGCGGCGGGAAGTCCGCTCGGCGGCCGGCAGTCGTGGACCGGCCAGCAGTCGGGCTACATCACGACGGAAGTAACTCTTCCGGCCAGCACAAATAACCAGAGTGTCCGTTTTCGCTGGCGTTTGGGCACCGACCCGATGGAAGCCGGAACGGGCTGGTGGATTGACAACGTTCAGGTGTCAAACGCGATTTCCGGTACAAACACGAGCGCGATTTCGATTCCGGCCGTCGGCCCGGCCGCGCCTTATCCTTCGGAGATAAATGTCGCGAATAACGACGGATTCGTCACCGGCGTTCAGGTCAGTTTGACGAATTTCAGTCACGCGTCGCCCGACGACGTCGATTTAATGCTGGTCGCGCCGAACGGCCGCAAAGTCGTTTTGATGTCCGACGCCGGCGGCACGAATCCGGTGACGAATCTGAATTTGTTTTTTACGGACGACGCCGCTTCGCTTCCCGACAGTACGACTATCACGAGCGGAAATTACAAACCGACGGATTTTGAGCCCGGAGATTCATTTCCCGCATCCGCGCCCGGCGGAGCGCCGACTGGAGCGCGGCTTTCGGCGTTTAACGGCTCGGTGGCAAACGGCATCTGGCAGCTTTTTCTGGTCGACGACAGCGGCAACAACGCTGGAAGCATCAATGGCGGCTGGACTCTTTTTGTGCAAAGCTCGCCTGACGCGATTGCGATTCCCGACATCGGAACGGCGCAGCCTTACGCGTCGGAGAAAACGGTTTCGGGACTTTTGGGAACGGTCACCAAAGCAACCGTCACGCTCTCGAATTTCAGCCACACGTCGCCCGACGACGTTGATATTATGCTCGTTTCACCGAGCGGCAGACGGATTGTCTTGATGTCGGACGTCGGCGGAAACACCGAGGTCGGCGGGCTGAATTTTACGTTTGACGATACCGCGGCTTCTAATTTACCGGACAATTCTCAACTTGTTTCAGGAACTTTCAAACCGACTGATTTCGAGCCGGGAGACGCATTTCCCGCGCCCGCGCCGTCCGGTGTGAGCGGCACGACGCTTAATGCTTTTTACGGCAGCCCGCCGAACGGCGTCTGGAAACTATTTGTCGTCGACGATAACGGCAGCAACTTGGGCAGCGTCGCGGGCGGCTGGAGCATTAATTTGCAGACTTCGACGACGGCCTGCGCCTTTACGGTTTCGCCCATCGCCCAGGCGTTTCCGATAACCGGCGGGAGCGGAAGTTTTGCTATCAATATGCCCGCGGGCTGCTCTTGGTCGGCTTCGACAAATTCAAATTTTGTCAGTATCGATTCCGCCATAAGTGGCACGGGCAGCGGCGCGATTAATTTCTCGGTCGCGACAAATATGAGCGGCGCGCGCGAAGGATTTATCGAGATAACAAACGGCGTGGTAACCAAATCATTCCAGGCGCAGCAGCCGTCGGGCTGTCCGCTTAGCGTGAGTCAAAGCGTGATGAACATAATATCTTCGGGCGGAAACGGGAACATAACGGTAACGGCGGGGAGCGTGTGTTCGTGGCAGGCGCAGACTGCGGCCAACTGGATACAGGTAACGAGCAATCAGCAGACGGGAAACGGGCAGGCATCGTTTACGGTCTCTCCCAATCC
>DASWRI010000006.1:0-45571 GCA_036403235.1 Pyrinomonadaceae bacterium | reverse complement strand
TTGTATTTTTTGACCGAATCCTGTGCGTTGCCGTAGTTGTCGCCGAGCGCTTCGGCCTTGGTGTAGGCGTCCATCGCGCGCGTCCGGTCGCCCTTGGCGTCGTAGCCGTTGCCCATTTTGATTAAAGCCCAGACGTAGAGCCACGACGGACGCGCGTCGCCCTGTATGCCGAGCGCCTGCACGGCTTTGAAATTATCAATCGCCAAATCGTAATTACGCTGTTCGAGGAAAAGCAGGCCGAGATGATAATAAATCCACGCGTTCGAGCGGTCTAATTTGAGCGCCGCTTCAAACTGCTGCTGCGCCTCGACGTATTTGCCTTCCTTAAACTGCTCGATGCCGCGCCGCGCGATTGACGAGATGCGCAGCTCGTCGGAAATCCGAAGCAATTTAAAGTCCGGGTCGACGATGACCGCGAGCGGTTTGCCGTTCGATTCGATATTAAAATCGGCGCTCGTGTCGTCAATCATCACCGTCTGAGTTTTAAGCTCGCCCTCGCCCTCGGCGCGCAGCATAATATCGACGGGCAGATTCAGATTGTCGTAATTCTGCTTGACCGTTCCGCGAGCGATAAATTTTCCGGCGCGCGTGCGGATAATTTGATAATCGACCTTAAACTCGGGCACGCCGGTCGAATCGACCCAGCGCGCAAAGAAATAGCGCATCGGGCGCCCGGCGGCCTGATTGGTCATCTGCTCAAAATCGTAAATCGAAGCGTTTTTGCCGCGATATTTTTCCAAAAACGAGCGTATCAGCTCGTTAAATTTGTCGGCGCCGAGCGTGTCGCGCAAAAGACGGAAAACAAACGCGCCCTTGTCATACATAATGTATTGATAAGCGGTTGATTGGTCGTCGAGCGTCGCGGGCGTCCTCGTCAAAGAAGCGGTCTGCTCAAAGGTCAGAGCTTTTTCCAAAAGCTCGCGGCGAAGATTGTCGAGCACCGCGCCGGTCGCCTGACTTTCGCGCAAACTGTAAGCGCTGAACTCGGCCAAACCCTGCGAAATCCATGCGTCGTCAAAAGATTTCAGCCCGACCGTCAAGCCCCACCATTGAAACGCGGCTTCGCGCTGAAGGCGTTCCTGCGTGATTTCCCGCGCCTGCTCGAAAATGTGATTCGCGATAAACATCATTCCCTGCGTCGAGTAAAAATCGAGACTTTCGTCGTCAATCTGCACGACAATCAGACGTTTGCCCATATCGGGCGCGCCGAATTTCTGCGCGTAAAATTGAAGCGCGCGGCCGAGCGTTTCGGCGTATGCGTTAATCAGGGAATCATTGTTGAGCTCGGTGTAAAACTGTAAATCGTAGTCGCCGAATTTGAGCGATTTGTTGGTAAACCGGCCGTAGGCAAAATTTCCGACGAGTCCGGGTTTCGTCTTGACGAAGCGATATTTTCCGCCGTTTTGCGAAACGGGCGCGTCGCTGAATCCGACGAGCTGAAGCCCGGAAGGAAGCGAGATTGTGATATCGGACATGGCCAAATCGGCCGCGTATTCGTGGAACGGAAACCACCGCGCCGCATACATCAGATAACCGTTTTTGTCGCCGACATAGGCGAGACGCTTGGTCAGAAGCGGGCCGCCCGAAGGCGTCACGAGCAGTCCGCTGTATTTAAAGCGTAAAGTGACGGGCGTTCCTTTCGTAATCGTTTCGCCCAAATCGATTTTCACGCTCGGACCCAAATCCGAAACGCCGACCTGGTCCTGAATAAATGTCACCTGATTCTGCGTCGTGGTCGCGGTCGTCGAAGTTTTGGTTTTTGTCGGAGTCGCCGCGGTAATCGGTGTCGTCGCGCCGACGCGCGAGATAGTGTCGATTTTCAAAGAGCCGTTGAGCTCGAACGAAACCGTGCGCGTATCTTCGAGCGGCGTAAAATCGACGTCGACCGTCGCGCTTAATTTCTGCTCATTCGGCGTGAGCTGAACATCCATTCGATAATTCGTCACGTCGAACGCCGAGCGCTGAACCTGCTGCGCCAGTCCGGCGGACGCAAACAACAGAACGAATCCAAATATCTGAAATACGAGTTTATTAAAATTCTTCATTATCTTTTCGGCAAATTAAAATGTTTTTAAGTTGTGCGTCTTTTTGATGAATGAAAATTCCTTTTCGTTGGCTCAGCAAAAAGGTGAAAACCGAAAACTGAAAACTGAAAATTCGCTTCTTTTACTTTCAGCTTTCGGTTTTCAGTTTTCAGTTATTTGACGTAAATCGGATTGGAAATTATCCACGGCGTTTTGTCGAAATTTCTGCCCAGAGAATCGAGATAAACTTCGACGCGGTAAGCGCCGCGCGTCCGGGCGTCGAAAGTTATCTCCGAGCCGTCACCGTTTTCAAAAACTTTCTCGCCGTTTTTGAAAACGACAAAACGCGCCGTCTGCGGTGCGCTAGCTTTTAATTTGACGCCTTCGCCGAGCGCGATTTCGTCGCCCTGAATTTTATTTTCCGCGCCGTTCGTCGCCGTAAACGAAAATCCGTCGGTGTCCGAGAGAACGTCGAAGCCGACGAACGAATGACCTTTTTTTATGGCGTCGAGCAGATTTTCACGCGTCAGAGGTTTATCTTTTTCGAGCAGAACGTGCTGGCGGACGAGCCGGAAAATTATCCAGTAGCGGTCGATTTTCAAATTTATGATTTTATTTCCGGCATCGTCGCCGAGAAGATGAAAACCGATATTCGAATGCGCATCGCTGCCCGCCGACAGCGTGATGCGCCGCCCGGCCGCGATTTCGTCGAATTTTTGCAGATTTTCCGACGGGCGCTGAAGATAGTCGGCGAGCGTCGCGTCCGGATAAGCCGAATAAGACCAGATTAAATCGAACAAAGCGCAGAACACGCTCGCTTTTTTCGCGTTCGTGTGGAGGCTGAAAACTTCGATGCCGTCAAAATTCGCGTCCCACGTTTGGAATTTTTCGGGATAAGTGACGAGCGCCAGTTTGTTCTGCGCGTGATATTTTTCTAAAAATTGCGCGGTTTCCATTCGCGCGTCCTGAAAGCTTTCGGCGCTGCCCGGAATCAACAGAAAGCGGTCGCCGCTGCTCGTGTTCGCTTCGTGGCCGCCGACGAACAGAGTGTTTCCGTAAACTCCGTTTAAGGTCAGAGCCGAAGAATCGTAAACGTCGGTCGTATGCTCGGTCATCAAGACAAAATCGAGATTGTCCGCGTTTGCGCCCGCAATCAATTCTTCAAACGAGCCGGTGCTGTGCCCGCCGAGAAATGTGTGCGCGTGAATGATGCCCTTATATTCTTTGAAGTCGGGATTTTCGATTTGTTTTCTCTGCGCGTTGAGAGAATTGATTTTTTCCGCGAGATTTTTGATTTGAAAGCGGCGATAAATGAAGGGAATCTGGATAAGCAGCAAAATGCCGAGCAGAATCAAAGCTATTTTTTTCCAGAGTTTCATAAAGCACTAATCATTGGCTCGAAGCGTTGGTCAGTAGTCAGCCGCCGCAAATTTTATGCTGACCGCCGATTACTGACTACTGATAAAATCAACCGAAATCACTTTTTCCGCAATCTGTTTGCCGAAATTTGCGACCGCCTGATGCTCCGGGTGAACGGTGTAAGCGTCCAAAGCCTCGCGGTCTGGATAAGCTGCGACTAAACCCGTATCGAAAGAGCGTTCGAGATGCAGAACGTCCGCGCCGGCGCGGAAACTTAAAATATTCGGAATCACGTTCGGCAGATTTTTCAGTTTTACGAGATGTTCCGCGCGCTGCTCGGCGCTCGTTTCCGCTTTATATTTCCAACAAACAATATGAATAAGCATTTAATTTTCTTCCGCCCATTTTCGCGTAACTTCGTGGCGATACGCAAACATTTTTTCCAGTTTCGATATTATAAACGTCGGCGCGACTGCTTTTCCGATAATCGAAAACGGTGGCTCAAATTCGATTTCATCTTTTAAAAGCGCTCCTTCCGCGTGCGGTTCGACAAAGTGTTGATGACGCCAACTTTTGAACGGGCCGGAAATCTGCACGTCTTCGAACATCCGCGGCGGCTCGTATCGAGTGTGCTCGGCCACCCATCGAACTTTGAAAAATCCGAAAAGTTTCGATTCGATAATCGCCCGCGAGCCGATGCGCGTGATGTCGGCTTTTTGAATAATTTTCACCTTTTCCCAGGGCGGAACGAGACGCTCGAAGGCGTCGGGCAAAAGGTGAAAGCCAAAAACCTTTTCGGGCGCGGCGCGGATAACCGTCTCTTTGACAAAACGCATATTACTTCGAATTGAGCATGCTTTCCGAAGTTTTCGCGGGCGACCATTTCGTCAAAAAGTCGGTGAATTTTTGCAGATTGTAGGTTTTTTCCTGTTCGAGCTCGCTCGTATTCTGCGATTGAAGCAGGCTTCCATCTTTTTCCAGCACAAAAAGATGCGGATAGCCCGGTATTTCCGGATATTTCGACAAAAATTCCTTGTTCTCGTTTTCCTCGCTCATATTTACTTTGACCCAGATGAAATTTTCTTCGCGGATTTTACCGAGCGCCGGATTCAGCGTGAAAAATTTGTCCATATGACGGCACCAGCCGCACCACTCGCCGCCGATGTCGAGGATAATTCGCTTGTTTTCCTTCTGCGCTTTCGCGACGGCGGCTTTGAGGTCGGCATTCGGGTCTTTTTTCGGGTCGAAAACTTCTCTTTCTTCAACCGGCTTCGTAATTTTTATATCGATTTTTTCTTTGGTCGTCTGACCGAAAGCGGCAAAGCTTCCCGCTAAAATCACAACCAAAATATAAATAGTCTGTTTCATAAATTATTTTTCGCAACTTCGTTTAATAAATTCCAAACTTTTCTGATGTGTCTTTCTTCGACGCGGATGCTTCCGACCGAAAGCCGGAGCGTAAATTTTCCGCCGAGTTTCGTGTGCGAGAGATAAGCCTTGCCCGAAGCGTTGATTTCGTTCATCAGATTTTCGTTGAAAACGTCCAAATCGTCAACCGTTTTCGGGCACGCGCGAAAACAGACGAGCGCGAAAGGCACCGGCGCCAGCATTTCGAAATTTTCCGATTCTTCGACCCATGACGCAAAGAGACGCGCCAGGCGACAATGCTCGCGGATTCTGTCAATTAAACCCTGCCGCCCGAAATAGCGCAGGATAAACCAGAATTTCAAAGAGCGAAACCTCCGCCCGAGCTGGATTCCGTAATCCATCTGATTCGTGACCGTTTCGTTTGTTTTCAGATATTCGGGCACGAGCGAGAAAGTTTTCTTCAGCAAATCCAAATCTTTGACAAACAAAACCGACAAATCAAACGGCGTGAAAAGCCATTTGTGCGGGTTCGTGACAATCGAATCGGCGCGCTCCAAACCTTTGAAAAATTTCTGGAATTCGGGAACAATCGCCGTCGCGCCCGCATAAGCCGTATCGACGTGCAGCCAGAGATTATGTTTTTCGCAGACGTCGGCGATTCGTTCGACGTCATCGACGCTCGAGCTCGAAGTCGTGCCGATGGTCGGGACGACGCAAAACGGCAAAAATCCGTTTCGCACGTCATCTTCTATCGCGCCGGACAATTTTTCGACGTCCATTTCAAATCTTTCGTTCGTCGGAATTTTTCTCAGGGATTTTTGTCCGAGACCGAGCATAATGACGGCTTTGTCAATCGAAGAATGGACGTGCTCGGAGCAGTAAACGCGCAAAAGCGGCAAATCCGCGCGCCCGCTCATTCCTTCTTCGCGGATTCTTAAATTGAGTCTTTCGCGCGCGACCGCAATCGCGTGCAAAGTCGAAACCGAGGCCGTGTCGTAGATAATTCCTTTAAAATCCCCGGGCAGATTCATCATCTGGCGCAGCCAGTCGAGCACGACTTCTTCGAGCTCGGTCGAAGCGGGCGAAGTGCGCCAGAGCATCGCCTTCATATCAAAGGCGGCCGCCAGCATCTCGCCGAAAACGCCGACCGACGAGGTCGAGGTCGAAAAAAGGCCGTGAAAATTCGGGTGATTCCAATGCGTCACGGCGGGCAGAATCAGTTCGTCGACGTCTCGTAAAACGTCCGCAAAATCTTCGCCCGCCTGCGGTGCAGATTTCGGCAGAGCGTTTTTCAGTTCGTTCGGCTCGTTTTGCGAGAGAACCGGAAACGACTCGATGTTCTCAAAATATTCCGCAATCCAATCGACAATTTCGTGTCCGAAGCGGCGGAAATCCGCCGCGCTCATATCGCCTGTATTTTTCGTTTCGCTCATTTTCATAGAAAAATTTTAGATTGTTTACACAAATTCTAAACGAAAGCTATTAGACATACCATTCGAAAAAGGTATAATTTCTGTTTGTATATCCGTTTCTTAAAATTATAAAATGCTTTGCAAAGAAAACTTTTCCCTGCGGCGGGCGTAAAACGTCCGGCAAAGCATAACGAATCAAAATCTTATCTGAGAGGAAAATATGACCAGAATTTTTTTAGCAATTTGTTTGATAACTTCCGTATTCTTCTCTTTTGCATGCGTGCAGAAGGGCGGTGACGCGAACTCGACCGGCGCGACCGGCGACACGATTAAAGTCGGCGTTTACGGAGATTTGACCGGACAGACTTCGAGCTTCGGACAATCGACCAAAAACGGCGTGCAGCTGGCGGTTGACGAAATCAACGCGGCGGGCGGCGTTAACGGAAAGAAAATCACTTTAGTCGTCGAAGACGACCAGGGCCGACCGGAACAAGCCAAGACGGTTATTTCAAAGTTGATTAATCAGGACAAAGTGCAGGCCGTTTTGGGCGAAGTTGCATCATCAAACAGTTTAGCCGCCGCGCCGGTCGCGCAGGAAGCGCACATTCCGATGATTACGCCGTCTTCGACCAATCCGAAAGTTACCGAAGTCGGCGATTATATTTCGCGCGTTTGCTTTATCGACCCGTTTCAGGGCTCGGTCATGGCAAAATTCGCCGCCAACACTTTGAAAGCGAAAACGGCCGCGATTATCGGCGACGTTCAATCGGATTACAGCAAAGGCCTGACGGAATTTTTCACGCAGGAATTTACAAAACAAGGCGGAAAAATCGTGGCCGAGCAAAAATACGCGCAAACCGACCCGGACTTTAAGGCGCAGCTGACAGCGATTCGCAACTCGAACCCCGACGTTATCTACATTCCGGGCTATTACGGTCAGGTCGCGATTATCGCCAAACAGGCGCGCGAGCTCGGAATGAATATGCCGCTTCTCGGCGGCGACGGCTGGGACTCGCCGGAACTCTGGAAGCTCGGCGGCGACGCTTTGAAAAATGCGTATATCTCGAATCATTATTCGGCGGAAAATCCCGCGCCGGAAATTCAGAATTTCGTAAAAAATTATCAGGCGAAATTCGGCGTCGTTCCCGATTCGCTCGCGGCTCTCGCATATGACGCGGCGAAAGTTCTGGCGGACGCCATCAAACGCGCGGGCGGAACCGACAGCGCAAAATTAAAAGAAGCCATCAACCAGACCAAAGATTTTGCGGGCGTCACCGGCAGAATCACGCTTGACGGAAGCCGCAACGCCGTCAAACCGGCGGTCGTTCTCGAGCTCAACCCATCGGCGAGCAAGTTTAACTACAAGGAAACGATTTATCCCGAAGGAATGACGCCGCCGGCAACTACGGGCAGCACAAATACGAATTCAAACTCGAATATGAATTCGACGGCGGCCACCAACACGAATACAAACGCGGTGACTTCAAACGCCAACGCAACAAAATAAGTTTCAAGTTTCAGGTTTCAGGTTTCAGGTTAAATCAACCGCCAAACCTGAAACCTGAAACCAAAAACCTGAAACTAAATTCTTATGGACACTTTTGTTCAGCAGCTTATCAACGGCTTGACCATCGGCTCGATTTACGCGCTGATTGCGCTCGGCTACACGATGGTTTACGGGATTCTGCGCCTGATTAACTTTGCGCACGGCGATATTTATATGGTCGGCGCATACGCCGGATTTATTCTCGCCACGTCGCTCGGTTTTGCCCAAAATCCGTCGGTTTTCGGTTTTATCGTCACATTAATCGGCTCGATGGTAATCGCCGCCGCCATCGGTATGGCAATCGAGCGGTTCGCGTATCGCCCGGTGAGAAGATATTCGAAAATGACGACGCTGATTACGGCAATCGGGATGTCGCTTTTAATCGAATATCTTTTTGTTTTCATCTTTGGCGGAACGCCGAAACCGTTTCCGCAGCTTTTGCCGAATGAAAACATCAGATTGTTCGGCGAAGCGACGATTTCGACTTCGCAGATTTTGATTTTTGTCGTCTCGATTCTGCTGATGGTTTTGCTCCAGTGGATTATCTACAAAACAAAAATCGGCAAGGCGATGCGCGCCGTTTCGTTTAATCTGAACTCGGCCAAGCTGATGGGCATCAACACGGATTTCGTCATCGCCTTTACGTTCGCGCTCGGCTCGGCGCTGGCGGCGGCGGGCGGCGTTCTGACGGCGCAGTACAATCCGAAAATCGAGCCGCTGATGGGAATCATCACCGGCCTGAAAGCGTTCGTCGCCGCCGTTCTGGGCGGCATCGGCAACATTCCGGGCGCGGTTCTCGGCGGATTGCTTATCGGCGCGGCGGAAACGCTGGTCGTCGGTTACGGTCAATACGTCGGCATTCCTTCGACATATCGCGATGCCGTCGCCTTTGCGATTTTGATTTTGGTTCTACTGATTCGTCCGGCCGGTCTGTTGGGCTCGAACGTGCAGGAAAAAGTTTAATTAGTGGGCGGTGACAAATGGCAAGTGGCCGGTTAAATCCGACACTTTTCACTTTTCACTTTTCACTTTTCACTAAAAAATTATGTCTTCTTGGGTGAAGAGTTTAGTTATCGGAATAATCGTCGTTGCGGTTCTGTATGTTTTGAATGCGACGATGAGCAGCACCGGATTTTTCGGTGTCGGGATTGACGATTATCAGGGACGCCTGCTCGTCTTTATCGCCATCAATATCATCCTGGCGACGTCGCTCAATCTCATCAACGGATTTACCGGGCAATTTTCCATCGGTCACGCCGGATTTATGGCCATCGGCGCGTATTCGTCGGCGTATTTTTCCAACGTTTACGGCGTCGGAATCGTTAAATCGCTGGCATCGACGGGCGAAACCGTCTCGACCAGCGTCGCTTTGATTTGCGCCGTAATCGTCGGCGCCATCGTCGCCGCGCTGATGGGTTTGATTGTCGGAATTCCGAGCCTGCGTCTGAAAGGCGATTATCTGGCCATCGTCACGCTCGGCTTTGCCGAAATCATCCGCATCGTGATTTTGAACATCGATGCGGTCGGCGGCGCGACCGGCTATTCGGTTCCCGGCTACGCCAATTTTCTCTGGATTGGAATTTTCGCGGTCATTACGGTCATCGTCATTCGCAACATCGTCAAATCCGACGCCGGGCGCGCGCTTGTTTCAATCCGTGAAGACGAGCTGGCGGCCGAAGCGATGGGCGTCAACACGACGCGTTATAAAGTTACGTCTTTCGTTATCGGCTCGGCTTTCGCCGGAATCGCGGGCGCGCTTTTCGCGCATTACAACAAATTTCTGCATACGAACGATTTTCAATTTATCAAATCGTTCGAAATCATCATCATGATTGTCATCGGCGGAATGGGCTCGATGACGGGCGCTATTCTCGGCGCGATTATCGTTACGCTTTTGCCTGAGCTTCTGCGCAAATTGCCCGAAATTCAGGTCGGCGCAAGCACGTTTCATTTTTCCGATTTGCGCCTCGTGATTTTCGCTCTGATTTTGATTTTGACGATGATTCTCCGCCCGCAAGGCATTCTCGGCACGCGCGAATTCGGTTTAAGCTGGCTCAAACGCCCGCGCAAAACGCCCGAAGGCGGCGGCGCGGTCGGCGCGGACACAGGCGTTCCGATTGCGCAGCAGGAAGACGCGAAACGAATGCAGAGCGAGGAGGACGAAGACCAATAATGAACTCACAAACAAACGGAAACGCGATTCTGCAGACCGATAAAGCGACGATTCGTTTCGGCGGTCTAATCGCCGTCAACGAGCTCACGATGAATGTTCAGAAAGGCGAAATTTACGGCCTTATCGGGCCGAACGGCGCGGGCAAAACGACGATTTTCAATCTTTTGACCGGCGTTTACGAGCCGACTTCGGGCGACATCAACATTCTCGGAAAACGCATCAACGGTTTGCGCCCGTATCAGATTGCGCGCATCGGCGTCTCGCGCACGTTTCAAAATATTCGCCTTTTTCCGTCGATGAGCGTTTTGGAAAACGTCGTCACGGCCTGTCATCGCCATGCCAAGCAATCGATGCTCGACGGAGTCTTTCGCCTGCCCAGATATTTCAAAGATGAAGAGGAGCATCGACAATTTGCGCTCGAATTATTAAAAATCTTCGATTTGGAAAAATACAAGGACGAAGGCGGAACGTCGCTGCCCTACGGAAATCAGCGCCGTCTGGAAATCGTCCGCGCGCTCGCGACGCGGCCCGAGCTGCTGCTGCTGGACGAACCGGCGGCGGGAATGAATCCTTCCGAACAGGAAGATTTGACGGCTTTGATTAAGGAAATCCGCGACAAATTCAATTTGACGATTGTGCTGGTCGAGCACAATATGCGCGTCGTGATGGGCGTCTGCGACCGCATTCAGGTCATTGACTACGGCAAATCAATCGCGCTCGGACTTCCGCAGGACATTAAAAACGACCCGAGGGTTATCGAGGCTTATTTAGGCGATTAGTGGTCAGCGGTCGGTGGTCAGTTGTCAGACAAAGCACAACGACCTACTGACCACCGACCACTGACAATTGACCACTTTTTATGCTTACTTTAGAAAACGTATCAGTCAATTACGGCGCAATCGAGGCTTTAACGGACATCAATTTACAGATAAATCAGGGCGAAGTCGTCACTTTAATCGGCGCGAACGGCGCGGGCAAAACGACGACGTTGCGCACGATTACCGGACTTTTAGAGCCGAAAGAAGGTCGCGTCATATATGAAGGCAAAGAAATCAGCGGCGCGCCGACGCACAAGCTCGTGCCGATGGGAATCGCGATGTCGCCCGAGGGCCGCGGCGTTTTCGCGAATCTGACGGTGCGCGAAAATCTCGACATGGGCGCTTATATCCGCAAAGACAAAAAAGGCATCAATGATGATATGGAGCGTGCTTTTACGCTTTTCCCGCGCCTCAAGGAACGCGAAAAGCAAAAGGCGGGAACGCTTTCGGGCGGCGAGCAGCAGATGCTTGCGATGGGACGCGCGATGATGTCGCGCCCGCGTCTTCTGCTTCTCGACGAGCCTTCGCTCGGACTCGCGCCGCTGCTCGTGCACACGATTTTTGAAGCGATTGACGAAATTCGCGCCGAAGGCACGACCATTCTGCTCGTCGAGCAAAACGCCAATGCCGCGCTTCATCACTCCGACCGTGCCTACGTTCTCGAAACCGGCCGAATCGTGATGGAAGGCGATTCCAAACAGTTAGCCCAAGACCCGAGAGTTAAAGAAGCGTATCTCGGCGAATAAACACCGGCGCGGAAAAAGCAAAGACGCGGAAAGTTTCGATGCTTTCCGCGTCTTTTGTAATTAAAGGGAAATTCAAACAGGACGACAAAATAGTGAAAAACTAAAAGTGAAAAGTCTTCAACTTTTCACTTTTAGTTTTTACTTTCTACTTTCCTTGCGGAAGTTGAAACGGAAGTTCCGAATCTTCCGAGTCGGTCGGTTCTTCGAGCTTGGCGAGCGCGTCGTCATGAATCACGATTTGCTTTTTGGATTCCATCTGCTGGCGCACCTGCGCGAGATAATCCATAAAAATCTGCCCGCGTTTTTCGGTCATCATCGTCTCGACGAGCTGGTCGCGCTGTTTGGCAAAATCGTCCATATTCGCTTCTTCGCGTTTGGTCACGCCGACGACATACCAGCTGTCGTTGACTTTGACGGGCGTTTTGGTGACTTCGCCGTTTTTCAAATTGTAAATTGCGTCTTCCAGCGCGGCACTCGAAGCGGCGCTCGGCCCCTGTCCGAGCGGCGAGCCGAGAATAAAGCTCTTTTGCTCCTGCGCCTTTAAGCCTTTCGCCGTGGCGGCGGCGGTCAAATCGGCGGCCGAATTTGCACCGGCGGCAATTTGTTTGGCGATTTCCTCGACCTGGGAGCGCGCTTTTTCAAGTTTCAACGCCTCGGCGACCTGGTCTTTTACTTCGGCAAACTCGGCATCGCGCGGCGCACGTTTTTCGACCAGCGTCGGAATCGCAAAACCGTCCTTGATGCGAAATTTGTCGCCGACATCGCCGGGATTTTCGAGCGCGGTGATGGCTTGTTCAAAATCGGGCGAGACGCCGACGTTTTCGATATTGTCGCCCGGTTTGATAAAGCCGGTTTCGCGAACCATATCTTTGGCGTTCATATTTGCCTGCGTCGCAAATTCTTCGGCGACTTTCTGCACGTCTTTGACTTCTTTCAGACGGTCGTTGATTTTCTGCGCAAGCTGCACCGCGGCCGTATCGGCGCGGCGATTTCTGAGGCTGACGTCAATTTCTTTTTTGGCGTCTTCGAAAGTTTTCGGAATGGCCTCGCCGCGACGCAAAATGAATATTCTGTTCTGATAATTTACCGGCTCGGTAACTTCGCCCGGCTGCATTTTCAAAAGCTGCTGGTACGGGTCGGTCGGATTGGCCGGATTTTCTTTAACCAGACCCGACAATTTGCCGCCGTTGCGCGCCGTCGCCGGATTTTCCGATTGGCCTTTAGCCAGCTCGGCGAAAGCTTCGGTGCTGATTTTTCCGGCATCTTTTCGCGCCTGCGTTACGAGAGAATTGGCTTTTTCCATCACCTTCGCCTCGTCTTCGGGTCGCGGAATGCGAAGCACGATTTCCTGTCCTTCGACGCCTTTTATTCTTTTGTCGGCCGGAATCTTGTCAAATTCCGCCTTTAAATCCGCGTCGGTCAGCGTCAGCTTTTCGCCCATTTTCGAAGTGTTCAGAAAAAGATAGCGAATCTTTTTTTGCGGAATGCCGATGTAATAGTTTTTCTTGTTTTGCTCGAAATAATTTTTCAGCTCGTCGTCGGTCGGTTTGATGGTCTGCGCCAAATCGGTGGTGCTGACCGGAACATAGCTTAAATCGAACTTCGTGTTTTTGTGCTGATAATCCTTGAGGATTTCTTCTTCGGAAATGCTGACACCCGAAGTCAGATACGCTTCGAGCTTCTGCGCACTCAACTGGTCGCGGACGCTCTGCTCAAAAGCCGAGATGCTGCCCGCGTTGTTGATGGCAAACTGCTCGTATGCATTCTGGTCAAACGGGCCGCCCTCGCTCGATTTAAATTGCGGCGCTTTGCGAATCGCGTCGGCGACTTCGGCGTCCGACGCGACTAAGCCGAGCCGTTTTGCTTCAACCCGCATAATGCGCTGGTCGATAAGCTGCTTGAGCATAAACTTGGCCGGCAGACGGCTGCCGCGGCTTTGCAGAATCGTCGCCAGCTCGCCGACGGTGACTTCTTCCTTGCCGACTTCGGCGAGCGTTTCCGTGCTGCGCACCGACACTTTCGAATCCGCCGGCGTCGATTCATACATCCGCGCGCCGAAAAACACCATGCTGAAAACGAGCAGCAGTGCGAAAATTAAAATAACGAAATTTCTGGTTTTTTCCAGACGATTGAAAAACTTTAACATCTGTGTAGTACCTGTCTATTGAAGATTATTAACCCGAAAGGTTACAAAATTGTCTGTTAGGACAAACCGCGATTTTATCAAAAAAAGTCGAAAGTCGAAAGTCGAAAGTCGAATATCCGCGATATAGGGCGGCTTATAGTGAATTTTCGTCAAATGTTTTCCGACTTTAGACTTTGGACTTTCGACTTTCGACTACTGTATTTTAGTTGTTTATGGATGTTGAATACCCTTTCTGGGTTTGGATTTTTTTCTTTGCCGTCGTTTTAATCGCGCTCGGAGTCGACCTCGGCATTGCCAACCGGCGCGCTCACATGCCGACGCGGCGCGAAACTTTAATCTGGAGCGCCGTCTGGATTTCGCTGGCTCTGCTTTTTAACGCTTTTGTTTACTGGCACGTCGGCACGCACAATCAAAATTGGGCTTTGGGCGCGCAAAAAGGAAAGGAATTCTTTACCGGCTATCTTATCGAGCTTTCGCTTTCGATTGACAATCTGTTCGTCTTTCTGCTTATTTTCAATTACTTCAAAGTCCCGAAAAAATATCAGCACCGCGCGCTTTTCTGGGGAATTTTTATGGCGCTCGTGCTGCGCATGGTGATGATTTTCGCGGGCGCGGAGCTGGTCGAAAAGTTTCACTGGATACTCTACGCTTTCGGCGCGTTCCTGATTTACACGGGAATAAAGATGTTCGGCGAAGAAGAGGATTTTAACCCGGAAGACAGCTGGATTGTCGGCTTGACGACCAGATTCGTCAGAATTTCAAAGCATTACGACGAAGAAAAATTTTTCGTGTCCATCGACGGCAAACGAACGGGAACGCTGCTGCTGCTCGTTTTAATCGTCATCAACGTCGCCGATTTGGTTTTCGCGGTCGATTCGATTCCGGCCATTTTCGGCATCACGACCGACCGCTTTATCGTCTATACTTCAAACATTTTCGCCATTTTGGGACTCCGGACTTTCTTCTTTCTGCTTTTGGAAATGGCCGAGAAATTTCACTTTCTCAAATACGGCCTGGCGTTTGTCCTGAGCTTTATCGGCGTAAAAATGCTCTTGCCTCTTTTGGCGCAAGGCCTGATAATGGTTATGGGCGAGGGCGGCACTTCCGCCTTTGCCGTTTTTATGCAGCGATTTGTCAATCACGAATACGACCAGCAGTTTATCAATATTTCGCTCGTCATCGTGGTCGCCACGCTTCTGCTTTCGATAATTTTATCTTTGATTTTTCCGCCGAAAAAAGATGAAGAAAATTAAACCACGGAGACACGGACGAAGATAAAAAATTATTAAAAATCTCTGCGCCTCCGTGTCTCTGTGGTGAGTTTCCGCTAAAGCCCGATGAAAGACCCGAATAAATACCGCAGATATTACATCGATTGGTGGAATATCAAAAAAAGCACCGTTTACGGCACGGTGGCGGTCGTTTTGACTCTCGCCATTCTCATCGGCGGCGGCTGGTGGCTTTATCGCAACGATTTCTTTTTAGCCAAAACGACGGTTGACGACATTCCGAAGGACGCGGCGCGGATTATCACTTTTGAAGGCGACGTGCGGGTGACGCGCGCCGCCACGCGCGAGACGATTCTGGTTACGAAAATGACTTATGTTTCCGCCGGAGACACGGTTCAAACGCAGTCGGACGGGCGCGCGCAGATTCAGATGATTGACGGCTCGGTTTTGACGATTCGCCCGAACAGCACCGTCATTATCCGCGACAGCTCTTCGATTTTCGGCGGCAAAAACGTGCGCGTCGCGCTCGATTCCGGTCAGATGAACGTTAAGACCGAAGACCAGCCGGAAGACACCGAAAACATCGTCGAAGTCAAGGAATCGGAAAACAAGCTGCTCTCGCAGACGGACGCCAGCTTCGGCGTTAACCCGAACACGAACGGCGGCGAAATCCGCGTCTCGCGCGGCGGCGTCGAGTCAAACGTCGGCGGCGAAAAAACGATTGTTCAGAACGGCGAGTTCGCATCGGTCAACAACGGCAAGGCTTCGAAGGAAAATCTGCTTCTGCCGCCGAAGCTCTCCGCGCCGAACTCGCAGAATCCGGTGCAGGCGCTCGCGAGCGGCGCGGCCGACGTTACTTTCTCATGGGAAAAACCCGCCGTTTCGATTCAAAGTTATCATCTGCAAATTTCCAAATCTCCGTTTTTCGTGCCCGACACGATAGTTTTTGAAAGAACTTCGCTGACGCAGACGAGCTTTACGGTGGCGAATCTCGCGCCCGGAACGTATTACTGGCAGGTGCGAGCCATCGCCAATTCGGGACAGACGAGCGAATGGAGCGAAAAGGTGCGCTTTACGATTACCAAGGGACAGTCGAGCCAGCCGATTGGCGTCAATGAGTGGCAGGTCGAAAAACTCGGCGGAAAAATCTATCGCGTCAAGGGCAAAACTCAATCGGGCGTCGTCGTCCGCGCCGCCGGACGCGAAACTTTCGCGTCGTCTGACGGCTCTTTCGTAATCCAAATTTCATCCGCGACATCGGAAGTCTCGGTCGAAGTAAGCGATGAAAGAGGAAATCGAAGCGGCTTTGTCGTTTCGCTCGACACGGCAAGAGTTTTGCGACAATATTGAATTTAGTGGAAAGTGAAAAGCGGAAAGTTTCGGAATCTTTTCTTCACTTTCCGCTTTTCACTTTCCGCTTTCCACTTTCCACTATTTCCGTCTTTGCGATAAATTAGATTACAGAGGAAAAGGAAATCGGCGTTCATCATTCACATTCGGACGAAAGACGCTCGGCGCAGAGTCTCGGCAAATTAAAGCTCGCGCTCGTTTTGACGTTTGTCTATATGCTAGCCGAAGCCGCCGGCGGCTGGCTCGTCAATTCGCTCGCGCTGCTCGCCGACGCCGGTCATATGCTGACCGACGTGGCCGCGCTTTCTTTGACCTTGGCGGCAATCTGGTTTGCGTCGCGTCCGGCGACGGCCAAGAAGACTTTCGGATATTACCGCCTCGAAATTCTCGCCGCCTTCGTCAACGGCGTCGCGCTTGTCTTAATCTCTCTGTTCGTTATCTACGAAGCCTTCGAACGCATTTCGAAGCCGCCGGAAATCAAAGGCTTTCAATTAACTTTTATCGCCGCGGGCGGACTTCTCGTCAATTTAATCTGCGCTTACCTGCTTCATTCCGAGCATCAACACGACTTAAATTTGCGCGGTGCGTGGCTGCACGTCATCGGCGACGCATTGGGTTCGGTCGCCGCGATTGTCGCCGGAGTTTTGATTTTGAGTTTCGGCTGGCTGTGGACAGATGCCGCGATGAGCTTTTTAATAAGCCTGATTATCATCTTCGGCGCGTGGAATCTGATAAAAGAATCGGTCAACGTGCTTCTCGAAGGCACGCCCTCGCATATTAATCTGGCGGCGGTCGGCGAAACGATTCGGCTGACGGAAAACGTGCGCGACGTTCACGATTTGCACGTCTGGACGATTGCTTCGGGAATGGAAGCCCTGAGCGTGCACATCATCTACGAAAAGTCGGTCGCGCAGTCCGAGCTTCTGAAAATTGTCCGCCGAAAGCTGCACGATGAATACGGCATCGACCACCTCACGATTCAGATGGAAACGCTCGAAGAAGAACAGATGGACGAGCATCCTTGTTTTTCCGGCGCAAACTGCTTCGACGCGGAAGCTAAGGTAAAGGCTTTAAATAATTAAATTCTTTACCGGGAGCGCGGATTTGAAGATTAAGCTTCGGATTTTGCCTTTGGAATGCGCGATACTTGACTTAAGTATCGCAGATTCCAAGTCGAGTATTGCAAATTCCCTTTAAAGTATCGCGATATTGAAGCTAAGTATCGCGCATTTCTTTTAAAGTTTTGTAGATTCTCCTTAAAGTATTGCGATACTAAAACAAAGTTTTGCGGATTCCCTTTAAAGTTTTGCAATACTAAAGAGTAGAATTGCAATTCTTATTTAAAGTATCGCAATTCCGAAGACCGGATTTGCAGTTTCTTATGCCTAACGTCCAGCTTAAATACGGAAAATCGCAGATTTCGTTTGATTATGACGAATCCCGCTTTCAAGTTCTCGGCAGCGAAAGCGAAGATGCGCCGCTCGACGATGCGGAAATCGGAAATCGCTTTGATAATCCATTTGACTCGAAGCCCCTCGAAGAAATTATAAATCAGGGCGAGACCGTTTTAATCGTCGTGCCGGACGCGACGCGAAGGACGGCGAGCGGTCAGATTGTAAATTTGCTCGTCCGGCGTCTTATCGCGGGCGGGACGATGCCGTTTGAAATCAAAATCATTTTTGCGACCGGGATTCACCGCAAAGTATCGGAGGACGAAAAACAGGAGCTGCTGACCACGTTTATCGCGCAGCGCATCAAGACGCTCGACCACAACGCCCGCGATTTGATGCAGCTCGCCGGGCTTGAATCAAAGCAGTTCGTCAATCTCGGCGAGACGAACGGCATTCCCGTCGAATTAAACCGCGCGCTGGTCGAGCACGACCGCGTTATAATCGTCGGCGGCATCACGTTTCATTATTTCGCGGGGTTTACGGGCGGGCGCAAATTGATTTGTCCGGGGCTCGCTTCCGCCCGAACGATTGAAGCGACGCATAAACTTGCCTTTGACTGCGAACTGCAGACGCGCCGCGCGGGCGTCGAAACGGGAAACTTAAAAGGAAACGCCGTCCACGAAGCGTTTATGTCGGTCGTTTCCAGGCTTCCGCCCGCGTTTTCAATTAATACGATTGTCAACGATAAAGGCGAAGCAATCGAGATGTTTTGCGGCGATTGGAAAGGAGCACATCAAGCGGCGTGCGAGTTTTACGCCGCGCGGCACACGATTGAAATTTCGGAAAAAAGAGATTTAGTCATCGCGTCCTGCGGCGGTTTTCCGTTTGACTTGAATATGATTCAGGCGCACAAGACGCTGGAAACGGCGTCTGCGGCCTGCGCGGACGGCGGCACAATCATCTTTCTCGCCGAATGCGCCGACGGTGCGGGAAGAAGCGACTTTTTGGATTGGTTCGAAGCGGAAAGCTCCGCGAGACTTGCCGAAAGATTGTGCGCCGGTTATCAGGTCAACGGCCAGACGGCGTGGAGTTTATTGAGAAAAGCCGAAAGATTCGACGTCCGGGTCATAACTTCTCTGCCCGAAGCCGGAACGCGCCCGATGCGTCTCAAAAAGGCGAATTCTTTAGACGAAATCCTCTCCGGAATCGATAAAAACAGAAAAGGATACATCCTGCCTTTCGGCGCAAAGTTCCTGATTAAGTAAATACGTTTTTTAATTTGTAAGATAATTAGCGACGCGCCACGCGCCGTCCGCTTCGCGCATCAAGGCAAAGGTTTCGAGCACGGATTCGCGGTTTTCAAACGAGCTTTGGTATTGAAAAATCGCGCCTTCGCGGTCGGGTAAGCCTTTCATAGACTTGATATATTCGGATTTGAAAAGAGCGCGCGTCTTTAATTTGCCGAGCGGCTGGCGCGCGCCCATCCAGTAAAGACGCCATGTGTTGGCTTTGATGGTTTCTCTCGTATAAGACGCCATCTCCGCGTAAGCATCTTCGTATTTGCCCGCGTCCCAGAGCGGCGTCCACACTTCGAGCGCTTTTTGTGCGTCCGAAAGCGCCTTTTCGTTGTTTTCGGCCGCGGGTTTCGTCTTTGCTTCGAACTTGGCCGACTTTACAATCCTTTCGAATAACGCGCGGTCTTCTTTTTTGTAGAGCGTTTTCGAGATGTGTAGGTCAATCCAGTAGCCGTCGGTGACAAATTCCGCATACATATTCTGCTGGCGAATCGGCTGACCTTGAAAAGACGGAATCAAAAACTCGAAATAGCTGATGTCGCCGATTTTCGACTGGACGACGTTCTGCGAATTCTCCCACGCCGGGTTGCCTTTTTGATAAACCATGTCGCGGCACGCTTCGCTCGTCTTGCAGTTTACGGCGGGCTCGATAAAAAGCGAAAATGTAACGCCGGTTTTTTCGTTGTTCAAAAGAAAATATGCGTTTTTGCCGTCGGGTTTTATCTTTTGCTGGTCAATCGTAAAGCCTTCCGCGTCGAGGATAAAGCTCCACGGCGCTTCTGCGACGGTAAACGAAACCTTTCCGGCGTCGAGCGCCTTAGCCTGCGCAAATATTTGCGCCGGAACGAGCAGAACCGAGCATAAAAAAATAATTCTTAAAAGCATTTTGATTAAATTTTTGCTGTATGAAGGGAGATTTTAATCATCCGGCGCGAATGATTAAGCGTCGAAAGCGAGTGAGGAAACCTACTCGGATTTCTTCACTTCAAAAGTTCGACTGACCGAATCGGTCTGGTTGCGAATCGTCCGCAGTTTGTCGCGCTCGCCCGTAAAGCGGAGCGCGTAAACGGCCGTGTCGTTGACTTTCAAAAAGTAAATTCGGCCGCTCATATTGCGTCCCGAGCGGATGAATTCGTAATTGAAAACCGTTCCCTTTAATTTCCCGGCAAAAGCCTCTTCTTTTCCGGCGACGTAGCCCTGCAGAAACTGCAGGCGTTCTTCTTCTTTAGCGACCGTATCGGAAAGCATCTCGCCCGACTTGACGACGATTTTACGAATTTCGAGATGACCGTCGGATTTGTCGCCGTAGACGTATTCGACGTTCGGACTTATGTTTGAAGGCTTGACGGTCATTTTCCACGCGGCTTCGGGCAAATCGAACGTGTATTCGACGTTCGGGTCGCTGAAAGTCTGCGTCTGCGCCGCAGCGGAGACGGCTAAAAACAAACCGATAACCAAAGAAAATAAAAAGGCGCGCTTGGATGTTTTCATTTTGTTACTTCCTCTTGCCAGTAAGTTCTGACATCTTAACTCATTTCAGGGAAAATTTCGATTATTTTTGATGGAGTTAGTGAGCCGCCGGTTGCCCGTCGTTATTAAGTTAAAAGTTAAAAGTAAAAAACATCAATCTCGGTTTTCAGCTTTCACTTTTCACTTTCCACTTTTAACTTTTAACTTTTTTTCGTCCTTTCCGACCGGTTTCGCGTCTAAGTAAAAGCGAAAGCATTTATAAATTATTTGAGGTTTTATAAAAATGAGAAAGAATTTTTCCCTTATACACAGGTTCACGTCGCTGCTGATGATTTTTGCGATTTTCAGTCCGATTTCAACTTTGGCGAAGCTTGACGGGCAGAAAAACAAAGCGAAATCTTTAACCGAAGACCAGAAAATCCTGCACGTTCTCAATCGTCTCGGCTTCGGCGCGCGCCCGGGCGACGTCGAAAAAGTAAAGGCTATCGGAATTAACAAATATATCGAGCAGCAGCTCAATCCGGCCTCGATAAACGATTCGGTCGCCGACGCGAAAGTAAAAAATCTTAATGTCCTGCAAATGTCGAACGAGGAGCTTTTCGCCAAATATCCGAACCCGGCGGCGGTTTTGCAGGTCGTCGCGCAAAACAACGGCCTTGACCGGCAGGATTTGCAGGCGATTCGCCAGAAAAATCAGGCGAACGCCGACGAGATGAAAGACGACAAAAATCCGGAAAAAAATTCGAACGAAATCTCGGACGCCGACCGCCAGAAATATCAAAGAGAGGTCGCCGACCTTTATCAAAAATACAATCTCGGCCGCCCGCAGCAGATAATGCAGCAGCTCAACGCTTCGCGCATTATGCGCGCCGTCTATTCCGAGCGACAGCTTCAGGAAGTGATGGTCGATTTCTGGTCAAATCATTTTAACGTCTACGCGCAGAAAGCGGCGACGCGCTGGTTTTTGCCCGAATACGACCGCGACGTGATTCGCCCGAACGCGCTCGGAAACTTTAAGGATTTACTGCTCGCGACGGCGAAAAGTCCGGCGATGCTTTTTTATCTCGACAACTTCGAATCGATTTCGCCGAACGCGACGCAGAATCTGGTCGCGCAGGGAAACCGCCGCGCCCAGCGTATTCAGGAAATGCTTCGGAGCGGCAACATCACGCCGCAAATTCGCCAGCAGATAAAAGACGAATACGGCGTCACCGACGAGCAAATCGACAAGCGTTTGAAACAGATGAATAACCAGCAGCGCCAGAAACGCGGCATCAACGAAAACTACGCGCGCGAGATTATGGAGCTCCACACGCTCGGCGTCGACGGCGGCTACACGCAGAAAGACATACAGGAAGTCGCGCGCGCTTTCACCGGCTGGACGATTGTCGACGCGCGCGGTTATCGTCGCGCTTTTACGTCGATGGCGGCCGGAGACACGAACAAACGCGGCGACAGGTTGATGCGCCAGGCCGGAATCCCGACCGATACGCCGAGCGGAACGTTTTATTTTAACCCGCGCTGGCACGACGACGGCGACAAAACGATTCTCGGGCAAAAGGTCAGCGAAGGCGGAATGAAGGACGGCCTGAGAGTCATCGACATTCTCGCCAACCATCCTTCGACGGCAAAATTTATCGCCCGCAAGCTGGCCGTCAAATTCGTCTCCGACAATCCGTCCGAGGCTCTGGTCAAACGCGTTGCCGACGCTTTCTTAAAATCGAAAGGCGATATCAAAACCACTCTGCGCGCGCTTTTTACCGACGAAGAATTTTTCTCGGCGGAAAATTACCGCGCGAAAATCAAAACGCCGTTTGAACTCGCCGTCAGCGCGCTGCGCACGCTTGGCGCCGACACGAACGGCGGGCAGATTCAGGCGATGCTCGCCAAAATGGGCGAACAGCTTTACGGCTATCAAGCCCCGACCGGCTACCCGGATACGGCGGAAGACTGGGTAAACACGGGCGCGCTGCTCGAGCGAATGAACTTTGCCGTCGCGCTCGCCGCCAATCAAATTCCGGGAACGCGCGTCGATTTGAAAAAATTTGAAGCGAAAGACAAATCGCAGATTTTAGAGCATTCAATCGCGGACGTTCTCGAAGGCGAGATAAATCCGAATACGCGAGCGACTCTCCTAAAACAAATCGAGCAGCCTCTGCCCGCAACGAAATTGGACGCGAGCGAAGATGAAGAAATGCCTGACGCGCCGCAGATGGCGAACGCGCAGGGCGGCGGGCGAAATCGTTTGAACCGGCAAAACCGGCTTTTGCCGCCGAGCGGAAACGCCGAAGTTTTTAAAGTCGTCGGTTTAATTTTGGGCTCGCCGGATTTTCAGAGGCAGTAGCAAAAAGGACACGAAAATTTTTATAAAGCAATTTTGAGGTTTAAAATTATGGATAGAAGATATTTTTTAAAATCGAGCGGAATCGCGCTGGCAAGCTTCGGCCTGATGTCGGTCGCGCCAAAGTTTCTGCATCAATTTGCCGAAGCGCAGACGCTGACCGCCAAAAATGGTAAAAAGAAAGTTCTCATCGCGATTTTTCAGCGCGGCGCGGTCGACGGGCTCAATATGGTCGTGCCCTTCGGCGAAAGCGAGTATTACGATATGCGCCGCAATATCGCCGTCGCCAAGCCGAATCAAACGGACGGCGCAATTAATCTCGACGGCTTTTTCGGGCTTCACCCGTCATTGAAGCCGTTTGAAACCTTCTGGAAAAGTAAACAGCTCGCCGTTATCCATTCGGTCGGCTCGCCCGACAACACGCGCTCGCATTTTGACGCGCAGGATTATATGGAAGCCGGAACGCCGGGCGTAAAATCGACGCGCGACGGCTGGCTCAACCGCATTTTGCAGACGACCGCGACCGAAAAAGATTCGCCGTTTCGCGCCGTCGCCATGTCGCAGCAAACGCCGCGCAGCTTAATCGGCCGCGCGCCGACCATTTCGATGACGAATCTTTCTGATTTCGCCATTCGCGCGGGCGCATACACAAACGCCGTGCAGGGCGGTTTTGAAGCCGCGTGGGAGGAAAACGCGAAAGACGGGCTCGGCGAAACCGGAAAGGAAACTTTCGAAGCCGTCAATTTTTTGAAACAGGCCAATCCCGCCCAATACAAAGCGGAAAACGGCGCGCAGTATCCGAATTCGCCTTTCGGGCAATCGCTCCGGCAAATCGCGCAGTTGATAAAAGCGGGCGTCGGGCTCGAAGTAGCTTTTACGGACACGCCCGGATTAAATTGGGACACGCACGCCAACGAAGGAAACGGACGCGGGCAGCTGGCCAATCTTTTGCGCGATTTCGGCGCAAGTATCAGTGCGCTCGCCGTCGATTTGGGCAAAAAGATGGACGATGTCGTGATTTTGACGATGTCCGAATTCGGCAGAACGGCGCGACAAAACGGCTCGAACGGAACCGACCACGGCCACGGAAACGCGATGTTCGTGCTCGGAAACTCGGTCAAGGGCGGAAAAATTTACGGCGATTGGAAAGGTTTGAAATCCGCCGGGCTTTTTCAGGAGCGCGATTTGGACGTGACGACCGATTTCCGCGACGTTTTCGCCGAAATCGCATACAAACACACGGGAAGCCGGGATTTGAAAAAAATATTTCCGAACTACGCGGCGGCCGAGAAAAATTTCAAAAACTTCCTCGCCTAGCTCTTCTCCGAACACTCATACAAAAAAGCGTCATTCGAAATTTCGAGTGACGCTTTTTTCACTTTCAAAAATAAAAAGCGCGGCTCTTGTTCGGAATCGCGCTTTTCGGTAGGTAATAGTCGGGGCTATTTACGGACGGGTTGATCACTCGCCGACGGCAAGCGATATTGCAGGGGGATAGTAGAAAGGTCCAAAAGTTTTTAATGTCTGCGCGTCGAAATGTTTGCGTGCTCCGCAATCCAGACAAACGCGATAAGATTCTTTTACGCTCGTGAAGGGGCGGCTCAATTGTTTATGCCAGCAGCCGAACACTGTTCCCAATAATCCGATTCTGTCGCCGAATACACCTTCTGTGCGGTTTATTATTCGCTCGGCGATTGTGTTTTGTTCTAAAACTAATTCCATCTCTAATTTCCTCCACACATTTTCTTGCAAATGTGATGCCAGTCTTTGTATAGACGCGCTTCGGATAAGGATTTGCTGTTTATTTGATAAAAATCTGCACGAATGGTTTGTCTCGATTTAATACGTCGCTTGGTTTTCAATTTCCGCAAAGCCTCTTTCCGACTTTCTCTGCTTCCGATAATTGCTTGTTTTCGTTAAAATCTTCCATAAAGATTCAGGAAGTAGGAAAATATGTCAAAAAAAATTATTAAAAATCTATTTTTGCTTGTGATTGTCTTGATTTTTGTCAGCCCGGCGTTCGCCTGGGACAGCGTCGGACACAAGTTGGCAGCGTATATCGCGTGGCAGCAGATGACGCCCGCAACGCGCGAAAAGGTGATAAAAATTCTTCTCAGCGCGCCGGAAGATTCGGATTTGAGCGCATTTTACCCGCAGGACGCGCGTTCAGAAGCCGCGCGGCAGCAGGAATTTTTTATGACGGCCGCTTATTGGTCTGATATCGTTCGCGACAAAAAATTCGAGAATCGCTACAAATATCATCACGGCACATGGCATTATCTCGACACTTTCTGGCGCGAGGCGAACGGAAAGGCCGAGCTTGTCACCGAGCTCAAACCCGACAAGGAAAACGCCGTCGAGCGATTGTTTTTCTTCGATAAAGTTTTAAGGGACAATACTGCCAAAGACTCGGAAAAGGCGATTGCGATTGCGTGGATTGAACATCTCGTCGGCGACGTCCACCAGCCGCTGCACGCTTCGGGACGCGTTACCGACCTTGAGCCGAAAGGCGACCAGGGCGGAAATCTTTTTCTGCTGACGCCGAAAGACACGCCGCGCGAGAAACAGGAAAATCTGCATTCTTTCTGGGACAGAATTATCGGCCTCAGCGTTCAGCGCAAAAACGACGCGCCCGACTCGGTTTATATCCCGGAAATCGGCGCGAAAATAATAAAAAAATATCCGTTTGCAAAAATGCAGAATCGTCTCGAATTGGGAAAATTCGACGACTGGCAGCAGGAAAGCTTTCGCATCGCGACGACCGAAGTTTATCCGTCGACCTTGATTCGTTTCCAGACGCCGCCGGCAAATTACAAAAAACGCGCCTACTCGATTGCCGAACAGCAAATCGCGCTCGCGGGCTATCGTCTGGCCGCAACTTTTAACCAGATTTTCGGACAGTAAATTTGATGGATAGCAGAAAAATTCTCGATTATTTCTCGAATCGGGCTGAGAAAACAATCGCTTCGATTCGCGATTTGGTCGACATCGAATCGCCTTCGCGCGACGAGTCGGGCAGCCGCGCCGCCGTCGACTGGCTCGAACGCGAAGCGCGCGAAATTTCGTCCGACTTCCAAATCGAGCGAATTTACGCCGAAAATCTGGGCGAGCATTTCCTACTCCGCGCTTTTCCTTTTGATAAAATTGATAAAAAACCGATTTTGCTGCTTGGACACACCGACACGGTTCACCCGCGCGGAAGTTTTTCGAAAAACCCGACGCGCATCGACGATGGAAAGTTTTACGGCTGCGGCATTTTCGATATGAAATCCGGCTGCGTTTTGATGCTCGAAGCCCTGCGCGCCTGTCAGGAGTTGAATATCGCGCCGGCGCGCGGCGTCACGATTCTGCTTAGCTGCGACGAGGAAATCGGGAGTTTTTCGGGACGCCAATACGTCGAGCGCGAAGCCGCAAAATCCGCATTTTGCTTGATTTCCGAGCCTTCGGCAAAAGGCCGCGTCAAAACCGGCCGCAAGGGAACGGGAATGTTCGAGCTGAAAACGCGCGGCATTCCCGCGCACGCCGGACTAGAGCCCGAGCGCGGCGCGTCGGCTATTTTGGAAATCTCGCGTCAAATCGAAAAAATTCAGGCGCTCAACGATTTATCAATCGGCACGACGGTCAACGTCTGCACCGTTTCGGGCGGAACGACGACAAACGTCATTCCCGAATACGCCTCGTGCTCGATTGACGTGCGCTTTACCAAAATGAGCGAAGCCGAACGAATCAAAGACGAGCTGAAAAACTTAAAACCGTTTGACGGGCGAGTTTCGCTCGAAATTGCGGGCGCAATCAATCGCCCGCCGCTCGAGCGAACCGAAAACGTCGTCAAGCTTTACGAAAAAGCGCGAACGATTGCCGAAAGCTTTGATTACGAGTTGGGCGAAACCGAAGTCGGCGGCGCGTCCGACGGAAATTTCGTCGCCGCTCTCGGCGTTCCAGTTCTCGACGGCCTCGGCGTCGCGGGCGACGGCGCGCACACTTTGGAAGAATACGTTTTGACCGAAGACATCCCGCGCCGCGCCGCGCTTCTGACAGCGCTTTTGATTAGTGATTAAGTCAGAACTATCTGCGGGAGCGGATGGGTTAAATAAAGATTTCAAGTTCCATGTTAAAGTCTTGAAACTTGAAACAATTAGCGAATCCGCCCGCTAGCGCAGGCGATTCTGACAAAAATGAGTCAAAACCCGCAAAAAAAGATTCGCGCGCCGCGTAACCGCACGATTGATTTGACCGAACAGGAAATCAACCGTTATCGCCGCCGTTTAATTTATCCGGACAAAAAATCAAATTTTGAAAATTGCCGCAATAAAATCGTCTGCGGCGACGCGTTTGAAGTTTTAGCGAAACTGCCCGAAACCAGGTTCGATTTGCTCTTTGCCGACCCGCCGTATAATTTGACGAAAAACTTCGGCGAAAACTCTTTCCGGCAGACTTCGCTCGACGCTTACGAAACGTGGCTCGACCGGTGGCTTTCAAAAATCGTTAAATTGCTCAAGCCGGCGGCCTCGGTTTACGTCTGCGGCGACTGGCGCTCGGCGAGCGCGATTCAGCGCGTCGGGATGAAATATTTCAAGCTGCAAAACCGCATCACATGGGAGCGCGAAAAAGGGCGCGGCGCGAAAAAAAACTGGAAAAACGCGTCGGAAGATATCTGGTTTTTTACCGTTTCCGATGATTTTGTTTTTAACACCGAAGCCGTAAAAATTAAAAGAAAAGTGCTCGCGCCCTACACCGAAAACGGCCGGCCGAAAGATTGGAAAAAAGATTCGGACGGAAATTTTCGCGCGACGCATCCTTCGAATTTATGGACTGACCTCACCGTTCCGTTCTGGTCGATGCCGGAAAATACGGAACATCCGACGCAGAAACCGGAAAAACTTCTGGCGAAAATAATCCTCGCGAGCACCCGGGAAAACGATTTGGTTTTAGACCCGTTTTCGGGTTCGGGCACGACGCTGGTCGTCGCCAAAAAATTAAAACGCGATTTTGTCGGCATCGAACGCGACGAAAAATATTGTCTTTTGTCGGAAAAAAGGCTCGATTTAGCCGAAACGGACGCGACCATTCAAGGTTTTTCCGACGGCGTTTTCTGGGACAGAAACGCGCAAATAAATAAAGTTAAATTCAAACAGGATGGGCAGGATGAACAGGATTAATTGTTTTTGAAATTAAGATTTGAATTTTATTTCAAACTTGAAAATAAAAAAGCCTTTATCCTGTCCATCCTGTTTGAATTTTCCGTAAGCTACTGTGATAAATTTATTTGAATGAAAATCGCAACCTGGAATGTAAATTCAATCAATATTCGGCTCGAGCAGATTTTGAGGTGGCTCGAGAAAACGGAGACGGACGTTTTGTGTTTGCAGGAGACAAAATGCGTCGACGAAAAATTTCCGTTTGAGGAGATAAACGCAATCGGCTACCACGTCGCGTTTTCCGGTCAGAAATCGTATAACGGCGTCGCGATTTTGTCGAAACACGCAATCGAAGACGTGCAGAAAAACTTCCACGACGACGCGCTCGACGCGCCGAAGCGGCTGATTGCCGCGACCGTCCGGGGCGTTCGCATCGTCAACACGTATATTCCGAACGGAACGGAGCTCTGGACGGATAAATTCACTTTTAAGCTCGACTGGCTGCAGCGCCTCAGAAAATTTTTCGACGAAACGTGCGATAAAAACGGAAACGTTCTTCTGTGCGGCGATTTTAACGTCGCGCCGGACGAGCGCGACGTCTGGAACGTCGGATTCTGGGAAGGCAAGCTGCATTTTTCCAAACCCGAGCGCGCCGCCATTCATCACGTCAAACAATGGGGCTTTACCGACGTTTTCCGCAAAATGAACGGTGACGCGAAAGAATTTTCGTGGTGGAATTATCGTGAAGGCGCGTTTTTCAAAAATCAGGGCTTGCGCATCGACCATATCTGGACTTCCGCCAAATTAGCGGAAAAATGCGTCGCCTGCTGGATTGACCGCAAACCGCGCGGCGCCGAGCGTCCGAGTGACCATACGCCGGTCATCGCAGAATTTAATTTAAATGAGCAGTGAGCAGAATATAAATCCGCAATCCGAAATCCGCAGTCCGCAATCGCTGTGGCTCGTCCGCCACGGGCAAAGTACGGCGAATCTGGCCCGGCAAAAGGCCGTTACGGAAAATCTTTTGACGATTGATTTTCCCGAACGCGAGCAGAACGTTCCGCTGTCGGCATTCGGCGAGCAGCAGGCGGCAAAGCTCGGCGAATGGTTTCAGAAAGAGACGGAAAAGCCGAGCGTCGTTTTCAGCTCGCCGTTTTTGCGCGCCGGCGAGACGACGCGCTTGATTTTGGAAAACGCCGGACTCGGCGAGACGGAAATTTTTTACGACGAACGCCTGCGCGAGCGCGAGCTCGGCGTTTTCGACCGTTTGACGAGCCTCGGCGTGGCGGAAAAATTTCCCGCCGAATTTGCCGCGCGCCAGAAAGTCGGGAAATTTTATTTTCGCCCGGCCAACGGCGAAAACTGGGCCGACGTGGCGCTGCGCATCAGAAGCTTCTGGAATGAAATAAAGACTGATTTCGCGGGCGAAAACGTGCTCGTCGTGTCGCACGAAGCCGTGCTTCATCTTTTTCGATACATCGTCGAGCGGATGACCGAAGAGGCGATTTTGGAGATTGACCGCGCCGCCGACATCGCCAATTGCTCGATTACGTCCTACAATCTAGAAGCGAAAACGGGAAAAATGATTTTGCAAAGAGAAAATTTCTGCATCGTCTGAAATTTTCGCGCGGAAACGGTAATTTCCGGCATTAAAACGGCGGAAACGGCTCAAACTCTGGAAATCATTTGAAAATTGTCGTCCAAACCTATTACTCTTTATTAAGTTTGGCAAAACTCAAAATTTCATGAGCGAACCGGTTTTGGAAAAAATCGAAATTCAGTTTTCGGCGCCAGGGTTGGAAAAATCCGACGCCGAGCTCATCAAAGCGTGCCGGCGCGGCGACGAAACGGCGTGGAACACGCTGGTCGAACGCTACCAGCGTTTGATTTTCGCCATTCCGCGCCGCGCCGGATTGTCGGAAGAACAGGCGGCTGATATTTTGCAGGAAGTTTTCCTCACGCTTTTTGAAAAATTAGACGAAATCGAGCAGCCCGAAAAAATTCGCTCGTGGATTGTGACGACGGCAAAATTTAAGACCTGGGGCACGGTTCGCGGCGAGAAAGGCTTTTACTCGCCCGACACCGAAGAGGAAATGGAACAGGAAATGGCGAACCTGCCCGATACCTCGCCGCTTGCCGACGAGCGCCTGATTGAACTGGAACAGCAGCATTTAATCCGCACCGCTTTAAAGGAAATCGAAGAACGCTGCCAGAAAATTCTCTCGATGATTTATTTGCGCGACGCGGCGGCGAGTTACGCGGAAGTGGCGATTGCCATCGGCGTCGGCGAGACGAGCATCAGCCCGATGCGCGCGCGCTGTCTCAAGAAACTGGCAAAAATTCTTGAGAAGTGAAAGGTGATAAAGTTGTGTGGGCGATAAACGAATTTTTTATTTTTCGACTTTTTATTTTTTTCGTATTTAGCCTGTCTTTTTTCTCTCTAATTCTTCACTGTTAGTTTGAGAGGATGAGAGAAATGTTATTGGCAATGAGTATAAATAATTCAGAAAAACAAATTTTAGAGAAAATCATTAAGTTGATGCAGCGCGATGAATCAGTCGACGCACCTCAGGACGCGCTTCGCTGGTCAAAAAATATTTTCCGCACACGCGCCTCCCAACCGGCAAAAACTTTCGTTCAGAAAATTCTCGCAGTTTTGCAGATGGATTTAGCGCCGAACAAAGCGGCTTTCGGCGAGCGCTCGGCTTCGGCCGCCGCTGAACGCCAGATGCTTTTTGCGGCAGGCGAAAACGGCGTCGATTTACGCATCAAGCAAACGGAAAAAGGTTTTGCGCTGAAAGGCCAGATTTTGGGCGAAAATTTTGCAGACTGCACGGTCAAGCTCGGCGATTTTGAAACAAAAGCTAATGAACTGAGCGAATTTTCGTTCACCGACATACCGGGCGGCAAATACGATTTAACTCTTCAATCGGGCGAAACGGAAATTACGATTGAGAATCTGGAAATCAAATAATTTGCTGCAAAGAAAACGGGAGAATACTAGCAGCAATTCGCAAGGCGAAAGGCCGTAAAAAGCTTTTCGCCTTTCGTGCGTTATAATTAACCTAAGCTGCGATTTAATCAAGTTGATAAAACGCGCCCGCAAATAAACGCGAAACAGCGCGAAAGAGAAAAAAAATTAAAATATTTTCGTGTCATTTCGCGTTTATTCATGGGCAAAACAAGCCCTTAACAGGCAGTTTCGGTTAATTAAAATTTTATGCTTCGTCGAAAACTAGCGGAAAAACTAATTTCAGCCAAAAACGAAACTGAAAGAAAAAATTTGCTGGCCGAAAATAAAAATCAGGTTGACGCCGAGCTGGCGCTGGCGCTCAAAGAAATCTGCTACGAATCGTGGACGAGCGAGCCGACCAAAGCGCAAAAGGCGGCGAAAGCCTTAAAAAGTCTCGTAAAAATCAACGGCGACAAAGAAATCAAAGCCCTGTGTTTCTGGGTTGCGGGAATTTCCGAGCTGACGCGCGGGAAAATCGAGTCGGCGGTCGAAAATCTCGACCGCGCCGCCGAGATGTTTCAAAAAATCAAACAGGAGCACACCTCGGCGCAGCCGCAGGTCGCCAAGCTTCTCGCGCTCGCTCTGCTTGGCCGCTACGACGCCGCCATCGCTTCGGGCAAAAAAGCTTTAAAGATTTTTGAAAAATACGACGACGAGCTGGCCGCCGGGAAAATCGAGATGAATATCGGGAATATCGCTCTCCGGCGCGCTTTTTACGCCGAAGCCGAAGCGTATTTTCTCGCCGCGCGCCGGAGATTTATCCGGCTCGACGACAAAACGTGGCTGACGATGTGCGCCAACAATCTGGCGATTATTTATTCGGCGCTCAACGATTTTCGCAAGGCCGAAGATTTTTACGAGCAGGCGCTCAGTCACGCGCGCGCCGCGAAAATGCTCGTTACCGAAGCCGAAATCGAGGCGAGCATGGGAAATCTTTCGATGTATCGCGGAAAATACGACGACGCTCTGCGCTTTCTCGAGCTTTCACGGCAAAAATACGAGGATTTGAAAATGCCGCACCAGACGGCGATTGCCGAGCTCGAAATCGCCGACATTTATCTGGAGCTGAATCTCGCCAAAGAAGCTTTCGAAATTTACGAAAAAGTCGCCGACAAATTAAAAAAACTAAAGCTCCGGGCCGAAGAAGCGCGCGCGCGCGCCAATTTCGGCCGCGCGGCGGTCGCTCTGCGCGAGACGAATATAGCCAAACGCGAGCTCGTCAAATCGGCGCGGCTTTACGAGCTCGAAAAAAATCTGCCCGGCGCGGCGGTCGTCAAGCTCAGCGAAGCGCGGCTCGAGCTTGCCGTTAAAAACTTTAAAAGCGCGCTCGTTTTAATCGAAGAAGTCGAAAATCTTTTGAAAAAAAGCGAAAACGTGCGCCCGAAACTGATGACCGAATGGCTCAAGGGCGAAGCGCTCAGAAATCTCGGAAAATATGCGACGGCCGAATATCTGCTCGAGGAAACTTTGACGAAAGCGAGCCGTCAGGAACGGCTCAATCTGGCGCAGGCCTCGCTAAACTCGCTCGGCGAGCTCGCCTTGCAGACGGGCGACGCGCGCAAGGCGGAAAAGCATTTTAAAAAGGCGGTGAAATTAATCGAAACGCTGCGCGCGCCGCTTGCGGCCGAAGAATTTCGGATGGCTTTTCTCGCCGATAAGCTCGTGCCGTTTGAAAATCTGGCGAAGATATATCTCGCCGAAAACAAATTCGAAGACGCGTTTTTGATGATTGAAAAAGCGCGCGCGCGTTCGCTGGCGGAAACGCTCGGCGGCGATTTAAAAACATTTGAAAACGCGAAAGTCTCGGCGCGCCTGAAGACGAAACTCGTGGCTCTGCGCGAGGAATTGAATTGGTTTTACAGCCGCCTGAACCGCGCCGAAGAATCGGAATTTGCCGGTTTGCAAAAGGAAGCGAAAAAGCGCGAAAAACAGATTTCCGGCGTGATGCGGCAAATCGAGAGCACTAAAACGAGCAAGACGCGCATTCAGGAAAAGGGCGGTTTTTCGGACATCAAACGTCTCCAAAAACTGCTCGGCAAGCGCAAAGCATTGATAGAGTTTGTAAATTTTGAAGACAAATTTTCCGCTTTTGTCATCGACGACAAAAAAATTCATTTTGTCGTCGATTTGGCGGAAAAAGCCGAAGTTCTCGCGCTTTTGGAAGGTTTGCAGTTTCAGTTCGGCGCGCTCCGTTACGGCGCCGGTCGGCTCGGAAACTTTGTCGGCGAGCTGAAAACGCGCGCGGATTCTTATTTGCAGAAGCTCTATGCAAAGCTGCTCGAACCGCTCGAATCTTTAATCGGCGAAAAAGATTTGGTCATCGCGCCCGTCGATGCGGCGCATTACGTTCCGTTTCACGCTCTGCACGACGGCGAGAAATATGTGATTGAAACGCGCGAAGTCGTCTACGCGCCGAGCGCGACGGTCTGGCAGGTTTTAAGCGAAAAGCAATCTAAAAACCCGAAAAGAGCTTTGCTGATTGGCTTTGCCGACGAGCATATTCCGCTCGTCAACGAAGAAATAAAAGCTCTGCGAAAAATTTTCAAAACGTCGGAAAGCTTTCTCGGCGAAAAAGCCACTTTTTCAGCCTACACGCAAAACGCGCCCGATTTCGACATTCTGCATTTCGCCTGTCACGGGCAGTTTCGCGCCGAAAATCCATTGTTTTCCAGCCTTCATCTGGCCGACGGCTCGGTGACGGTGCGCGATATCTGCGCCCAGAACCTGCGCGCCGACCTTGTGACTCTGAGCGCGTGCGAGACGGGTCTCAATAAAATTTACGCGGGCGACGAGATTTTAGGTCTCGCGCGCGGTTTTCTTTCAGCCGGCGTCAGCTCGCTCGTTTTGAGTCTGTGGACGGTCAACGACGAGGCGACGACCCACTTGATGAAAGATTTCTATAAAAATTTGCAACGCGGCGCGAGCGTTGCGGCATCTTTAAAGCTTGCTCAAAACAATTTCATCAAGCGCGGTGCGCATCCTTACTTCTGGTCGCCTTTCGCTTTAATCGGCAGATAAATTTCTGTTTCGACAAAAAAATTGTTTGCAAAATGTCTTTTTGAAGAAAAAATTCGCACTGTTTATACGGTAAGAAAGCAATCATTTATATCGTGAAGGGGAAAATGAAGAAGTTTATCGCAAATAATTTGCCGAAAGCGTGTTTCGCTTTGCTTTCGGTTTTTGTGTTTTTTGGCAGCGGCCACGCTCAGACGGAAGCTTGCGAAGCCGTTCCGGGTGAAATATTTGTCGACCTCGTCAATCAAGCGGATTTGCCCGCCGTGGCGACGCAATACGGTTTGAACCCGACGCCGATTGAAACGGTCGGCGTACCGCCGACTTATCGAATGCAGATTACCAACGGGCAGACGCCCTGTCAGGTGGCGTCGGCGATGCAGGGCGACGGGCGCATCTCACAGAGAGAAACCAATCGAAAAGTAAAAGCGGTCGAAACTCCCGGACTCGACTGGACGCAGGGACAATCGTGGGCCATCGGGCAATCGTGGGCCATCGGCGGCAGCGCGAAAGGTTACTCCAAACAGTGGTTTCCCGGTTTAATCCGGCTTGACCAAGCTCACACCGACCCGACCGTCGGCTCGACCGGAAGCGGCGTCATCGTTGCGGTTTTGGATACCGGAATCGACTTAAATCATCCGGCCTTTGAGGGCAAATTAGTTCAGGGCAAAGACTTTGTCGACGACGACGACGACCCGAGCGAAGTCGGCGCTCTGCGCGATAATCCTTCTTATGGACACGGAACGCACGTTGCCGGAGTCATCGCTTTGACCGCGCCCGGCGTTAAAATTATGCCGTTGCGCGTTTTAGACGAAAACGGCGAAGGCAATCTCTGGCGCATCAAACAGGCATTGATTTTTGCGGCTCGAAACGGCGCGACAGTCATCAATATGAGCTTCGGCTACCGTCCGAATTTGACTCCGCAAAGCAATACGTTTATACACGATTTGCTCGGCGGCTGCGACGATTTGGTCGTTGCGGGCGAGCAGCAGTTTCCGGAATTTCAAAACAAAAAGCTCGTCGTCGTGGCGGCGGCCGGCAACGGCGGTCAAATCGGCAACGGTTCGGCTTACGTTTATCCGGCGGCGGAACGCCGAACGACCGACTCCAATCTATTGAGCGTCGGCGCGAGCACTCGCTACGACAAGCTGGCCGCTTTTTCCACAATGGCTAACGCCGACAGCGGACACGAGCGCTGGGTGCGAACGGTCGCGCCGGGCGAAAATATCATCAGCGCAATTCCGGGCGGGCGCTACGCCGTCTGGTCGGGAACTTCGATGGCGGCCCCGATAGTTTCAGGCATCGTCGCGATGGTCAAGGCGCGCAACCCGAATCTGACGACCGACCAAACGGTTAACCGGATAGAAGAAACGAGTCTGGAATGGGACTGCACGATTCCGATGTCATCAAGAAGCGGAGCGTGGATGAAAACCGGCCGAGTTGACGCTCTGCGCGCGCTGATGGACATTCGTACGGATGTCGCCACGCAGCCGGCCTGTCAACAGTAAAAATTTATAAATCATCAGAAAAAGAAATAAAAAGTTCAGGTGAAGTTCATCTGGACTTTTTATTTTTGAAAATTTATTTAAGGTTATGTCTTTTTCACAGAACATTTCGCACTGTTCATTTGAAAAGCCGTAAAAAAACTTCACGACAAAAATTGAAATGCGGCTTCAGAGAAACGAAATCTAGGAATTAGGAAGGTAATAGTAAAAATGAAACAAACAGCGAAAAATCGCAATTTATTCAAAGTTGGCGCGGTGTTGCTGTTGGCTGCCTTGTGGGTGGTTATTCCGTTCGCATTAAACGGTTCGAAGGCATCTGCCGAAGAAATGATAAGCGACACGAGAACACAGGCTTCGCTGACGGGTGCGCCGATTAACGACGTGACACCCGCCGGATTCAGCGAGCACCGCCTCGATGACAGCGGCAGACGCCGTCTTACGGTGCAGGCAAGCTCGGTCAATCTCGCGGCCGGCACAGCGCTTGAAGTTTATATCAACAATGCGCTGGTCGGACAAATGAGCGTTGACGGATTCAGCAATGCGTCTTTAAGTCTCGATACAAACAACGGCCAAACGGTGCCGGTTGTTAATTTTGGTAATCCGATTGAAGTCAGACAAAACGGCGCGGCTATTTTGGCCGGAACTTTCGGAACGGTAACCGCAACGCCGTCGCCGTCGGTTTCACCGTCAGGCTCGCCGAACGGAAGCCCGAGCCCCTCGGTCAGCCCGAGCGGTTCGCCGAATGGTTCGCCGAGCCCTTCAGTCTCGCCGACGGCCAGTCCGACCGGTTCTCCGAGCGGCAGCCCGAGTCCGACGGTTTCCCCGTCAGTCAGCCCGAGCCCGGCAGGTTCGCCCAACGGCGGTGATTTGTTCGCCGGTTTATCGGGCGCAACGGTTAACGGCGTGCTGCCGAACGGTTTTTCACAATTTGAAATTCACAGCAGCCGCATCGAATTGGAAACTCGCATTTTCCAGGTTAACGTAGCAAACGGAACGGCGCTGACGGTTACGGTCAACGGCGTCGGCGTCGGGCAAATCTTTGTCAGCGGCGGCGAAGGTCGTCTCAGACTTCGCTCCGACAACGGTCAAACCGTGCCGCAGGTAACTGCCGGTTCGACGGTTGCTATTTTGAACAACGGCGCGACGATTCTTTCGGGAGTTTTCGGCGGCGCGACCGGCAGTCCGTCTCCGAGCCCGTCGGTTTCGCCTTCGGCCAGTCCGAGCGTTTCACCGACCGTCAGTCCTTCAGTTTCGCCGACAGTTTCACCGTCGCCGACCGAAAGCCCGTCGCCGAGTCCGAGCCCGACGGCATCGCCAAGCCTCGGCAGATTCTTCGAATCTCATCCGACCGGCAGCCAGATTGACCCGCCGGTAACGACCAACGGTACGGCCGAATTTAAGGTAACTTTAAGCGCGGACGAAACGCAGGCTACGTTGACGGGTGAATTTCACACGCTTTCGAGCGCCCAGACCGGCGCGCAAATCATTGCCGATATAGGCTCGAATTCAATCATTCACGATTTCGGCACAATCGGCGGAATAGACGGGAATTTCCCGACCGTCACAATCGACGTGACGCCTATTCAGGTTCAGCTGCTTCGTGCCGGTTTGTGGGTGGTTACCATAACCAGCGCGAATAATCCGAACGGCGAGCTGCGCGGACGCTTTACGCAGCAATCAAACCGCGCCGATTTTGACGGCGACGGAACCAACGACCTGGCCGTCTATCGTCCGAATGAAGGAAACTGGTACTCGATGAACAGCCAGGGCTTTACCGCGACGAGCTTCGGCGCAATCGGCGACGTTCCGGTTTCGGCCGATTACGACGGCGACGGAAAAACCGATTCGGCTTTGTTCAAAAACGTCAACGGCGCGGGAGTATGGGAAATCAAACGCAGCTCCGACGGCGGAATCAGCTCGTCACAGTTCGGCTTTGCCTCGGACACTCCGGTGCGCGGCGACTTTGACGGCGACGGACGCAACGATGTGGCCGTGTTCCGTCCTTCGACCGGAACGTGGTATGTCCAGAAGAGCGACAACAGCGGCTTCATCATCGTTCAATTCGGAACGAGCGAAGACATTCCGGTGACGACCGATATGGACGGCGACGGCAAACAGGACATCACCGTATTTCGTCCTTCGACCGGCGTCTGGTATTGGATTAAGAGCCATGACGGCGGCGTCGGAATCGTCAAATTCGGTCAGGCGGGCGACAAACCCGTGGCGGGCGACTTTGACGGCGACGGACGCGACGACGTTGCGGTTTATCGTCCTTCGACGGGCGTCTGGTATATCTGGCGCACCAGCGACGGCGCGTTCGACATCCGCCAGTTCGGTTTGAGCGACGACATTCCGGTCGCCGGAAATTATGACGGCGACAACAAGACCGACATTGCGGTCTTCCGTCCTTCGACCGGCATCTGGTACATCTGGCGCAGCGTTGACGGAACGTTCGACTTCAGACAATTCGGTTTGAACGGCGACATTCCGGTAATCACTCGCTAAAGACAACGAAAAAAGGCCGGCTCAAAGCCAGCCGGCCTTTTTCAAAAATTTGAAGCAACAGTAATTTAAGATTCAACATCCAAGTAAGTGCTTCTGAAAGTTTTATGAGCAATTATACCTAGGAAGCAATCGCTTGAATGTTAGCCCTGACCGTTTGCCCTCCTCTCGGTCAGGGCATTTTTTGTTTTAAATTTACGGCTTGGCGGCGCGCTCGATGATATTTTGGATTTGCCGCAGATGGCGCGCCGTGTGACCGCCGAGAAGAGCGAGCCATTCGTGCGCCGACAAATTGCCGAAGGCCGGATGCGGAAACTTAAAATCCGAGCATTCAACCGATTCGAAAAGCGGCCGCAGCTCTTCCAGTTTTTGCCCGTTTTCGTCCATCGCCGCCAGCGATTCGGTAATCGAAAGTTGGCCGCTCGGATGAACGCGTTCGGGCGCTTCGAATTTCTGGTCTTTTCCCGTTACGAGCTTTTGCAAAAACTCTTCAGATATTTTCGCCTCGCCCGACGATTTTTCGCCTTTGCTTTTCGCTTCGTTGAGAAGTTTCGCGGAAATTCTCGCCATCGAGTTTTCGACCATCGAAAGATGCTCGACGATATTCGCCGCCGTCCATTTTTCGCCTTCGGGCAGAAAATTTGCCTGCTCGTCGGTCAAGCTTGCAACGAATTCCTTTAGTTTTGCTCTGATTTTATCGTTCGCTTCGTAAATTTCGGAAATTTTTTGGTAGTTCATAATTTTTTCAGCTTTTACTTAATCGTCGTCGGTTGCGGGCTGAAAATCAAGCGATGCCAGCGCATATAGCTGCGCACGTTTTCGGCTTCCCTGATGAAAAGCTTGACGTAACCCGTTTGCAGATAAAGCATTCCGGCTTCGGTCCAGCGCAATTCGACAATCGGGCTGAAGGAAACCAGCGAAGTTTCGTCCGGCAAAGTGCTGACCGCCTGATTGGCATTTGTGTTTGCGCCCGCGGGCGCGGCGTTGGCGTCTCCACCCTGCTCCTTGCGCTGGAGTTCCTCGTCAAACGCTTTCGAAGAAATAAGCAGTTGATTTTTGAGCGGAATCGCCGCCTGTGTCGGCGCGTTGCCGATGGCGTCGTAAACGCGAACCTGCGTCTCGTAGGCAATCGCGACTTTGGCGGAATCCGGCGACCAGACGGGACGCACCTTCGTCAAATTATCGTCGAGAAGTCGCTCGCGCCCGTTTTTTTCGACCAGCCGCAGCCGTCCGAACGGAACAAAAATCTCGCCTTTTATTTCCTTTGCCTGATATTCCAGATAGCGCCATTCCTGCGGCGTTGCGGCCATCGCCGCGAGCATCGAGCCGTCGGGCGACCAGACAAAATAAAAATAAATCAAACGCTGGTTTTGCGTGACGAGCTTTAAATCACCGCCGTCCGAGCCGCAGATATAAATCTGCTCGGTTCCGAGAGTCAAAACCGCCTGCGGCTGCTCGACCTGCGACGGCGCGGCAGCGGCCGGAGTATTTTCGGCGGCCGCGTTCGTATTGGCTTCGGGGTTTGTGTTCGCCTGTGAACTGGCAGCGGTGTTTGCCTGATTTTCCGCCGGTGTCGGCGTCGGAATCGCCTGCCCGCCCGGAAGCCCGGAGCGAATCATCGCGACGAACGCAATCGTTTTCGAATCGGGCGACCAGAGAATCGTGTCGGGAAAATGCACCGCCATTCCGTCGTATGTGATTTTTTTGAGAAGCTTTCCGTCCGGCGAATACATATCCAGACGAAACTCCGAAGGTTGGTCCGACGCGTTGTGATACACCGCGAGAACTCTTTGTTTATCGGGCGATATAACGGTTTTGTCGAGCAGCTCCTGCTGCCGGTTCTGGTCAAAATCAGCCTGCACGGCGGCGTTTCTGTCTTCTGACTGCGCATTTACATTTGCCTCGGGCGGCGCCGGAACGTCGGATTCGAAACGAAAATTAAGCCGCAGCGCCGGAACGTCGCGCAAACTTGCGGGCGCAACCGTCGGCGACTGGAAAATGTTTTTCTGACAGCCGAACGCGGAAAGCAAGCTAATAATAAAAATTAAACTGAAAATTTTTCGCATAAAAAGTGATAAGTGATGAGCGACAGATAATAAATGACAAGAAAAAACCTATCACCTGTCACCTGTCACTTTTATTCCAGTTCAGTGCCGAAATAGCTTTGATAAAGCCGCTTCTGCTCGTCGGTCGGATTTTCCACCGCGACGATTCGATAATTCGGCGCGCCGCGGCCGCCGAGCGTAATTTCGACGTCGCGGAGCGTGTCAAAGCGAAAAACGGTCAGACGGACTTTATCGCCCGGTTTCTTTTCGGCCAGATAGGTCTGCAAAAACTGCTGGCTCGCCCGGTTGCCGTCGATGGCGACAATCTGGTCGCTCGTGTTCAGGCCCTGCTCGTAAGCGGGCGTTCCCTGCGCAAGCGAAGTTATGCTCAGGCGGTCGCCGTCCTGCCGCAAATCCGCCCCGAGGAACGCCGTTTCGCGTCCCATTCCGGTATTCAACTGCAAACCGAACGAGCTTAAAATCGAATTGTAATCGATGTCCTCGCGCCCGCGAACGTAGCGCGAGAAAAAGTCTTCCAGCGATTTTCCGGCCATCATTTCCGCCGCTTTCTGAAAATCGGCGGGCGTGTAATTTTTGCCTTTTTTGTAAAAATCGGTATAAAGATAGCGCATTACGTCGTCGAGCGATTTTGCGCCGCCGCTCGACGAGCGAATCGTCCAATCGAGCAGAAAGTTGAGAATTTCGCCTTTGTCATAATACGAAATTTGATTGTTGATTGAATTTTCGTCCTGCCGGTAATATTTTATCCAGGCGTCGAAGCTCGCTTCTTCGGCCGAAGTTTCGGTTCTTCCCGGGCGCGACTGCAAAGCCTGAAACGCTCCGGCCTTTTCCGCCAGAAATTCTTTATCCGTCATCATTTTGGCGCGCAGATTGAGCACGCCCGAATAGTACTCCGTTCCGCCCTCGGCCACCCAGAGCAGGCGCGTGTAATTTTCGTTTTCGTAATCGAACGGGCCGAGCGCGTCGGGACGAATTCTTTTGACGTTAAAGCAGTGAAAATATTCGTGCGCGACGAGACCTAAGAAACTTTTGTAGCGCGGCTCGGGCTTAAATCCGAATTTCTGCCACTGCAAAGCCGTCGAATTCAAATGCTCGAGACCGCCGCCGCCGCGCAAATTCAAAATAAAAGTGTAATCGTTATATGGCAGCTCGCCGAAAATTTTAGCCGCTTCCTCGACGATTTTCGTCGTGTCGGCGGCAATGCGCGGCAAATCGTAATTGCCTTCGCCTTCGATAACAAAGCGGTGCGGTTTGCCGGAAGCGGTAAAATTAATGTCGTTAAAATTTCCGACTTCAAACGGCGAATCGTATAAAACGTCAAAGTTTTCGGCGCGAAAAGTGTTTGTCTGGCCTTCGACTTTCGGCAGGCCGGTCGCGATTTTCCAGGTTCCGAAAGGATTTACCGTGACAATCGAGTTCGCGCCGATTTGGTCTTTCGGAAACATTAGAAGCGCCGCCGGTGTAAAAAACGCGTGGTCGGCGTTGAGCTCGTTTGTGCGAACCGTCAGCTCGTTGGCGTAGACATTGTACCTGGCGACGATTTCCTTCGCGCCTTTGGTGTCAATCTGCCACGTGTTTTTGTTGATTTTCTGCCACGAAAGGCTGTTTCCGCCCGCGTCTTTCACGGAAAAATCCTCGACGTGCCGCGCGTATTCGCGGACGAGATAGCTGCCGGGCGTCCAGACCGGCATTTTTATCTCGGCGAGCGCCGGCATCTGCGTCCAGCTCAAACGCATTTCGACTTCCAGAAGATGCGTCCACGGCTTCGACATCGAAACGGTGTAGCTGATGGTCGGCGCAACGGGTTTGACCGCTTCAACGGTAGTCGTTTTTTTTGTTTTCGATTTTTTCCCCTGAGCTGTCGTTTCCTGATACATAGAAAATATAAGTGCAATGATTAAAATAAAAAAACCCTGCGTTTTTATAGTTTTTTGTTTCACTTTTGCAAACTCCCTTGAAATGTTATCGTTTATTCTTTGCTATATTACTACAAAATGAAAATCTGAGCAGTAAAGACCCGATGAGCCAAGCGCCGATTGACGACAAAATTACGCCAGCCGCGAGCGGAAAGTTTTTCACCAAACCGCTCGCTCTTATCTTCGTCACGGTTTTTATCGATTTAATCGGATTCGGCATCGTTTTGCCGTCTCTGCCTTTCTATGTCAAAGGCGATGCGTTTCGGGCGACGCCTTTTGAAATCGGGCTTCTTTTCGCGTCTTACAGCCTGATGCAGTTTATTTTCTCGCCGATTTTGGGAAGCCTTTCAGACCGTATCGGGCGGCGTCCGATTTTGTTTCTTTCGATGATTGGTTCGGCCATCGGTTATATTTTTATCGGTTTTGCGTTCGCGCTCTGGATGGTTTTTGTCGGCCGCATCATCTCCGGCATCACGGGCGGAAGCATCTCGACCGCACAAGCCTATATCGCGGACGTCACGACCAGAGAAAACCGCGCCAAAGGAATGGGACTTTTCGGCGCGACGTTCGGTCTCGGCTTTATTTTCGGCCCGGCCATCGGCGGAATTTTGAGCCGCTACGGCGTCAACGTCCCGTTTCTTTTCGCCGCCGTCCTTTCTTTCGCAAACGCCGTCCTGCTTTATTTCATTTTGCCCGAAACCGTTAAAAAAGATTCGTTCGATTCGGCAAAACCGCGCAAAAATCGATTCGCCGAGCTATTCGAATCCTTGCGGGACGCGCGCTTCGGAACGCTGACCGCCGTTTACTTTTTTCTCGTCGTCGCGTTTTCGATAATGACTTACGCGTTCGTGCTCTACACGATGCAGCGCTTCGGCTACAACGCCGAGCAAAACGGCTATATCTTCGCTTTTATAGGCATTCTGGCGGTAATTTTTCAGGGCGGGTTGTTTGGGAAGGTAGCCGACCGATTCGGCGAGAAACCACTGATGATTGTCGGCTGTCTGATGATGACGACGAGTCTTTTTTTGATTCCGCTCATACGCCCCGGCGCGGGCGGTCTCGGCGCGCTGCTCTCGACCATCGCATTTTTGGCCATCGGAAATTCGATGGCCGCGCCCGCCGTCACGAGTCTCGCTTCGAAAGTTTCAGACGAAAGCGAGCAGGGCAAAGCTTTGGGCGTGATGCAGTCGGGCTCAAGCCTGGCGCGCGCCATCGGGCCGGCCGTCGGCGGAATTCTGCTCAACAACGCTTTGAATCAAGTTGACGATTTCACGATTCGGCGCACTTTCTGGACGGCCTCGGCCATTATGATTATCGCCGCCCTGATAGCTGTTTATTTCGCCAGAGCGAATCGCAATCAGGCGATTGCATAGGAAGTCCGTAGAGGCACAGAGATTTTTAAGAGAAGTTAACCGCAGATAAACGCCGATAACGCAGATTGGAAAGAAATAATTATCCTGAAAATCGAAGTCCGTCCTGTTTTAGTTTCCTGCGTGTTCTCTGTGGTGAATTCATTTCTTCGGCTTCAAGACGGTTTCGAGCTTCCAAACGGCGTCGGCAAATTCATCGCGCGATTTGATAATCAGCCAGTTTTTTTCGTGATTCCACCATTTCAGGAGCGTGAATTCGCCTTTTAATTTCGCGCCGTAAAACTTAAAGACGAGTTTTCCCTTTCGTAAATTTTCCGCCGCGTCTTCCGCTTCAAACTCGCCTTTGTCCCAGATTCTGACTTCGCCCGCGCCGTAAGTTCCCTCGGCCAATCGGCCTTCAAAATTGATATATCCGAGCGAATGGTCGGGAACGTGAACGGCCAGGCGTTTGTCGAGCGGATTCATCGAAACGCCTTTCGGAACGGCCCAGGACTTGAGAACGCCGCTGATTTCGAGACGCAAATCGAAATGCAGGCGCGTGGCGTGATGCTCGTGGATGACAAAACGTTTTCGCATAAATCGATTTTAATATAGAATTGCATTGCGATTCACGAAAATTTTTATGCCTAGTTTGCAGGGACGATTTTTTAACGCCGCCGTTCGCCTTTTCACAAGGCGTCGATACGGATTCGACGAATATGCGCTCGCCGGAAATGCGCGCAAGCGATTCGGCTCTCCGAAATTTTTTCAAAAACTTCACGTTCGCGGACTTAATCTGCGGCGCGTCGAGGAAGAAAACGTGCGCGGCGAATGGCTGGAGACACAACAATCCGGGCCGGAAGTCATTTTCTACGTTCACGGCGGCGGATTTGTCTCCTGTTCTTCGCGGACGCATCGCCCGATTACCGCCACGCTCGCGCGTTTGACCAATTTTCGCGTTTTCAGTCTCGATTATCGTCTCGCGCCCGAACACCGATTTCCGGCCGCGCTCGACGACGTTTTTGAAGCTTACCGGTGGCTGCTCGCGCAAAACGTTTCGCCCGAACGAGTGGCGCTCGCGGGCGATTCGGCGGGCGGCGGGCTTGTGCTCTCTCTGCTTTTGCGTCTGCGCGACGAGCGTCTGCCGCTTCCGGCCTGCGCCGTCTGTTTTTCGCCGTGGACGGATTTGACCGGAACGGGCGACTCCCGCCGCATTAACGCCGGGCGCGACGATATGTTTTATCCCGAAAACACACAGGAATTTGCGCGCGCATATCTCGGTGAAGCGGCTGGAAGCAATATTTTCGCCTCGCCCGTTTTCGGCGATTTTAAAGATTTGCCGCCCGTTCTTTTTCAGGTCGGCTCGACCGAGATGCTTTTGGACGATTCTAGGCGAATTGACGAAAAAATCCGCGCGCTCGGCGGCGAAAGCGAGCTCGAAATTTACGACGACATATTTCACTGCTGGCAAATGCTGAGCGGCGTTTTGCCCGAAGCGAGCGCGGCGCTGCGGAAAGCGTCCGAATTCATTCAGCGCCATCTGTCGCCGGACAAAACCGCGTAAAAATTTCAACGATTGAAAATTTTAAAACTTATGAAAAAAGCAATCGGCATCGGCGGCAAGATTTACACCGATTTTCCGTTTCGTGAGCGAGAAAAAGGCTCGACGGCGTTTCCGTTTTTCGACGCCGCGACCAAATATTTCGAGCTTTCCGTCAAAGAATTTATGATAAATCTGCGCGTCGAAAATCTGTTTGAATTATTAAAAGTTCTGCGCTCGGAAGGCAACAAAATAGAGCTCAGGGAGCCGCTCGAATCGGTTAATACGTAATTACTTTTTCCGAGATGATTTTATTCGGTTTATGGTGGTTTCGCTTGATTTTGATAATCCAGATTTTGTCGTATTCCGTTTCGGCCAAAATCTTGTATTTTTCCTGTTTTATCAAAAGATTTGCGAGCGCGGGAGTCGTTGTATTATGCCCGACGACGAGAACGGTTTTGGCGTTCAATTTCAAAAGCCGCGCCGCCAGTTCTTCGAGGTCGGTGTGGTCGTATATCTGAATCTGAAGACGATAATCGGGATTCAAATTTTCCGCGAGCGGCGTCACGGTTTCACGAGTGCGGCGAAAAATCGACGAAAAAATCTGTTCGGGCCGGTATTCCTTCATCAAATCAAACAGGCGCAAGGCTCTCTGTTTGCCTTGCTCCGACAAATCGACGTCGGCTTTATTGGCGAGCGGCGACGCGTCCTTTTCGGCGTGTCTCAAAAGAATAAAAGTAATTTCCCGGTTCTGTGCGCAAATGTCGGCGGCGGCAATCGAGACGAAAAATAAAAGAGAAAAAAGCGAAACGATAATTTTCATAATATTTAAGTTAGAAAAAATCCGCCGCCAAATCAATTC
>DASWRI010000005.1:0-28000 GCA_036403235.1 Pyrinomonadaceae bacterium | reverse complement strand
GAAACGATTTTTTCCGGCATAAGCAAAAAAATCAGTTTAGCATTAAGAACGGCTTGATAAAAATTTGTCGGATTTTGGCTAAGTTGTTGGTTTTCCAATAGACATCTAAATTTTTATTTTGTATGATGTTGTGTCAATCTTTACAGAATCTGCAAATATTTCAATTTTTTGTTTCTAACGATTGAATCAATCGGTTCTTGAAGTACCAGTTTGTTATTAATAATTCAAAAACAGTTTCCCAAAAATAAAGGAGTTCTTAGTATGTTTAAGAGAAGTTATCAAGGGGTTTTCTTCTTTCTTTCTATCATTTTATTTGCGACATCAGCGTTTGCGAAAACTGATTCGGTGTGGCAGGAAATAAGCGATTCATCGTTACAGCAAAGACCGATGGAGCGCACAATCACGCCGAATGTCTATAAAACGTTCAGCTTGAATCGTGAAGCTTTAGACGGCATTTTGCTCAAAGCTCCGATGGAATTTACGGTTTCGATGCGCACCGGCGGCACAGTTTTGACGCTGCCGATGCCCGACGGCACATTCGAGCGTTTTCGCATCGAAAACTCGCCGATTATGGAGCAGGGACTGGCAGAAAAATTTCCCGAAATCCAGACTTATCGCGGTCAGGGCATCGACGACGACACGGCAAGCGTCCGATTTGACGTGACGCCCGCTGGTTTTCACGCGATGATTCTTTCCGCTAACGGAACGTCTTATGTCGACCCGTATGCCAAAGGCGATACGAGCAACTACATCAGCTATCACAAAGATGATTTGAACCTTAACGGCAGAGAGCACGTTTGTTTGGTCGGCACGAGAGACAACCCGCTTCTCAACAAAGTCAACGAATATAAATTATTCGGCGCTGACTCGCCCGAAGCGGCTTCGGTCACAAACGGCACGACTCTTCGCACATATCGTCTCGCACTGGCGGCGACGGGCGAATACACCGCAGTTTTCGGCGGAACGGTCGCCGGAGCGATGGCCGCGATGGTAACTTCGATGAACCGTGTTGACGGCGTTTACGAGCGCGATGTCGCCGTCAGAATGGTAATGATTGCCAACAATAATCTTCTCGTCTACACAAACGGCGCGACCGACCCCTATACAAACGAAGACGGTTTCGCGATGCTTACACAAAACCAGACGAATATTGACTCGGTTATCGGAACCGCCAATTACGACATCGGTCACGTTTTCTCGACCGGCGGCGGCGGCGTTGCCCAATTGAACGCCCCCTGCGGCGCATCTAAAGCGGAAGGCGTTACCGGTTTGCCTAATCCGGTCGGCGACGCTTATGATATCGACTTTGTGGCGCACGAAATGGGACACCAGTACGGCGGCAACCACACGTTCAATACAAGCTGCGGCGGCAACCGTGCGGCTTCGGCGGCGTATGAACCGGGCAGCGGCATCACCATCATGGGATATGCCGGTGTTTGCGGCGCGCAGGATTTGGCGCTCCACAGCATTGATACTTTCCACGTCAGGAGCTTGGAAGAAATCGTCGGATTCATCGGAACCGGCGGCGCTTGCGCCGTCTCGACTGCGACCGGCAACACCGCTCCGACGGTTACGATTACGGGCGGAACAACCTTTAACATTCCGAAACAAACTCCGTTTACACTGTCGGCGACCGGCTCCGACGTCAACGGCGATACGATTACATACGACTGGCAGGAATATGATTTAGGCGCGGCCACCTCGGCGGTTCCGAATACGGACTCGGACAACGTGTCGAAACCGATTCTTCGTCCGTATCTGCCGACCAGCGGCTCGCGCACTTTCCCGCAGATGACGTATATCTTAAACAACGCGAACGTTCCGCCTTCGACCTACGGCGGCGGATTGATGACCGGCGAACTTCTCCCGGCGATTGCGCGCTCGATGAAGTTTCAGGTTATCGCACGCGACAACCGCGCTAACGGCGGCGGCATCAACACGGCGCTGGCGACGGTCAACGTTGACGGTGCAAGTGGCCCGATGCTCATAACTTCGCCGAATACGGCAATTACCTGGGGCGCGGGCTCGCAGACGGTGACATGGAACGTGGCAAACACGGTCAATGCTCCGGTCAGCGCGGCAAACGTCAAAATTTCGATGTCAACCGACGGCGGCAACACGTTCCCGACGGTTTTGATAGCCAGCACGCCGAACGACGGCTCGCAGGTTGTGACGATTCCGGCTGGAAATACGACGACGGCGCGCATCAAGGTTGAAGCGGTCGGAAACATCTTCTTCGATATTTCCGATGTAAACTTCACCGTTAGCGGCGTTGCCGCTCCGGTCAAATCACGCGCCGACTTTGACGGCGACGGCAAAACCGACCTTTCGGTCTACCGTCCGTCAGAAGGCAACTGGTATCTGAATCGTTCGACGGCCGGATTCCAGGTTTTGAACTGGGGACTTTCGGGCGACACGCTCGTTCCGGGACGCTACGATGCCGACGACAAAACGGATACGGCCATTTTCCGCCCGTCAAATACGCCGGGCGTGGCCGACTTCTACATTCTGAACAGCACCGGCCTTACCGGTTCATACATTGAATGGGGCAACGTCGGCGATATTCCGGTGGTTGGCGATTACGACGGCGACGGTAAAACCGATGCGGCCGTTTATCGTCCTTCGACCGGTGTCTGGTACATCAATAAGAGCAGCGGCGGCGTGACCATCACTCCGTTCGGCGGCGCGGGCGACGTTCCGGTTGTCGCGGATTTTGACGGCGACGGCAAATCCGACATAACCATCTATCGCGCCAGCACCAATCAATGGCTCGGCACGATGTCCGGCGGCGGCGCAACCAACGTTGTGTTCGGTCAAGCGGGCGACATTCTCGTCCCGGCTGACTACGATAACGACAACAAAGACAACTTTGCGGTTTATCGTCCGGGCGACGGAACGTGGCGCTACATCAGCGGCGCGACGACCATCGTTAAAGCGTGGGGCATCTCGACCGATATTCCGGTTCCGGGAGACTACGACGGCGACGGTTCCGACGATGTTGCCGTTTATCGTAACGGAACGTGGTATGTCGACCGTTCACAGGCCGGAATCTTAATTCAAAACTTCGGTTTGAATACGGATAAATCGATTCCGAGACAATACCTTCCGTAAAACTCTGGAAATATAGAATTCGTTCTGTATTTTCTCTTTTAATCAAAAAGCTGGCGGTAAAACTACCGTCAGCTTTTTTGTTTTTGAAGATTGATTTATAAATCGAAGACTAGCGGCGGATTTGTCGGTTCGTAAGCTTCGTCGCAGTTTGAGGCGTTGACGAAGCTTACGCCGAATTTCTCAAGCGTGCCGTAGCCGTGATGGATGTGCCCGAAAATGTGCGCCTTCGGGCGAATTTCTTCGACTTTTTTGCGAAGCTCCTCGCAGCCCGCGAAATCGCCCTGCGGCGTCCGGTCTAAAATTCCGTTCGGCGGGCCGTGCGTGATTAAAATATCGGCGTCCGCCGGAATCTGTTTCCATTTTTCCCGCATTTCCCGACCGCGATTTAAGTTAAATGCCCAATCGAAAAATCTCGGCTGCCACGGCGCGCCGTAAATCTTTAAATTTTCGATGACGATAAACGAATCGCGCAGATAAATGATTCGTTCGTCGAGCAGATTTTCAGCCGCCCGCGGATTTGTCTCAAACAGCCAGTCGTGATTTCCCGCGACAAAAATTTTATGCCGGTGCGGCAAACTTCGAAACCATTCGTTAAAAAAAACGATTTCGTCAGGCGTCCCGCGAATCGTCGCGTCGCCCGCGTGAATCAGGACGTCGCCGTCCGGAACTTTGATTAAATTGTTGCAGTTGTGCGTGTCGGAAAGACAGACGATTCGCGGCATATATACAAAATTGGAAAAATTTTTATGTGCGCAGCGGCGGCTACAAAAATGTTAGCTTAATTACACAAACGGTGCTAAAATCCCGCACTGCAACATATTTTAACTTTTAATTCAATTTGCTTCCACCGCCTTTTGGAGCTTTGTTATGAATCGAGTGTTCCATCTAAAAACATTTGCATTTCTGTTTATCGCGCTCAACATGATTTTTTTGCTGGTCGATAAATCCTTCGCGCAAATTGACTTGACGTTCGGCACGAACGGCGTGACAAAGACCAATCTTTCCGGCAAAGATTCGCCCATCGGCGGCTTTGTCCTGCCGGACGGAAAAATCCTCGTCGTCGCCGAAAACGGCATTCCGAACCTGACAAGCTATTATTTTCTCAGATACAACGCCGACGGAACGCCCGATGCGACTTACGGAGACGGCGGGAAAATTCTGCTTTCGATTCCCTTCCAGGCGCAGGGCTACAATTACTGGTTAGTGAAAGCGGCCAGACAGCCGGACGGAAAAATAGTTTTGGCCGGAAGCGACAACAACAGCGGGATTATCCTGCGCTTTAACGAAAACGGAACGCTCGATACGAGCTTTGCCGGCGGCGGTATCCATCGCCCGAACATCATCAACGGCCGCGACGGAATAACCGGCGTCGTGCTTCAGCCGGACGGTAAAATCGTCGTTGCCGGATTTGCCGAAGGCGCTCTAAACCGCGAGAAATTATATCTTCTCCGCTATAACTCAAACGGCACGCTTGACGAAACATTCGGCACCGAAGGCTATATCGTTCATTCTCAGTTCTGGGTAACAAATTCCGGAATACCGTTTATATTTCTACAGTCAAACGGAAAAATCGTCGTGGTTTCGCCGAATGAGCCCGACAGTTCCCCGAACGGCTGCGTCAGACGCTTTAATTCGAACGGCACTGTCGATACCAGCTATTCGATAGCTTTTCCGCAAAGCGGCTTTAAGACGGCGTTTATGCAGCCCGACGATAAAATTCTTCTGGGAAAATATGTCGCTAAAACCGAATCTCTCGAACGCACGCATACCGATTCGGCGATTTCACGTTACAATGCGGACGGCTCGCCCGATGGCGGCCTTCCGAGGGCATCTGGTATCGGCTGAAAAGCTCGGACGGAAGCTTTTTCGCTTTCCAGTGGTGACTTTCGACCGACATCGCCGTTCCGGCCGATTATGACGGAGACGTAAAAATCGACATCGCCGTCTGGCGGCCTTCGAACGGACGCTGGTATGTTTTCCAGAGCAGCACCAACTCGATGAATATCTATAACTGGGGAATCAGCACGGACATTTCGATTGAAAGAAAATTTTAAGAAACAAAACTCTGATCCAGCGGAAAACGGGAAATGGTTAATGGAAAATTAAGACAAGTTTCTTTCATTTTCCATTAACCATTTCCCGTTTTCTATTAAGCTAAGTTTCCAGCGTAAACGGGTTGAAATTCGTCTCTTTGTCGTAAAAATCTTCGTGTTCGGCGCGCTTCAGGAAATTAACGATTTTATATGTGAAAGGCGTCGCCAGAACTTCCCACAAAACTTTTATAAAATAATTGCCAATCAACACGCTGACAAGCTGCTCGTTTGTCATAACGCCGTAAAAGGCAAGCGGGTAAAAAACCAATGAATCGGCAATCTCACCGACGACGGTCGAACCAATCGTCCGCATCCAGAGATGTTTTCCGTTCGTCAAAAGTTTCATTTTCGCGAGCACATACGAATTGACGAATTCGCCCAACCAAAAGGCGAGCAGCGAAGCCAGGACGATGCGCGGGGTTTGACCGAAAATCATTTCAATTGCGTGTTGTTTTTCCGCATTTGCCTGAAAAGTTTCAGGACTCACATTCGCCGGAAGCGGCAGAGCCGTTACCACAAACGCCATCAGCGACGCGAAAATAAGCGCGCCGAAACCCGTCCAAATCACCTTTCGAGAACGCGCGTAGCCGTAAACTTCCGTCAGAATATCGCCGAACAGATAGCTTATCGGGAAAAACAAAACGCCCGCACCATAAATGTATTCGCCGTAAAACGGCAGATTTACCGACGAGACTTTATGAACTCCGATTAAATTTGAACAGAGCAGAACGGCGACAAACGCCGCCATAATCAAATCGTAGTATTTGTAATTGTGACTTTTTGTGTTTTTCGCCAAATTTCCCTCTTTTATTGCAATTAATAATTTTACCAGCGCTTTATATTCTAAGCTAAAATTAAAATCAACTTATTAAAAAATTTGATTAATTTCAAACGAAATGCGAGAATTCCGCTTGTTAAATCAAAAAATGAAAGCTGCTTATGAAGACAATAAACTTTCAACCGTTTTTTCTTCTCCTCCTGATTTTTTTCCTTTCAAAATCCGCCTTCACTCAATGCAAGGGAAATTATTATAAAACCACAAGGCCTCTAATTTTCGGCGGGCGAGTGGAATTGAAGGAATATCTGCCGCCGAAGGATTTAACCGGAGACGGGCTGGCGGACATTGTCGGAAACGGCTTTACCAACAATATTTCCGATAAAATTATTATTATTCCGGCCGACGGTCAGGGCGGCTTCAGCTCTTCTTTCGTGCAAATTTCGCTTCCAACGTCGGTTTTCTCTTTCAGCCCGCTATTTATCGTCGATTTTAATAACGACGGCAAAAACGATATTCTCGTCTGGCTGGATTCAAATCCGTCTTCGGTTTTAATTTACAGAAACGACGGCGGCAATAATTTTACGCCGCTCACAGTTTCGCCGATATCCAATAACGAGGTCATTCAAAACGTCGTCGATATCAATAACGACAACATCGCCGACCTTTTAACTTACACCGGAAACGCTCAAAACAACACTGATTTTTACCGTTTCGGAAACGCCAACGGCACTTTCGGCCCGGCGATTCAGCTCGCGGCCGGCGAATATAACATCGCCGCAGACTTTAACAACGACGGCAAAGTCGATTTTCCGGTTCTCGACAAGACGACGTCGAATTTCATACTTTACGAATCGAATAAAACTTAACAAAACATTGGAAAACCGAAATGTTAGATAAATAATTATCAGTTGGGGTTTTTCATAGTTTCCCAATTTATGTTGCTGAAAAAAAATCAAAGTCTTTCGATTATTTTCTTTATTGCTTTATTCATCGAGTGTCTGGCAATCAGTTTCAATCTCGAATCAATCCGCTTCGTCTCGAAGCCTTCGCTGATGTTGATTTTGCTCGTCTATTTCTGGGCGAAAGCGCAAAGCTTAGTTTCGCAGAAACGATTGATAATGCTCGCGCTTTTCTGCTCCTGGCTCGGCGACGTATTTTTATTGTTCGAAAAGCAAAATCCGCGCTTATTCGTCTACGGTCTGGGCAGTTTTCTGGCCGCGCATCTTTTTTATATCGTCTATTTTTATCAAATCAGAACAAAAAACCGCGTCGATACAGGGCTTCAGATTTTGCCCGTTTTCGCAGTTTTGATGTATGTGATTTCCCTTTTCGCGCTGCTCGCGCCACAGCTCGGAAAATTACAGATTCCCGTCGCTTTTTATACGCTGACGCTTGCGATTATGCTTTTGACGAGCATCCACGCCTTTGCCGCTAAAAACCGGGATTTCGCAATTTTCTGCGTGGCCGGAACTTCTTTATTCGTCGTGTCTGATTCGCTTCTGGCAATCAATCGTTTTTATCAACCGTTTGCCTTTGCCGGAGTTTTAATAATGCTGACTTATGCAGTCGCCCAGTTTTTGATAACCGTCGGCGCTCTGAAAAATCTCGAATCTCTGAAGAACTGAAAACTAATTTCTCCTACTCTTCACTTTTCACTTATTTACCGATATCGAGGCGATACTGCATTCCTTCGAAGCTTATTTCGCCGACGGCGCGATAAGCCAGATTTAACGCTTCGTCCAGATTTTCCGCCCTCGCCGTAACGCCTAAAACTCTTCCGCCGGCGGTGATAAACTCTCCGGCTTCGTTTTTTGCAGTCCCGGCGTGAAAAACGACGACGTCTTTTAATCGGCTCGCTTTTTCCAAATTGTCGATAACGTCTCCCGTCTGCGGTTTTGCCGGATAGCCTTTCGAAGCGAGGACGACGCAGGCGGCGCTTTCACGTCGCCAGCGGATTTCAAGTTTATCTAAAGTCTGCGAAAGCATCGCCTCGCAGATTTCCGTCAAATCGGTTTCAAGCAAAACAAGAATCGACTGTGTTTCCGGGTCGCCGAAACGAACGTTGTATTCGAGAACTTTTATTCCGTCCGGAGTCAGCATCAGGCCGAGAAATAAAATTCCCTGAAACGGAAATCCTTCGTCGCGACAGCCCTTCAGCGTCGGTTTTATAATTTCTTCGATAATCGTTTCAATTTGTTCGGCGCTTAAAAGACTTTTGTCCGAAATCGTTCCCATTCCGCCCGTGTTCGCGCCCCGGTCGTCGTCGTAAATCCTTTTATGGTCGCGAACGGGCGGCATCAGCGCGAAATTTTCGCCGTCGGCAAAGGCGAGAAGCGAAAGTTCCCGGCCGGTAAGACATTCTTCGAGCACGATTTGCCGCGCCGCTTCGCGTCCGGCGAGGTTTTCCAGCTCGTCAATCGCCCGGACGGCTTCGGCGCGGTTGGCGGCGACGACGACACCTTTTCCGGCGGCAAGCCCGTCGGCTTTAACGACGATTGGCGCGCGCGCGTCGCCGAAAAAATCGCTTTGCAGAATTTCTTTGGCTTCGCGGGCGGAATGTGCGGTTTTGTATTTTGCGGTCGGAATCGAGTTTCGCCGCATAAAATCTTTAGCGAAAGATTTGCTCGCCTCAAGCCGCGCCGCTTTTTGGCTGACGCCGACGATTTTCAGATTTCTTTTTTCAAATTCATCGACAACGCCGAGTGCCAGCGAAGTCTCGCCGCCGACAAAAGTTAAATCAATCTGCCGCGCCTCGGCAAAGCCTGCAAGCCGCTCGATTTCATCGGGTTTGATGTCGACGCATTCGGCGATTTCGCCAATTCCGGCGTTTCCGCTGGCGCAAAAAATTTTCGTTATCTGCTTATTCTGGTTGAATTTCCAGCAAAGCGCGTGCTCGCGCCCGCCCGTACCGATTATTAAAACTTTCATCCCGGATACGATTGTACTTTAAATAAAATTGAAATAGAAACTTGACATCGAAAACTTAGAATAATAATGTCGAAAGATACTCGTATAGCGCTTTAAATTTGAAGATTACTGCTTTTAGAACTAAAATCATTTAGAATAACTATTTCCTGCAAAATGTTCCTCTGGCATTTTGGAAAATCAATATGCGGCGGTTTTTCACACGGCAGATTTAAGTATATTGATTGTTGAGCACAGAAAAGGGAGGGAGACAAGGGTGTCTGAAATAAAGTTTAATAACCTTAAAGAATTTAATCAAAAAACCTTTGGTGACGATGCCGATTTGTTTGATAAACATATTTCCTGCATTGATTGTGGAAATAAGTTTTTATGGACAATCGGCGAGCAGGCATTCTTTCGCGACAAAGGTTTGAGAAATCCGCCGAAACGCTGCCGTAAATGCAAGCAGGCGAAAAACGACCGGATAGCGTCGATTGCCGCCGCGCAGGCCGCCGGAGTAAAACAGCGCATCGAAGTTGCCGTCTACTGTGCCCGCTGCAACGAACACACGACTGTTCCGTTTTATCCTTCTCAAGGCCGGCCGGTTTTCTGCCGCTCATGTTTTATCGAAATGAATCCCGAAGTTTTGCACACTAACGGCGACGAAAGCGAAGGCGCTGAAGAAGAAAACTCTTAAAAATCAATTTTATACAGTTTTACACCTTTTATCCGCCGACGTGAACGTTAGGGCGTCTTTCCGGGTCGGGCTCGGCCTGGCGCAGAATTTCTCTCGTCACCGGCGCCGTATCGCCTTCGCCGAACAAAATATACCGAAGCAGATAAATCAAAGGATTTCCCTCGCTCCAGCCAAAATAGACGTGCGGAATTTTCCCGGTTTTATCGCGCATATAAAGCAGAAATGCGGCAATCGCGTTCGGGACGGCCGGAGCTTCCGTGCGCAGAATTCTGTATCCGGCAATATCGACGCCGCGAATTTTCAATTTTCCCTTAAAATCGGACGCGTCGCTTAAATTTATTTCGTAAAAGACGACCGGGTCTGACGATGGAATATGATTGTCGGTGCGTTTTTCGTGCTCGTTAAAGCGATATTCGGCCATATCGCCTCTTTCGCGCCGGTTGGTGACAATGCGGATTTCGCCCGCCGCCATTTCGTCGATAAATTCCTGCGCCTTTTCGTCGAGAACGATTTTGTCGATTCGTATTTCGGTCGAACGCAGCGCGCGCGAGACAAATGAAGCGGCGATAATCGCAAAAATAAAAACCGAAGCAATCTTGATTCCGTCAGGCCGCTCGTAAATATTGACGAGCGTAGTGTATATAAAAACCGCCGAGATGGCGCAGAAAGCATAGAACCAGTTGCTTTTTCTGCGCCGGGCGGAAATCGTCACGGCAATCGCCGCCGAGCTCATCAAAACCAAAACGCCGGTCGCGTAGGCGCCGCCCTGGGCATCGACGTCGGCCGCGAAAATCCACGTCACGGCAAAACAAATTCCGGTAAAAACAAGCACCAGCGGCCTGGTCGCGCGCGCCCATTCGGGCGCCATTCCGTATCGCGGCAGATAGCGCGGAACGATGTTCAAAAGTCCGGCCATCGCCGACGCGCCGGCAAACCAGAGGATTAAAATCGTGCTCAAATCGTATAACGTTCCGAATAAATCGCCGAAAAATTTGTGTGCGATAAAGGCCAGCGCGCGGCCGTTCGCCTTGCCCGGCTCTTTCTCGATTTTCGCCGCGGTTTCTCCGGCCGTGCAGGCGCAAAATTGAGGAACCGGATGCACATCTTTTCCCTCTGCACCGCACGAGATGCGCGGGCAGAATTCCTTTTCGGGAATCAAAACACTGGTGATAAAACTGCTCAGGATAAGCATAAAGCTCATGATAAGCGCGGCACATATCAACAGTTTGCGCGTGTTCGCGATGCGGTTCGGACTTTTTACCAGCGGCATCACGGCGACGCCGGTTTCAAAACCGGAAAGACCGAGCGCGAGCTTCGGAAAGCTGATTAGGGAAAGCGCGGCGATGGCGAGCACGCCTTTTATCTCAAAATTTCCGATGAGCGTCTTCGTGCTAAAAAGCGCGTCTTTCCAATTCACCAAAAGCTCTGTATGCGTAAACACTTCGTAAAGCCCGCGCCCGATGACGACCAGATTCAGCAAAAGATAAACGGTAACGAGGAAAACGGCGATGCCGATGGCTTCCTTAAACCCCTTTAGAAAAACCGCGCCGAGCAGCGCCATCAAAGCGAACGTCACGATAACCGGATGTTCTAAAATATGGAGACTGTCTTTTACAAAAGGATTTTCCAGAACGTGCGCCGTCGCGTCGGCGGCTGAAAGCGTAATCGTAATGACAAAATCGGTGGCGACAAAGCCGAGCAGGACGAGCACGAAAAGCTTTCCCTTCCAGCGCGAAAGCAACGCTTCGAGCATCGCAATCGAGCCTTCGCCTTTCGGACTTTCGGCCGCCACTTTGCTGTAAATCGGGAGCGCGCCGAAAAGCGTTAAAAGAATGAGAATCATCGTCGCAATCGGCGACAACGCCCCGGCGGCAAGAAAAGCGATTCCGGGCTGATAACCGAGCGTCGAAAAATAATCCACACCGGTAAGACACATGACTTTCCACCATGAATGCTGGTGATGGTGACTATTTTTTAATTTTTCGTGCGGCGCTTCAGGTTTTTCGATTCCTTTGTAAAGCCATTTTTTGAGCCAGCTTTGCTCGGAATCCTTGTCTTTTTTCATATACTCTATTGCAAAATAAAAAAACCACAGTCGCAAGTCATGCGTTTGCAGTTTTTTATGATTTTACAGCACCATTGGCTTTTTCCATTACACTTACGAGGTTAGCTGTCGGGCTTGAACAATGGAATGTTCTGCATTACAAAAATGCTGCGCCCCGAAAATTGGTTCCCCCGTGTTGCCTTAACTTTAGCAACTTCAGCAAAAAGGAAAATATACGCTTCTCGTTAGCAAAAATCAAGCTGGAAAATACTAAGTCATCTGCTTGAAATTCTTTAAAAAGTTAAAGGGCGACGTCTCCCACACCGTCGCCCCTAGGTCACAAGTCCTCACCCCTCGTGACCAAGATGTTCACCGGGGAGGTGAACATCTAACATTATGCACGAGACGAAATAAATTGCAACTACAAAATTAAAAATTGTTAAATTACTCATTTACCAATATAACATTGGTATTTACTAGGTTTTCTGAAGATTCGACGACAAGGCTTCCGGGCAAACATTCGACTTTTCCGCCACTTCTTTTGACATAAATTCCGTATTCGCCGACGGGCGTTTTGCCGCTGATTTTTACGTCGAAACTAATGACGGAAACGTCGGTTCCGTAGTCGTGATTGGCAAAAGAATTGGGGACTGCGGAAATGTATGGAGAGTTAAAAACGATGCTGATTTCGTCCGCGTCAAAGTTTTTTCCGCCGAGATAAAGCGTGTAGGATTTTCCGGCGTTAACGGGCACGGCCAGCGCCGCAATCTGCGCGTTGAAGCCGGCGTATTGGAGATTGAAAGTATCGGGTTTGTTTTGAAGCTTGCGGACGAAATCGATTTGTTTTCCGCTCTGAACTTCGATTGAGCCCAAATTTTCGGTCAAAAAGGAATTTTCGCCTTTATCGCCGATTTTTTGCGAGTAAATCGAATATTCCCCGGCCGGCAGTCCTTCAAAGCGAAAGCTTCCGTCCGAATTTGTTGAAACGCCTGAAATAACGCGGCCTGTTTCCGGTTCTTCAGCCCAGACTTGAAAATCTTTTGCCGGTTTACCGTTAAAAAGCGAAAGTCTGCCGTTGATTTCGCCGCAGCAATCATCATCGACGTTTTTTGCGCCATATATCGCTCGAACGGCGGCGATATCGTCTTCCGCCAGAGTGCGCGGGCTAAAAGCATACAAATTATAAATGCCGTTTTTTCCCTGCAAAGCGTTCATCGTCGCACCGAGCACAAAAGAATGTTCGAGTCCGAGCAGATGCCCGATTTCGTGCGTCAAAATTGATTCGAGGTCAAAAGTTCCGAATGAACCGTCGGTCGAAAACTGTTGATACGGATTTAAGACGATGTCGGCTTCGGTTATAAAGCCGCGACGATTATAAAAAGTGCGCGTCCGCGCCGAAGCTTCTTCCGCGTCGGCGGCGAAAAACAAAAGATTTTCCGGTGTCTGCGCGATTGTTATTAAACTTACGCCGTCGCCGGAGACGCCCGCCGGGCTTATCGTCTGTTTGTCAGTCCAGCTCGTTTGAAATTTAATGTCGGCGGCCTTTTCCCACGTTTCGAGACTTCTTTGAATCGCGCCGGCGACATCGCTGTTCGGCCTTATATTCGGATTTTGTCTGGTTAGAGAGTTTGAAAGCGCAATGCGTATCACCGGAGTTTTCCAGTGAATCTGCACATTCCCGAAGTCGCCCGCCAGCTGCGGAGCATAAGCCATCGCAGTTGAAGCAAAAATCAACAGCGTAATCAAAAAAGCTTTTGATGACTTATAAACCGAATTCACAATTATTCCTTTTTACCGGCCAGAGCGCCTTCCCGGCCGACGTTTTCCAAATCCGCAAACGCGACGATGGAAAGCAATGCGACCAAAGCGAGCGTCGCGATAACGTAAAGAAGCGAAATCATTTCGTAACGAATCATGACGCCGATAACGATGCCAACTAGAACAAGCCAAAAAAGTGCAATCGTGCGGCGGCTGAATCTATTTTGTTTTTCTGCCATATTTTCCTTTAACTTCCTCAAGAATTCGAGGTTTTACTAACTTAATTGATACCAGATTTTTTTATTCAGGACAATCAAAATTTATGATTTTTTCACAAAAACGCATTTTAATCAATCACGCGCAGAGGCAGTTTCGAAGAATTTGCATCGCCCAAATCAACCGTATTTATTATCGGCGGATATTTTCTTTTATCGCGCCCGCTCTGCCCGACTTCGACGATATCGGAAGCCTGCAAAATAATATCTTCGGATTTTTCCGTCTTTATCTTTTCCAAATCGGCTTCGATAATCTTTGTTTCGCCGCCGACGCGCCGGAAAATAGTAATCCTGGTCGCGTCCGCGTTTTTCGCCAGACCGCCTGCGCTGTCAATCGCTCTCGAGAGCGTAATCTGCGAGCGAAACGAAATTCGTTTCGGGCTGGCGACGCCGCCGATAACGTAAATCGACTGGGCTTCTAAAATCGTGACGATATCGCCGTTTAAAATCTGCGGATTCGCTTCTTTTTTCCCGTTTAATAAATCAATAATTCTGATGTTCAGGTATTGCGAGCCGTTGTCTTCGGTGCTGGCCGCGACAAAACGCTCGCGCTTTTGCCGGTCAGTCTCGGCGGAAATCGTTTTCGCCACGCAGTTTAAGTTCTGCGGGCGAAAAATCTGAATCTCGCCGCTCGCTTTATCGGTCAGACCGCCGGAGACTATAATCAGCTCGTTTAAGAAAATCGGTCGTTTTATCTGAAGCCGCTGCGGCGTTTTGACCGCGCCGGCGATAATGGAAATCGCCCGGTTCGAGCGGTCGAGAATTTTTACGACGACTTTCGGCTCGCGTAAAATTTTGCCGTAGGCTTTGGCGACGTCGGCGGCGACGTCTTCTTCGCTCCGGCAAAGCGCGAAAATCGGATTTTCGACAAATTCGATTCCGTCAAGAAAGCCTTCCGGGTTGAGCGTTCCGCGCCAGTCAAATTCGAGGCTGCCGACGACGTCAACGTCAATCAAATCGCCGAGATGAATCAAACCGGATTCGGCGGCGGGAATTACTTTTGCTTCGGTTTCGGAAACGTTCGACGGAGTTTCGGCCGGCGTCGGAGTTTGAGCTGAAAGCGGGCTTTGCCAAAAAATAACACAAAGAAAAAGAGATGCGAACTGATAAAACTTCCTGATTTTCATTTACTGCTCAAAGTTTGATTTTAACTCTTTTTTTTTTCGCTTTCTGTTCTGCGGAAGTTTCTTCGTCAAAATTCAGCTTTTCTTCGTTCGTGGCTGAATCGTCGTTTGCTTCGATTGTTTCGATTTTATCAATTTCGTTTTGCGTTTCAGCCGGGTAGCGCTCGGCGGGTTGGTTTTTTTTCAATTTTTTGGTTGGTTTTGTCGAAACCGTGCCGGGTATGGCAAAACCCGTAAATTCCCAATTGCAGTTATCGCAGAGCAAATTATAACGAAACACCGCTTTTGACCAGATGGGTGTCGGGCGATAACCTCGCCTGACTCTTGAGCTTGCACATCTCGGACATTTTTGAGTAACCATTTTAATCTTCTAAATTATCTATATTTTTTATTCTTTTACCGGCGACTTCGCGCAATTTCGCAATTTCCGTATTTATTTTTTCGGCGATTATTTCCTTTTCTTCTCGTTGAATATTTCCGCGTGCCAGAAAAAACAAAGCATCGCGATAATGGGTTATCGCCCGTTTATAATTTCCCTTAAAAGCTGAGCGCTCGGCCTGTTCAATCCAATGTGAGACTTTTATCGAAGCGATAAATTCCTTTAACGCATTTTCCGATTCAATTAATTTTGTTTGATTCGGGTAAAACTGTAAAGCCGAATCCAAAACCGTCAGAGCTTTCTGCGCCATTTCCAGCTTTTCCGATATTGTAACACGATTTTTCGCTTCCTGCGTTAAAGCGAGCGATTCGATTTGCGCCCATGTCAGCAGATGAAAGTGATGCAAATCCTGAACGACTTCCCGGCCGCGACGAAGCGCCGCCAGCCGCGGCGAGCCGACACCGACCGTTTCCAGTTCTTTTTCGTTAATCGTCAGATATTCATTGCACATCTCGAAAACTTCGAGATGGCCTTCGGGCAATTTCCCCAAAACTTTGGCGGCGTCTGATTTTCTTGTAATCTCCTGGATGATGAAGGCATTTTTTTCGATTGAAAGCTTGTTTTGATTGCGATTTATATTCGAATGGAGAGCGACGTTTTTGATATTGTAATCGAGTTTTTTCTGCGCCGATAAATAACGGTCTCTGGCTTTTCTCAAAATAATTTCGCGTAAGACGACGGCTCCGACCAACACGAGGCTCGCGCCCATTCCGGCCGGAATCCAGGGCGCGTCGTCGCCGTCGTGCAAAATTCCCCAGATGAGAAAGAAAAAGGCAATCATGACGGCAATCGCCAGAACATAATAATTTGACGCCGGAAGCCAGAACGGACGACGATATTTATATGAATCGTATCCGAGATTTCGCTGCGAAGAAGCTTTGACCTGATTGTTCCGGTTTGGTTTTTTAGCCACATTCATCTTAAAGTCCGCTTTTGCTCAAACAAAAAGCCAAAATGTATTTTATAGTGAAATTTTCTCGGCAAGTTGTCAACGTCCAGACGCGCGGCCGCAGCCGGTTTATAATTTCTGTTATAATTTTCTAAAATATGAGCGGAAAGAAAAAGAAAGAGCCCGAGCGACCGATTTTCGATTCGATTCGCAAACCGACTGCGCCGCCGAGTCAAAAATTCGGGCGCGAAAAGCCGGACGCGAAAATTCATCCTTCGCTACGCAAGACAAAACACAAAAAAAAGGAAGACACAGACGCTTAAAAATGAATTTCTTCAAGAGTTTTTATAACAAAATCGTGCGTCCGAGCGTTTGGGCGCGCCCGGAGATGGACGTCACATTCCGCGCCGAAATTATGCCCGGCAAAAAGCGCGTAGAAAGAACTTTTCGCATCAAGGAAGTTTTAAACAGCGGCCGCGTCACGCTTCACGGATTTTCCGGCGAACACCGGCAAAGCTCATTTGAGCCGGTAAATTTTAAAAGGGAAATTAAAAAAGCCGCAGATTAAACTCGAAAGTTTAACAAACCGGCTTCTTCACTTTTTACTTTTACCTTTTACTTCCTAACTTACCATTCGTAAATTTGACCGACTTCGAGAATTTGCAGATTTTCGAGATTGAGCTCTTCGATTTGCCGCACGATTTCGTCGCGATACATCGGCTTGATATTGATGATGTAAATCAGGCAATTCCGGTGAGAAAATTTTTCCAGCTCTTTTTTCAGCGTTTTCGGAGTCAGGTGATACGAAACCCGCGCCAGCTCTTCGAGCTCGTTCGGAAAAGCGCATTCGACGAGCACGGCCGAAAGATTTTTCTCCGCGTTTAAGACTTCCCAGAACCCGTCCATTTCCGCCGTGTCGCTCGACAGCGCAAACGTCGTTTGACCGTCAGAGACGATAAAACCGACGCTCGGAACCTTGTGATTGACCTTGATGGCGCTGATGCGAAGATGTTTGACCGAAAACGTTTTTCCCGCCTCAAACGGCAGATAACGCATAACTTTTCCGTTATCGTTTTCGAGCTCGGAAAAGCGCGGGTAAACCGACCAGTTAAAAATATCGCGCTCGAGAACTTCGATTACTTCTTCGGTCGCGTAAACGCAGACCGGCTCTCGTAAAGTGGCGAATAAATCGTCGATATACAAAGGCAGACCGGCAATATGGTCGAGATGCGCGTGAGATATAATCACGTCGCGAATTTGTTTTTTTTGAACGGCGCTGGTCGCCATCGCCAGGCTCCCGGCGTCAATCGCCACCAAATCATCGACCACGATGCACGAGAGATGCTGCCGCGCTGAAGCGAGACCGTTTTCTTCAAAAGTACTGGGAAGCAGTTGAATCCTCATTCTAAAATTTAAGATTCGAGACTCAAAAAATTAGCTTGCAATATTAAATTTTGAATCCGCAATTTATCTGGCGCAGGTCTGCGCTCGTCCGCCGTCAATCGAATACGTCGCGCCGGTTATCCACGAAGCTTTATCGGAAGCCAGAAAATAAATCAGCTCGGCGATTTCCGCCGCCTCGCCGACGCGCCCCAGGGGATGCGTTTTTTTCGAGTTCTTCAAAAAGCTCTGATATTCCGCTTCGTCCATTCCGCCGCGTTTGTGTATATTTGTCACGACAACGCCCGGATTGACCGCGTTAACGCGAATGTTTTTGGCCGCCAGCTCAAGCGCCGAGCAGCGCGTCAACTGGTCAATCGCGGCTTTGGAAACGCAATACGCCAGGACGTTCGGAAATGAGCGCAGTCCGGCGACGCTCGAAATGTTGACGATGTTTCCCTTTGTTTTTTCGAGATGGGGAACGCTTTTCTGCATCATCGAAAAAACCGCGCGGACGTTGACGTTCATCATTTTATCCCATTCGTCGAGCGTCGTGTTTTCAATCGTTCCGTTTAGAATAATTCCCGCGCCGTTGACCAAAACGTCGATTCCGCCGAACGTTTCCGCCGTGTCGTTGATAACCCTTTCGACCTGCGTGGTTTCTCTGACATCCGCAAGTTGAATTTTAAATGAATTGTTTTTCGGCTGAATTTCGTCGCGCAGAGAGTTTAATTCCTTTCCATTTCTGCCGACGGCGACGACCTTTGCGCCTTTTTCGGCAAAGAGCTGCGCGGCAGCACGGCCGATTCCGCTGCTTGCTCCGGTGATTATGACAACTTTGTCCTGCATATTATTTAGACTGGTTCAAAAAAACTCTTTTGCAGTTTAGCATAAAAGTTATTGTTAAAAACAAAAAGAAAAATTGATTGTTGGGAAATAAAAAAGCGGAAAGTTTGAAATTAAACTTTCCGCTTTTTGAAGATTGTATTATTTTGGTGAAGGTTTACATGTTTTCGGTCGCCGCTTGTATCAAACGTTTACACGTTGCTCGCCTGCGGCTGCTGCGAGAAAAATTTTTCAAACGCCTGTTTTGTTTCATCGCGACGGCGCTGCTGAAAATCGCTGACCCAATTTGTGACGGTTGAGACCATGTCGCGCGCCGAAGCCTGCTGATTTACTTTCTCGTTTTCTACAGGTTTCTCAACGCTTGTAAGTTCGCTTTTCTTGATAACTTTAATTTTTGCTTTCGCTGTCATAATTCTATTTTCCCCTCTGTATGAATCCGATACTATAAATTTTTGGGAGTTCGTTTTTTGCTTCCCTGCTTCTCCTAGATGCAATTTCGATGCCATTATCAAGACGAGTGGTAAAAATAATTTTTGCGGATTTATTTTCGAGTTCGTAAAAATTTTTGCAATCTGCAAAGCGAATGTAAAAGTTTTGCGCTTTGCTAATAGAAGTTAACGATACTGCGGCCCGAATTGTTCCGCTTTTTTACCACTTTACATCGATTTTTACTGACCTTTTTTCAAATCACCGAAATATCAAAAAAGCTGGCATAAACATTGCCGAATTGAGAGGCGATGAATCTCTACGACTTTCTTATAATTTATCTTGCATGCGGCGCGCCGTTCGGCGTTTATTATTTTCTGCAAAATCGAAAAATGCACGAATTCGAATATCTCCGTCTCAAAAGCATTCTAAATTTTCTTTTCTGGCTTCCCTCTGCCGTTCGGCTTTTGCGAAAAAACGGCGATTTGCAAAACTTCTTTAGAAACAATTTCGGCGGCGAGCGTTCATTGGATGCAAAAACTGAAAAAAATATTTGCCTGGCGCAGAAACGTTTGGAAAAAATATTTCTGGAAAGCCGGGCGAAATTATCGATTTACGAATTCAGAGAAATCATCAATCGTTACGTTGGTTTGACTGTGACAAGTCAATTTGAACACAAAACCGCGCAAACTGCTCGAACGAAAAACGATTTATTTCAAATCTCTGGTCACAAAAACAATTCGCTGGCCGCAGTCTGTCTCGAACGGCGCAACCGCAAGCGACTCCTCTTTCATCAAAGACAGGCGCGCGTTGATTTTTTAAAAGTTCTGGCCGAACTGTTTGATTCCGGTTCAGACCGGGAAAATCTCGAAACGGCGGCGATTGAATTTGCTACACTTTTAAATGACGCGGAAGCGCTCGGCGCGCTGGAAAAATTATTCAAACGCGAAGCGCAAACCGGCGAGACGGCGAACGTCAAAAACGCGGAGACGGAAATATGGAAAACCGAAGCACGAAAACCTTTACTGGTCACGCCCAATTCAACCCGCTTGAAAGCTTTGACGGCGGCGATGAACTTACGCGCCAAAGATTAGACGCGCTTTTGAAAATCAACGCGGAAACCGAACATCAGAAATCGCTTTATGCATCTGACAGAGAAAAAATCGAAGCCGAATTGATGGAGAATCCGCTTTCGACCGAGCAAACCTTTTCGTATTTCGGCCTGCTTCTCGGCACTTTTCCGCCCGCCGCATTTTTTTTGCGGTTTCTTTTAGACGGAAGAAATTTTCGCACCGATGATTTGTGGATTATCGGCGTTTTCGCCATCGTAAATTTAGTTTCGGCCATCGTCGGCTATTTTTCCGGCAGATTTATCGGCAGAATCGTCCGACAGATTGAAAAAGCATCGTGGCCGAAAATGATTTTGCTGCTTCCTTTGGTCGGCATTTTGTGGGGAAGCGTTACGGGCGGCGCGGGCGGCGCGGTAATTTTTATCGTCGGCGCGCTGTTCGGCGGTTTTCTCGGCGCAATGGTCGGAAGCATAGCGCTTCCGCTTTTCGCAATTTTCCATCGCCTGCTCAAACGAGGCGACCGCATCGACCGCAAACATTTTCTCCCGCTCGCCTTCGGCATCACGTTTATCATCTCCGCTTTTGCGCTGGGAGCATGAGAAAGGTGAAAACTGAAAACAAACTTTATTTTCAGTTTTCACCTTTTCACTTTTCACTTTTCACTTTACCATTAGTCAATGCTCGTCCTGCTGCATCTTTTTGCGCTTTTTCTGCTGGTTTTGCTCGGATTTTATGTGTTCGTGGCAAATCCCCGAAACCGTGCGCACCAGACTTTTGCCGCCTTTATCGCATTTTTAGCGCTCTGGACGATTAAAGATTTGGTTTTCTGGAATTTTCACGCCGAAAACGCTTCGAGCGGCTGGTGGGCGGCGTCGAGCTTTATCATCGCGCTCTTGATGCAGTTTGCGCTGGTCGTATTCGCCTGGGCTTTTCCGGAAAACTCGCGCACGCCGAAGAAAAAAGCGGCGATTCTGTTCGCGCCCGGTTTGATTTTGATTCCGGCGGCGATTTTCGGTCTTTTATGGCGCAGAATCGGTTTTCAAAACGGCCTCGTCGATATCGAGCTCGCGCCGCTCGCCTACGCTTTTGTCGTGTATGTCTATTTCGTTTTCGGCTACGGCGCGATTGTTCTTTTTCGCAAATACCGCAAATATCGCGGAACGCAGAAAGGTCAGCAGGTCGGCGCGATTCTCTGGGCGCTCGTCATAACGGGAATTTTGAAAACGCTCGCCAATATCGCTTTTCCGTTTTTCAATCTTTATTATCTGCTTCCGTTCAGCGCGATTTTCGTTCTCCCGGGCGTCCTGATTTACGCTTACGCGATTTCGAATTTCAAGCTTTTCTCTTTGCAGACCGCGCTCAATCAATTCCGGCTTTTCCCGATTACATACAAAATCGCTCTGAGCATCGCGACCGTCGCGATACTCAGCTTTATCGTTTTTCAGATTCCGATTGTTTACTGGGCGTTTCAAAACGGAATGACGTTTGAAGCGTGGCGAAAATATCTCGTTTTCAGCGTCATTTCGGCGCTCGTGCCGAATCTTCTGCTCGTTCTGCTGATTGTCCGCACGATTTCGCGCCCATTGCAGCGCATCACGCTCGCCGCCGTCCAGGTGACCGAGGGCGAATACGGAACGGAGGTCGATTTGCGGCGCAGCAACGACGAAATCGGTCTTTTGGCCGAGTCTTTCAACGAGATGAGCCGCAAGATGCTTTCGGACATCGAGCAGCTGCAAAAACTCAACGAACAGCTCACGCGCAGCGAAAAACTGGCCGCGATGGGAACGCTCGCATCGGGCGTCGCGCACGAGGTCAACAATCCTCTGGCTTCGATTTCATCTCTCATTCAGATGATGCAGGCAAAGGAAAACATGGACGACGAGACAAAGGAAAAATTAAAATTGATTTCCGCGCAGATTCAACGCATCACGCAGGTCACGCGCGATATGATGGATTTTGCGCGTGTCCGCCCGGCGGCGAAAAGTCCGGTCGACATTAACGGCTTGATTGAAACGAGTCTGCGACTCGCAAGTTTTGATAAATCGTTTCAAAACTTGAATCTTAAAAAAGATTTAGCCGGGAATCTGCCGAAAGTTTACGCCGACGGCGACCAATTGCAGCAGGTTTTTCTAAATCTACTGCTCAACGCGCGCGACGCGATGCCCGGCGGCGGCGATTTACAAATTAAAACCCTGACACACGAAAACGAGCTGCAAATCGAAATCTCGGACAGCGGTACGGGAATCGAAGACGCCGACCGGAAGAAAATCTTCGACCCTTTTTTTACGACCAAGCAGGCGGGAAAAGGCACGGGCTTGGGATTAGCGGTTTGCTACGGAATCGTTACGGCACACGGCGGGCGCATCGAGGTTTCGAAAAAAAATTCACACGGCACATCTTTTTTGATTTCTCTGCCCGCCAATGAAAAAGCGGCAGACGATTAATCGCCTGCCGCTCCAAATTGGATACCAATTTCTTCAAATATTCTATCGTCTATAAACTTTACCGTTTCTCGCGCGATAATAACGCTTGCCGTTTCGCGTGTAGAGATAAGTGCCCGCGCCTCCGCCGACAGCACCGACAATCGCGCCGGTTTTGCCGCCGACCGCCGCGCCGACGCCCGTTCCGAGCAGCGTTCCGCCCGCCACTTTACCCCAGCGGCGCGTTTTCGAATTGGCATAACGACGTTTCGTTCCCTTGCGGCTCGTCGCGTAAAGCGTTCCCGCGCCCGCGCCGATAAGCGCGCCGTTGCGTCCGCGTCCGATTAAAGCGCCCGCCACCGTGCTGCCGCCGATAATCGCGGCGTTAGTCGCCAAGCCACGATATTTCTTTCTTTTTTTCTTTTGCGCCATCGCATCGGGTGCAAATGCGGAAATGGCAAAGATAATTGCAATAAATAACGTAAGAAACTTTTTCATTTTTACTCTCTCCTTAAAAATCTTTTGGCAGATATTTTGACCTGCGTAACGTTTACGCTTGAAAGTTATTCAAAGACCGTGCCAAAGCTTTCATGATGCGGGTTAAACTATTAATCCTTAACAATTTAATAATTTCATAAATTTAATTCTAAAATTTATCAGCAGTTTCAATCTTGACTCTTGCATCATTTCATTGCACTTTATTTGCAACACTTCTTTTTTATAAATCTTGAGGAAAACACAATGAAAAAATATATATACGCATTAGTCTTCGTGTTTCTTTTTGCCTGTTCGATAATCGGGCAGGAAAAAGCGATTGCGTTTATCAATGCGCGAATTATCCCGATTGTCGGCGAGCCGATTGAGCAGGGCGTGCTGATTGTCCAGAACGGCAAAATCATCGCTGTCGGCGACGCGCGCACCGTTCGCTTAATGGCCAATCTCGAAACGATTGATATGCAGGGCAAGATTATAATGCCCGGCTTGATTGACTCGCACAGTCATATCGGCGAAGGCTCGGGCGCTGACGGTTCAAGCCCGATTCAGCCGGACGTGCGGCTTCTCGACTCGTTAAACGTCCGTGCGGCGAGCCTTCAGCGCGCGCAGGCGGGCGGCATCACGACCGTCAACGTGATGCCCGGTTCCGGTCATCTCGACAGCGGGCAGACGCTCTATATCAAGCTCCGCGACGGCGCGGTAAAGGTCGATGATTTATTGATATACGACAAAGCGGGCAATTACATGGGCGGGATAAAATTTGCCAACGGCACGAACTCGATTCGTCCCGGCGGCGGGAATTTTCCCGGCACGCGCTCTAAAAGCGCCGCGCTCGTTCGCGAGCAGTTTATCAAAGCGCAGGAATATAAAGCTAAAATCGTCAAAGCGGGCGACGACAAGACGAAGATGCCCGCGCGCGATTTGGCGATGGAGGCGCTCGTCGAAGTTCTCGACCGGAAACGCGTCGTACACTTTCACACGCACCGCCACGACGATATTCTGACGGTTTTGCGCCTCCAGAAAGAGTTCGGCTTCCGCGTCGTGCTGCATCACGTCTCGGAAGGCTGGAAAGTTGCCGAGGAGATTGCCGCCGCCAAAGTTCCGGCTTCGATTATTATGATTGACTCGCCCGGCGGAAAGCTCGAAACCGTCGATTTGAATTACGCCAACGGCGCAATCCTGGATAAAGCGGGCGTGTTGGTCGGATTTCATACCGATGACTACATCACCGATTCGCGTCTCTTTCTTCGCTCGGCCGGGCTCGCGGTTCGCGCCGGAATGCCGCGCGACAAGGCTTTATTCGCGATGACGATGGCGGGCGCGACGATGCTCGACTTGCAGGATAGAATCGGCTCGCTCGAAACGGGAAAGGACGCCGACTTTATCATTCTTTCGGGCGACCCCTTGAGCGTTTACACGCACGTTTTGCAGACATGGGTTGACGGCAAAAAGGTCTTCGACCGCGCCAACCCGTCGGATTATCTAATCGCGACCGGCGGCTACGGCGTCGGGGCGGACAAATACATTCACATCGATTGTTTCGACGACGATTTATTCGGAGGACAAAAATAATGAAAGCAGTTGCCAGTGGTCAGTTGTCAGTGGTCAGTCATTTTTTGCGTCTTTATGCATCGCGTTTGTTTGTTTTAGCGGGAATCTTTTCTCTAACGGCAATCGGCGCGTTCGCACAGGTTATAGATACGAGTAAATTAGTTTTTGGCGAGCCTTATTTTCGAGTAGCGATTAAAGGCGAAACAATCTGGACGATGGCGGGCGATAATATAAAGAACGGAGTCGTTTTAATCGGCGCGGGCGGGAAAATCGAGGCCGTCGGAACGGCCGAGCAGGTCAAGATTCCGGCAAATTACCGTGTCATTACCGCAAAAGTGGTGACGCCCGGACTTATCGACGCCCATTCGGTCATCGGTTTGAACGGTTATCTCAACCAGCCGAACGACCAGATGGCCCTCGACACAAGCTCGTCGATTCAACCGGAGCTGCGCGCCATAGATTCATATAACGCCGAGGAATTTTTAATCGGCTGGGTGAGACAGTTCGGCGTCACGACCGTTCACACCGGCCATCAACCGTCCGCGCTCGTTTCCGGTCAGACGATGATTGCGAAAACCTTCGGGCAGACGGTCGATGAAGCGACGATTGTTCCGACGGCGATGATTGCCGTCACTCTCGGTGAAAGCGGCATCGCTCCGGGCGGCAAAGCTCCGGGCACGCGCGCCAAACAAATCGCGATGCTCCGCAATGAACTGATAAAGGCCGGAAATTACAAGGGCGAGCCGCGCGATTTGAAGTCAGAGATGTGGAAAAAGGTGCTCGACCGCGAAATTCCGCTGCTCGTCACCGCCCAGCGCTCAATGGACATCATCAACGCCATTCGGCTCGCCAAAGAGTTCAACATCAAAATCGTGCTCGACGGCGTGGCCGAAGCGCACATGGTCTTGAATGAAATAAAACAGTCGGGCTTTCCCGTCATCATTCACCCGACGATGGCCCGCGCGGGCGGCGAGACGGAAAATATGTCGATGGAGACCGCCGCCAAGCTCAAACAGGCCGGAATCTTGTTCGCGCTCCAGAGCGGTTACGAAGGCTACGTCCCGAAAACGCGCATCGTCCTGTTCGAAGCCGCGCTCGCCGCCGCCAACGGCCTCGCGACGCGCGACGCGCTCGCCTCTATCACCATCGACGCCGCCAAAATCCTCGGTTTAGACAACCGCATCGGCTCTTTGGAAAAAGGAAAGGACGGCGACATCGCGATGTATGACGGCGACCCGTTCGAATACACGACGCACTGTACCGGCACGATTATCGACGGCAGAGTCGTCAGCGAAACGATACGATGACTCAAAGCGAAAGCCGGAAGCCGAAATATGTATGACAAATATAATTTTCAGCTTCCGGCTTTCGCCTATCGCCTGTCACTTTTTACTTTTTACTTCCGGTTTCCTATTTTTTCTGGTAAATTTTCTCAATGAATAGTGTCGAAACGCCGGTTATGTTTATTTTATTAATTATATTCGTCTTTATCGTCGTAATCATTCTGGCGCTTGCTTTCTTCATCTTTATACGTAAAAAAAGCGCGCCGCCGCATACGCCGGGGCAAAACGTAACCGGCGCGATTTCGCCGCCCGCCGCAACGAGCGCCAAACGCTGTCCCAGATGTCAATCGACCTACACCGACCCGACCTTAAGCTTCTGTTTGTCCGACGGCACGCCGCTCGAAAGCTCCGGCGGAGACGAATTTGAAACCGTCGTCAAGAAAAGATAAATTACGAGTTACGAATTACGAATTGCGGGCGAAAAAAGAGGATAATTAACCTTTATTCGTCTTTCGCAATTCGTAATTTTTAATTGAATTACCCGTTCGGCTGACTATCCGGGTTATTTTCATCGCTGTTTGAAGATTTTTGCTCGATGTGGCTCGCGCTCGTCCACGCGCGGAGCTTGCCGACGTTGTTTTTGTATTTTATTTTGACAACGCCGTCGAGAATTTTGCGCGCAATCATTCCGCGACGCACCGCTTCATTGATTTGCGCGGTGGCGGCGACCTGCCCGTCAACCGACGTGACCGGCGCGCCGAAGCTCCGGTCAAACGCTTCGATGGCGGTCTTCAAATCGTCGCGAAAGGACGCGTTCAGACCGTAGCGGATAAAATTGTCTTTGTAAGTTTCCGATTGCTGGTAAAAAGCGTTGCCGAGAGCGAGCAAATTGGCGTCGTTTAATCTATTTTGAACGCGGAATTTCAATTCGATGCCCGGGATTTCGAAAGTCATCGAGCGCGAAAGAGCGGCAATCTCGGAAATTCGTTCCCGCAGACGCTCGCGCGCTGCCGCTTTGCTCGAAAACCCGAACCGCGCGCCGCCGAAGCTGGCCGTAAACTGCGCGGTAAGCTGTTCAATCAAATCGACGACCGCCGAAATCTCCGCAAACTGCGCGTCAGCAACGCTTTCCGCCGGAAAATCCGCCGCTTCGTCCAAACCAAACTGCTTGATGCATATAAAACATTCGTATCTGACTCTATTGTAGGAATTCATATTTTTTTTCTCCGAATTTTGGAATTTATGCTTCTATGAAGCCGAATGATGAAAGATATACCCTGCTTACCGTTTCAAATTCGAAGAAAAAATCTCGATATAACCCCCTCTAACTAAAATATATGTTGCTCGGTGCTTCCCGGATGCGCCTCTAAGTCTCCCGGATGTATCTCAATGCCTCCCAAATGTATCTCAATGCCTCCCGGATACGGCTCGAAGTCTCCCAGACCTTGCTCTACGTCAAAAATACCCGCCTCGTGTATCAATATGACCGGCTCAATGTGCAATATATCCGTCTCGAAGTCTCCCATGACACATTCGATGTGTAAAATATGCCGCTCGAAGTATTAAATGAGCGTCTCAAACTCTCAAATCATTAACTTGCCCGATAAAACAAGCAATCCGCTCGATTTAATTTACGGAAGCAATTATACTTTTAATTGTCTTCGCTTTCGTAAAAAGCAAAGACACGACGCATTTTTTCGGCGTGTTGATAAATTTCATCGAGATTATTAATCGGAACTCTTTCTTCCTGTCTTTTCTCATCAAAGATTCCAAGATATTTTTGAGTCCGATTAAAATGAAGACGAGCAAGCGGTTTTCGATTATTATTATCAAGTAAAATGCCCATATAGCTTTGCGTATCACGATATACGATACGATTTGGGTCAACAATATCGCGTAATAAAGATTTAACGATATAAAAGCCTTCCAATTCATCGGAACTTGTTTCTACTAAATTTTCGCGATTTGCCTTTTCTGCTGATTCTTCTTGTTCTGTTAAATCGCTGTTGCCCGACATAACTGCTTTTAAACGGTCATTAATTTTCTCATTAATAAGTTGTTTGAAACTACGCCGTGTTAAATCGGAAAATTGTACACGTTTAGCAGGTGTTAGCATTCCGTCATAGACTTTAGACGCAAAGAGTTTTACGAATTCATCCGATGGTTTTTCAATTTGTTCATTAATCAGTTTCTTGATTTGACGAGTGTATTTTAGTTCGCCTGCTGAAGCTATTATGTCTTCGATATTAAAGTTTTGTTTAGTGAGCTTGTTAAGTTCATTTATAGCAATGTCATCTAATTCTGACATATCTATTTCGAGAAACGGTTTTTCATCCATTTTATTTGTTGCTTCAAGGTCGGTAAAAAACCGATAGACGAGTCCGTTTGTTAAAACTGCAATTCGTGCATCGGTGACG
>DASWRI010000004.1:0-10311 GCA_036403235.1 Pyrinomonadaceae bacterium | reverse complement strand
TAGTGCTGATTCCAGTTAGCGACCGGATAATCTCCGTTAGCGCCCAATTGGAAGAACGTCGTCGCCCCGTTGGTCGAATTGCGCGAGTAGAAATTACTCTGTCCCGGAGTGATATCAGGCCGCCAAACGGCAATATCCGTCTTGCCGTCGCCGTCGTAATCGCCCTGCGCCGCAAAGTCCGTCGCCGACAATCCGAAGGTAAATATATTAATGGAGCCGTTTATACTTGACAGATAATGCCATAAAAGCGTTCCGCCCGAACCTCTAACGGTGGCAAGGTCGGTCTTGCCGTCGCCGTCGTAATCGCCCGGGACAATGACATCGGTCGGCGTTCCGAAAACTACGGTGTCGGTCGCGCCGGTAGCAAAGCGTCGCCAGAAACGAGCCTGACCGCCGCCGTTGTTGCGCTGAACGACGAAATCGTTCTTGCCGTCGCCGTCATAATCGCCCGGCGCTTCAAAGTCGCCGTTTTGTCCCCACGGAACATATGTGACGTTGCCCGACGGGTTGCTCAAAGAACCGCGATAAAACCATGTGCTTTGCAATCCGGCAGAAGCGCCGGCACGATAAACCGCCGGGTCTGCTTTTCCGTCGCCGTCGTAATCGCCGATGACTTTCGGAGTGTCGCCGGTTTGACCGAACGCTTCGACGCGAGCCGTGTTGGTCGCGCTGTTTAAGATATAAAAGGCTGCGACAGTCGGCGCGCCCGTTCGCCAGACGGTAATATCGTCTTTGCCGTCGCCGTCGAAATCTTCGGTCATAAAGAAGTCGCCGTTAAGTCCCCAGTCGAGCGCGACGGTCGGCGCGCCCGTTCCGTTGGTGTTGTAAAACCAGCGCATTTGTCCGGAAGGGCCGCCGCCGACGTTTCTGACGACGACGTAATCGCTTTTGCCATCGCCGTTGAAATCCTGCGGCGCGTCGGCAGGCGTAAAAGTTCCGGGAGTTCCGGTCACGCTGATGTCGTCGATGCCGACGAATTCGTCCGAACCGAGCGCGTTGGTCGTCATAATTCTGATTTCGACGATTGATTGATTATCTGCCGTCGCGGGCAGCATTACGCTGACCGGCGTAACGAGCGTCGCCGTCGCGACTCCGCTCGTCGCATCGGGAATATATCCGCCCGTAACGTTGGCGTAGTTGCCCGTTCCACCAACGCGAAACTGCGTATTAATCTGCTGAACGGCGTCGATGCCAGCTCCCGCGTCGATGTCGCGCGCGTTGTAGGAAAGCTGAATATTGCTGAATCCGGTCGTGTTCAGACGGATAACGATATGCGGAATGTCCGCCGTTGCCGAACCCTGAAACGCAACTACCGGATTAGCAATTTCAAACTCGGCGATGCCGCCCGACGTAAAAGTGTCCGGGTCGGTTCGGTTGGCGTTAACGTCAATCGGCGTCGCCGAACCGTCGGCGACGACGGTGCGCAAATCGACGTCAATCGTCGTGCTCAAATCGTCGCCGCGATAACCGACGATTCCCGGCACGCCGCTCCAGTTATCGTCGGCCGTAATCAAACCGGTATTCGTCCAGTTCTGGCTAAACGGCAAAGTCTGCGGCGTGGTGTCGGCCTTTACCGTGTAAATGCCGATTCCGGTATGATGAATGATGCCGACTCCGGCCAGCAATGCCAGACACGGCATCAATAAAATTTTCCAATTTCCTAAAAACTTTTTCATTTCTTTCTCCTCAAAAACAAAATAATGGCAAAAAACAACTGCTCGAAAGGTGAACTCGGGGGAATTGTTCGAAGCAAAACGTTTTTCAATTGATTTGAGAGACAGCATAGCATAAAAAAGTTAGAAAACGGTTACAATTTTTTCAGAAAATGCGGCAACTCGAAACTTTTTTTTATCTTAAAAATTTTTCCTCGCCGGAAAGAGATTTATTTCGCGCGAGGATTTTGTTAAAATCATAAAAATCACCGTATAAAAACATTTCGAGAGGTAAAAAATGCGTTTGATAAAAGTTTTCCTGATGCTGATTTTGAGCCTCGGCTTAACCTTTTCGCTCGCCGCGCAGGACAAAAAGACGGACGATGACGACGAGCTGCGCATCGACACCGAGCTCGTCGACGTTCCGTTTGTCGTGACGGACAAAGCGGGAAAGCCTCTGCTCAATCTCAAGCAAAGCAATTTCATCGTTTACGAAGACGGAAAACGACAGGAAATCACCGATTTTAACGCGACGGCCGCGCCGTTTGAAATCGCGCTGCTGCTCGACACGAGCGGCTCGACGCGCTCCGATTTGCCGCTTATCCAGCGCGCCGCCGAAAATTTTATCGCCTCCCTGCGCCCCGGCGACAGAGTTTCAATCGTCGCCTACGAAAGCCGTATAAAAAACAACAAATCGACTTCGATGAGTGAAGTTCTAAGCGATTTGACCGATGACCAGAGCAAGCTCAAAAACGTTCTCGCCGGGCTTACGACGAGCAACGGAACGCCTTATTACGACAGTCTTCTGCAAGTCGTCGGCACGGTTTTCAGCCAGCCGCCGAAAGACGAATTTCGCGGCCGCCGCGCGCTCGTCGCGCTCACCGACGGCGTCGATTCGACGAGCAGCGGCGATTTCGAAGAAGCCCGCGAACAGCTCGCGCAGGCCGGAATCGTCTCGTATTTTATACAAATCGACACGCGCGAAGAATTCGAAGAAAACCTGCTCGGCGATTGTTCGAGCGAGATGATGCGTTTTTCAAAAGCGCAAATCAAGCGTTATTACGGAATGTTCGACGCCAAAGCGAACATCGAGAAAATTTCCGATTTCTGCCAGCTCGGCGATTTCGAGCGGCTCGCCATCAGCAAAAGATTATACGAACTGGCCGATTCGGAAATGAATACTCTGGCGCAGTCCTCCGGCGGAAAAGTTTTTCCGGTCGCGGATTTGAGCGAAGCAAGGCTCGCCTTTAAGAAAGTCGCCGACGAAATCGGCACGAAATACAGTCTCGGCTATTATCCTTCGAACGATAAGCGCGACGGGACATATCGCAAAATAAAAATCGAATTAAAAGGCATTCCCGCCGGAGCGCAAATCCGCGCACGCGAAGGCTACGCCGCGCCGAAAAACTAGTCCAAAGTCCAAAGTCCAAAGTGTCAGGTCGGAAAAACAGCTTTTCACTCGACTTGAGACTTTGGACTTTGGACTTTAGACTTAAATTATGAAATTTAACCGAATCGTTTTGATGGTTTTGGACAGCGCCGGAATCGGCGAAATGCCGGACGCGGCGGATTGGGGCGACGCCGGCAGCGACACTCTCGGAAACGTCTTAAAATCGCGAAAAGTAAATCTGCCGAATCTGCAAAAATTAGGTTTGGGAAACATCCGGCCTTTGCCGAATTTCCCGGCTGCGGAAAATCCCTCCGGCTGCTACGGCAAATGCACTTTGAAATCGAACGGCAAAGACACGACGACCGGGCACTGGGAAATGGCGGGCATCGTTCTGGAAAAGGCTTTCCCGACTTTTCCACAGGGTTTTCCACAGCGGATAATCGAAGAATTCGTAGCAAAAACGGGCGTTCCGGGCGTTTTGGGAAATGTTCCGGCATCGGGCACGGAAATCATCAAAGAGCTTGGCGAGGAACACGTCAAAACCGGCAAGCCGATTGTTTACACGTCGGCCGATTCGGTTTTTCAAATCGCCGCGCACGAGGAAATTATCCCGATTGAGCGGCTTTACGAAATCTGCGAAACGGCCAGAAAAATTCTCGACGGCCAGGACAAAGTCGGCCGCGTCATCGCGCGCCCTTTTCTCGGACGCAACGCCGCCGATTTCAAACGCACCGAAAACCGGCACGATTACGCCGTTCCGCCGCCGCCGGACAATCTTCTGCCCGTTTTGCAGGAAAACAACTTGGACGTCGTCTGCGTCGGCAAAATCGCTTCGATTTACGATTCGATGGGCGTCACCGAAGACTTGATTGGCAAAAACAACGACCAGTCGATTGATTCGACGATAAAAGCCTTAAATGCCGATTCGCGAGGTTTGATTTTCTCGAATCTGGTTGATTTCGATATGCTTTACGGTCACCGGCGCGACACCGAAGGCTACGCCAAAGCGCTGGAAGATTTCGACGCGCGCCTGCCGGAGATTTTCAAAGCGATGCGCGGGGACGATTTATTCGTCATTACCGCCGACCACGGCAACGACCCGACCTATCCGGGCTCAGACCACACGCGCGAATACGCGCCGCTTCTCGTCTACGGCCAATCCGCGCGACGCGGCGTCAACCTCGGAACGCGCGGAAGCCTGGCCGATGTCGGCCAGACGATTGCTGATAATTTCGGATTAAAATTAAAAGAAGGGGAGAGTTTTTTGAATGAAATTTAATTTTGCTGCTTGACCTTAACCGCCGCTGCTTCGTCCTTATTTTCGGACTTGATAACGTCACGGCTGACGCGCTTGAGCGGTTTATAAGGCGGCGTCGGCGTCTCGGTCGGTCGAATCGTTTTCGGCTCGTTTTCAGGATTTTGCGCCACCGTTTTACCGAGGCCGCACGCCGAGCCGAAGGCGGCCGAGGCCAGGATAAACAAACCGACAAACATTTTAAATCGCTGTGTTTTCATAATAAATTTCCCGTTGCTTCTTTAATAGACGAAGAAATAAAATTTTTTGCCTTAAGATTTTAATATTTTGGGAAATTAAATAAATGATTGGAAGTATAAGGAAAAATCTCAATTCCTGCAATCATTATTTTCTTTACCAATCCGACGCAAACCGATTCGAAGCCTTAAATATGTCAAAAGCGAAAGGCGTAAAGTGATAGGTAACGGTTTTTAACTTGCTGCCGGTCACTTTTTTGCCTGTTTTTCCTTTCTCGGCCGAAACATACTAATTTATTCCGCTTTTTTAATTTAGCTTATATTCTTTGGTGAGTTGTGTTATTTTGTTTCTACGCTTCTGGTTCGGACAAGTTTGGAAACCTATGAAAAAACGGACGCTTCTCTATATTCCGCTGATTTTGCTGTTTGCTTTTGCCGTCTCGGTTCTGGCGATTCATTACGCGAATTTATTCAAAAATTACAACCGCGCTTCAAGCCAAATCTCGCTGCCCTTCGTGATGGTGGACGGCAGCATCGTCTCGCTCAAGCCCGAAGCCGTCGAGGCCGGCTTTAAAGTCGATGACAAGCTCGTCGCCGTCAGCGGCAGAAAAATCGAAAGCGACGACGTTTACGAAGAAGAGCTCGCCAAGCTTCACCCGGGCGAGTCGGCCACTTTCACCATCGCGCGCAAGACCGAAAACGGGCAGACCGAAACGCGCGACGTGTCTTTTACGGCAAAAAAAAGAGACGCGGATTTTAATTTTTACACGCAGCTTATTATCAGTTTCGTCTTCGCCTATGTTATGCCGACGTTTTGTATTCTGCTCGGCTTCTGGGTCGTTTTCGTCCGCCCGCGCGACCATCTGGCGTGGCTTCTTTTATTTGTCATGCTCGGCTTTAGCTCGACCGCGCTCGAAGGCTCGCCGAATATTTTAATCAGCACTTACACGAGCACTTTTTTCAGCACGTGGGCGCTGGCGATGTTTCTGTTCGGCGTCTATTTTCCCGAACGCTGGGAGCTTGACCGCAAATTTCCGTGGGCGAAATGGATTTTGATTGTGCCGCTCGGCCTGCAAATTTTCTTTGCGCTGCTCGGTCATATCGAAAGATTCACGGGCATCGATTTGTTCGTCTATCTGGAATTTATCACGAGGCCATACAATCGAATCGCGATGATTTTGAATATGGTGGCGATGGCGCTCTTTTTCACCGCGCTCGGATACAAGTCGGGAACTCTGGAAAACCCGGACGCGCGCCGCCGTCTGAAACTGATGCTCATCGGCACGACCATCGCCATGACGCCCTCGTTTGCGATTATTCTGTACCGCATTTTCAGCGGCGCAAAAGGCACGTTTTTCGACCTCGTGCCGTTCTGGTTCGCGCTTTTCGCGATTGTCATGATGCTTCTTTTCCCTTTGACGATGGCGTATGTCATCGTCGTCCAGCGCGCGATGAACGTCAGCGTCGTCGTCCGCCAGGGTTTGCAGTATGCGCTCGCCAAAAACGGCGTCAAAATTTTGCAGTTAGTTTTATTAATCGCGGTCATTTTAGGCGTTATCTGGATTTTCCGAAGCAGTACGGAATTTTCCGTCGCCGCGCAAATCGGGTTTGTCGCCGCCGGTTTCGCGCTGATTCCGTTGATTGATTACGCCGCCAAAAATTTGCGCGTCTGGATTGACCGCAAGTTTTTCCGCGAAGCTTACAATGCCGAGCAAATCTTGTCGGATTTGAGCGAGGAAGTCCGCACGATGGTCGAGACGAAACCGCTTTTAGAGACGGTTTCGGGCAAAATCAGCGAATCTTTGCATGTTCCGCAAATCGCGCTGCTACTGAAAAACGGCAACGCTTTTCATCCGGCCTACGCGCTCGGTTACGACGGAAAAATGCCGCTCGTCGCTCTTTCGGAAGATGCCGTCACAATCGAAAAATTAAGGAAAAACGAGCCGCTCGTCATTTATCAGGACGACGCCAATTCGTGGGTAAACGAAGAAATCGCGGGCGACGAGCGCGAAAAATTAAAGACGCTCAATTCGCAGCTGCTGCTTCCGGTCGGCGCGAAAAACAAGCTTTCGGGCATGATTTCGCTGAGCCCGAAATTGTCGGAAGAACCGTATTCGCCGAACGATTTGCGGCTCTTAAAATCGGTCGCCGCGCAGACCGGGCTGGCGCTCGAAAACTCGCGTCTGACCGAAGTCATCGCGCACGAAGCCGCGCAAAAGGAAAGATTAAACCGCGAGCTCGAAATCGCGCGCGAAGTTCAGGAAAGACTTTTTCCGCAGGAATTTCCGCTCATTAAAGATTTGGATTATATCGGCGCGTGTCGTCCGGCGCTCGGCGTCGGCGGCGATTATTACGATTTTCTCGAGCTGCCCGGCGGAAGGCTCGGCATCGCCATCGGCGACGTTTCCGGCAAAGGCATCGGCGCGTCCCTGATGATGGCGAGTCTGCAGGCTTCCTTGCGCGGGCAGGCAATTCACTGCGGCGAAGATTTGGCCGAATTGATGAGGCACGTCAACACCCTGCTTTACGACGCATCGACCTCGAACCGCTACGCGACGTTTTTCTACGCTCAGTATGACGCAAAAACGCGGCGCTTGATTTACGTCAACGCCGGGCACAATCCGCCGTTTCTGATTCGCGCGGACGGCGAAGTCGTGCGTCTCGAAGAAGGCGGCGCGGTCGTCGGAATGCTGCCCTCGATGCTCGTCAATTACACGCAGGGCGAAATCGAATTCGAAAAGGGCGATATGCTCGTCGGCTATACGGACGGAATTTCCGAGTCGATGAATCTTCAGGAAGAAGAATGGAGCGAAGACGCGATGCTCGAAGACATCAAAAAAATCAAGGAAAAACCGGCGGAAGAAATTCTAAACGCAATCGTCGCCGCCGCCGATAAATTTGCCGGCGGCGCAAAACAGCACGACGATATGACGATGATTATCGTGAAGGTGCTTTAAAACTGAAAATGGAAAATAAAATCGGGCATAAAGAACTGTCGCCCGCCGCAAGACGTTGCCGGAAATTTTTTCTGGATTTTTTTCCGAAAGGCTTTGCGGACGCGAAATATTTTGAATGGGAGCGCGGCTACAAGCAGGCGGCGCACGAGCAGTGGAGCGAAACGTTAAATCGAAACGAGTTCCGCGCGCTTTTGCGGAAAGAGGAATTTCACGAAATTGCCGCCCGCGCCATCCGCATCGAGTCGCGCACGAATCTTTTATTTTCGTTCGAAAAAATGGCTTTGCGCGACGCCGTTAAACCGTTGGAAGGGGCGCGCGCGTTTGCCGAAGGACTTTACAAATTTTTGCACGGCGCGGGCGGCGTCGAGAAGAAATTCGAGCGCTGGGTCGAAACGGTCGAAAGCTTGCCGAGAAAACAGACGCGCGTTTTGACGTGGACGAACGTCACGGTTTTCGGTTTTCTCGCCGAGCCGGAAACGCATATTTTTCTCAAACCGAACACGACCAGAAATGCCGCGCGGGCATACGGATTCGATTTCGAATACAAATCGCGCCCGTCGTGGAAAATTTACAAAAATCTGCTTGAATTCGCCGAGACAATCCGCCGCGACCAGAGCGATTTGCGTCCGCGCGATATGATTGATTTGCAGTCTTTCGTATGGGTCATCGGCTCGGACGAATACAAACATTTATGAGCCAAACGGTAATTTACGAGATAACGGCCGTCGTCAATTCGGAGCTTGTCGAGGCATTCGAAAAATATATGCGCGAGCGGCACATTCCCGACCTTCTCGCCACCACACATTTCCGCGCCGCGCGCCTTTTGCGGACAACCGAAAATCGGTATCGAATCATTTACGAAGCGCACGATTTGACCGCGCTCGACCAGTATTTGAAAATTGATGCCGTGCGCCTGCGCGACGACTTTAAAGCGCATTTTTCCGAAGGAATCGAATTGTCGCGGGAAATTTGGGAAGTTTTGGAAACTTGGCAAATTGACGAAGAAACGCGGTAGCCGGCAATGCTTTTTCGCGAAATCTAAAGACGCGATTTTCGCCCGTTTGATAAAATCCGGCCTGAAATAAACCCTCGAGTTCGCCGGACGGATGGCGCTGTCATACGTTTCAAAAATATTTGAAACAAAACAACATCGAATTTCAATGGATGAGCAAGGCGGGCGATTTTTTTGAGCTTTAAAGAAAAAATGAATAGCGAAAGGTTTTCGTAACCTTTCGCTATTCATTTTTTCTTTATTAACTAATTAAATTTAACTAGTTAAATTCGAGTTCCAGCTCATCTTCGCAAAAGTCGAATTTGGCGGGTTCTGACTCGCTGCCGTCGGCATAAACCGCTTTAAACCATTGAACGCACTGTTCTTTGTCGGTCGATTTATTCCAGACTAATGTTACCGTTTTGCCCGCACCGATTCCGGCGCCGATATCGAAATAACCCCATTTTTTTTGACCGGGCTCGGCGACCAGTAATTTTTTGATGGCGGTTTTGGTGTTGTTGGTCACCTTAAACGAAAACTCGCTGTCCTGAGCTTTGCTGACGGTGAAGCTTAATAAGATAAAGACGAAACTGACCAAAGCTGTTTTGATAAACTTGCTTTGAAAATTCATTAAATTTTTCTCCATTGATTTCAAGATATTCTAAGGCGTGATTTACGCTTGTTGGATTATACCGATAATCGTATCGCTTTTACAATAAAAATTATTGAAATAAAACAAACTGCGCTAAATTTTTGAAGCGTCTGAGGCAAACAGCATAATTTCTTCTTCGTCTTCGCCCGTTTTTATCATTTTTTCAAATTTAAGCCCGATTTTTTCCAGCACGTTTATCGAGCCTTTATTTTCGGGAATCGTTATCGCCACGATGCGATTGATTCCGAGCGGGTTTCGCGCGTAATCCATGACGGCGCGCGCGGATTCGGCGGCGTAGCCGTTCGACCAGAATCTTTCGAGAAAGGCAAAACCGATATCGACGTCTTCGAGCGAATCGCGTTTTATCAAGCCGCAGATGCCGATTTGCCCGCCCGTATTTTTCAGCCCGACGAGATATAAACCGAATTTGTTTTGCGCGTAGCTTACCCTCGGGCCGTTTAGAATATAATCGCGCGCGCCTTCTATTGTTCTGATGCCACGGTCGCCGATGTTGCGAATCCACGCCGGTTCATTGACGAGTTCGAGGACGAATTCGGCATCTTCGTCCGCCGCCAGCTCGCGCAAAAATAATCTTTCCGTTTCAATGATTGATTTAGACATTTCGATACCAGATTAATTGAGTTTCGTTCAAAAGTTTGCGATAAGCAAATCGGTTTATCGTTCCGAGCTCGCAGCCCTGCCGCGCGTAAAAACGGCACGCCGGAACGTTTATGTTCTGCGTTTCGACTTTCAGAAGCCGACAGTCGCGCTCCTATAACCACGAGAGCGCACGCGAAAAAAGACGAGCTTTATCTCGCCGAGACCGTTTTCCCGCAATTCGACGCGGAAGCGCGATTCGACGCGAAACGCAATCGAAATTTTTTCGTATTCGGTCAACCCGTCGGGCGTTTCTTCAAAGATTTTGATAACCATAAATTCGGCCTGGCGGAGAAAGAACTTTCAAAAACATAATACTAAAACGAAATACAGGCGAGAAATAAATCTCGCCTGTATTCGTTTCGGTTTTCAGACCGGATTAGTGCTGATTCCAGTTAGCGACCGGATAATCTCCGTTAGCGCCCAATTGGAAGAACGTCGTCGCCCCGTTGGTCGAATTGCGCGAGTAGAAATTACTCTGTCCCGGAGTGATATCAGGCCGCCAAACGGCAATATCCGTC
>DASWRI010000003.1:0-3900 GCA_036403235.1 Pyrinomonadaceae bacterium | reverse complement strand
AAATCGAAAATATCAAACGCAACCGTGCAAACTTCGCCACCGAGAGACCTGTGCCTGTAGCAGTATTTGTTTGAGGTATTTAAGCCAACCTGTAAGTTAATTTTCAACAATTATGAAACGTCTGATTCCAGCCTTTTTTTTGCTTATCCTTGTTGCAAACACATTTGCCCAAACAACCGGTGATTTGAGTAATTATACTAAATCAGAATAAATGGTGCGTATAATTGAAGAGTGAAATATGAAAAATTAATCAGCGAAAGTCTGGAGCAGTTAGAAACGCTTCAGAAAAAACAGCGGCTCGTCCGCGATGAAAAAAGAATTCGCTTTCTGATCTATCTGAAAAGCGGACAAGCCAAGACTCAGCAAGAAGCTGGCGCAGAGGTCGGTTGGAAACTGCGCCAATCGCAAAAGATGTGGCAGCTTTATCGCGAAAAAGGTTTAAGTGGAGTTTTGGTCAAAGAAGACCGGCGCGGCTTCGGAAAACTGTCAAGCAGGCAGATCGGGCAGCTCAATAACTACCTCGAAGAATTCGGTGCGCACTCCTTATCCGAGATTCAGCAGTATTTACGCGAAACTTGCGGGGTTGAATATACAATCGGCGGACTAAGCGATCTATGCATCAGATTGAGGATCAAATTAAAGACCGTGCGACCGAGTAATTACCGCAAAGATGAGGCGGAAATTGTCGAATATAAAAAAACTTTTCTCGCTTAAGAAGCGAATACGCGGATGAGGCAATCGAATTTGAAGACGAAATGCGAGTCGGGACGCGCACCGCATTAGGGCGCAAATGGTCGCCGATTGGCAAACGAGCGGTCGGCGTGCAGAAAATCGGCTATGAATATTTGTATTTATATGTTTCGCTCAAGCCGTTTACAGGCGAGTTGTTTGCAATGTTTCTGCCGCGCTTGAACAAAGAATGTTTTGGTATTTTTGCGGATCAACGGAGCCGTGCGCTGATGGACAAAATACTAATGATCGCTGACGGAGCAACCGCCCATCGTCTCGCTAATGAACGAATCGAACTGGTCAAACTGCCCGCCTATGCGCCGGAGTTAAATCCGGTCGAACGCTTCTTTAAAGAGTTAAGGCGTGAATTGGAGTTTTGTGTATTTGATGATTTGGAGCAAGCCGAAGATCATCTGACGAAAGTTCTGAGAAAATACTATGAACAGCCAGAGTTAGTTAAATCTTTGACTTTATATCCATATGTAAAAGACGCATCTTCAAATCTGAATTAGTATTATAATGAACCGCCGAGCCGTTTGCGCGGCGTGATCGAGAAGTTTTCGGAAGATTACGGCAGTTTGAACCGGTTTTACACGGCGCAGACTTCGCCGAATCGGGCGGCGCGGTTCAGACGTTTAAATGCCGATTGGCTCACGCTTTTGAGCAAACAGAATTTCGATGCGCTCAACGCGGACGAGCAGATCGATTATCTGCTTTTTAAAAATTATCTCGACCACGAACAGCGCGAAATCGCCCGTTATGACAAACAACTCGAAGAAATGTCCGCGCTGATTCCTTTTGCGAAAACGATCAGCGATTTGGAAGATTCGCGCCGGCGGCTCGAAACGATCGATGCGGCAAAAACCGCCGCGCTTTTGAATGATTTGAACAAAGAAATTTTCAAGACGCAAAAAGCCGTCGAAGCGGGCAGTATTGCGAAACCCAAACGCACCGTTGCCAACCGCGCCGCGCAAACCGTTGGATCGCTCCGCAACACTTTGAAAAATTGGTTTAATTTTTACAACGCTTACGACCCGACTTTTACGTGGTGGAACAGCGAACCTTACAAAGCGGTTGACGCTGGATTGGCGAATTATCAAACATTCGTCAGCGAAAAATTGGTCGGCATCAAAGCGGACGACAAAGTGACAATCATCGGCGATCCGATCGGGCGCGAGGCGTTACTGCAAGAGTTGGAATACGAAATGATTCCTTACACGCCCGAAGAATTGATCGAGCTCGCTAATAAAGAATTCGCCTGGTGCGAAGCCGAGATGAAAAAGGCTTCGCGCGAAATGGGTTTCGGCGACGATTGGAAAAAAGCCCTCGAAACGGTCAAAAACAAATACGTCGAACCGGGCAAACAGCCCGAACTGATTCGCAACCAGGCGTACGAAGCGATCGAATTTGTCGAAAAGAACGACCTTGTAACCGTTCCGCGCATTGCGCGTGAATCGTGGCGGATGGAAATGATGTCGCCGGCGCGGCAGCTCGTCGCGCCGTTTTTCCTCGGCGGTGAAACTATCCTTGTTTCCTACCCGACCGACGCGATGACGCACGAGCAGAAATTAATGAGTATGCGCGGCAACAATCCGCATTTTACGCACGCCGTCACGCATCACGAACTCATTCCCGGACACCATCTACAGCGCTTTATGACGAACCGTTATCGCCCGTATCGCCAAACGTTTTACACGCCTTTCTGGATGGAAGGCTGGGCTTTGTACTGGGAATTTCTGCTCTGGGATATGAATTTTAATAAAACGGCGGAAGATAAGGTCGGCGCATTGTTTTGGAGAATGCACCGCTGTGCGCGGATTATTTTCAGCCTTAGTTTTCACCTCGAAAAAATGACTCCGACGGAATCCGTCGATTTTCTCGTCACGCGCGTCGGACACGAGCGAGACAACGCGCTCGGCGAAGTCCGCCGCTCATTCGCGGGCGATTACGGACCGCTCTACCAGATCGCCTATATGATGGGCGGTTTGCAGTTCTACAACCTTCACCGCGACCTTGTTGATTCAAAAAAAATGACCAACCGGCAGTTTCACGACGCGATTCTCAAAGAAGGTCCGATTCCCGTTGAAATGGTCAGAGCGATTCTGACAAAACAGAAATTAACCAAAGATTTCAAACCGAACTGGCGATTTTACGGCGGATTAGCGAGGTGAAAATATTATAATTCGGAGAAACGTTCTTTTAACTTGAAAAGAGTCTCATAAACCTAGGTTTATGAGACTCTCTTAATTCTTGGATTACCACATAAATCACGCTTTTAATGAAGTAAAGTTCTTTACATTCCGGTAAAAAATTCTGTAGCATCTTATAGTCTCAAACTGGTATAATTAGATCGGCTGACTTAGTTCTTACATTCCACTTCCTTATATTTCCTTTTCTATTTCCATAACGTATGAAACAATTTATTTTGATATTCGCTTTTTGTGCCCTGAGCTTGTTTTTAACCTCGAATGTTACGGCGACGACTTTGATTGTCACGAAAACCATTGATTCAAACGACGGCGTTTGTGATGCCGATTGCAGTTTGCGCGAGGCAATCGCGGCAGCCGCAGTTTCCGGCGACACGATTGCTTTTTCCGAACTGTTCAACTCGGCGCAAACCATCACGCTCGGCGGAACCAGCCTGGTAATTAACAAGAATCTGACGATCAACGGCAATGGACCGCAGCTTCTAAAGATTTCCGCCAATCAAATGAGCCGCGTCTTTGATATTCCGGTTGGTTTTACGGTCGCTCTGAGCGGTATGACCATCACTCGCGGAAGGGCAGTTGCCTTCGTTAACGGGATAAATGACGGCGGCGGCATATATACAAAGGGAAATTTGACGATTGATAATTGTGTGGTAACAGATAATATTGCCTCAATGAATGGCGCCGGTATTTACAATGAAGGGACACTGCTGACCGTCACCAACTCAACCATCAGTCTGAATTTTACGCCCGTCTATGCCGGCGGTGGAATTGATGGTAACGGCGTGGTGAACGTCAGTAATTCATCAATTATCAATAATGCCGGCAGCGGAATCAAAAGTTTTAATACAGTCACCGTCAGTAATTCATTAATCTCCGGCAATTACTATGGCGGGATTCGCGCCGGTTCTCTGACGGTCTCGAACTCGACCGTTAGTAACAATTTCGGTGGTATAGGGAGTGG
>DASWRI010000002.1:0-23912 GCA_036403235.1 Pyrinomonadaceae bacterium | reverse complement strand
ATCCCAAAGAGAAAAGTTTGTATAAAAACCGCAAAACTTCTCCACCAGCTAAACCCTTTTGACTGTTCGAACAAAGTCAGCGGTTTGAAAAATAACAGATGCCACAAATATAATGAATAATTAAGATAGAAAAGCATTTTTAATTCTTAAAAAGTCCCTGACCTGATTTCAAAGCGTCAAAAAATAATTTAATGTTTTCCAGGCAAAAGACTTTCTTCGTTCGCCGCCAATTCTTAAAAGCAAATGTCCCTATAAAATAATTGCCGAACTCTTTCTCGATTTTTTCCAGTAATTCCGCTTCAGGTAATTTTAAATGCCTGTTTTGATATAAACAGTCGCAGGTAATTTGTAATTTCAACGGATGCCAGAAATGGTCTTCATAACCATTGAAAACAAAAATTAAATCTTCGTTAGTCAAAAAACCCTTTTGATAATGTAATTCCAAAAACTCTCCCGCTTCTTCGAGCTTGAATTCCTTTAATTCCGTGACGGTGAAGACATTATAAAACGGTGAAACAAGTTTTCCTTCTAAACACAGATTTTGCAGGCTTGTTTTAGAAGTAGTTAAAAGCGCGAAACAATCCGAATTTATTTCCGAACGAAAATGGTCGAAAAAGTCGTTTGTAAATTCGTTCGGATGCCTGAACAACGATTCAAATTCGTCAAAACAAAAGACTATTTTCTTACCTGTTTTGTTTAATTTTTCAATTTCCTCGGTAAAAGCGACCAAATTCTTATTAAGCGTATCTTCTTCTTTGATTAAGTCGGTGGTGATTTGCAGGTCTTTCAGTATTGTTCGAAAAAAACCAAAAGCCGAGTGATACTTGGCATTTTGTAAATCGTGATAAAAGAAAAAATATGAATCATCTAAAATCTCAGAGGCAGTTTGTGAAATGTGCCAGAGCAGAGAGGATTTGCCTATCCGGCGGTCACCCACGATTGAACAGCTTTGTTTATTTTGTAGCCGCGCGAAAATATTTAAGCCTTCTTCTTTACGCCCGACAAAATCTTTGCGATTTTTAATCATGTGGCGATTATGAAATGGATTTTCTTGTATCATAGGTTTGAATATGCCCGCTTACAAAGGGTTTAGACTTACGGCAAATCTTTCACGGCGTCTTCCGGGCGAAAAGCAAGCGGGCAAAAATCAATTAATCCAAAGTAAATTAATAATATTTCACAAACTTTCCCTGCATAATTTAGGGTTCATTAATCTTTTTGCAATATCTACGTCTTTATAAAAATTCGAAATAAAAAAGCGACCCATTAAATTCCACAATGAATCCGCAATTGAAAGTGAACGTATCAGCTTTCTGCAAATCCTGCACCGGCATTTCCCGCAATGTCGGTAATTTTAATGTCGTCGGTTATTTGGGATGTAAACTAAAATTAGAAAGAATTTAGTTTATGCATGTAATATTGTCAAGAAAATACCAGGCTTAAATCAAAGTCTCTGTTGTGAAACGTTCGAATGACCGGGTAAATTTCTGCAAAATTACAGTACCGCTGCCCTATATGTCCGGCAGCCATTCGTCGCTTTTGACGCAGTATTGAAACAGGGCGAACGAAGTTAAGATATGAAGCAGATTTGTTGGAGAAACTTTGGCGACTCTCGGAAAGAGACGAAAGATTGGAAAAAAGATTTATATTCCGGCAATCTTTTAAGATAAATTACCCGCTTCTTTATTAATGCAGTTTTTCTACCGCGACCGGCGTAATTTTTTTAATATCCTCTATCTTTTGAACATAAAAACGAAACCGCAACCCGTTTGAAGTAAATCCCTGTTCGGTTTGGTAATAATTAAAATACCCGATGATATCTGCCGATATTTCAAGGTTTACACCTTCTTCATTTTGTTTCGTTGCTTTTGCGATTGCGCACAATTCTTCTCTAAAATCATTTTTCGGCTCGCAGACGGACGATTCAAATTCCGGTGAAAATTCGACATCGACCAGAGAATGTCGCTGAACACAGTTAATGTCTCCCAAAGAAGTGGTGTCAGCGATTCTGTAAAGAGTTGTTTTTAACTTAACGACTTTATTATGATAAAGATAGGGCTTGTCGTATAACTCACAAAGGCTGGTTACGGTCAATTCCGGGCGCAGTTTTGTTATACTTGTTTTAGCATAATTTTGACTTAGTACATCAGATTGCGCGTTTAAGAAACAGCCTGACAATAAAAACGCATAAGCTGGAACCAACAAAATTTTTTTTCTTTTTACAAAAAGTTCCATAATAGTATAAATTTCTAATAACTAACATTTCCCCAGATACATTTTTCCATCCTTGCGCCCGTATCATCATCAGTATTTATACTTCTAAGGCCACCTCCGGGAGAAGCATCTCCGCTAATGCCTCCCTTAGTTCCGAAAGTTTTGCTGTCTCCAGTATAGAACCAACTTAAATAATTTGCATATTCGTGCGCGAGCGTGCGATAAAATTGTTCTCTTGCAGATACGTATGTTCCATCATACAGATTAACGGAGTTATAAGTTTCCTTTAGATTGATGTCTCCCGTGTTTCCGTTATGAAAAGCTTCGGCCCCGGACATACTTTTATAAATATTTACCGAGCCGTATGGAAATACTTCGGAGCCGGGCGTCTTCATAACGTCAGCAACATTAGATGCGTTTCCGTCTTTGTCCGTGGAAAAAACTGTCCAAACACATCTTCTGAATTTTTGCCCATAACTTTCAAAGAAATCTTTTACGGAGCTTTTAAATGCGTCGGCGTCGGAGCTGACCGTGTATTTATCGACGCTGGCATAGCCGGCAACCAGCGTCATATCTATCAGCGACGCGTGAACCTCAACCCGGCAGTCCCACTTGCCGTTTCTCCAGACGCATCCGTCCTGGCTCATGCCGCTATGGTTCGGAATTAAAGAAACCGGAATAACGCCCGCTTCAACGGACTCTGCTTGCGGTTTGTTCGTCGCGGTCGCATCGGCGGGCATGTGTGATTGAAAGGTAGTCTGAGGATTTTCATCGCGGATTGTGTCGTTTATCTGCGCAGGATTATTCTCGCTGGTCGCTCCCAGCCAAATATCGAGGTTTGTCAGCGCTGCCAATCCGCACCGGGTCGGAACGCTCCAGTTAAGTTCCTCAACATACATTAATTGACACTGCCATTGCGGCTCTTCCGCGGCGACCAGCGTGTTGCTCGTGTCTTGAGGATCAGGAAACTCTTCTTCATTACCATAGGGATTTACTTCTTGTCCCAAAGGTTCGAACTCCGTTCGATACCAGTTTGTTCCATTTTTATTGACGTGCTGCGAACTTCCAGTTACCGGGTCGGTGTGAATCCAGGCAACTTCTTCGATATCCGTATTGTTGGCGCTCGGCGTGAGCATTTGTTCGGCGATGACCGCACCGCCGGCAAAAACTTTTGTTTTTTCCTTTTTGCCGGTGTAGCTGGCCATTGTCAGATTACTTTGCAAAACGCTCGACCAAATTTGATATTTGGTCTGCGTCGGTTCCGCCTGATTATTAATCGAACGCGTCTGCTTTAGCTGATGCCCGTCGCCGTCAAAGTCCTGTCCGGTGGTGAAAACAGTCGTTATATATAAATATCTGCCGGTTCTGCGCTTATTCCGGCTCGTAAAAGAAACTCTCCGGTTGGCCGCGTCATAAGTCGAGGTTTGATATAAATTATAACTGCGGCTTCCGGTGTTTATCTGGTTGCCTGAAGCGTCATAAATTGTGCCTGTAACGCCTTGCGTTTGCTCTCTGCCGTTTGTAAATGTCGAAGTAAAACTGTTGCTATCGCCCCAATACAGCGTCGCCCGGTTTGTCATCTGGGAAAAGGCATCGTAGGAAATAGCTTGTGAATAAGGCGTTGAGGTTTCGCCGAACTGGTTGTTTGACAATCGTCCGACATAGTCATATTTGAATGTGCGGTCAAATTCGGAATAAACCTGATTATCCATCGCCTGCGGATGTGAATCGGCAAAATAGCTGAAGGCCGCTTTCTTGACGTATCCGCCCTGCCACGCCGACGAATCGACCTCATGTTGGTTAACGCGCAGACGCGCGTCGTATTGCATTTTGACGAGAGCATTGTCGCTGGTCTTGAAATTTAACTGCTTGACTGCTCCCCAGGCACGATACTGAATATTATCGGCGTAGTGTGTGGTCGGGTCGGCGCCGAAAGCGCTGCCGTCAACCTTCGTCAATCTCCCGGCTTTGTCATTCGTAAAATCAATTTGTTGTCCGTAGGGGTCTTGATAAAATTTTAATGAACCCGAAAGATTGTACCCGTATTCAATTTTGAAACGATTACCGGAAAGCGGAGCGTCCGGCAGATTGTCGCTGAATTGTCTGGTTTCACTTTTTAATTGCGAAAGTTCGTCGTACTCGTAAACGACGCTTCCGAGTCCATCATTCATTTGCGTTCTATTTCCAACCGCGTCATAACTGAATGTGACAGTCGGGGTGCCCGGAATATTCATGTAGGAAGGCGAGTTTGGCGGCGGATAGTTAGCCGGCGAAGTGTAGCTGATTTCTTGAACTAATCCTCTGGAATTATATGTGAAGCTCGTGCCTGCGCCGCGCGGGTCGGTGATGTGCTGAATTGAATCGTCGGCGTTATAAACCCAGCTTGTTTCGGTTAAAGCGTCCTCAATCGGATAATGGCGCGTTTTCATTCGGCCATATCCATCATAACTCATCGTTACAGTTTGGTGCGTATTATTTACATTATCTGTGCCTGTATACTGTGAGGTTTCCGTTATCTGGTCACGCCCGTTAAATTTTTGAACCGTGGATGTATAAACATTTCCGACCCAATCGAGAATTTCCGTTTTATACGCTCTGCCTAAAATATCTTCATAGATTTTTTGCGTTCTTCTGGCATTGATACCCGGCTGGTCGTCGCGCGGCACGAGTTCGCTCTGGACGGTGGTGATTTGCCCGCCGGCGCACCCGCAGCCTTGAAAATTATAAAGCCTGTCCGTCCCGTCGGTGTTTATTTCTCTTGTAATTCGTCCCTTCCAGTCATACTCTTTTTCCTGCCAAAGCCATCCTCTGGAGGTATCGTCACCAGAAGGAGTCCATGCGTTATTCGCCACCGAAATTTCGGTCGGAACTGTGGTTCGCTTAACTCTCCCGAGAATATCGTACTCGACCACTGTGCCTGACCAGCCGCCCGTGCTGTTAGGATTTTCCGTTCTTGATTGCCGGGTTCTGCCCGCGCCGTCCATCCAAAATTCTGATTGAACTTCGTCCGCCGCGTCACCTATGCCGTTATTGTTTGTATCGACGGCCGTTGTGTAGGTTTTGATTTGTATTCCGTTGTCAGGATTTGAATATTCATATCTTGTATAACTGTATTCCTGGTTGTTTTTAATAACAGCTTCTTTTTCCAGTCTGCCGATAGAATCGAAAGTTCGTGTGCTTATTTTTCCCGCCGTATTTCCCGCCGGTGCTGGCATTTCTCCTCTGATGCTCGCTCCGATATCAAAGCGATATTTATAGATGGAAACATTGTTGGCCGGGTCGGTCAGACTTGTCGGGTAAGCAAATGTATTGCGACTGGTGGTGCTATCATTAAATGAATCGCCGTAACCTATTTTGACGGTTCTGTTCATCGGGTCTGTCTGTGCGACCGCCGTGCCGGCCGTATTGTATCTGATGCTTAAATTTACAGACTGGACGGGTTCGGACGTGTCAACGCTCCAACGGGTAGTAGTGGTCAAGTTTCCCCGACCCGCAATCAGAGATGCGCTGTATTTTGTATTGTCGTGCTGAATCGGCGAGATGTTTTGTTCGAGCGAGCTGTCGTTAAAATTTCCCTCGTCATACGAATAAGTTACTTTTGAGACCAATCCGAATTGTCCGTTTGTTTGATTTAAGCCGCGAATCTCACTTAACGACGGCAAGCCAATAATTCTTCTCGATGTATAAACTGAGCTGAGATTATATTCGGTCGTCATCTGCTTGAGGAGCGTGCCGACATTTCCGTCATAAACCTTGATATCCTTAATTAAGCCGTAAAGCGCGACTGTTGAACCGCTACTGACCGGATAATAATCGATAGTCGTTCTTTTTATATTGGCCGTATCGCCGATTTTTTCCTCAGTCGTTCGAGGATTGAGAATGTAAGAAACATTAATATCGTCCTGCGTCCAATTTCTCCAAGCCCAGCGTTTTCTAACTAAAATGTTGTTTTCGTTTACCCAGTCTTCCGTGACGAGCGGCAAAGATTCCGTCCATCCTGAACTTCCGGTGTAAATTCGCGTAACCGACCCGTAGGGGTCATTCTGCATTGCAATCTCGATTTTTGTGGCGGTTCCGCTGCCGGCCGGCGTTGTATATGCTTGATTCTCCGTGACTGAATTAGTCGCAACCGTTTCGTTGCCGTTATTAAAGTTTTCAATATAGTGTCTGGTTTCGGTAAAACGCGGGCAGTCTGTTTGATTGGCGGCGGGCGTTTCAAGATTTGTTCGGACGTAATTCAAAATATGTGTCGGTGAATTTGCGGCGACGTTGCTGACTTTCCAAACCTGCCCGTAAGAATTGTAGTTAAACTCGGTCGAACTGCCGTTCGCGTAAGTCAGTTTTTTCAAAAATTTCAGTACCGTTCCGTTGGAAGGCCCAAACACCGTTAATCCTGAAAAGTTTGTATTAATCTGCGGCTCTGTGGTTGAGTAGGTAAAAGTTATGTATGTGTGCGTCACCGCCGAGCCTTCGCCGTTGTTAGTTTTCCAGGTTTGCGTGACCGAAATTGGATAAAGCGCTTCGTCGTAATTGACCGTAATAATTCTTCCGAGCGTATCGGTAACAGTCCTGAGAAGCCCTTGGTCATCGTGGTTAACTGTAATAATATTCCCGTTTTTATCCTTTATCTGAGAACAACGAAATTCTCCGGCTCTCCAAGCATAAGATGTTTGAGTTCCGTCGGTACCGGTAACCGTAAGGGTAATGTTCTCGACCGGATCATTCGGATTGACTGCGCCAATTGTTTTTAATTGAGTGTAAGAAGAATCAGCCGTTTCATAGATGTTCGAAGCGCCGATTTGCCGAAACTCGACTCGCGCGCCTGTCGGCGTAACCATCAAATAACTGAATTTACCGTTATTTTTATCCAAATAAATCGGTTCAATCGTCGAATAACCGAAGCGAAATCCCGGGCTGACGTTGCCGTTGTCAGTGTTAAAATACACGGCGTTAGAAGAAGAATCTTTTGTCCAGACGAGCGAGTTGTAACTGATACCAAAACCGGCATTAAGTCCTGCTCTGCCGGGCAGCATGACAAGCGATGTTCCCCATTGAAAATTACGTGAATAAAGGTTTGTGTCTCCGGTCGCGTTTTTTGGAGAAAGGCGCGCTTTGGCTAAATCGTAAGACATAACCTGTCCGCCGATTTGTTTTAAATAAGCTGACGAAACAGCCATGTCGCCGACAATTCCGAGGGTTTGATAATCGTATGTCGCATTAGAGCTTTTTATGGTGTGCCATACTCCGGTCGTCGGTCTCCAAACAGAAAAGTCATCTTTACCATCGCCGTCGTAATCGGCCGGCAGCGGCTGGTCGCCGTAATTGCCCCAAACCTGGGTGATATAGGTTGCGTTGTTAGTCGAACTCTTTGATACATACCATGTGCCGGAAGAACCGCGATAAACGGCATAGTCGGTTTTTCCATCGCCGTCGAAATCAGCCGGAACGGGAATATCTGTCGAAATTCCCCAGTGAAAACTGCTCGCCGCGCCGGTCGAACTGTTCAATACATACCAATCGCCTGCGCCCGGGCGAAATATGGCAATGTCGGTTTTGTTGTCGCCGTCGTAATTGCCCTGTGCAGCGATGTCGCCTGCCGTGCCGAACGCCGTCGAAGAATAGCTTCCGTTGCTGCTGTAGAGAATCCACCACGTATTTGTCGAAGGCCGAAAAACCGCCACGTCCGCCTTGCCGTCGCCGTCGTAATCACCAATCACCGGCTTATCACCGGTCGTTCCGAATGAAACGGTTTGTGTCGTACCGGTAAAGCTTTTCTTTATTGTCCAGGTTCCGGCGTTAAAAACAGCCATGTCCGTTTTCCCGTCGCCGTCGAAATCTCCGGGAGCGATAATCGAAGAAGCGGAACCGATAGTGCTAGTCGTGACAGCGCCGCTCGAGCTATTTTTGACTTTCCATTCGGTTGATGTAGATTTCCAGATGGCCGGGTCTGCTTTGCTATCTCCGTCGAAATCGAATCTAACGCTGCCCGGGGGTAAAATCGCCGCCGTCGCCGTCAAAGCTTTAGGAACAAACAAAAATGAAGCGGAAAACGCTACAAGATTATCGGCAAAAGTCGGAACTTTCACCTTTTCGAAACCTTCGGGCATCGTCGAGACGCTAAAAAAATCTAAAAATTCTTTATAAAAAAAGGTCAAACTCTGGTAGGAAGTAAAACTATTATCGCCCGGCATAAGAAAATTCTCGGGCGGCTCAGAACTATAGCCGGCAGACCCGGAAGTAACGCCGGTTGTCCGGGCGAAAGATTTCAGAGTTGCATCGAATAAAAAGATTTGACTTAAAAATGTAACTATTAAGATTAATGCAGCCGTGCGAGCTAATAGTGGAAAGACTTCTAAACAATTCCATAAGCCTGAAACAAAATCAAAAATAGTATGGGATAAAGCTGTAAACACCTTTTTTCTTTTCCTTGACATAGTTTCTCAATTGACCCATATGAAACAAAAATCACCGCCGGATTCGCTTTACCAAAAAGCACTGGCGGTGATTTATTTAATCTTTCTTAGTTTTATCTAAATTTGTAGGAGATTGGGATTTCATAACCGTTTCATATTATTGTCATTAACTTTAAATTTGTATGTTATCTACTATAACTATCCGGGCTTTGCAATTTCTTCGAAAGGACAACACGGCTTGAGACTTAAAGAAAACTACAGCAAATCTGTAACAGTGTTAAACCAAGTTAGGGAATCCTAGTCCTAAAAAACAAATCTTGTCAACCCCTAAAATTACTTTTTCAAAAAATTTTAAAGCAAACTAAAAATTAAAAACAATATTGATTAATTAATAATTGCCTGTCAACTAATCTCGTTTGCTAACTAAATGCACTAAACAAAGAATTTATATTACACGTTTCAATCTGCATCTTTTCAATCTCGGCTTATTTTTCAATCCGCAAAATTATTTGAAAATTATCAGTCAAAAATATTTTTTTCCAGATGAAAAATGTAATCTCTTGAAAATTGAACGATTGTCATCATTCATTTTTGCCGTTTATAAAAAAGTTTTTCGGGAGTGTCGAATTTATTAAATTTTATTACGAAACTCGCTAAATAATTGCTATAACTTTTTTATACATACCCGTCATGGAAACGACTAGTTTAAAGTAAAAAATATAAAATCGAAGACAGTTCGGCCAAAGCAGGAATCTGCGCTTTCTTAAAAGTTTCACAAAGCAAAACGATAAGAAATCCGACGAAAAACAACCCTTTCATCAATCCGCAATCCTTAATGCTTTTAGCTATCAAATTGGTAGCCAAAACCATTCTCAAGTGCCTATGTAATCGGTCGCAAACTTTATTGAGTTAAAATTTAGCTTAATTTAAGCTATCTTCCGATAATTGTCAAGAAAATTTTAATCTGCGAGTGGCGGGGTGGGCGGCGGCAAGCTTCTCTGCCGGAAATTTGCAGTTTATAATACACGATTTATAATTTTTAGTAAAAATAAATCAGGGATATTCCTTTATTTATTTGAAATTTGAGCGCGGCGTATCGAAATTGTTGAAAACCAAAAAGCCGAACGGGAATTATAATTTAACGCTCCTCAGGCGAAGCGCGTTCAGAATTACCGAAACCGAGCTGAAAGTCATGGCCGCGCTCGCAATCATCGGTGATAAAAGAAGACCGAAAATCGGATACAAAATACCGGCCGCGACGGGCACGCCAACGAGATTATAAATAAACGCGAAAAACAGATTCTGGCGAATATTTTTCATCGTCGCCGCGCTCAAGCGTCGCGCCCGCAGAATTCCGCGCAAATCGCCTCTTAAAAGCGTGATTCCGGCTGATTCGACGGCAATATCCGTTCCCGTTCCCATCGCGATGCCGACGTCGGCCTGCGCCAGTGCGGGCGCATCGTTGACGCCGTCGCCGGCCATCGCGACCGTTTTTCCATGCAATTGCAGCTCTTTTATTTTTTCAGCTTTTTGTTCGGGCAGAACATCGGCGTAAACTTTATCGATTCCTAGTTTTAACGCTGCGGCACGCGCCGTTTTCAGGTTATCGCCGGTCATCATTACGACCTCGATTTTTTGCCGTTGCAGATTGTCGACGGCTTCTTTGGCAGATTCTTTTATCGTGTCGGCGACGCCCAGAAATCCGGCCAATTTTGCGTCAAAAGCGACGTACATCACGGTTTGCCCTTCGGCGCGAAGCGCGTCGACGCGCTCCGTTTGCGATAGAGCAATACTGTTCTCGCTCATAAATCTTTCGTTGCCGAGCAGAATTTTTCTGTTTTCAATCGTGCCGCTGACGCCCCTGCCGGTTTCGGATTCAAAATTTTCGACTTTTGAAAGCCCGATTTTTCTTTTTTCCGCGCCCTTTAAGATGGCTTCGGCGAGCGGGTGCTCGCTCGATTTTTCGAGACTTGCGGCAAATTTCAGGATTTCGTTTTCGTCAAAACCCGCGAGCGCCGAGACGTTTTGCAGACGCGGTTTTCCTTCGGTCAGCGTTCCGGTTTTATCGACGACAATCGTGTCGACTTTCGCTAAAACTTCGAGCGCTTCGGCTTTTTTTACCAGAACGCCGTGCCGCGCGCCGTGTCCCGTTCCGACCATTATCGACATCGGAGTCGCCAGCCCGAGAGCGCACGGGCAGGCGATAATCAAGACCGAAACCGCCGCGACGAGCGCGTAGCTGAGCCCCGCAAAAACAAACCAGACTGCAAAAGCAACAATCGCCGCGACGATTACCGCCGGGACAAAATAACCCGAAACGACGTCCGCCAGACGCTGAATCGGAGCGCGCGACCGTTGTGCTTCGCCGACCATTCGAACGATTTGCGCGAGCAGCGTGTCGCTTCCTATTTTTTCCGCCTTCATCGTAAATGCGCGCCGTCCGTTAATCGTCCCGCCGATAACTTTATCGCCCGCCGATTTTTCAATCGGAATCGACTCGCCCGTGACCATCGATTCATCAACTGAAGTCTCGCCTTCCAGAATCGAGCCGTCGGTCGGTATTTTCTCGTTCGCTCGTACCCGCAGAGTCGCCCCGATTTGTACGTCTTTGAGCGCAACGACGCTTTCCGTCCCGTCTTCAAAAATGACGATTGCAGTTTCGGGCGCGAGTCCCAAAAGCTCTTTAATCGCGCCCGAAGCTTGGCTGCGCGCGCGCAACTCCAAAACCTGTCCGAGCAAAACGAGCGTCGTGATGACGGCCGCCGCTTCAAAATATGCGGCGACGAGTCCGGTGTGCGCGTCGCGCATCGAATCGGGAAAAACGTTCGGCGCAAAAAGCGCAAAAAGACTAAAAATAAACGCCGCGCCTGTTCCGACGGCAATCAGCGTAAACATATTCGGACTCGCGTTTTTCAACGAAGCCAAAGCTCTCTGAAAAAACGGAAATCCGCCCCAGACGACGACCGGCGTCGCGAAAACGAATTGAAGCCAGATTGAAGTTTTCGGAGAAATTATCGAGTGAAAATTTGGCAGCATCTCTGCCATTGCGAGCGCAAATACCGGAAGTGTGAGCATTGCCGAAATCCAGAATCGACGCTTCATATCGACGAATTCCGGGTCGGGCGCATCGTCCAGAGTCAAAACTGTCGGCTCGAGCGCCATTCCGCAAATCGGGCAGCTTCCAGAGCCGATTTGCACGATTTCGGGATGCATCGGGCACGTGTATTCAACGCCCGCGCCTTCGACTTGTTCTTCCTTTTTTTCTTCGAGAAACGCGCGCGGATTCTGGCGAAATTTGTTCAAACATCCGTTTGAGCAGAAATAAAAAGTTTCCCCTTCGTGCTCGAATTTTCCGGCGGCCGTTTCAGGACTGACGAGCATTTTGCAAATTGGGTCGACGTGCGTTCCGTTCGCGTCAAACTGCATCGCATCGTCTGATTTTCTGCCGATTTGCACGAAATTTGCCGGTGGCGCAGCTTGAATATTGTTTTGCCGCTTGAATGTTTCCAGACAGCTTTTCGAGCAGAAATAATATTTTTTTCCCTGAAACTCGATTTCGCCGCGCGCCGTCTCCAGCCGCACGTTCATACCGCAAATCGGGTCTGTGTAATTTTCGCTTTCAATTGAATTCGTCCTCATCATATTTTTCTCGCCGCCCGTTAAATTTTCGCGACAAAATTATTCTACAACCTGACAGCGAATGTCAGGTCAAGCGCCGTTTCATTTTTTTCCGGAAAGGCAAAAAAAGAGCGGCATACCGAAGCATACCGCTCTTTTTTTATTTGTTTTCGGGTGCGACCTATTATCTGCCGGCCGCCCCGTTGGTATTATCATTTATCATATAATATCACCCCCAGGACTTACTTAGATGCAGATTTTTTATAAAAGTTGCACAAAACTGAAAAGTAAATAATTTTCAGTTTTCAGTTTTCAGTTTTCAGTTACTTCTGCGGCGGACGCTTGTCGGCCGGGACGTTTTTGTAAACTTCTTCATACGTGGCGTAGCCGTCCTTGATGACCGTGTCCATCAGATTATTTTTGTCGACGACGGTCGCTTCGAGCAGTATCGCCGGAATTTCCTTGTTGATGGTGTCGTTTTTAAACATCGTCGTGCCGGTCAGAGCCTCTTTTTTCGCCAGCTTCATCGCCGCATCGACCGCGCCGCTCGCCAGCGGAATAATCGGTTTGTAAATCGTCATTGACTGCGTTCCTTCGGCGATGCGCTGCAGAGCGTCTTTCTGCGCGTCCTGTCCGGTGACGAGAATTTTGCCCGCCAAACCTCTTTTTTCGAGCGCGGAAATAACGCCGCCCGCCATTCCGTCGTTGGAAACGACGAATGCCTTGATGTTGTCGCTGTTTTGCGTCAAAGCGTTTTCGGCCATTTTTAAAGCTTCTTCGGGTTTCCAGTCGGTTATAAACTGGTCGGCGACGATTTTGATTTTCCCGCTGTCGATGGCCGACTGCAAAACTTTGAGCTGTTCTTTTTTAAAAATCACGGCGTTGTTGTCGGTTCCCGCGCCGTAAACCATCACGTAATTTCCTTCAGGCGCGTTCTGCAAAGCGTACTCGGCGATTTTTTGTCCCATCACCGGAACTTGATGAGAGATATACAGGTCGATTTTATCGGAATTTATCAAACGGTCGTAGCTGATAACCGGAACGCCTTTTGCTTTTGCCTTTTCGACCATCGAGGCGGCCTGTGTCGCGTCGTGCGGCGCGATGACCAGCACGTCAACTCCCTGCGTCAAAAGATTATCGACGTCGTTGGCCTGTTTGTCGGCTTTGTTGTCGGCAACCGTGATAACGCAGTCAACTTGCGCTTTAAGCTCGTCGCAACGTTTTTGAAAAGCGTTCTGGTCGCGCTGCCAGCGTTCTTCTTTGACCGTATCCATCGAAAAACCGATTTTGATTTTTTTATTCGGGTCGGAAGTTTTACTGCCGGTCGTGTTGCCTTGCTCTTTCGGCGCCTGAACGCAGGCTCCGACAAAAAAAGCGAAAATTAAAAAAACTAAAGGTTTTAATCGCATCAAAATATCTCCTGAAAAATTTGTAAAAATTAAGATTTCTTTCCAATCATATCAAGCCCGACGGCGGCGACCAAAATCGTGCCTTTGATAAGTTCCTGCATAAAATCGCGGACGTTGAGCAAAGACATGCCGTTGTCGAGACTCGCCATAATCAGAGCGCCGAGACACGCGCCGAAAATCGTTCCGCGACCGCCCATCAATGAAGCGCCGCCGATAACGCAGGCGGCAATCGCGTCGAGCTCCTTCAAAACTCCGGCATCGGGCGCGGCGCTTCCCTGTCTGGCCGTAAAAATCACCGCCGCGATTCCGGTCAAAACGCCGAGCAGCGCAAAAACTTTCAAAACGTTCAGTTTTGTATTGATTCCCGAAAGTCTGGCCGCATCCGAGTTTCCGCCAATCGCGTAAAGATAGCGCCCGAACGTCGTCGCATTGGTGATAAAAACGCCCAGAATTGCGATACCGAGAAAAATCAGCACCGGAAGCGGAACGCCGTCGGCCGAGTTCATCACATATATAAACGCGACGATGGCCGCGATTGGCAAAATCGCCTTCAGCGCCTCGCCCTTGTAATCGGCGTTTCCGAGCTCGTAAGTTTTCACCGATTGCGCGCGCCGGTAGGCAAGAAACAAAACGAACAAAATCCCGAGCGCGGCCAGAATCCAGCCCGAAACGATGTCGATATTTCCCTGTCCGAGCAGCTTAAAAGTCGGGTCGGCAATCGGAATCGTCTCGGATTTCGAAATTCCCTTGATAGCGCCGCGCCAGGCGAGCAGCCCGCCGAGCGTGACGATAAAGGCCGGAATATTAAAATAGGCCGTCAAAAATCCGTGAAACGCGCCGATTAAAGTCGCGACGACGACAGCCGCCAAAATCGAAGCCACCAGCCCGTATTCATAATTCGTCAGCAAAATCGCCGCCACGCCGCCGGCCAGACCTAAAACCGAGCCGACCGACAAATCGATATTGCCCGAAACAATCACCATCAACATTCCGACCGCCAAAATTCCCGTCACGCTCATTTGCAGCATCAAATTGGAAAGATTGCGCGGCGTCAGAAAAATCCCGCCCGTCTGCCAGTAAAAGAAAAGCCAAATCAAAATCAAAGCGCCGAGCATCGTGTAAGCCCGAAGCGATGAAGTTTCTATCTTAAAGCCCGTTTTTTCTTCCGCCGAACCCGATTCTTTTTGTTTGACTACGGTCACCTTTTCATCCGGCAGCACAAGCGTTTTGTCCGTTTCGTTCGAAGCAGTCAGAAGCGCGCCGTCTTCCAAACAAAAAGCCAAACTATCGTCTGAATAGGCTCGATTACATTTCGGACATTTTTTCATTGATTTCTCCGAATTTTGAAAACTCCTGCTTAAACCATCACTTTCGATTCGCCCGTTGCCGCGACCATTACTTTTTCGGGCGTCGCTTCCGTTCTGGAAAATTCGCCCGTCAGTTTCCCCTCGTGCAAAACTAAGATTCTGTCGGACAATCCGAGCACTTCGGGCAGCTCCGATGAAACCATCACGATTGCCAGACCTTCTTTCGCCAGACGATTGATTTCCGCGTAAATTTCCTGTTTTGCGCCGACGTCGATGCCGCGCGTCGGCTCGTCAAGAAATAAAACTTTCGGATGCGTCAAAAGCCATTTTCCAAGAACGACCTTTTGCTGGTTTCCGCCCGAAAGCGTGTTGGCGACCGTCAGGGGCGAATTTGCCTTGACGCGCAGAGACTGCATCGCGCCTTTTGAAGCGATTGTTTCGCGCGTCCGGTTTGTTAAAATCGCGCCGGAAATTTGTTTGAGCCCGGCGAGCGTCATATTGTCCAGAATCGTCTGTTCGAGAATCAAACCGAAACGCTTTCGGTCTTCGGTGACAAAACCGATGCCGTTTTTAATAGCCGCGGCGGGCGAATCTATCTCGACGCGGCGGCCTTCGACGCGAATCTCGCCCGAAGTTCGTCCGAGCCAGGCACCGAAAATCGTCATCAAAAGCTCGCTCCGACCCGCGCCCATCAATCCGGCTATACCAAGAACTTCGCCTTTTCTGACCGCAAAAGAAACGTCCTCGACCAATTTTTTGTGCGGCGCTTCGGCTTCGAAAGCCGTCAGATTTTTGACTTCGAGAATCGTCTCGCCGAATTTGTGCGTTTGTTTCGGGAAAATATCGCCGACCTCGCGCCCGACCATCAAGGCGATGACTTTTTCTTTCGTCAAATCTTCTCTTTTGCTGGTTCCGACCGTTCGCCCATCGCGCAAAACCGTGATTCTATCGCTCATCGCAAAGACTTCGTCGAGTTTGTGCGAGATATAAATCATCCCGACACCGCGCGTCTTTAATTTGTCCAGAATCGCGAAAAGCGTTTCGACTTCCGATTCGGTCAAAGCGGCGGTCGGCTCGTCCAAAACCAGAAGTTTCGCGTTTTGCGACAAGGCTTTGGCAATTTCGACGAGCTGCTGCTGTCCGATTCCCAGGTTTCCGACCGGCGTTCGCGGGTCAATCGCGAGATGCAAATCCTTCAGTAATTTTGTCGCGCGATGATAAAGCTCCGACCAATTTATGACGCCGAACCGCGACGGCTCGCGGCCGAGAAAAATGTTTTCGCCGACGGTCAATTCCTTGACCAGCGAAAGCTCCTGGAAAATGATGGCGATTCCCGCGTTTTCGGCTTCGCGGATGTTTTGAAACTGTTTCGGCTGGCCATCGACGACAATTTCGCCGCCGTATGTTCCCGCCGGATAAACGCCCGAAAGAACTTTCATCAGAGTCGATTTTCCCGCGCCGTTTTCGCCTACGAGCGCGTGAAATTCGCCCCTCTCCAGGTCGAACGTCACGCCGTCGAGCGCCTTCACGCCGGGAAATTCCTTCGTGATTTGTTTCATTTCGAGCAAAGGCATAAACGGAAAATCTAATGCTTTCGGGAGTTCGTTTTTCGGAAAATTAAAGTATGAAAATCTTTTTATAAATTTATCACACAACCTCGGCGAATAGGCAATGATTTCGCTCAAAGCGAAGAAATTTTATCAAAGGCACTAAATTTGCTTTTTCTAAGGTCGGTATTGGTTTTTTGATGAAAATAATAATTATTTTGTATTAATTTCGAACACAGGGAGGGATTTTATATGTCTTTAATGATTTGCCCGGATTGCGGGCACGAAGTTTCGACCGCCGCCGCGGCCTGCGCCAATTGCGGTCGTCCGCTGCTTGACCCGACGATTGAAAGAAACGTCGTGATAACGGAGGTTCCGCCGCCCGTCAGAGACGATTTTCCGAAATGGATTTTTATTCCGCTCGCCATTCTCGGCGCGGTGCTTCTTATCTTTTTATTTGCGTGGATGCGAAACAATAACGACGACACGGCGAACTTAAACGTCAACGTCAACGTCGCCCGGAAACAATCCGTCGATTCGCGCAGCAGTAACACATCGGTTCGCGATGCGCCGCCGAATCAGGTAACGATACCGCCGAGCGATTCGACGACCGTTCAAACCGCGCCGCAAACTTCCGCACCGTCGACTTCTGCGCCGCAAACTTCGCAGCCGTCGTCGGTGACGACCGTTCCCGGCCAGACGGTTTCGGGCAATTCAGATAGAGGAAGCGTCGTCGTCGATGCGAAAATTTCCAGCCGGACGGGCGGCATCCAACCGGTCAGAAACGAGAAATTTTATCTGCTCGATAAGGATTTGGAAGAAATTCTGGCCGACGCGAACATCGAAGACGATTCGGGACAAGGTTTGAGAAACGCTTTCGGTTTGGCGATTTTATATCCCGACCGCTACGGCGACACGCGGTCGAAAGCTTTGAGCGCCATCAGCAAGCACACAAAATACACGGCTTTGACCGACGCCAACGGCAAAGCTTTGATAAAAGATATCAAGCCCGACAGCTATTATCTTTTCGGAATCACGAAAACGCGCAACGGTTTCGCGATTTGGAGCTCGCAGGTAATGATTACGCCGGGAGAAAACATTCTCAATCTAAGCCCGGCCAGCATCACCGAAGCTCAATAAAAAGTAAAAGGTGAAAAGTGAAAAATTGTTTCTAATTTTTCACTTTTCACCTTATTTTAATTCTTCATCAAAAAATGTGTTTCGGTTTCGTCGTATATTTCAAAACCGAGTCTTTCATACAAAGCGCGCGCCGGATTTATCTTTAAAACTTGAAGCCTGACCGGGTTTTTCGAATCATTGAGCAAATCTTTGATTATTTTTGTGCCGATTCCTTTTTTCTGAAATTCGGGCAAAAGCCGAATCGAAACGAGAACCCTCTCCCGTTCCCTTTCAATCACGCGAAAAAATCCCGCGCCGCGGCCGCCGACGAGAATTATTTTTCCTTCGTTCGGGCTGAATTCGCGCGCAAACATTTCTCGCTGGAGTTGTTCGTCCCAGCCCCAGACCTGCGTCACATAATCTTTCAGCGCGGCGTTGTGAAGTCGCCACAGAAACTCGAAATCTTCGTCTTTTATTTGTCTGAAAGTTATTTTCATTTCAAAATTTGCCGCCGATTACCGATGCGTCTCGCGCGCCGCCGAGATGAACCAGATTCCACCAGTATTTTTTTGTCCTGAGCCCGCTCAAAGCCCACTGCAGCGGCAAAGTTCCGGCCCAGAAACGGGCGCGGTCAATCGCGTCGGCAATTTCGGGATAGACAACGGTCATTTGCTTGAGAAAGCTCTCGCCGTAATTGTAAATCAGACAGGCAAAATCCGCCGCCCGGTCGCCCGTTCCGGCCGTTCCGAAATCGATAATGCCGTTGATGCTTTTCGCTTCGCGGTCAAAGATTATGTGATACGGAGCGATGTCGCCGTTGACGAGCGTCGGCGTGTAATCCATAAAATTTTCGCCCGTTATCAAAGGCGCGAAATGCTCGGAAATCGACTCGCGGACGTGCGGCATCATCGAGGGAAAAAGCTCTTTTTTCACGTCTTCAAAAAGCTCAAGCCACACGTCGCAGCTGCGGTTGACGTCCGACGGCGCGATTCCGCTTTCTTCGATTTCCCGCATCGGAATATCGTGAAACTGCCGCAAAAATCGGGCTAATTGCTCGCTGATGCGCGCCTGTTCCTTGTCGCCCAGCTTCAAAACGTCTTCGCGCCGGAGGGCATCGCCCCTGATAAAACGATAAACGACCAAATCTTCCGCGACGTATTCAAACTGCGGCAGCGGCATTTCGACGTGTTTCCGGGCGAGCTCGATGATTTTCGTCTCGTTCGAAAGCAGTTTTTTGCCCCAATCGTTATTTTTCGGAAAGCGAAAAACCAAATCTTCGTTGACGATGAAAACTTCGTTTATCAGGCCTTCCGAGTTGGCGCGGACTGATTTGATTTCGAGACGCGGGAAGATTGCTTTGATTTTTTCGCTTATTTGATTCATATTTTTCGTTCAATTTTAGATTGAAACCTCCAAAATCCAAATTTCGATTAACAACTTCAAAAATTTTGTGTATAATCCACTTGTTTTTGTTTCTTGTAGATTTCTGCAATCCTTTTAATTCGGAACGGCATCTGTTTTTGTCGCTTTCCCCGAAGAATTTTCCCAAGTGTTTGTAAAAATTGCGATTGACACGTCAAAACAACCCGAAATTTAAAAAAATCTTTGGAGGTAGTATGTTTTTAAAATCCAAATTTATCCGAATTGTTTGTTCCCTGTGTTTAATTTTTTCGCTCGCCGCGCTCACCTTTGCCGACACGATTCGGCTCAAAGACGGAAGCATTATCAAAGGCAAAATCGTTAATTTCAACGGCGGACAGTTTACCGTCCTTATCGGCGACGGTACGCGCCAGCGCCGTATGAATTTTTACGCCGACGAAATCGAGTCAATCGAATTCGACCAGAGCGCTTTATCGACGGTCAGCACCAAAACCTCGACGCAGCTGCCGGTAAAATCGAATTCGACCTCGACCAATCCGAACACAACCAAACCCGCGGGCGACACGATTATTAACGTCGGACAAACGGATAAAACAAATAATCCGGTGACGAGCTCGCCAAAAATCGATACGAGCGCCAATCAAAATTCGACCGTCATGCCGACGCCCGTCAGCACTTCGACAAACAACGCCACGACCAATCCCGGCTACACAAACTCGCTGCCGAAGCCGGTTCAGCTCGGCGTCAAAGTTCTGGCCGACAACACGGCAAACGGCTGGACAAATTCGGGCTGGGTCGTAAAAAAAGGACAAAAAATCAAGATTTCCGGCATCGGCAGCGTTTCGCTGGGCAACGGAAATTACACGACGCCGGGCGGAATCTACTCGCTCTCCGACAAAGACAAATTGATGTCAAATGAAGCGACCGGCGGATTGATTGCCGTTATCGGCGACGATAACAACGATTTCATTTTTGTCGGCAACTCGAAAGAATTCGTCGCCCCGCGCGACGGCGCGCTGTTTCTCGGCATCAACGAAGCAAATCTGGACGACAACTCGGGCGCGTTTGACGTGACAATCGAAATCATGCCGTAAGTGTAGTGAAAAGTAAGCAGTGAGCGGCGAGCAGTTACTTTGATTTCTGCCCGCCGCTTTTTTATATTTCACTTAACCATTCGAGCTCGCCGCTCGCTTTTCCTTGATTCTTTCCAACTAAAAGCCGACAATTTGTATCTAAAAGTTAAAATCCCTTTGGAAAAGGTCTAATCTTATGCAATCCAATTTTATCGCGCGTCTTTCGGGCTTAATTTCGTTTTTAATTTTGATTTCGTTCGCGTTTAACGCCACGGCGTTGGCGCAGTCGAAAACGCAGAAACAGGAAAAGCCGAAAGGCGACGGAAAGAAAAACGAGCGGCCGCTGCCGAAAACCGAAGAAGAGCTGAAAAAGGAACAGGAAGCGCAAAAACAGGCGGAAGAAGAAAAAAACGCGGTCGTCGACGACGAGCCTTTGAAAATCAAGACGAACATCGTCAACGTCGATGCCGTCGTTTATGACAAAAAGACAAAGCAAATCATCACCGGCCTGAAAAAGGAAAACTTCGCCGTCTTTGAAAACGGCATCAAACAGGAAATATCGAGCTTTTCGATGCCCGACGCGCCGATTACCGTTTCGCTCGTCGTCGAATACAGCAAATGGACGGAAAGATTCGGCTATCTGGCAAATCGCGGAATGGAAAACGGAACGACCGAAGTCATTCGCCCGGTCGCATATTTTCTCTCGCGCTTTATCAAACCGCCTGACGATTACGCTTCGGTCATCGCGTTTGATATGCGCCCGACGCCGATTACCGATTTTACCAACGACCCGGCGCGTCTTTCTCAAACGGTCGATATTCTGCTCAGAAATTCGCCCGCCTTTAGCGAAAACAATCTTTTCGACGCGGTAAAATTTGCGCTCGTTGGCGGCAAGGCGGACGCGGTCGTTTTGGAAAACTCAAAGGAAAAAACGGCGGTTTACGGCGGAATGGTCGAAGTTACTTCAAAACGCCGCGCGATTATTCTCGTCGCTTCCGGCATCGATACTTTCAGCCGCACGAATTACGACGAGGTTCGCAAAGTGATTCAAAACGCCGGCATCCCGATTTTTATTATCGGCACGGGAAACCTCTTTTATAAAATGTACGAAAGCCAGCTTCCGCCGACCGACGGTTTGGACGGCTCGCCCGGCCGACTGACGTTTTTGCAGGCGCAGAACACTTTGAAAACGTTTGCCACCGAATCGGGCGGCGGATATTTTCCGGTAACGTTTCCCGGCGAAATTCCCGGCGTTTTGCAAAACATCAACGCGCTTTTGCGCAATCAATACAGCATCGCCTACGACGCGGGCGAAAAACCGCGCGACGGCAAAAAATATAAATTGGAAGTAAAAGTCGACATCAACGGCGACGGCGTCTACGAGGACAAGCAATTCGTCGTTCAGCATCGCCCGTTTTACACAACGCCGAAAGACGAGCCGAGTAAGAAGTGAAAAGTGAGAGCTGAAAACTGATAGTTAACAACGGAAAAGGTGAGAGTTAAATCAATCTCTCACCTTTTTACTTTGTGCTTTCGGTTTTCACTTCTGACTTCTCAGTTTTTTAGCTTCCGTAAATTTTCAGCTTAAATTCATCGTTTGAAGTGTAAATCTCGGCGCGGCGGCCGGAAAAATGTTTCGCCTGGCGCAGGAGCATCGGCAGGCCGCCGATGGGGACGGTCGTGCCGTATTCGCGTTTGGAGAAAATCGCGGCGATTTGCGGATTTACTCTTTGCGTGATGCCGTAGCGAATCGCGCGCGAAGCGGGCGGAACAAATCCGTTCGTCCGCCGCGGATTGACGAATTCGATGGCGTTGTCGTAAATCAAAACGCGCGTCGGAATGTCGCGCAAGGCCAAATCGCGATGCGTCAGAAGATTTGCGACCGCTTCGCGAATCGCATAAATTTGATAATTTCCGCGCGCCGAAACCGGAGCAGCGGCGTCCGCCGGAGATTTGCGCGGCTTGTCTTTCGACAAATCGCAGTAGCGCTCGATAAATTGCAGAATCGATTCGTAAAGCGTCAGGAGATTTCCTTTTAATTCCGAAGTTTCCACGATTTGCGCGTTGCCGTTTTCGCCCGAATAGCGCGCGACCGTAATCTGCGAACGCGGAAAAAATTCGGAAACCCGCTCGTTTTTTCCAAACAGCAGAACGGCGGCGACCGACGGCAAAAATTCTTCCGGATTTCCGACGGCGAGCAGCAAATCCTTTTTCAGAAAATCGGCGGTTTGATAAATGTTTTTACCCAAAGCGCTGTCCTCGAACGAATTGGCGAAGCTCCACAAAAGCGCGTCGTCGAAATCGTTTTCGAGCGCATTTGCAATCGGAATATTTTCGTATGCGAGCGGGCGAATCTCATCGAGCCAATCTGACAGCTCCGTTCGCGAAATCTCGCGTTTTTCCTCGCCGATACGAATATAAAAACGGCCGTCGCGCGTCCGGTAGGGCGGACGTTTGCCGTCGATGTCGAGCACGACGACGCGGCGGCCGCTGTCAAACGCAATCGAATCGATTAAAGGCACAATCGGCGGGAAGATTTCCTCGCGGCAGATGCGCACCAATTCTTCCTGAACGCCTTCCGGGTTGTTGACGCCTTCGACGCGAAGCTGGTCGGTGACGCCGAAAATCATCGTTCCGCCCGCCGTATTGGCGAGCGCGACGATTCCCTGCGTGATTCTTTCCGAATTTGAAAGCTTAACTTTGAGTTCGAGATACGTGTCTTCGCCGCCGCGAATGAGCCGCATCAGCTCGGTGCGCGTGGTTTGAGGCGCGGGTTGATTCAAGATATATTCTTGAAAAGAGCGGTCGTTTGTGTAGTCTGTTCGCTGACTGTTGCGGAATTTTCTGCGCGGCATCTTGTTTTCGTGTTATTTACTGTCAAGACGGCACACGCTTTTAAGCCGCCCGAACGCGTTTCAAGAAAAGTAAAACGCATTGCTGGATTCTAAAGTTTCAACACTTTAATTGAAACATTTCAGCGCAAAAAAGTAAAAGATATTGTAAAATACGGAAAATTATTTGCGCTTTGCGCGAATTTTTCGCAAACTTGTTTCATTCATTCTTTTTCAAACCGATACATTTAAAAAGTGGAAACTGAATTTACGACAGCTTACGTCAGTCTCGGCTCGAATCTCGGAAATCGGGCGGGCAATCTGCTGCTCGCCGTGCGCGGTCTGCTCGAAGCGAGCTTTGTTGTCAACAAACTTTCCGCGATTTACGAAACCGAGCCTTTCGACGTCGAAAATCACGGCACTTTTTTGAATATGGTGGCGGAAATTCACATCAAAAGCATTTCCGCTTCGCAGATGATGGCGCGGATGCTGCGGATAGAATATCTGCTCGGGCGGCGCGACAAAAACTTGAAAAAGCCGCGCACGGTCGATTTGGATTTGCTGCTTTTCGGCGATTATCAATGCGACACCGAATTTTTGACGCTGCCGCACCCGCGCATGCACGAGCGGCGTTTTGTGCTTGTGCCTCTAATCGAAATCGCGCCGCATCTGGTTCATCCGGTTTTGCAGAAAAATCTACAGGAGCTGTCAAACGAATGCGGCGATTTTGCCGTCGTCAAACGCTGGAATCCAAACGCCAAACGCGCGTTTGAAAACGAAGAAATGCAGATGTTTATCAAAAGCGAAATGCTGGATTAGTCAGTGGTCGGTGGTCAGTTGTCAGAAAAGGCAAAAACCGACCACCGACCACCGACCACTGATTTTATGGCTTACTTAAAACCCGACAAACCCGAAAAAGTTTATCTGCCGGCGATTCGCGCGGCAAAAGAGCGCGGCGAGAAATTGGTCTGCCTGACGGCTTACGATTACCCGACGGCGCG
>DASWRI010000001.1:0-5334 GCA_036403235.1 Pyrinomonadaceae bacterium | reverse complement strand
ATACTTAGTGGTTGAGAAATTCAAAATCTACTTATTACTTCACAAGAAGTATAGAGGGAACTTAATCCCTCTATCAATGTGTTGCTCCACTATACCGCTGAATTAAACGCCAAGCCGCTCTATGCCAACACGGATGACCGCTTTCAAAAGCCTTACATTGGCACGAATTACCAACTTCGTAAATCTTTCCCGAATCACTCAAGACTAAGAGCATCGAACCATCAAAATGAATAAACGGATTGCTTTCAATCTGTCTTTCCGCTTTGACGATTGCGGTTTGCCAGCGGCGATTATCTTTTACTCTATTCAGAGATTCACTAACAACTTCTTTTAATTTTTCATAATTCAGATTCATTCGTTTTATCCTTCCTTCTCAAAAAGTATCTATAAACAATAATAGCCGCATGCGGCTATTTTGTCAAATTAAATTAGCCGTTTGCGGATATTTTAATTTTGATGTATAAAAGGGAAATGGCGAATCTATTGACGACCAAACAAGCTGCCGAAAAGTTGAAAATGACAGACAGACATATTCGGCTTTTGATTGCTCAAGGGAAACTAAAAGCAAGCAAAGTCGGAAGGGATTATGTTATTGACGAAAACGATTTATCGGCGGCAGTTGTTTATGGTAAGAAAGGACGACCGCCAAAGAATAAAGACGCAAAAGCGTAAAATGATAAATGGCTTACTTCAAATTTTGAAGTATTTTTGACAATTAAGTGGCGCGGGAGACTTGAATGTGTCCGTTGAAAGTGTCCGTTGGCAAAAAAGAAAAAGCACCTACTCGCGTAAGTGCTTGATTCTATTTGGTGGAGATGAGGAGGGTCGAACTCCTGACCTCTGCATTGCGAACGCAGCGCTCTGCCAAACTGAGCTACATCCCCACACGGCGAAATTTGATGATAAGAATTTTATCGTGAAAGTGTCAAGTTTTACTGGACGGTTGCGGGCAAAAGCGAGCCTTTCGGGTCGGTCGCATAAGCGCGCCCGTCTTCGATTTTCCCGATAATTCCGTGAAAAACTATGTCGGCATCATTCAAAACGACGACCACGTCGCCCGGGCTGTAACGCGTTTCGTCAATCGGAAACGTGATAATCGTCGCGTTGCCGCTTTCGTTGGCGACGGTTTCGTATTCAAAAGTTTCAGCATTAAAACTGAGTGTCTGGCAAAAAGCTACTTCAGGCATTTAATTCTCCAATTTATTTCGAGCCGCGAATTACACGAATTAGAAAAAACCAATTGTCAGTGTTATTCGCAGCTTAATTCTATCTTTTTAGCGGCACAAAGTCCAAAGTGATGGCATCGTGGTCGGACAGCGGGACGTTTTCCAAATCCTTTAAATTCCCGATTGTCTGCGGTTTTTCTTTGACTTCGATTCCCTTTCCGGCGAACCAATCGAGCCGTCCCGAAACCCGGCCGCCGACGCGTCCCGCCGCCCAGAAAATAAACGGAAAGCACCAGGCCGGCACCCAGTCGCGCAGATTCGTGTTTTTCTCGATGCTTTCGACGTCGTAATGCAGCGTCCCGGCGCCCGTCTCGTTTAAATTTTTATAATCGAAGCCGCGCCGCTCCAATTCGCCGAACAAATCTTTTTCAAAATAACGGTCGGGATGCGGAAAATGTTTTTTAACGACGCGTTTCGGCCCCATAAAAACGCGCCGCCAATAGCCCAGAATGGCGCGCGTAGAGCTTTGCGAATTGAACGTCGTCGTGTTCCAGTCGCCGCCGATAATGGTCGGCAGAGGCGCGAGCGTCGCCAGATGGTCGAGAACGATTTTCATCTGCAAACGGCGATGCCGGCGCGAGCAATGCGCGTCGAGATGCGTCGTGACGGCGCGAAAGACGCCCAGCGGATGCGCGATGTCGGCGACGAGAGCGCGCAAATATCCGAGACGCTTTTCCTTGCCGAGCATTTTATCCTTCCCGTTCGGCAGCGGCACGGCGTGAACGTTTTTCATCGGATATTTGGAAAACATGGCCAGGCCGTGAAGCGATTCGGTATTTTCGCCTTCGACTTCCGATTCGACGCCGCTTCCCTTCTGCAAAGCGATATAAACGGGCGCGAAAGCATAATTTAATTTCAGTTCCGCGGCCAGCTCGCGCGCGACAAAACGATTTCTGCTGCGCGCCATTCCGTAATCGAGCTCGGTCAAAAGCAGCAAGTCTTTATCGCGCAAATCCCGATGATTTTTCAGAGCGAAAACGATTCCGTCAAACCTGTTTCCGCGCTCGATGTTCCACGCCAGCGCGCTGATTTTATCCGCTTTTTCCCTTGTTTCCGGGGCAAAGTCTTCCTGCACGACCGCCTTTAAAATCCGCTCGACTTCCGATTTTATTTTTTGGTAAACGACTGATTTTTCCAGCTCTTTAACCGATTCGAACTTTAACAATTCGGGGAAAAAGCGTTTGAGGTCGTGTTTCAGAATCGCGGGTGAATTTTTTTGTAAAACTGCTTCGGACACCATAAAAGATGTAAGGATAGCGGAAAGAGTCTCAAGTCTCAAGCCCAATGTTCAAAGTCAAATTGTCTGTGGATTTGAAACTTGAGACTTCTTTATAACGATTTCCGCATCAATCGTCGTAACGCTCTTTGGCGGGCGCGACGGCGAGAAAATCATTGGCGATGCGCTCGCTGTAAAGCGCCAGAAGTTCTTTGACGCGTTCCTGTTTTTCCGAAAAGAAAATCAGGCCGACGTGTTTCGGTTTTGCCACGCGGTAGACGATTTCGTTGTCGGTGTAATGCGACGTGTCGGGTTTTTCTTCTTTTGAAAGAGCCAGCGCGATTCCGGCAAAATCCTGCCGGAGTTTCGGCGCTTTATATGGTTTTTCGTCGGTCGCGGTTTCGAGCTTGGCCCATTCGCGCCAGAGATTAAAGCCTGATGCCTGCTCCAAAACATTGGCGATATAAGCGCCGCCGACGCGGCAGGCGACTTCGAGCAGATAAAATTTCCCGTCCGCTTTGCTTTGCAGAAATTCCGCGTGCGAAACGCCGCGAGCGTATTCGAAACCCTTCAAAAGCTTTTTGTTAAGCTTTTCCAGTTCCTTTCGCTCTTTCGATTTATACGGCACGATTGAAGTCGTGAAAACGCCGCCCTTATGCGTTACGGTAAACGGCGGCGTGCCGTATTGGCTGACGCCGGCGGCGACGACTTTTCCGTTTTCGACAATCGAATCGACGTGAAAAACGTCGCCTTCGATAAAGCGCTCAATCAAAAACTGCGACGGGTGGTCGCGCCACGTGTGCCGGTTGTCGAGCTCGCTTAAAGCTTCCCAGACCTGTTCTTTTGTCTCGCATTTGCGGATTCCGAAGGCGGCGACTTCGGTGCGCGGTTTGACAATCCACGGCGCGGGAACGCTGTCCAAATATTCGTTTATCGCTTCGGGATTAAAAGCGCCCGTGTATTCCGGGCACGGCATGTCGATGCGCGCCGCCAGATTGCGCATCCGCAGTTTGTCGCGAAAACGCAGGCCGTATGAACCGCTGATGCCTTCCAATTGCAGATGCTCGCGCGCTTTGGCGGCGGTCAAAACGTCGAATTCGTCGAGACCGACGATGCGCGTAATCGGCTGCGTCCCGGCGATATTCGTGATGGCGCGGATATAATCTTCCGCCGTCGCGTCGTCTTCGACGGTTTTGACGCCGTTCAGACTCGTCCAGAGCCACGGCTCGTCGAGCAATTTTTTGCGCGTCACAAGCGTCACGTGCCAGCCCGCATTTTGACATTCTTCCAGAAATTCGTTGCCTTTATGCTCGCTCGCAATGCAAACAATATAGTTTTTCATAAGTCAGTGGTCAGTGGTCGGTGGTCAATGGTCAGCTGCGGGCCTGAGCTTAAATTTATAACTTAAATTAAATTCAACCGGCAGCGAACTATGGACAACGGACGACGGACAAATTAATCTTTCCGCCCAAGTTTATTTTATGAATAAAGAATGGCACAATTTATTTGTAAAAACAACAAATTGGTTTGTTTTGACACTATCGAATAGGCGCGGCGACCGGCAAATTTCGAGCCGCGCGCGTCAGGCGGAGAAAAAAAATTATGGGCGGTTTTGATATTGCGGATTTTGCTTCCAAATTAATTATTTATATGGTCGTCTGGCTGTTTGCGGTTTCGGCGCACGAAGCCGCGCACGCGTGGATGTCTTTGAAATTCGGCGACGACACGGCCTATCTGCTCGGGCGCGTGACGCTCAATCCGCTTCCGCACATCGACCCGATTGGAACTTTGATTTTGCCGATTATCGGTTTTCTGGTGACGTATTCGCCCGCCGCAGTCGCTTTTCCGCTGATTATGTGGGGCAAGCCGACGCCTGTCAATCCGCTCAGATGGCGCAACAAAGACACGGCCAACGTGATGGTTTCGCTCGCCGGAATCGGGGTTAATTTGATAATTGCGACCGTGACGGCCGTTATTATCAAAGTTTTGATTGCGTATCACGTTTTCACGCGCGAAAACATCGAAATCGGCCTCACCGCGCCGCTCTGGACGTTGCTCATCAGCACCGTGATTTTGAACGTCGGTCTGGCGGTTTTCAATCTGCTTCCGCTGCCGCCGCTCGACGGCAGCAAAGCGCTGCAGACGCTTGCGCCGCGAAGCTGGGAGCCGGTTTTCGAATTGCTCGAGACTTACGGCTTTTTGATTTTGTTTGTTCTAATGTATATGGGCGTCATCAACCTGGTGACCGCGCCTCTGCGTAATTTGATTTTGAGTATTTTATTTTATCCTTTGACATGAAAAAAAGAATTTTTAGCGGCGCGCAGCCGACCGGAAACTTACACATCGGCAATTATTTGGGCGCTCTCAAAAACTGGGTAAATCTGCAAACGGAATACGAAAGCTTTTTCTGCATCGTCAATCTGCACGCCCTCACGCTGCCGCAAAACCCGGAGACTCTACGCCGGAAAACGCTGGATTTGGCGCGCATTTATCTCGCCGCTGGCATCGACCCGGACGTTTCGACCGTTTTTATTCAATCGGACGTGACGGAACACGCCGAATTGACTTGGATTCTAAACTGTGTCGCGCGGATGGGCGAGCTCGAGCGAATGACACAGTTCAAAGACAAAGGCAAAGGCAACCGGGAGCGCGCCGGCGTCGGACTTTTTACGTATCCGGTTTTGATGGCTTCGGACATTCTGCTTTACCACACCGATTTAGTTCCGATTGGCAAAGACCAGAAACAGCATTTGGAATTGGCGCGCGATTTGGCCGAAAGATTTAACCGCGATTTCGGCGAAACATTCGTCGTCCCGGACGCTTTCATTCCGCCGGTCGGCGCGAAAATTTTGTCGATTGCCGAACCTTCGAAAAAAATGTCGAAATCCGACG